>JAPLSN010000016.1 GCA_026398615.1 Spirochaetota bacterium | reverse complement strand
CTACCAGACTCCAAACGAAGTCTATGCGAGTAAGTTCCAAGACAGAGGGATCGAAGAACGTGCAGCTGCATAGAAACAGGAGGGAGCATTATCCACCTTATTTATCCTTCGAATCTGTATTGACAGAAGGGCTCTCTATGGACGAGCTCTGTCCCCGGCGATCAGTCCCTCGGGTCATCAGGGACTTGGCGATCCTATTCGATCGTCACCACGAAACTGCGTTCCTCGCCGTCCACGAGAAAGCGGGCATTCATGACAACCGGCTTAGCCAGCGGTCTCTTGCCCATCAGGACGACATGATAGAGCTGCTTACCCCGTTTTGTGTTGAAGGCGCCTTCGGGCAAATAGGTGCGATGAAGATAGCGTTCCCATGTCCTGTTTCTCTCATCGTACCAGGAGCGGCCCTTCCACCATCGAATAAAACCGGCCCTCCCCAGATAGACTGCCTGGCCGCCTTCGGCATCGATCGCCAGGACTTGCAGGGAATTGCCGCCCGATCCCGATTCGATCTCGACGGTCAGGACGACGAAATCCTGGTCGCTCTTGAAGATGAGACCGTCCGGAGGCTCGTAGGGACTGGGGAAAGCCCCACCGACATCCGGGAAATCCCGGCTGGTCGCGATGCGCAGGTCGAGCGTGCAGACCGATGCCCGCGCGTCAGGCTTTCCCGGCGCCGATGCGCACGCGACGAGAACCAGGGAGAGCGAGACGGCGAATGCGAGGTGGACGGGTTTCATCGAAGCCTCCGGCAAAGGAAAGGCCGACCTTCCGGCCGGCCTTTCGGGAATGCGAGTCGTTGTTCAGGTTTAGAAGGAAACCTTCACGACGAGGGGAATGGACCACTTGGCAACTTCGTCGTAGTTGAAGCTCGCCTGGAGGAGGCCCTTGGCGCTGACTTTGTAGATGGCTTCGAGGCCGAAGAAGTAGGTGTCGTCAACATCGAAGTATACGGCATCCTTATCGTAACCGAAGAGGACGTTGAAGGTCGCATCACCCATCACGTAGCTGAGGTAGCCCTCAAGGTAGATGAAGCTGTCGTCAATGTTGAACTCGGTCGCAACTTCGGCAGTGATGTCGCCGGTCGCGTAGTTGACGATACCGTAGACATTCTTGCGATCCGCGGCGGTGTGCTTGTAGCCGGCGGAAGCCGTGAGGCCTTCGAGGCCGGTGTACTGGGCACTGACGCTGTAGCGTGAGGTTTCCGCATCGAGGCCGAGGGTGGACTCGAAAATCGCCGCTCCCATGCCTTCCATGCTGTACTTGGCGTTGATGCCGAAGGCGTCCATGTCAAGTTCGGCGCTGGGAGTTTTCACGGCGAGGCCGAGGTCGAGGCCGGCGACGGGGTAGACCTGGAGGAGCAGGGCTTTGGTACCGTCAAGGGCCCAATCATCATTGCAGGGGTTGCCAAGGTTGTACTCGGAAACGCCAGAGGCGATGTTGTAGTCCCAGTTGCCGAGCTTACCGGCGGTGGCCTTGACCTTGCCTTCGAAGAGGCTGACCGATCCCCACATATACTTCACGGCGATGTCGTTATTCGCGCTGACGGGATCACCGAACGTAGCAGACGTGCCCTGAAGGCGGGTGAA
Organism: Spirochaetota bacterium; assembly: GCA_026398615.1. GTDB lineage: Bacteria > Spirochaetota > Spirochaetia > Treponematales > UBA12059 > JAPLSN01. The sequence goes on along the minus strand of JAPLSN010000016.1, from coordinate 88,705 downwards.
CATGACGACGTTCTTGTCCTCGGTGGCGAAGTTGAGATTGAGGCGAAGCCTGTCCACATAGGTGAGGGTGTTGTCCTCTTTGAGCGTGGTGATCGCCCTGACGTAGCCATTGACCGTGGCCTGACCGAAAACGCTTCCTACGACGAGAAAGGCGAGGAGCAGGAAAATAAACTTCTTCATCAAGTCCTCCTTAGCTAATTGAGGGATCAAACCAATGGTTCAATGTTCCCTCTTGGAATCCAATGGCAGTATAGCCAGCGCATTTTATGGTGTCAAGCAATTTTTTGGAAATCGTCGGATTGGAAGTAACCTTGGATGAATCAGTTTATATCATGTATTGATAAAGATTTGAGTCATGAATGATCCGATATGGGTGATATGGATGATTTTACAAAATACTGGGATGTGTCAACTTGCTGGATATAAATGCATGCCATAGTGTGTGGATCCATTGCAGGGCCCGGTTGGACCTCAATACTATTATTTCTCTATACCATAAAGAATTAATCCACATTTTCAAACGATGAATGCCACCCGGAGATCCATCTGACCTCACCCGAACACCTGAATCCTGTTGTTCTTTCACAACGTTTTCATGCGGAACCCATCGTTTTCATGGCCATCCTTCCAATCCTGGCAAGACAATCGGCGCCACCGCAGGCCATGGATAGCCGCGACAGGGTTCTTCGCAAGTGAAAAAAAATCAGGGAAAATATGAAAAAAACTTGGGGTTTACCCGAATTCATCGAAATGCCCCGACCACAGGGAAGGGGAGGTACGGAGAAGAGGAGAAAAGGGGTTTATCTTTCCAAAAACCATGCACTCTTCTTGCCCTATTCCCCCTTCTTCCTCCGCACCTCCGCGCTTCCGTGGTGAAGTATTCCACTATTATATTCGCCACAACGAGTCACCCGCGCCACGCGGCAACGGCAGCCTCGAAGGCGGCGGCTGACCCGCGTATGACGGATTCGGCGACGCAATACGACAGGCGGAACCAGCCGGGACAGCCGAACCCGATGCCGGGCACGCCCAGGATATTGTGCCGCTTGAGATGCATGACGAAGTCCACGTCGTCCGCCGAGGGGCCGCCCGAGGGCACCCGGCAGAACAGGTAGAAAGCTCCCTCGGGCCTGGCGAATTCGATGCCGGCCTTGCCGACGATGCCCGAGATGAGGCCCCGGCGGATGCGGTAGCTCGTCGTGTCGGCGGTGCAGCCTTCCAGTTTCACGAGGATCCGCTGCATGAGGGCGGGCGCGTTCACGTAGCCGAGGGCGCGGTTGGACATGGAAAGGCCGTCCATGAGGATTTTCCGGTCCGCGCAGGCCGGCGACACGGCCAGGTAGCCGATGCGCTCACCCGGCAGGGAAAGGCTATTGGAATAGCTGTAGGCCACGATGGTTTCCGCATATGCGTCCATCACCGGGGGCGTCACGGCGCCGTCGTAGACCAGTTCGCGGTAGGGTTCGTCCACGAGAAGGAAGGGCAGGCGGCCGCAGGCCTTTCCGTGTTTCGCAAGGACTGTAGCCAGGGCTTCGATGTCGGCACGCGGGTAGATGTGTCCGGAAGGATTATTGGGAGTATTGATGATGAGCGCGGCGGTGTCGGGTGTCAGGACGCGGGCGATGGCATCGGGGTCCGGGGAAAAATCGGCGGCCGACGGCACGTCGATCATGACGCCGCCGTGGTTCTTGATATAGAACCGATATTCGGCAAAATATGGCCGGATGACGATCACTTCGTCCCCCGGGTTGAGGATGGTTTTCAAAGCGACGTTGAGGGCGCCGGCCGCTCCCACGGTCATGACGATGCCGTCGGCTCCCACGTTCATGGCATGGTCGCGCGACGCCTTGCGGGCGCAGGATTCGCGGGTGAACAGATAGCCTGCGTTCGGCATGTAGGAGTGGAGGCCTTTTTCCCCGGAATCGGCCAATTCCCTCAAGGCGATGCGGAATTCCGGCGGCGGCTCCACGTCCGGGTTGCCGAGGGAAAAATCCCAGACCCTGTCCTCGCCGAATCGCTCTTTGAGCCTGCGGCCTTCCTCGAACATGCGCCTGATCCACGAGGATCGTTCCAGGTCCTTGCGTATGGTCTCGGAAACGGGCATGGCTACCTCCGCGAATATAAATGAAGAATTAGGTGAGGCTCTTTCAAAAGTCAGACGACTTTGGAAATTGGCCCTGTTTCCAGGATTATCTCACGCAGAGGGGCAGAAAACGCAGAGAGGGAAGAAGGGGTAGGAGTGTAGAGTCATTTTCCTCCTTCTCCACGTCTCCACGGGTCTGCGTGAGACATTTCCAATAGTTCCTTTTTCTTTGACGAAAGGGTGGCCGCATGTCATATTCGGGTGGCTGAGTCTAGCACGGGTTTCCGGATCCGTGGGAGAAAAATCCCCTTTCCGGCTGCAAGGAGTTTCGTCATGGCGTGGTACGTCGAGTGGGTTACGAAAAATGCCTTGTTCGCGGCGTTCGTCCAGTTCGCCATCCTCGGAACCCTGGGAGAAGTCCTGGGCATCGTCGCGTCCAGGCGGAAGGTTTCGGCGAAACCCGCGGAATGGCTGGCCAAGGCGCTGGTCTGGGGCCTCCTCGGCATCCTGATCAAGTACGCGTTCGCCGGCTTCGGAGGCTTCCTCCAGACGCTCGCGGACAAGGGCATGCTGCCCGTCGCCTGCGTCGAGATCGTGATCCTGCGGGCATTCTGCCTGTCGCTCATCACCAACGCCCAGTTTGGCCCCCTCCTCATGGTCCTCCACCGGTCGAGCGACAACCTGATCACGGGCACTCGCGGCTACGCCGGAATCGAAAAGAGCCTGGCGACCCTTGCCTGGTTCTGGGTGCCGGCCCATACGGTCACCTTTGCCCTGCCCCACGAATACCAGGTCGGGCTTGCCGCCCTGTGGTCGGTGGCTCTCGGCCTCATCATGGGGTTCACCAAGCGGCAGAAGTAAGCCGGCGCCAGATACCTTCGCTTCATGGCGCACAAGCCTTTCAGCGGCAAGATCGCGCGCAATGAGTAGAACCTGTCTGGGGACAGAGCTGACCTGTGGGGACAGAGCTGACCTGGGAAACCGAGCTTGCCCCGTTGGCGCGATGAAGCTACACTCACCTTCATGGGCAATGAACGTTTCATCGAGGGAATCCGCGCGCTGGCCGCCCGCTCCCCGCTTTTCGCAAGCACGCCGCTCGAGGTCATCCTCGTCGTCAACCCGAAGGCCGGCGGCTTCACGCGCCGGAGCGTCCGTGCGCGCCACCTGGCGGAACTCGCCGAACTCGAGGCTGAAGCTTCGGCCCTGCCCGAACGCAGTTCCCCATTCACGTTCCGCGTCCTGACCACGGACCGGCCGGGCCACGCGAAGGACATGGCGAAGGCGCTCGCGGCTGAAAACCCGGGCGTGCCGGGGACAGAGCGCCTCGCGATCATGGCCAGCGGGGACGGCACGAGCCATGAATTCCAGTCCGGGCTCATGGAATGCGATGAAACGACACGTTCCCGTTTCGTCATGCTCCGCCTTCCCCTGGGGACCGGCAACGACGGTTCGGACGGGCGCGATCTCCGCACCGCCGGCGGCCGCCTCGTGAAGCCGGCGCGCTTCGGCAGCCAGCGAGCCATCCGCATTTCGTGCGCTCCCGCTTCCGCGAAAGGGCCGTGGTTCTCCTTCAACATCGCCAGCATCGGGCTCGACGCCTTCGTCACGGAAATGACCAACCGCCTCAAGTCCTCGCTGCCCGGGGATTCCTACAGACTCTGGGTGGATTTCGCGTCGGTGTTCTACGACCTCATCTACAAGGTGCGGCCGATCGAAGTCCACGCCTTCGACCGCGACGGCCGCGCCGTGAAATCCTTCCGCCGCGAAATGCTCCTCATGGCCATGGGCGTTTCCGGCAACCGCCAGTATGGCTCGAACAAGCGCATTCTGCCCGACGACGACAATGTCTGCGCGATCTGGCAGACCAGCCTCTTTCGCAAGCTCACCGTGAAGACGACGATCACGACGGGACGGCACCGCGGGCTCCGGGAAGCCGAGCTCTTCTCGGCCGATCGCCTCGACATACTCTGTACGGAAAAAATCCTCGTGCAGATGGACGGCGAAGCCCATGCCCTCGAACCCAGGGACTTTCCGCTGGTCATGGAACGCACGGAACCGGTGCTCAGGACGATCGACTACGCCTGAGCGGGAGCCCGTCACGCCCCGAACACGGCCAGGCGGTTTTCCCTTCCTATCCGCAGGAGTTCCTCTTCCAGGGGCTTCCCGGGATCGGCCTTTTCGCCGAGCTCGATGGAAAAGCGGTTCATGGAAAAATGACTGAAGACGAAGACTTCCTCCATGGCGCCGGCTTCAGAGAAGAGGCGGCGGAATTCACCGAACCAGGTCGAGAAGATTCCCTTGGGCGATAGCCCCGACTTGCCGGAAATCCAGACGGGCAGACCCAGCGCGCGATGGAACCTGAGCGCGAGGCCCGCCATGAATTTCTGGCTCTCGTCGAAGACGGCCCGCAGGCCGCCGGAGGAGTCCATCCGCAGGAGCTTCGACAGTTCCGCGGTCTTCGGGCTGTGGATGGGCGTCTTGTTGATGATGACGGCGTCGCGGCGGAAGTCCCTGCCCAGCCGGCGCTCGAAGAATTCCGCCGCGAGTTTTCCCGCCTGGCCCACGAGGTAACGGTTGTTGGCCGCCTTCTGCTCGTTCTTCCCGGGATTGTCGGCGATCACGATCCAGCGCGGCGATGACGGGGGACCAAGATCGTCCAGCGCGCGGTTGTAGACGATCGGGGTCTCGATCTCGTAGTCGCGGTACCCGAGCTCCTCCCGGAGCCTGTCCTGCAGGCCGCCGAGAGCGGGCAGGCGGCGGCTCCACGATTCCACCGCGGCCTTGAAGTCGCCGCGCGCGGCGGCCAGGTCCGAATATGCGTTGGGGTCCATGGGGCGATACTGCCCCGGGCGGGGGTGGTACCGCAAGCTCCCCGGAATCTCGCGCTTGACAGGTATAAGGGAAAGTAGTATGTTAGTTATCGGCAACTAATGATTCATCTGGAGGTTCCGTGGCAATAAGTGACAGACAAAGGGAGATCATCGAAGCCGCCCTCGCCTTGATCTCCGAAGAGGGCATCCAAGCCCTCACCATGAAACGCATCGCCGCTGCCGTAGGCGTCAGCGAGCCGGCCATTTATCGCCATTTCGCGTCCAAGTCCGAGATTCTGGCAGCCGTCGTCGACGAAATGGAACTATCCCGTGCAAAAGCCCTGGATGAAGCCAGGGAATCGGGAGACGGAGCCGGGGGAACATTGATCGCCTTCTTCGAGTCGCACGCCAGGCTGTTCATGAGACGTCCCGCGATGACGACCATCTTGTTTTCCGAAGACGTGTTCAGGAGCGATCCTGCCCTGCTTTCCCGTATCGACGCGATAATGGCGGCGACACAGGGCACAATACGGGCAGAAATTGAAAAGGACAGGGGGTCGGGCGCATTTCGCCAGGAAATGGACGCGGAAAACATGGCTTTGATGTTGGTTGGCGGCTTCCGCTTGCTGGTATCGATCTGGCGGATTGAGAAGCACTCCTTCAATCTTGCGATGAGAACGAGCACCTACATACGATCCGCCCTGCTTCTTTTTCAAGCGTAGGCAGAAGACGCCGCTGCCTCCGGTGGCAACGGGATTTCAAGTCATGTCGGTTAGTTATCTATAACAAACCGAATGAAGGGGGAAGATCAATGAAGGCTTTTTTTAAATGGGCTCTGCGGCGACCCGTAATGATCATCTCGGCCTCGATCCTCATCACCCTCATATCCGGGTTCGTCGTAGCGACCAGGATGCGGATGGTGACGAATCTGGATGAATACATGCCCAAGGATCATCCGGCCTTCGTTTTCAGCGACGAGGCAAATGAGCGATTCATGATCCGCGACGCGATCCTGATAGCCATCGAGCACCCGGATTCGATCTATAACCCGGTAACCCTGGGTAAAATCATCCGCCTGGAAGAGGAGCTGATCGGCTTTGAGGAAATCGAGGAAACCGACCTCAGATCGCTCCATATGGCGGAGAACATCCTGGGGACGGAGGAAGGGCTCGACGTACGTGACTTCTATTCGGAAGCGCCCGCCGACCAAGCCGCTTGCGAAGAGATCCGGAATGCGGTTCGCTCCAATGAAATGGTGCGCGGTCGCCTGGTCTCCGCGGATGAAAAGACGACTTTGGTCATCGTCGACCTGGCCGACGGCGCCTTCTCGGGGGATCTGTACGACCGGGTCCTCAAACTGGCGGCTTCATATGAAAATCCGGAAACCTTGCACGTCGCCGGCCGTCCCATTGTCGAGGGCACCATGGCAATCCTGGGACCGCGCGACATGGCGCGCATGGGTCCCCTGGTCATCCTCGTCATCGCCCTGGTCCTCTTCATCATGCTTAGAAGCGTACAACGTGCGATCATCGCCCTGTCCGTCGTCCTGTTCAGCACCCTGTGGACCTTCGCCCTGATGGTCGGCCTGGGTGTACCGGTCTATACGGTGACGATAATGATACCGGTCATGCTTATCGCCATCGGCGTCGCATACGGTATCCACCTGTACAATCAAATTGATTTTCATATTCGCAGTCATCCGGAAGCGGACAAGGAAGAGGTCGCCCGGAACGTGATCGACGTCATCTGGAATCCGGTCCTCTTCGCCGGGCTGACAACCATAGTGGGTTTCATCTCCCTGGTAACCTCCCAGGTCTATCCGGTAAAATATTTCGGCCTGTTCTCGGCCTTCGGCGTGCTTGTAGCGCTTCTTCTGTCCATGCTGCTCATACCTGCCGGCATCATGCTGTTCGGTTTGGGAAAACAGCGAACCGACACGAAGGCAAACGCGTTGGCAGAAGCCAAACTAAAACAGGGCCTTTCCTTCGGGGGACGTTTCGCCGACGCCGTCATTGCACACCCGATTCCGGTTGTGGCCGCGACGCTTCTCGTCGTCACCCTGTCTCTCTTCGGGGTATCACGGGTCTGGATCAATACGAGCTTCCTCGACAATTTCGAGAAAAGCAGCGACATCGTCAGAACAGATGCCTTCATGAACGCCCGTTTTGGCGGAACCTCGACCCTCAACGTGATCCTCGACGCGGAAGAAAGCGACGCATTCAAACAACCGGAACTTCTCAATCTGTTGGAGGAAGTCCAAAAAGGCGCCCTGACCCTGAACAAGGTCGGCGACGCCGTTTCCATCGCGGACTACCTGAAACGCATGAACAAGGTCATGCACGAGGAACGCGCGGAGTTCGACACCATTCCGGGGAGTTCCGACATGGTGGCTCAGTATCTCCTCCTGTATGAAATGTCCGGCGACCCGGACAACCTGTGGAAGGTGGTGGATTCCGATTATCGCGGCGCGAATCTCATGGTTCAGATGAAGAGCGACGATTCACAAACCATCGGACGCGTCGTAGCCTATTTCGACTCGTTTGCAGCCCGCTTCGCCGGGTACGGCGTCCAGATACGCTACGCGGGGTCCGGCTACAAAAGCCTTGTCTTCGCCGGTTTGATCCTGAATGGGCAGATCAGCAGCCTGGGCCTTTCGGTTCTGGCCGTGTTCCTCCTGGTGGCATTCATGTTCAGGAGTGTCCTTCTTGGCCTTATCGGTACGATCCCCGTCACGATCGCCATTGCGGTCAACTTCGGCATCATGGGATTGCTGCATATGCCGCTGACGACGTCCACCGCCCTGATTTCCAGCATCGCTGTCGGAATCGGTGTCGACTACGCCATCCATTTCATCGAACGCTACCGGGAGGGCCTGAAAAAAACCGGTAACGCGACCGATGCCGCCCGTTTCGCCATGAGCGTCACCGGCCGGGCCGTCTTCCTGAACGCCGCCATAGTCATTGCCGGCTTCATGGTGCTCCTCTTCTCGGTGTTCCCTCCGAACCGGCAGGTGGGCGCCCTTGTTTCACTGAATATGCTGACGTCGTTGATTGCGACACTCACGATCATGTTACTCGTATTGAGGAAAACCCATACGTCTTTAAAGGAGAACCACAAATGAAAAACCTATCCAAGGGAGCAATCATCCTGGCGACGCTGGCGCTGTTCGCCGCCGCCTCTGCCGTCGCCGAACCGACCGGGGCCGAAATAATGCTGGCGGTCTACGTCCGTCCCCAGGGAAACGACATGAGCGGCGTCCTGACGATGACCCTCGTCGATGCCAGGGGCAAGGAACGGGTCCGCTCCCTGAAACAGATATCCGGCAGTTACGGCTCCGTCGACAAGAAACTGATGACGTTCCAGAGTCCCGCGGACGTGCGGGGCACGTCCTTCATGAACTGGAGCTACGCCGAGACAGGGAAAGGCGATGATCAATGGATCTACCTCCCGGCACTCAAACGGGTGAAGCGCATTTCCTCGGAAGGAAGGAGCGACTACTTCATGGGTTCTGACTTCACGTACGACGATCTGGGCGATCGGCAGCCCTCCGAAGACATCCACAAGCTGACCGGTTCCGAGACGGTCGACGGCGAGGCCTGCTGGGTCGTGGAAAGCGTCCCGAAGGATCCCAAGGATATCTACTCGCGGACGGTCACCTGGGTGTCCAAGGCAAAGAACCTCGGGCTCAAGCGCGAGTATTTCGACCGTCGCGGAGCCCTGCTGAAAACCCTCCGGATATCCTCCAGCGAGTCGGTAGCGGGCGTCTGGGTGATCATGAAGGCGGAGATGCATGACGTGCAGAAGGATCACCGCACCCGGATGGAATTCTCGGATGTCAGGATCAACGCGGGTATCGCGGAGGGCGAATTCTCCGAACGCGCCATGACAAGGTGATTGCGATGCAAAAAACAAGGCTTGTCGCGGCATCCGTGGCGTTCGCCCTGGCGACGGCGGGAATCTTTTCCCTCGCGGCCGAGGATGGTGTCTTGCTCCACGGCTACGGCCGGAGCAAGGTCGGCGCCCTCCTCGAGGACGGATCCTGGTTCATCTCAGAGAACACATTGGACCTGCGTCTGTCCTGCGAGACCGGCGACGCGGCGTTTTACGCCAACCCGGTACTCTACGAACGCGCGGGAGAAGTCCAGCTTCCCGAATTGCGGGAAGCGTACATCGAACTGGGAGGAGACGCCTTCGACCTGCGCGTCGGCAAGCAGCAGATCATCTGGGGCAAGGGTGACGGCGTGTTCATCACCGATATCGTCTCGCCCAAAGACCTGTCCCAATTCCTCATTCCCGATTTCGAGGAACTTCGCCTTGCTGTCACGGGCGCACGGCTGGATCTGTATGCAGGCGCCCACGGCCTGGAACTGGTCTGGCTTCCCTGGTTCACGAAGACGATCACACCGGGTGCCACTTCCCTGTGGGCCCCGGCCATGCCTTTTCCCATTACGCCGACGTTCGTGAATGCCGATATTCCGGAATTCGCCCTTGCAAGCGGTGAATATTTCGCGAAGTACGCGTTCATGGGCAAGGCCTTCGACCTCTCGCTCACGGGCGGCTGGTTCTGGAACGATACGCCCTCCTACGCGGTCCTCGCCAAGACGCTCGGCGCTGGCGGCCTTGCATCCTTGACGGTCGAGCCGGAGTACTACCGGACGGTCTCGGCGGGCTACGCCCTGTCCGGTTCGGTCGGCCCCTTCGTCCTGCGCTCGGAAGGCGCCTGGTACGGCGACAGGCGCTTCCAGGGAAACCCGATGGTCTACGCCGACGGCTATGCCGAAAAGAACGCCATCCAGTACCTGGTCGGCACCGATTTCTCCGTCGCGGGGATAAATTTCGGCATGCAATTCATCCAGGATTTCATCCTGGACCATGAAGAGGATCTGGTCGAAGACCGGATACAAAATACGGCCACCTTCGTCGTGGTCAAAACCTTCCTGCGCGAGACGCTGACCGTGGAGCTCTTCTCCTACGTCGGTTTCGATGCCCCCGACGCCCTGATCAAGCCGAAGCTTACCTGGGATGTTTCCGATGCGCTGGAAATCTTCGCGGGCGCGTACATCTTCCTGGGCGATAGCGGAGACTTTGGCCAGTACGACGGGAACGACGGCGGTTATATCGGCGCCAAAATGAGTTTCTGAATGGACGTCCCGGTGTAGCCTCGATCAGGAGCACGCTTCCCACCGGAGGAAACCGACGCCGGACTTCGGCCAATCCCGCCTCGTCTCGCCCCGGTAGACGACGACCGACAGTATCGTTGAAATGCGTCGGAACCGGCTGATGACGGCTAGGAGTCTGTCGGACTTTGGATTTTGGCCCAGCGAAGGCGAGCCGCGAGTGGAAAATTGGCTCGTCAATCGGGCCATACTTCCCGTATGGCCCGATTGACGAGCCGATTTTACGCCGTGGGGCGCCGAGATCGGCCAATAAGCGTGAAAAAACGCTCAAAATTCTTTATCACCAAAATTTACTTATTGTTTTTCCTGAAAAACATACTTCGCGGTCCAAAGTCCGACAGGCTCCTAGGGTGCCGCTGGCTTCGTCCCGGTTCCCGCCGTCCCGGTTCCCGCCGTGCCGGCGGCAAAGCCTTTGCGCTTCTGGGCGCCCCAGCCGCCGTGGCCGAAGAGATAACCGACGTAGGCGGTGGCGCGCGTGGCGCCCATGAGCTGGCGGTAGCCGAAATTCTCGAGGACCGCGAACGCGAGGAGCTTCCACGTTTCCTTCACCGAGAAATAGAGCACCTGCCGCTCGGCGGCGGCCAGCGATGCCACGGACACGAGGACGCCGCTGAGCACCGCGGATGCGAAGGCGAAGAGCGCGGTCCCGGCATCGATGAGTCCCAGCGCCAGCGACACCGTCGCCGCGGCGTAGCCGAGCAACTCGTAGAACGGGCCGATCGTCTCGAAAAGGAGGTAGTATGGCATGCCGACGAGGCCGATGCGGCCATAGCGCGGGTTCATGATCATGGCGCGGTGGCGCGAAAGGATTTCGAGGAGGCCGCGCTGCCAACGGTCGCGCTGCCGCGAGAGGGTGCGCAGGTCCTCAGGCACTTCGGTCCAGCAGTTCGCGTCGAAGGCGTAGCGGATCGCGTGCGGGATATTTCGCTCGCGCAAGGTGCGCGCAAGCCTGACGACGAGTTCCATGTCTTCGCCCACCGTGTCCTTGCGCATCGGACCGTTCCGGGTCATGTAGCCGCCGGCCTCGACCACGCGCTTGCGCGAAAAGAGCCCGAAGGCCCCGGATATGATGAGGAGGCACTTGAGCCTCGCCCAGCCGAGCCGACCGGAGAGGAAGGCCCGGAGGTACTCCACCGTCTGGAACGCGGCGATGGGCGACGAGGGGATCCCGATGCGCGCGAGGTCGCCCGACCTGATGTCGCAGCCGTTCACCGGGAGGATGTTCCCGCCGGCGGCCACGAGTTCTTCCTCGCTGTCGAGCGTGAGCGCGGCGGCGCGGAGGAGGGCGTCGGGCTCGAGGATCGAGTCGGCGTCGATGCCGCAGACGTAATCGCGGCGCGCGGCCTCTATCCCCGCGTTGAGCGCGTCCGCCTTGCCGCCGTTGGCCTTGTCGATGACCAGGAGTTCCGGCCTGCCCGGGCAGCGGTACCACCCGAGCGTCGGCTCCGTCCCGATGACCGAGATCCGCCTCGGCTCCGTGCGTTCGAGCCCGAAGGATTCGATCAGGGTTTCCATCGTCCGGTCCGGCGAACCGTCGTTCACCACGATGACTTCGTATTCCGGGTACTTCATGTTGAGGAGGGCTTTCACGGATTCAACGATCGACTTTTCCTCGCGGAAGGCCGGCACGATGATGGAAACCGACGGCAGCATGTTTTCCGTGTAGAGCGACGAGGCGGACCGCGATCGCTTGGCCCGGAGGCGTTCCGCGAGCTCCCTCGTCGAGAAGAAGAGGAGGAAAAGCGACACCGCGTTCACCGCGATCGCGTAGAAGGCGAAGGTGCTCACGTATCCCCTGGAGAAGGACGAAAGGGCGGCGGCGGGGTCGATTCCGGCCGGGCCTCTCCCGAGCATGAACGCGGCAACCGGCGCCAGGACCAGCAGGAACAACGCGGCGATCATGACGGGCCGGTCCTCGGGCTTGGCCACCGGGCGCCGCGTCCGCCCGGGCGTTTCGGACGGCGGCAGCCCGAGCCTCTCCCGTACGTCCGGCTTGAGCGCGGCGGCGAAACCCCGCGCCAGGTCGTCCCGCCCCGCGAGCCTGGGCCTGACGGAGCGGAAGATCTCCTCCTCGATGCGAGGGTCGCGATTCCGGTTCAGGAACGACGCGATCCCGAAGGGACGGCCCGAGTCGAGCAGGGTTTCCGCGAGCTTCCTGACGGCCATCCCCCGCTGCGTGAGGATGTCGTACAGGAAGAAGTCGATGCGGTCCTGGAGGATATCGGCGAGCGCGTCCCGAACCACGGGATCCTCTTCCCTGTAGAAGCGTCTGAGGATGCGCTTCAGGTTCCCCGCGCTCCGGGACACGAGCACGCGCAACGCGTACATGCCGGCGTCGCGCGTCTCCGGGTCGGAGAGGAAGGAGAACAGCCGTTCGATGCCGGCCGGGTCGTCCCTGCGGCCTAATGAGCCGACGGCGATCGAACGCACGTCCGGATCCGGGTTCGAAAGGAAGCGTGGGGATTCCAGGACGGACGGCCTCGTCTTCAAGAGGACGCGCGCGGCTTCGCGGCCGAGGGGTCCTCCCCGTTCGGCCTCGGCGAGGAGGAAGTCACCGTACGCCTCGCATGGGTAGCGGCGAGCCGATCGGATGAAGAAGAGCCGCTCCGATTCGTCGACGGGCTTCCTCCGCGCGAAGGCGGCGGCGAAGGCACCGGCCAGCGGGGAACAGACCGCGACCATCCGCTCCGCGAACTCCGGCGATTCGCCGTGGAGGGAATCGAGGATCGCGTCGACGGATACCGCCTCGCCGAGGTTCACGAGGGAATCCGCGATCCGGAGCTTCACCGTCCGCGTGCGCTCCACGCGGAGGCGCGCGTTGAGCGCTTCCACCGAACGTTCACGGTCGAAGTAGCGCAGGCGGAAGGCGCCGAGGGCGCGGACGGTCCTGGACCCGCTCGACAGCCGCGAGATCTCGCGGCGCCACTCCCGGCCGAGTCCCATCCGGCGTGCCACCGTCTCGCGGGCGGCCCGGGACAGCACGAAACGGTCCTCGCCCGCGACCACGGCGTCGAAGACCTCGGAGCGGGGAATGTCGCCGGGCAGCGCCTCGCCCCGTTCCAGCGGGGGAACGATCGCGGCGAGCGCGGCGCTCGTGCGCCTGAACCGCTTTTTTTCACGGCGCTTGACCGCGAAGAGCGCTACCACCATCGCGGCGTCGAGTGCGATGAGCGCGAGCGAGAAGATCGCGGGGCCGCCAGAGGTCACGAAAGCCTCCGTATCCCTTCGGCGAGCGCGGAAACGACGCCTTCGAGTTCTGCCATGTGGTACGGCTTCTTGAAGTACCACAGGATGCCGAGCGAGGCGGCTTCCCGGATCGCGGAATCGTTCTTGATGTCGGCGACGAGGACGTAGGGGACATCGTGGAGTCCGGAATCCGAACGCATGGCCCGCCGGAGCGCGAAGCCGTCCAGCCTCGGGACGTCCAGCTCGGAGATCACGACGTCCGGCTTCATCCGCAGGATGGATTCCCACGCAGTCTCGCCGTCGGCGAATCGCTCGACCTCCCAGCCGTTCGCACGCAGCCGTTCCACGAGCGCTGCCGCGTGCCAGGAATCCGGTTCCACCACACAGGCGAGCGGGAGCCCCCCGATCTCCTCCAGGGTCTCGACGCCGGATTCGACGCGTTCCCCGCCCGAAGCCCGGGCCGCGGCCAGGAGCTCCACGACGCGTTCGGCCGCGTCGGCGGCGGCATCCGCGGGCGAGCCGCGCAGGGAGACGAACTCCGACAGGTCGAGCATCGCGAAGGCCCCTGTGACCTTGGCTTCGAAGATATCGGCTTCGAAAAGACCCAGCCTCGCGCGGTTCGCGATTCCGGCTGCCGCGCCTGCATCGGAGCCGAGCAGGGTCCACGCGAAACGTACGGGGCCGAGCCGGAAGGCGAGGGAATCGCCGGGGAAGAATCCCCGCAGGAAGGACGCGGCCCTGGCCACGGCATCCTCGGCGGAAGCGGCCCCGAAGGAGTTGGAAATCGAATCGATGCCGGCCAGCTCGGCCGCCACGACGAAACCGCTGCCGCCCAGGTCGCGCGCGAACATGATGGCCTCGGACAGGTGCTTCGCGAAGACGGACGCGCCGTAATAGCCGGTTCGCGGATCGCGCAGGATTTCGTCGGCGAGCCGCCTGCGCTCGCTCTCGCTCTCGGCCAGGAGGGCGCGCAGGCGGCCGATCTCCTCGCCGCGCGCAAGGAGGATCTTCCTCAAGCCGAATTCGGCATCGGATACGGTGTGTTCCGCCCCGTCGGCGCGTCCGTCCAGGCCCGCCGGGTTTCCGTCGCTCGTCATGCGATCGATACCGCGGCCGTCAGCGTATCGCCAGGTCGAGCGCGGCCACGTGCCGCCAGGATCCGTCGCCGGAGGAGAATGTACGTTCGAAGGACCAGGAAATACGCAGGTCGCCGTGCGGACGAAGGTCGAAACCGCAATTCGCGGCCGGCGCGAAGGTCCCGTCCGTATCGAGCGAAAGGGTACTGCCCAACCGCAGGCCGACCTGCGGCGCCGGCAGGAAGGTACCTTCGAGCCAGAACGCGTTCCCGAACCCGACGTTCCGTTCCCACGCGAAGGAGTACATGGCGATCGCGGAGAAGCGCCGCGTGAACGAGTACCTGCCCTGGAGCTTCGATACCGAGGACAGGGTCCCGTCGTTCCAGCGCAGGGTTTCGCGCATCGCGCCCCAGGCGCGATCGTTTTCCGCGTTGAACGCGGCTTCGGCTTCGTGCGTTCCGTATGCCCCGCTCTCGTCCCAGGCCAGGACGTAGTGCCCGTCGACGTAGAACCCGCCGCCGAATGAAAACGCGCCCCCGAGCCCCCCGCGCCATACGCGGGATTCATCGTCCGAAAGCGAAAATCCCGCCATCCCGACGACGGTGAACAGCTTCCCGAGCCTGACGAGCAGGGCTTCGTCCACGGCGAGCGTGCCCGCGGACCCGGAGATCAGTCCGTCAACGACCGTGATGGTCCTCACCGGTGCGGGTTCGGCGGAACAGGGAGCCAGGGAAAGGGCGACGATGGCTGAAAGGACGGGGATCGTTGTTCTTTGCATGGATCCCAGTATACGACGATCCATCCGTTCTTTCACGCCGGTGCCTTCAACCCGCGGCACCCGGCGCGGTTCCCGCCCCGAGTGCCGCCATGGCCGGGAAACGGGGCAACACGACCCTGCGCTCTGCATTGGGCCGCTTTCGGTTTTACCGGAGCTTTACCTATGCGTATACTGGACTGATGACGACGGAAACCAGGAGGATGAAGGAATGGCCACGATCACGCTCAAGGGAAATCCCATCCATACGTCCGGCGAATTGCCGGTCAAGGGAAGCAAGGTTCCCGACTTCAGGCTCACGAAGTCGGATCTCTCGGACGTCGGGCTCGCCGCGTTCGCGGGTCTTGTCAAGATACTGAACATCGTCCCGAGCCTGGACACGGGCGTCTGCGCGACGAGCGCCCGATCCTTCAACGCCAAGGTGAAGGAGCTGAAGGGCGTCGTGGTGCTCACGGTGAGCCGGGATCTGCCCTTCGCCCAGTCGCGATTCTGCCAGGCCGAGGCCATCGACGCGGTGGTGACGCTCTCCGAACTGCGCGGCCGCGATTTCGGGAAGGCCTGGGGCGCGGAGATCGTCGACGGCCCGCTCGCGGGACTGCTTTCCCGAGCGGTCGTGGTGCTGGACAGGAACGACAGGGTGTTGTACGCGCAACAGGTTCCCGAGATCGGGCAGGAACCGGATTACGGTTCGGCCCTGGCCGCGGCGCGCGGCGCCCTGTAGGTTTCCGGCGAGGGACGGCGTACCGTTGGCGGCGGGCCGTCAATTCCCGCCGGACCCGGGTTCGGGAGCATCCAGGATGACGACGATCCGCCCTTCGCGGAGGAGGGCGCGGTTTTCCGGAAGGTTGAGGATCTTGAGCGAATCCTCCTCGGTGATGACGATGTCGGTCCGGTTGGTCCCGAACACCCGGTAGGCCATGATCCGGATCGGGTCGTCGCCGACCCTCGCTTCGAGCGAGGATCCCGCAAGCTCTTTCGCGTAGGCGACCGTGCCCCAGCGCCGCACGGCATCGGGTGACATCATGTTCCGCTCGAGCACGAGGGACATGTTCTCGTCGTAGATCCTCGGAAAGAGGCAGGGCGCCAGCGCCGCCTTGATGAATTCCCCCTGCACCGGGTACAGTCCCGCGGCGTAGATGACGATGCCCGTGTACGGCTTGGTCGGCACGAAACGCAGCGACGGCGGCACGTCGTACGGTATGGAATGCCGCACGTAGAGCGCCGAAAGCCGGGTGAGGGCGAATTCGTAGGACGTGAGATATTTCGTGAAATCCCCGGAGAACCGGGCGCTCGTCCGCGTGCCCCCGCCCAGCAGGCCGAGGAGCTCGTCGATCCCCAGCGTCCCGTCGTCCGTCGTCGCCCCGACGTCGCGCCACGAATCGACGAGAATCGCGAACACGGCGTCCTTGATGAGGGACGAAAGGTCGCGGGTGACCATTCGCTCGGCTTCGGAACGCGCCTGGGGCATCCGCAAGGCCGCTTTCCCGAGATCCAGGCTGATGTCCACCACCAGTTTCTGCCCGAGCCAGTCGATGCGGGCTCCGACGACGTAGGGCGAACCCTGGGCGAAGGCGGAGAGGGAGGCGAAAAGGAGAAAAGCCAGGAAAGGGAAAATCCGTCGCGTCATCATCAGATTTTCGGCACTTTCAGGGTCATGCCTTCGCGAAGAATGGATTCCAGCGTCAGCCCGTTCCGCTCGGCCAGGGTTTCGGGCTGCACGTGGAAGCGGAGCGAAAGGCTCCAGAGGGTATCGCCCCTGGCTACGACGTACGACCCCGCGAATTCGATACCGCCTTCCGATGCCACCTCGGCCGAGACATAGGGTTTCTTGTCCTTGAGCGCGGGAATCACGATGGTCTGGCCGATGCGGATCAGCTCCGGCTTGAGGCCCTTGTTGTACTTGAGGATCATCTGGAGGGTGACCTCGTAATACCGCGCCAGGGCCGACAGGGTATCCCCCGATCTTACCTTGTGGAGGTAGAAGCGCATGAGCGCGATATCCTTCCGTCCGAGGGCCGCGCGGACGGCGGCCGCATGCTCGGAAGGGACCTTGAGCGAGTATGCGCCGTCGGGCGGCGTCACGTTGTACTTGAGTTCCGCATTGCCGGCCTTGAGGATCTCGCTTCCGATTCCCGCGGCGTCGGAGAGCATCGTCACGTCGACCGGCTTCGAAAGCGGGACGAGCTCCCAGCGCACGGGCGACCGCCAGGGCGTCGGGAGCCCGTTGCGTCCGCCGTACATGGCCGTCGTCACGATCGCCATGAACTTGGGTACGTACAGCGTCGTTTCCCGCTTGAAGAAGCCCTTGTCGCACAGTTCGTAAAAGTCGGAGCTTCCGCCCTTCTTCACCACCCGGGTCACGGCCCCGAGCCCCGCGTTGTAGGCCGCCAGCGCCAGGTTCCAGTTCCCGAGGGCGCGATGGTTGTCCCGGAGCTTCCGGAGCGCCCCGTCCGTCGATTTCCAGAAATCGCGGCGTTCGTCGATCCAGTCATCGACCCGCATGCCGTACCCGCCGATGGAATTCTTCATGAACTGCCATATCCCCGCGGCTCCTGACCTGGATGCGACCCAGGGCGAATATTCCGATTCGACGAAGGGCAGGAAGAACAGCTCGTCGGGGAGGTCGTAATACCGTATCCGTTCCCTGATGAAGTCCGCGTACGGATCCGAACGCTTCGAGACAGCATCGAGCCAGGACCGGCCGCCCTCCGTGAGGTAGGCTTCGCGGAAGCGCTCGAAAACCGGGTTGCCCCAGGGTATTTCGAGCGTGTACCAGGCTTCCGCCGCGTGAGCCCGTTCCGGCGCATTCGCGGCCGGCGCGCCCTTTCCGCGGAGCGGCCGCGTCGCGAGGGCGGGTTCATCGGCCGTCGCCGCGGATGGCGCGGCCGTTTCCCCGTCTGCCGGATCCAGGACTCCCAGCTCGGCGGGCAGCGGCGGCTCGGCGGCGGCGGACATGGCGATGGCGGTGCAGAAGGCCAGACTTGCGGCGAAACGCTTCATTCGAGGCGCTCGCCGTAGTAGATGCCGGCCCACTCCCAGCGACCGTGGATCTCGGGGTCGACGGGGAAATTGATCTTGCGGAAATAGAAGGTCCACCCCATCGAGCGGTCGGTCCAGCCCCAGGTGCGGAGATAGCCTTCCGTGGAGTTGGAATTGGACTCCAGGTTCGGGGAGAACGCGATGGGCTGCCCGCCCATGAAGGGCGAAAAATCGAAGACGACGCGGCTCGAGCCGTCGTTCAGGTCCTGATGCCAGGACATCGCGAAAAAGCTCACCTTGGAACGCAGCTTCGAAAGCCTGGATGGCGAAGCGGACGCGAGGGCTTCCTTGACGGCTACGACGAGGGCCGGGAGGTTCTCGAAGGTCCAGTCCTTGGGCGAATTCGCGAAATCCACCATGTTGCGGGCGTAGGAAAAGGCGTCGGGGTAGCCGGGAATCGGGCTCCCGAACCAGGGGAGGTACTTCCGGTAGGCTTCGATCGCGTGGTCCCATTCACCTATCGCCTCGAAATCCTTCCCGAGGAGAAAGAGCTCCCGCCCGAGATCCACCCGGTCGGGGAATCGGGTGATGAGTTCGCGGCGGTAGTCGATCCGGCGCCCGGCGTCGGCGGAGGTATCGATGAGTTCGAACAGGCAGGTACGGTGGATGGATTCGCCCTTCACCATGAGATCGGGATAATTCTTGACGATCCTGTCGTAATAGATGGCGGCGATCGGTGCCGCGTCCATGGCGGCGTAGGCATGCGCGATGGAGAAGAGATGGTACGCGTTGTAGGGATCCTTCGGGTTGGCGTCGACATATTCCCCGAGAAAATTGACGAGCTTGGCGTATGCCTTCCTGCGGAGGTAATTCTGGCCGATCTCCTGGACCACGGCGAAACGGTCGGGACCGGAGGTCCTGTCGTCCTCCAGCAGTTTCGCAAGCTGCCTGAGGTCGTCGCGCTCCGATTCCGTCCCCGAAACGTAATAGCTTCCCATAAGGTCGCAGGAAACGAGCGAGAGCAGGATGAAGACGGCCGGAAAGAAGGCGCGGAAGCGGGCATGACGCATGGGAACGATGATATCACGCGGTCTTTTCCATTGGCAAGCCGAGCGCATGTCGGTATACTTGCGATATGGGCAGGCAGGCGCGCATCCTCAAGTACACCGATATCCTCTTCGTGGCGGCAGTCGCTGCGATGCTGGTCGGCGCCGCCCTCCTGACACTCACGACCGGTTTCGTCCGCCGCGGTTTCGAGGTCTGGCCGCTCGGCATGACGGCGGTCGGCGTCATCCTCGTCTACGTCACCGTCACTTTCGGTAAAAAATCCGGCTTTTTCTTCAGTGGCATGGCGTTGTCCGTCACGGGCGTCATCCTCGTCGTCATGTACGCCGCCGGTTGGTCCCTGTTCATGACCTGGCCGTTGTTCATGGTGGGCATCGGCGCCTCGATGTTGCCGGCCGGTTATCGCCGTTACCGTTCCCTCAAGGCCGTCTACCTCGTGCCGGCCGTGCTCTTCGCCCTGCTCGGCGGATTTTTCATGCTCTTCTCCTTCAGGATCGTCCATTTCACCCTGAAGCGCTTCGTCAGCGTCTGGTGGCCCCTCGTGTTCGTCATGGCCGCCATCGTGCTCTTCGTGATGTACGCGCACAACCGCGCCAGGTTCGCGCGCCCGCCGAGGGAATCCCGATGAACCGCGTACCGCCGCCGATCCCCGCGGCCGCGGTCCTCGCCATGCTGCTCGCCGCATGCGCGACGACTCCTGCCCCGGTTCCCGAAGGCACCGCCCTGCAGGCGCCGGCGGGCGCCGACGCGGCCGCCGCGGAACGCGCCGGGATAGAGCGGCTCATCGAACGGGGCGAACCGTCGAGCCTGGCGAAGGCGGTGGAACTCGCGCGCTCGTCCGCCCGGCTCCCGAAGGATGACGGTGCCGCCTACGCCTATGCCGCCTTCGAGACCGTCCGTGTCGTCTACCCGATGACCGTCGTGTCGCCGAGCGCCGAATCGCCGGCGCCGCAATCCCACCCGATCGTCTCCGCGATCGGGGCCATCCGGATGGGAAAGCTGGATGCCGTCCCCGCGGGCGTTCCGTTCATGGATTTTCTCGTCGTGCTCTCCGTTTTCAGGAGTGATTCGCCGGAGACCGCCCGGGTCGCCGTTCTGGCCGCCGAGCGTTTCCGCGTGACGGGCAACCCTTCGACCGTCGTCGAGCTGGCGATGGGTCTCGTGAACGAGCGGAAGGAAGATTTCGTGGCGGCCGACGGGTTTTTCACCGCAGCCTACGTTGTTTCGAACGAATGCTATCCCGCCCTCTTCGGTTCGGCGCGCGTCCGCCTCCGCATTCCGGACGCCGAAGGAGCCCTCGCCGCCCTGGCCCTTCTCGAACCGTCCTTCGGATCCACGCTGGAATGGCGGAAACTGGAAGGGGCGGCACTCTACCGCGCGTCGCGCTTCGAGGAAGCCCTGCCCGTCGTCACGAACGCCCTCACCGAGGATCCTTTCGCGTCCGATCTCATCCTCATGCGCGCGGACATGCTGTACCGGATGGGCCTCTACCGCCAGGCGCAGCCCCTGCTCGATGCCTACGCCAACGTCCGGCCGAACGACCGCGACTTCCTCCTGCTCCGGGCCAGGAACTATTATCCAGGCCTCAAAAAGCGGGACGAAGCTCTCAGGACCCTGCGGAAAGCCGCCTCGCTCTACCCCGGCGACCGCGACATCGAGTCCGAGCTGTCCCTCGTGCTTTCCGCCGGCACCCAGGAAGAACGTGCGGAAGCCCTGGTCATGGCCGCGAGGATGTTCGCCACCGACCCGGCTAACGCGACGGCCCTGTCCATCCTGCTCGACGAGGATGTCAGGCTCCGCGACTGGGCGTCAGCGGCCGCGCGTATCGACCGTCTGCGGGCGGCCGATCCGTCATGGAAGGACCGTGCGCAGGCATTCGCCGCCTACCACAAGGCGGGACGGATCGCCGAGGCCGCCGCCGAAGCCGAAGCCTGGTTCGCCGAAGAACCCGGCGGCGAAGGCGCCATCGCTGCGATGGCCCGCGTGCTGGTCCTGGACCGCAAGGACAGGAAAGCCGCGGCCGAGCTCATCTCGAAGTCGCTCGCGGCCGGGGGAAGCCCTGGCTTCCGCTCGGAGCTTCTGTACCTGCAGAGCTTCCTGCAGTCCGGCGAAGACGCGACCATCGCGACCCTGCGCTCTTCCCTGATCGAGAACATCGAGAACCTGGAAGCCCTGACCGCCCTCTACGACATCTTCTACCGGAAGGGCGACTACAAGCAGGCCAGGTTCTACCTGAAACTGGCGCTCTCACTCGAGCCCGGCGACACCGAGCTCGCGCGCCGCCGGAACGAGCTCATGCTCAAGGGCGTGGCGCTTCCATAGCCGCGCTGCCGCACATGACGGGACCATCCTTCGGGCCTTCTCGGTGACCGACCCGGGTCCGTGCGGCCGCCGGAAGCTCGGGCTCTTCCTCGAGCGGGCGTACGCCGACTTCAACTCCCCGGATTTCATCGGCCCCGACCCCCTCGGCCCGGTCCGCGCCTGCGCTTCGGTCGCGGACCGCGAGCTGGCCGCCCTCGTCTCGGCGTCACTGGCCCTCGGGTCGGCTCCCCTCATCACCCGCGCGGCGTCCGACGTAATGCAACGTCTCGGCCGTGCACGAGGCAAGGCTCCGGGCAGTTCCGGCGCCGGAGGCATTGCCGACGTACTCGACACCCTGCCGGAACGCGCCATCGATGGGGCCCTCGCGGGTTTCAAGTACCGGTTTTTCGACGGCGGCGACCTCTCATCCCTCCTCGTCGCGGCGAAACGCGCGCGCTCCGTCCACGGTTCGCTCCTTCGGCTCTTTCTCTCCGGCGATGATGCGTCGGCGACGGTTGCCCGGGGGGCAACGGCGTTCGTCGCGGCCCTGGAAGGAATGGCTCCTTCCCCATGGAAACCCAACCTCCTCCCGTCGCCCGGTCGGGGATCGGCGTGCAAGCGGCTCTTCCTGATGTTCCGCTGGCTCGTGCGTTCCGATGCCGTCGATCCCGGGGGATGGGAAGCCGTGGGCAGGGAGCGCCTCGTCGTTCCGCTGGATACGCACATGGCGCGGGCCTGCCGCACCCTCGGCATGCTGAAGCGCGCGGGAAATTCGCTTGCCGCGGCGCTGGAAGCGACCGCGGAGTTCCGCCGCTTCCGGCCCGATGACCCCGTCAGGTACGATTTCTGCCTCACGAGACCCGGGCTCCATCCGGACCTGGATGCCGGGGAATACTTCCGTCCCTTTGCCGGACGGCCCGAGGCTTGACCCGGCGGATACGGGACCTTATGGTTGAAATGGGATGCTTGAAACCATGACACCAAGGCGAACCTGCGCGATCCTCTTCCTCGCAATGGCGGCGACCGCGTTTCCGCTCGACATCGACCGCCTCGACAGGAACACCGATCTTCCCCTGTGGCTGGCCGCTCCGGGCGACGATCCCGGTCGGGCCGCCCCGGGATTCGACGATTCATCGTGGCGCCGGATCGTTCCGGGCGACCGCGTCGAACCGGACGCATCGGGCGAATTCTGGCTCAGGACCGAATTCACGCCGTCGCCGGAGCTGCGCGGCCGGACCATCTACGTTTTCCTGGGCAAGCTTCCCTGCCCGTCGGAATACTATGTGAACGGATCGCTCGTGGCGCGGAGGGGCGTCTTCCCGCCGCACTACTACGTCCACATCTCCGACGCGATGGAGTTCCTCGTCCCAGACGGCCTCGTGCGGTACGGGGAACCCAATGTCATCGCGGTGCGCGCCGTCTACCGCGGTTCCTCCTTCCCCCTGCCGAAAAGCTACATCGGGGGAGAGGCCGCGTACTCCTTCGAAAAGTACCTCTCGGAACTGTTCAACACCCGGCTCTACTACATCTTCGCGGCGATCAACGTGTTCGCCGGCGCCTTCTTCATCCTCCAGTTCCTGTACCGGAGGAAGGAACGGGCGGCCCTCCTCTTCGCGATCACATCCCTGCTCATGGCCATCTATTTCTACGAGATGGGATCCCCCAAAATGCTCGTGGACGCGTGGATCATGCGGCCGGTGTCCAAGGCGGCGCTCGGCTTTTCAGTCTCGTTCTTCGTCGCGTTCTGCGTGACGTATTTCGGCATCCACGACAACCGCTTCGTCAAGGGAACGAACCTGGCCGTGGCCGGGCTCTTCGCGATCATGATCCTGCTGTCCCCGGACGAGACCACCCTGCTCGCGCGCTTCCAGTACCTGCTCGCCTACGTCATGGCCGCGATACTGTTCTCGCTCTACGTCATCGTGAGGGCGACGGTCCGCGGCGACAAGAACGCGGTGCCGATCCTGGTGGGCGCGCTCATCGGGATATCCCTCTCGGTCTACGACATCATCTACAACCTGATGGGACTGGAACCCTTCGCGTGGCTCGAGGGCATAGGCTTCTTCGCCATGGACGTGTCTCTCTTCATCTCGCTGGCCATCCGGTCGGCGAAGGCTTTCAACGCCCTCGAAGACTACTCGATCCAGATCGAAACCAAGAAGAACGAACTCTTCCTCACGAACTCGGCCTTTTCGCGCTTCGTACCCCAGGAGTTCCTCGGGTTCCTCGGCAAGGAGAGCATCGTCGAGATCAAGCTGGGCGACCAGGTGCTGAAGGACATGACCATCCTGTTCTCCGACATCCGTTCGTTTGCCTCGATATCCGAAAAGATGTCTCCCGCCGAAAACTTCACCTTCCTCAACAGCTACCTCTCCCGCATCGTGCCGGTCATCCGCGAACGCAACGGAATCATCGACAAGTATGTCGGGGACGGGCTCATGGCCCTCTTCCCGGAATCCCCCGAGCGCGCGATCGAAGCCGCCATGGAAATGCGCAGGGCGCTGAAAACCTACAACGAGGGGCGCGTGCGCGCCGGCTACAGTCCGATCGACACGGGCATCGGCATCCATGCCGGCAACCTCATCCTCGGCACGATCGGCGAACCGCACAGGATGGACACGACCGTCATCTCCGACGTGGTGAACGTGGCGTCGCGGCTCGAAAAGCTCACGAAGGTGTTCCACGTCCCCATCCTCGCGAGCGGCCAGGTGATCGAGAAGATCGCCAACGTGCGCGAACGCTACGAGATCCGTTACCTGGGGCAGGTCCAGGTCAAGGGCAAGGAGATCAGGGTCCCCATCTACGAGATCATCGCGGAGCCCGAGCTGCCGGAGAACAAGCCGAAGATCGCGCTCAAGTCGAGGTTCGAGCACGCCGTGTTTCTCTATGATTCGGGCGACGCCATCGGCGCCCTGCGCGAATTCCGCGAACTGGCCGCGAAATCCCCCAGGGATCCCGCCCTGTCCTACTACCTCGACCTCATCACCCGCGTCGCGGAAGCCGGGATAGAGGAGCTGGAAGAGGAGTGAACGGAGGCCGGCACGCACCGCGTCCCGACGTTCGCGCCTCGCGAAGGTTCAATAAGCCGCGTAGGGAACGACGGCGTCGATGCGGACCCGCAGCCTGACGATGGCCGAGTACGCGCCGCGGACAAGCACGATGCGCGGCACCGCGGCGAACGCGACCGTGCCGCGGACTTCCCTCGGTTTTTCCTTGACGATCGGCCGCAGGTATGCGCGTAGCGCTTCCTTGACGGCCGTGCCGTACGCCTCGCGCCGGGCCTCGACGCCGCCCGATACCGATGCGTCGCCGGAGCCCCGAGCGCTCCGGTAGTCCGCGCCCGACCACCCGTCCATCCTCCGCGCGTCAAGGGTCGAAGGAAGAAAGTCCACGTACAGGTACAGCGCCGTGCCCACCATCCGCTTCCCCGACACGCGCAGGCGCGCGTCGCCCGCGACGATGGCGCCCAACGGCTGGAATTCCCAGACTTCCTCCACCCGGCGCGCGGCGTCGGGCGGCGTATATACGAAGGAAAACCCCCAGGTCAAGCCGGCGTAGACGAAGGCGGCCTCCTCGACGAGCCGTGAGAACGCGGTCGCGGCGTCCACCGGCCGGGGCGCACCGTCGGCCGCGACCGGTTCGAGCTCTGCCCAGAACTCGCCCCGGATGACGTTTTCCTGGGACCACGAGGCCGGCATCGCCGCCAGCGCGAGGATGAGGATCGCCGCGCCCGCGCGGATGGTCCGATATCGGGAAACCATGGGAAGAATCCGCTGCGGCAACGTTTCCTGATCAGCCTTTCGGGACACAGGTCGATTCGAGAACCTGGTAGAGTTCCGAACCCTCGTCCACGAGGCCTTCGTCGCCGGAAGAGCCGGAAATCGCGTAGATGCGCCCGTCGAACATGACGAAGCGCACGAAGAGGTACACCTTCTTCTTCTTGTCGACCATGCCCGACCCGCGGTAGGACAGCGAGATGAAATCCTCGTTTTCGTCGAAATCCCCTTCCTGCCTGATCGAAGCCACGGTGGCGTCGCGGGACTTCAGGGTCAGCAGGTAGGTCTTCAGGCCTTCGTCGAAATACTTGCGCTTGTTCCTTGCGTCGTAATTCTTCGGGAGGTCATAGACGGCGAAGAAGAGGATGGTCGCGTCGGTCTCGTTGGAATAGATCACCGCGATGCCTTCGTTTTCCTCGGATGTCCACCACGGCGGGAAGAGCAGGCAGAGACCGGAAGGGTGGTCATAGAAACCGTACTCGTATCCGGGACCGCTGTAGTCGCCTTCGGGACCGCTGTAATCGCCTTCACCCATGCCTTCGGCGGGGTCGCCGAACTGGTTTTCGGAGAATGAGGAAGTTTCGAAGTCCGGATACTCTTCCGAATTCGTGAAGACGTCGATCGCGTTCGAGCTGATCGTGCAATCATAGAACCCGATTCCCTCGAACCCGGCCATGGTGTTCACGCTCACGAATTCCTGTCCGGAGTTTTCCGAGATCCCGCATTCATCGAAGCGCACGGAATCGCAGTCCTGGATGAAAAAGAGCGGGTATGCCGCGTTGCCTTCGATCGTGCAATCGGCGAAGCGGACGTGGTTGGAATCGTTCAACGCGGCGGCTCCGGACGTGCAGTCCGTGACGACGCAGTCGACCAGGTTCACGTCCTGGCAGGATTGCAGCGTGATCCCGAAGGAACCCGAACCCGTCATGGTGACGCCCTGGAGCGTCACGTTTTCGCAGGACGTGAAGCCGAGCACCCCCGCCTGGCACTCGCTCGGCGCCTGGTGCCCGGCAGTGAGGCCGGAGAGGGTGACTGACGAACAATCCTCGAACGCCATCGCGGTGATGAATTGCGAAACGCCCAGGATCTTCGCGTTCCCGCCGGATGACTTGATCGTGAGGCCGGAGACCCCGTTGACGACGAGCTGCCAGGCCTCGCCCACCTGGTCCCAACGGACATTTTTGTTGGCCGGCGCGCCCGTCCTGCCGACGAGGTAGGTGCCGGCCTTCATGACGATCGTCCTGTTGCTGCCGATGGCCCTGACGAGCTGGTCCGTTGTCGAGACGGTCACCGTGGACTGCGCGAAAGCCAGGCAGGCTCCCGCGGATGCCAGGACGACGATCATGGCGCTGCTTCGGAATTTCATCCCTCACCCTCCTTGATCCCGACGCGTCGTGCGCGGGGAATGCCCGGAAAAGCGAAAGACGGCCGCCCCGCGACCGGGACGGTCGTCCACAGAAGGCTCAGGCAAGCGGCTTACCGATCCTTACTGAAGCAAGGAAACATGAATCTTCCATTTTTCGCTCCCGCGAGGGGCAATTATTGACGATTCATGTTTTCTTTCCATCAGAATCATCAGCAAGACCGCGGCTCCCGGAACCCTGAAGTCATTTCCCCATCGGGGCGAGCGTCACGCCGTTCATCACGGCATTGAGGTCGGCGCCTTCCCCGAATTCCGTTTCGTCGTCGGTGGCAGCGGACAGGGCGTAGACCGTCCCGTCCCCGGCCTGGACGAAACGCGCCCAGACGAAGAGTTTTTTCTTGTCGTACTGGGCGGTTCCCCTGTATTCGACGGCGGGCATTCCCTCGATGTCGAAGAAATCGCCGGCCTGCTTGACGGAGACGACCATGTTGCCGTTCTTCTTCATCGCGTCGACGTAGGCTTTCAGCATCGCGACCTGATTTTTCTTCATCGCCTTGAGGTCCGAAGCGCCCTGGGGCTGCTTGTACGCGGGGAAGACGAGCAGGGCGGTATCGGTGCCGGGAAGGTAGATGGCGCCGTTGTTCCCGGTCACGTCCTCGTTGTACGACCAGTAGGGCGGGAAGGCGAACTGGAGCCCGCTCGGGTAATGGATGTAGTAGCCCGTCTCTTCTTCCTCGCCCGAATAATCGCCGTTATCGGCGGTCGGATCTTCGAAGTTGTTTTCCTCGAAATAGGTTTCCTCGAAAGCCGGGTACCACTCGGTGCTGCTGAAGGAGTCGATGGTGTTCTGGTAGGCGTAGCACGAATAAAGGGAGATATCCTCGAATCCTTCCTCGGCATAGATGTCGATGAAGGATTCGCCCTCGTTCCCGGACATTTCGCAGCCGCTGAAATGTATGTAGTCGGACTCGTTGACGTAGATGAGCGGGTACGCCTGGTTCGAGTAGAAGTTACAGGTGTCGAAGGTCACGCTGCCGGAACCGCTGATGGAAACCGCGCCGTTCGTGCAGTCGTGGATGGCCGTTTCGACGACATTGACCTCGGAGCTGGATTCGACGTACAGCCCGATGCTGCCGGATCCGTAGAAGTCGCAGGAACTCAGGGTCACGGCGCTCGACGAGACGACGGAGACGACGCCGGCCATGCAGCCTTCCGTGGACTCGTGCCCGGCGGTCAGTCCCTCGACGGTGATGTCCTGGCAGTCCTCGAAGGCGAGCGGATACACGAACGAGGAGACGCTGACGATGCTGACGCCCTCGCCGCCCTGGATCGTCAGGTTCTTGACGCCAACGATGGTCAACTGGTAGCCGTTGTCTACCTTTTCGTACCGGATGCTCTGGTTCTTGACCGTATTGGTCTTGCCGATCGTGTAGGTTCCCGGCTTGAGCACGATGGTCTTGTTCGATCCGATGGCCTTGACGAGCTGATCCGCCGTCGACACGGTTATCGGGCTTTGGGCGAATGCCAATCCGGCCCCAGCGAGCAAAGCGACGGCGGCGATCGCCGCGACGCGTCTATTCATGTTCATCCTCCTGTAGGAAACCGCATTGTTCCAGTGTAACGCGAAGCCCCGCGCGTTTCCAGATGGCCGCGAGCCCGGCCCGCGGTTCAGAACCGGGGGGAAGCCCGAGGCCCTTCGCCGAGCTCCGGTTTCGGGATATCCCCGTAGCGCCCGGAATTGTTCCAGTAGGTGAGTCCGGGGTTTCCCGCGTCCCGCACCCCGGCGGCTTCCCGCGCGACATAGGCCAGGCCGTAATGCGCTTCGTCGTAGGAAGCGCCTTTCAGGAAAAAGGCCTGGACATAGGGACGGACGACGACGCGCCCCCTGGCGATGACCTCCGTCCGAAGGGTCCCGAGCCAGTATATCCTGTAGGGACGTTCGGCTTCCGGCGGCTGGGCCATGAAACCCTGCTCGAAGTGGGAGGGGTAGAACATCGGGCAGATCACGTCGACGTAGCGGGACAGGAGCTCGACGTCCTGCCCCGTCCTGACGCCGGACCGGTACCAGCCGTTCGCGCCGTAGATGTCGATGCCGATGGGGGCGTTCACGTTCTCGCGCGCGTAGCCAAGGAAGGACATGAGGGCGCTCTCCTTGTCCATCCCGGGATCGCGCCAGCGGCAGGTTGCGTCGGCGAGATTTTCCCCGTCGGTGGGAAAGCGCAGGTAGTCGAACTGGATCTCGTCGAAGCCCCGGGCTATCGCCTCGTTGGCCACGGCGACGTTGTACTCCCATATCTCCTCGCAGTACGGGTCCACCCAGTATTCGGCCATGTACTTCCGGCCTTCCTCCGGGATTTCGCCGCCGCCGGCGGCCGTCCCCAGCCAGCCCCGCCAGGCGGTCTTCTCCCGGGAATCCCACACGGCATAGGCCCCGCCCTTGCGCTCGTACATCGTCCTGTCCTTGAAGACGACGATGCGGGCGACGGTCGCGATGCCCCGTTTCTGCATCTCGGCCAGGAATGCGTCGAGGTCGATCGGGGAGGCGACCCGCGCGATGGACTTGAGCCAGGGATCGCGGGGTTCGAACCGGAGCCGCCCGGCGTCGTCCTTGACGTCAAGCACGACCATGTCGAGCGCACGCGAGCGGAGCAGGTCGCCGTAGCCAGCCCAGCTGGCGCTCTTGAGCGCCAGGTCGGTGCGGAGGTAGATCCCGGAACGGCCGAAGGCTTCCCGGGCGCGGGGATTGGCGCCCGTTCGGGGCTTCCCCGGCTCGAGGAGCCAGAGCTCGGAGAGCGTGATGTCCGACGACGGATCGCCCCCGGAAACCAGGAGCGCGCCCAGGCGGCCGAGACCTTCCCTCGCCCCCGTCGCGGTCGCGGCCGCCGAGAACTTCCATGCCCGCTCGTCGCGTTCCGTCTTCCCGGACGCGAGGTCGCGGCGCCGGATATCCCCGTCCGTGACGTAGAGGAGCCCGTCTTGCGAAGGGCAGAGCGATTCGATGCTGGCGAAATCCTCGTTTCCGGCCCAGGTCATCGAGAATACTCCCGTTTTCGTATCGTAGCGGTAGATCCTGGGCAGGAACGAGTTCGAAGCCCAGACCTCGATGCCGCCTGAGCCGGATCGCGCAACGATGTCCGCCACTTCGTCCGGGCTCGTCATGGTGGGCTGGAGCGCGAAGCCGGACACGAGCGTCCACGCGGCCTTCGGCGAACCGAGGGGCTTGGAAAAGACTCCCCGTATCGGGTGCGACGCGAACAGGAGGGGGGCGGGCGACGAAACGACGCAGACGGCTTTCATGCCCGCCGTGCCTCCGGGATTGCCGTAGGACGTCCAGGTCCTGCCGCCATCGCGGGATACGAAGGCTTCGTCATTCGTGCGGGCGGTCACGAGGCCCGCGACCTCCGGGTCCAGTTCGAGATCCTTGAGGTCCGCGGGTTCCCTGACGAAGGATTTCCCCCCGTTTTCCCAACGCTTGATCGTCTTCACGGGCAAGCCGGCGGTCCGCGACGCGAAGTTGACCAGGTCGCCGCTGTGGAAGATCCCCGCGGATGAAAGGATATACCAGCCGTCGGCGCCGCGGACGATCTTCCGCACTTCGCCCCCGTTCCATAACGCGATGGCTTCCCCGGAGTCCACGATGCGATAGAGGCCGGCCGCATACCCGGCCAGGACCTGGGTCCGCGTTTGGGCCGTGGTTGCCGCGGTAGGGACGAAAACAAGGAACGATATCAGGGCGGTACAAAAACTCCGGGGGAGAAGGGATTTCACGAGACTTCCATTTCCGCGAGAACGCGAAGCGATGACGATCCAGCCTTCCGATTGTGCAACGGGGCGAGGAACCGGGTCAAGCGAAGACGGCCGGATGCGCCCCGTCAGCGTTTCCCGCGGCGCCGGTCGACGAGGAAGAACCCGAGAACCGCGAAGCCCAGGACCGCGTAGCCGGACAGCACGATGGCGACGGCCTGTGAGGCAAAGGGGAATCTGTCGAAAAGGATGGCGCCGACATAGTCGGTGAACAGGGTGGCCGGCAGGAAGAGGATCGTGGCCGCGTAGATGAAACGTTCGATGTACGCCCGCCGCCGCGTGTCCGTGTGGTCCTTCAGGGCCGACACCGAATCCGAAAGCCGTTCGAGCGCGGCGTCCAGGTCCAGGCAGGAGGTCGCGAGCTTCCAGATGCCCGCGACGTTCGGGTCGTCCGACACCTCCGTAAAGTAGCGGTCCGCCCGGTACGCGACGAGAATGTCCTGGAGGGTTCCCAGCTCCCTCGAAGTCCTGGCCGGCCCGTGTCCCGCTGCCGCCACCGCCGCGAGCCGGGCTTGCGCGGCGTCCAGAAGCTGCTTCCTGAGCCTGGCTTCCCGCATCGCCTCCCTGCCCGCGCCGAGCCAGGCATCGCGCATCCGCCGCACCGCGGCCGCGGGTGTCTCCGGGTCGCGTGACTCGTACAGAAGGGCTTTCAGGTCGCTCTGCACCGCGATCACGCAACGCCTGCCGATCCTCTCTACGCCCGAGAGGGGATCGAAACCGACGGCAGCGACCGCCGCCGTCGGTTCGGCGTCGCCCGCGACGAAGGCGGAGCACAGGGCGTCGAAGTAATCGCCGATCCTGGACACGCGCGAATCGGCGAATTCCACGAGCCACGACGAATCCACGAGCGACACCCTCCCTTCCGCCGGCCATTCGGGAAAGGCTCCCAAGACCGCGCAGGCGACGGCGTCGGCCTCGCCCGTCTCGAGGTCGTGGCGGAGCGCGAACACCGAGCGGGCGTCCATCGCGGGAACGCCGCGGCCCCGACCCCCGTCCCGCGGGCACGATTCCAGGCGCACGAGAACGAGGGGCTGTGCCCATCGCGGAAAGACGGCTTCCAGGGCGACGAGACGGAACCCTTCCTCAGGCGACTCGGGCAGGGCTTCCGTCCGCAAGGCCCTGGCCGGCGATCTGGATGAATCGGAGGCGGCGGACTCCAGGGCGATCCGGAAGGGTTCGCTGAAGTCATAACCCGCCGTCGAAGCCGGCTTCGTCCAGCGAGCGTCGGGAAGGGCTGTCGTGTCGGCCTTTGGCGCGCGGCGGCGGGAGGCGGGACGCCGTGCGGCACCGGAAGGCTCCGGGGCGTCCAGCCGGTACAGCAGGTCGATGACGACCCTCGAGCACGAGGTCCGGCTGAAGGCTTCGAGCTCGTTGAACGATGCGAGGACATTCTCGATTTCCTCGGGTTCGAGTTCCGTCCCCCGCGACGGGGCGTCGACGATGGTATAATCGTGCCCGCGGCCGTCGTACCAAGGATCGGCGATATCGTATCCGTCGCGGGGCGGACCGTCGATGACCACGCCCATCCGCGCGCGCGCC
Organism: Spirochaetota bacterium; assembly: GCA_026398615.1. Taxonomy (GTDB): domain Bacteria; phylum Spirochaetota; class Spirochaetia; order Treponematales; family UBA12059; genus JAPLSN01. The sequence goes on along the minus strand of JAPLSN010000016.1, from coordinate 56,771 downwards.
GCGGCTTCCAGCCGGTTGAGGGCGGCGCCGAGACCCCGCAGGTCGCAGCCGGAATATGGATCGACGCTCAGGACGTGCCTGTCGCGGCCATCGCAGCCGCCCGGCCAGACCACGTAGAGGAAGCGGAAACCCCTGCCCCTGGATGAGCGCGCGAGGTCGGTGCGCGCCCAGAGCTTAAAGAATTTGGGGCTCGGAGCCGTCCAGACCACGCCGTCGGTCTCCTCGACCGATCCCGAGCGCTCGCGGGGCAGTCGGGCGGTCATGATCCGGAATTTGTCGAGGTCGGTCACGTCCGCCAGGTAGGCGGCCCGGTCTTCCCTGAGCTGGTCCCGCGCGGCGCGGAATTCCTCCGGCGCGTCATCGAACAGGTTCCCGGGAAGCCCGGCCGACCCGAAATTCCGGGCCTTCGAAAGGGCGAAGTCCAGGATCCTGCGTCCGATCCGCATGGTTTCGTCCCACCTTTCGGGCATCGGAAGCTCCAGGGCATCGACGAGCACGGCGAAGGTTTCGTAGATGCCGGGATGGTCGGCGTCGATCTCCCCGAAACGGCCCTGGTCCACGCCGGTCACGTACTCGGCGATCCGGTCGGCTCCTTCGGGCAGTCGGCCCTCCCGGACGAGCTTTTCCGCAAAGTACGCCGCGCAGGCGCAATCGAGGTCGGGGTAGCGATGGACCACGATGGTCCAGTCATCGGCGCCCGGGGGAATCCATCCCGTCACCAACCCCGGCCTGCGGACGACGAGCTCGGCGGCGCTGGTCGCGTCGTCCCTGTGGTGGTGGTCGACGACTCCGGGCGCGAGGTCGTTCCCGACGTCGAGGTAGAGCTTTCCCGGCTCGGCGGCGCGCAGCTGCCGGCCGAATTCCACATATTCGTAACGAGGCATGGTCGACTCCCTGCCGCCATTATATACCATGAAGCGGGGTCGCACGTGCGAAGCGTATTGATCGCCCGGGCGAATCCGCCGTATCATTCCCGCCACACGGGAGACCGACGATGGACGACCTGTTGCTGAAGGAGAACGAAACCGCGATCGAGGAAACCGACATCCTCGAGGAACCCTACTATATCCCGGTAGGGAACGAAGCCAGGCTCTTCGCCGCGGCGTACAAGCGGAAGCTGCCGCTTCTCCTGAAAGGACCCACGGGCTGCGGCAAGACGCGCTTCGTGGAGGCAATGGCCTTCAAGCTCAACAAGGTGCTTACCCGGATCCAGGCGGACCGCACGGCGGGCGTCGTGCGCGCGGAGACGGTCGATTTCGCGAAGAAGAAGAGCTTCCTCGTCACCGTCCCCTGCCACGAGGACCTCACCGCGAACGACCTCGTCGGCCGCTTTTTTCTCACGATGGACCAGGGCGTGCGCTGGATCGACGGCCCGCTCACCAAGGCCGCGCGCTACGGCGGCATCTGCTACCTGGACGAGATCGTCGAGGCCCGCAAGGACGTGACGGTGCTCATCCACTCCCTTACCGATTACCGCCGCATCCTCCCCCTGGTCAAGAAGGGCACGACGGTGACGCCGCCGCCCTCGTTCATGCTCATCGTCTCGTACAACCCCGGGTACCAGTCAGCGCTCAAGGACCTGAAACCGTCGACCAAGCAGCGCTTCGTCGCGATCGACTTCGACTACCCGCCCGAGAACGTGGAGATCGAGGTGGTACGCCACGAGAGCGGTTGCCAGGAAGGCCTGGCGCGGTCCCTCGTCGCGGCGGGGCGGAAGATACGCGGGCTCAAGTCGCAGGGGCTCACGGAGGGCGTGTCGACCCGCCTCCTCGTCTACGCGGCGTCCCTCGTCGCGGAGGGAGTCCCGAAGGAGGACGCGGTGCTGTCCAGCCTCGTCTCGCCGATCACGGACGACGAGCAGATGCGGCTCTCCCTCATCGACGTCTGCAAGGGCTTCGACCTGATGTGATGAACGGCACGGACGCGATAGAACGCTCCCTCCTCTCGTTCGCGTCGGTCCTGGAACCTGCGCTGGGACGGGACCGCGTCTACGGCATCTTTTCCGCCGCGTTCCGGGCTTCGGGGGGCGACCGGGCGCTCCAGGAGGCCCTGCTCCGGGGCGCCGCGCCGTTCTTCGACCCGGGTCGGGCGGCGGTCTGGGAAACGGAATTCTCGGGCTTCCTCGGGACCCCGGCCTGTGCCGCCCTCGTCACGCTCGCCTCGCGGGAAGCCAGGGCGGCGGCCGAACGACCGCTGGAGCTGACCGGCGGGTCGAACGCGTTCCAACGCAAGGCCAGGCTCGTCGCCGGCGCGTACGAACCCGCCGCGGAAGGCGCCAGGTCACGGTTCCAGGCGGCGCGCATCGCGGTCCTGCCCCTGGAGAACGACCGCCTCCCGTCCACAGCCGGCGCGACGACTTCTCCCTACGACGGTTCCAGGATCGACTGGCGCGCCCTCTGGAATTCCATCGACGCGGTCCTGGGCGGCGTCCGCGGCGCGTGCGAACTTTTCGACCGCTGCATCGTGTCCTTCTGCGCCGCCAGACCGGGCAACCCCTCCGGTGAATCCTTTGCGAAGACCATGGCGGAATTCCGCGCAGGCCTCGTCCCGGGCTCGGCCGACGACCTGTCCCTCTTCCTCGGCCTCGCGCTCTCCCTCGAAAGCACCCGCGGCCTCGAAGCGTGGGAAACATTCTCCATGCTCTCGCGAACCTGGGTGAAAAACGGATTCGGACCCCGCGAAGCTTCGCTGGCGCTGGCGGATTTCCAGGTGGACGAACGGTACACGAGGGAGATGCTCAAGTCCCTCCTCTCGCTGATCGAAACCTGCGCGGCCATGTTCCACCCGGGGAAGACCGAAACCTTCGGGCGGGTTTTCAGGCTCGTGAAGGGCTTTCTCCGGTACGCCCGCTCCGCGGACAAGGGGATCGTCGCCAAGATCTTCGACGCCGTCGTCCGCCACCCCTCGCTCGACCTGAGCGCGTGGGTGGACGAGGGCGCGCGCGTGGTCAGGACCGCCGGAGCCGGTTCGCAGGCCGCCAGGCAGTACTTCGACAGGAAATCCGAGCACGGCAGGAAGGTGTGGTCCTCCCTGGACTCCGGCGTGGAATTCGAGGATGTCCGGGAACGCTTCACGTATTTCGTCCAGGCGCTCACCGGAAAACCCGTCGCCCTGAGGACGTACCGCGACGAAGCCCCGCCCGTCGTCGACGCGGGCTCTGGCGGCGGGCGCGGGCGTACTCCCGCAGGGGAGTCCAGGCTCGAGCACCGATTCTTCACCGACGGCAAGGCGATCTGGGTGCCGCCCCACGTCAATTACGTCGACGACGCCCGCAGGAACCTGCTCATGCTCCGTCACGGCGCCGCCCACGAGTCCGCCCATATCGAGTTCGGCAGCTTTCTCCAGGATCCCGTGCGCTGCTCCGCGACGGCCGCGGTTTTCGAACGGCTCTTCCCCGGCTCGGGCGAGCGGAACCGGAAACTGCTGGCGCGTTACGCGAAACAGGTCGAGGCCGCGCTCGCCGCGCTCGGGTACCGGGTGAAAGCGGCGGTCAACCGCGGCTTCGCGGACTTCCCGGACCAGGTGCGGCTCGGCTTCCTGACGCCCTTTCCCACGCTCTTCCGGGACGTCCTCAACATCGTGGAAGACTACCGGGTGAACCTGCTGCTCTACTCGAAGTATCCCGGTTATGCGAAGGAAAAGGCGGAGGTCGACGGGATCGATTTCGATTCGCTGCGCGTCCTCGAGGACTTCGAGCCGGAAACCCGGACCCTCCAGGCCCTCATCGAACGGCTCTGGTTCGGAAAGCTCAAGGGCGAACTCTCCGACGCCGATTCCGACGCCCTCGGCCAGATGATGGCGCCGCTCGACTCCTTCGCTCCCGCCGCCGCGGACATCTACCACTCGGCCATGGTCGCGGGCTCGGTCCTCAGGACGTACCTCGACGACCTTTCGCGCCGCTTCCCGCGCGCCTTCAACGCGCTCCGCGAATCGACCGACGTCCTTTCCGTGTCCTTCTCGTCGCTCGACGCATCGGGCCAGGGGCGCAACTGCCCGCTCCAGTTCGAGATAGAGAGCGCCGGCTCGGGCGGAGCCTTCGTCGAGGGGGGCGGACCGGCAAACCGGGACGAGGCCGAGACGAGGGAATCCTTCCGCCGGGCCTGCGGCGAGCATGGCGGGCCGGAAGCCGCGAAACTTGAAGGGCTCGCGGAAAACCGGGCCATCTTCCGGTACGACGAATGGGATCACGCCGAGCTGGCCTACATCCGCGACAAGTGCCTGCTCGTCGAGCTGGACTCGGGGACGGACGGCTCGTCCGCGGACGACTCCCAGGCGCCCGACGACCTGGCGAAACGCGAACGGGGGCGGGCGGCCTCCGTCCGCAAGGCCTTCCAGGCGCTCAAGGAAAGCCTCGACCTGCCCCGCACGGGGATGGACGACGGCGACGATATCGACTTCGACCGTTGTTTCGACGCCCTGCTGGATTTCCGGGCAGGCGGATCCATGGAGGACGATTTCTACATCCAGCGATCGAGAAAGGTCCGCGACGTCGCGTGCGCGCTCGCGCTCGACATGTCCCCCTCGACCCGAAGGACCATCGGCGAACGCAGCGTGTTCGCGCACGAAGCGTCCGCCGCATTCCTCCTCTCCGAGGCGATGCGGAGCCTGGACGACCGCTTCGGCATCTACGCGCTCTTCGACATGGGCGCCAGGGCGAATGTCTTCCACGTGATCAAGGACATGGAAGAAAACCCGGCGGAGGCGTCGGTCGCCTCGAAACTGTCAGCGTTCAGGCCGTCGGACCGCGGCTTCTCCAGGATAGCGCCGGGACTCAGGCACCTCGTCGCCCGGAAGCTCGGGCCGGTCGAGGCCAGGGTCAAGCTCCTCTTCTTCATCACCGACGGGATGCCCTTCTATGTGGACCGGATCGTCGACAAGGGGGAAACATCCACCACCTTCAACGAGGACGGCGTCACGATGGTCTCGGAAACCCCGATCCGGGTTTCCAGGATCGAAGGGCCCTCCGAGGATTATGCCTACGCCGACCTCGCGCGCGCGTTCGAGGAAGCGCTCGACGCGGGCATCCGGATGATCTGCATCACCCTCGACGAAAGCACCGTCGACAGGCTGTCGAAGATCTTCGGGAACAGCCTCGTGTACCTGAACGACGTGTCGGCCCTGCCCTCCCGCCTCGTCGAACTTTTCCGGAAAATCACCCGCTGAGGGCGCCCTCCGACACGAGCGGCGGGGAATTCGCTATATTTGAAGGTGCGGAACGAGGAGGCCGGCCATGGATGCGCTCAGTGACCTCACCTGGATCAAGCACCTCTACTCGGGCATCCGCCTGGAGCGTTTCGACCGCGGCGGGTACAGGGTTGAAGCCATAGCCGTGCCTGACACCGCCCGCAGCCACAACAACCCGTACCATTTCAGGCTTTTCTTCTTCGACGCTTCAGCGACCCCGGTCATGGCCATCAACCTGGAAACCGACATCCTCGGCGAAACCATGCTCACGGTCCAGAGCGGCGCCCGCCGCGAGGTCATGGCGAGGTTCGACGATATGCCTTCCTGGGATCGATTCCGGAGTTTGGCCCTGGAGATCGCGGACGGGAGGCTCCAGGCCTCGTCCCCGCGCTGCGTGCCCGGCGCCCGAAGCGTGCGCAAACACGGTACCGGGATCAGGCGCCGGCCCGCGGGAAGTGCCTGATCCCGTTTTCCCCACCGAATCACGATACCGTCTTCACCGGAACCCCGTTTCGGCCGATATCACCATCGGGGAGTCCCGCCGGAAGACCGACCCGGAATGGCTCCAGGCCGGCCTTCCGGCCGCCCGCGAATCGCGTCCGCGCGACCATGGAGATCACGATGCGCATGAAAGCCCTGCGTCCCGCGGCGTTGGCCGCACTCATACTGGCATTCGTACCGGCCTTCGCCGCGGCGGAGGAACTCTATTCCGATTCCGGCTTCTACATCGACATGCCCGAGGGTTTCCAGTTTACCGGCGGAGACGGGAAGAACAATTTCAGCTTCACCGACCCGAACGAAGTCATAAAATTCCAGGTGATCCTCTATGACGGCGCCAGGTACGCCTCCGCCGCGGCGGGGATGGCGGAAATCGCCCGCAAGCTCGGCGCGGAGGCGGACTCGGAGGAATTCACCTACCAGCGGCGAAAGGCAGTCCTCGCCGACCTGAGCTTCGATCTCGGCGGCAGCGCCGAAGAAGGCTATGCCCTCTTCGTGGACGGCCTGCAGAAAAACCCGGAAGGTGCACCCGAACGGGACTTCCTCCTCCTGGCCTACGTTCCCGCCTCCGAGTTCGAGGAGTACCAGGACTTCATCCTGTCCTGCATCGACGCCTTTTCGATCGACGCCGAAGCGCGGCTTTACCCCGGTCCCGTGAGCCAGTTCGACACCCCTTGGGATCCCGCGCGGAGGAAGCCGACATTCTTGGATTTCGGCGGCGTTCAGCTCTCCGTACCCTACGACCCGGCGGAGGCGGAAGCGTCCCAGTTCCTCGTGGAGCGCGAATTCCGCGTGCTCACGGCCTATGCCGGCGCCGAAGACCTCGCTGCCCTCGCCTGGAGCCGCTTTTTCCGCATGGTGTACCGCGACAGCTTCCACCGCCTCGACTACCTCGCGCTGGAAGTGGCCAGGGCATCGATGACAAAAACCCCGGCGGGAAGCATGCCATCCCCCGTCGACCGCGCCAGGTCCGTACTCTCATGGACGCAGGGCTTCACCTACGCACGCGACCCCGAGGGCTCGGATTTCGTGAACCCGCTGTCCACGGCTTTCGAGCGCCGCGGGGATTGCGACAGCCGCTCCCTCCTCATGGCCATCCTCCTCAAGCACGACGGCGTGGACGCCATCGTGATGGTATCGGAAGCATATGCCCACGCCATGGCCGCCATCGACGCGGAAGGAGCCGGCGCGCGCTTCCCCTTCGCCGGGCGCCAATGGCTCGTCGCGGAAACGACGGCCAAGGTGGACATCGGCCAGATTGCCCAGTCGGTTTCGGATCCCAAAGGATGGCTCGGCATCGCCCTCCCCGACTGAGACGCCGGCTAGAGGGAGCAGGACCACGGAGGCACGGCGGCACGGAGAAGAGCAAGGAAGCGTTGAAACGCGGAAGAGAAAATTGGCGGGAATGCAGGTCGCAGGCTCGTCGCTTCAAATACCTGAACCCCTCTTGCCCCTTCCGTCCTCTTCCCTCCGTGTCCCCGTGCCTCCGTGGTGAAATTTCCCGGTGACTCTCCAGGACGGTATCAAGGTTGACACGGTGAAAAAACGGCCGCTATAGTTGACCGTCTTCGAGCAAGGAGCGTACCGCAATGGAACCGTTCAGCCAAAAATATCGCGCGCTCATCTCCGAGATCATGACCAAGTCCTCAGGCGCCCCGGCGATGACCGTCACCGAGGAAAACGTCTTCCAGCGCGGCAACCCGATGATCGTCACCTACCTCGAAACGATGGTCGTGGATCAACTCCTGCCCGGCAGCATGCTCAGGGGCTTCGAGAATCTGAAGGCCCTGTACGAAGCCGGCAAGGCCGGAGCTTCCTGCCTCCTCCTCCTGGAACACTACAGCAACATGGACCTTCCGGTCTTCATCTACCTCCTCCACCAGCACGGACCGCAAGGTTGCGCTCTCGCCGACGCCGTCACGGCCATCGCGGGCATCAAGCTGAGCGAAACGAACCCCATCGTCACAGTCCTGACCGGAGCCTACACGCGAATCATCATTTACCCGAGCAGGTCCCTCGAAAGCGTGGAAAAGGACTCAGGCGACAAGAAGGAAGCCCACGCGGAAATCGCGCGGGCAATGACAATCAACCGCGCGGCGATGAAAGCCCTTGCGGAGCGCAAGAAGGCTGGCGACCTGGTGCTGGTCTTCCCGGCGGGCACGCGCTACAGGCCCTGGGACCCTTCCACCAGACGCGGCGTACGGGAGATCGATTCCTACCTCAAGGGGTTCGACAAGATGGTCTTCGTTTCCATCAACGGCAACATCCTGCGCATCAACCCCGAGGGGGAGATGCACGAAGACCTCGTCACGCGGGACCGCGTCGTCATGGAAGCGAGTCCCGTCGTCGACTGCGCCGAATTCCGCGATTCCATCAAGAAACGGCACCATTTCGGCGAGGATCTCAAGCAGGCGGTGGTCGACGGGATCATGAAACGCCTGGACGAGATGCACGATGCGGTCGAAACAACGCTGAAAGCCTGAGGAAACCCGGGTCTCAAGACGCCGTGGGCAGCCTCTTACATCGATCGCGCATGGTATGATAGAGTGCCCGCCGCATGATCCACCACGTCCTCTACGAAGACGACTGCGTCCTGGTAGCGAACAAATTGTCCGCCGTGCCGGTAATAGCCGACGACTCGGGAGATGAACCGCTCGGCGCGTTCATCATGAAAGGGCTGGCCACCGAAGCGGGCGAAAAACTCCATTACCTGGAACCCGTCCACAGAATCGACCGTCGCGCGAGCGGCGTCGTGCTCTTCTCGAAGAACAGGCGCACCACGGCGATTCTCTGTTCGTCCTTCCGCGACCGGGAAGTGGCCAAAACCTACCTCGCCTGCGTCGAACGCATGCCCGAGGCCGGCGAAGGCGTCCTCGTCCACCGCTTCACGAGGGACCACCTGCGGAACAGGACGCACCTGAAGCCGGTCATCGGGATTTCCGGCCCTCCGTGGCCGGCCGAGGTCTGCGCCCTGTCCTACCGCAAGCTCGGCGAATCGGCCCGGTATTTCCTCCTCGAAGTGGAACTCCTGACCGGCCGCACCCACCAGATCCGCGCCCAGCTCGCCTCGATCGGATGCCCCATACGCGGGGACCTCAAGTACGGCGCCCGTCGGTCCACCCGGAACGGACTCATCATGCTGCACGCGTGGAAGCTGGCTTTCCCCCATCCCTACAAGCGGGAAATGATCTCCGTGGTGGCCCGCCCCCCGCACAGCGAGCCGCTCTGGTCCGTCTTCGGCCCCGAGTTCACGCCCGACGAAGCCGTCCTCGCCACGCTCGCCGCCCACCGCGAAACCGCCGGTCCGCAGCAGGAACCGTCGCTGAACTGAATGCCCCCTCTTCAGAAGATCGGCATGACCTGGGGAAGGCCTACCGCGGGCTCCAGGTTGACGTGCTTCCAGCGGACATGAGGCGGTTTCCCGGGCCGGGTCGGCATGACCACAAGGGTGAAAATGCCGCAGTTCCCGGTCGGCAGGAGCGGCATCCAGCTTCGGCAGCCGAAGGTGGAACGGACGAGCCACTGGATGAAGCCCCCATGCGATACCGCCGCCGCGGGCGCTCCCGTCCCTGACGCCAGCCCCAGCAGCTCCGCCCAAGCCTCCAGGGCGCGTTCATACAGCGCGTCCGAATGTTCCGCGTCAGGAACCCCGTCCCAGCTCAGGTACTCGAATTCGGCATAGATGTCGGGAAACCGCTCGCGGGACTCGTCGATGGGCAAGCCGGAAAAACACCCCGTATCGAGTTCGCGGAACAGCGGATCGGGAACGGGATCGGGCAGGCCTCCCGTCCGCGAGACGATGTCCGCCGTCTCCCTCGCGCGCGCGAGGGGCGAACAGCGCAATGAGCCGATGCCCTTGCCCGCGAGCCAGGCTCCGGCCGCGGAAGCCTGCAGGCGCCCCCGGTCGTTGAGGGGCCACTCGGTGAGCCCCTGCACGATGTTCCTCGCGTTGGCCTCGCTCTCCCCGTGGCGTATGAGGTATATCGTCGTGTCGCGGTCGACTCCCGCGAAAATTTCGTCATGTTCGTTCATGGCAGGCGGGCAGTATACCGGCCCGCCAGACTGCCGGTAAAGCCCGGGAAAAACTGCAACAGGGCCAACCGCGAAGTGAACCACGAAAAACACGAAAGCAGGAGGGAAAGGACACGAAGGGATCGGAAGGTCCAGGAAGGTCACAGGATATTTGAGGGAATCAGATGGATTCCCTCCTTTCCAAACCCTCCGCAGCTCCGCGTGAGACGTTTCCGGAGAGTATCTCACGCAGAGGCGCAGGGAAGCGGAGAAACAAGGGAATTCGGGAAAAGGAAAGGGGGACGGATCGCCGTCGCCGGCATCCGTCCCCCCTGAACTCAAAGTACCTTTTTTATTGCCTCTTCCCCGTGCCGCCAAGCGTCGCTCAGTGACTCCGTGGTCGATGCTTTCGCCGGAGTCACGCCGCCGCCTTGATGCCATTCCCGGGCTTGTCGACGAACTTCTGGAACAGGAAAATGGCGACGAGGATGAGCGCCCCGATGCCGTCAGTCAACAGACCCGGGATCACCAGCAGGATGCCACCCATGAAGGCCGCGATCCGGAAGATCGGGTTCAGGGGTTTCAGGAAAAAGCCGATCATCGCCGCCGACACGCCGATCATACCCAGACAACTCGTGATGATCATCTGTATCAGGCCGAGCGGTTCCACTCCGAAGAGGAGCATCTGCGGGTTGTAGACGAAGATGTACGGCACCAGGAAGGCCGCGACTGCCAGTTTGGTCGCAATGACGCCCGTCCTCATGGGATTGCCTTTGGCGATGGCCGCGCCGGCGAAAGCCGCGAGCGCCACGGGCGGCGTGATGTCGGCGATGATGCCGAAGTAAAAAACGAACATATTGGCAGGAAGCACGATTGATTCCACATCGACCGCGAGCCCCGTGCGCATCGCGAGGATGGTGATGACCGCGGGAGCGGCGACAACGGAAGTTATGATGTAGTTGGCCGTCGTCGGCACGCCCATTCCCAGGATCAGCGAGGTGATCATCGTGAACACCAGGGTCAGGAACAGGTTATTGTTGGCCAGGGCGATGAGACCGGAGCCCAATTTGAGGCCGAGGCCGGTCTTTGTGATCACGCCGATGATGATGCCGGCGCAGGCCGTGGCCGCCAGGACGCCGAGCACGCCCTTGCCGCCGTTCTCAAAGGCGTCCAGGATATCCTTCAGGGATATGACCTTTTCCTTGTTGAGGAACGAAACGACGATCGACGAGAACACCGAGATGACGATGGCCATCATTGCGGCTTTCACGGGCGTGAAACCGGTGACGAGGAGCCAGATGATTCCGACGAGCGGCAGGATGAGAAGACCACGCTTGGCGAAAAGGGGCAGGATTTTCGGAAGCTCGGAGCGGCTCATTCCCCTGAGTCCGCTTTTCTTGGCTTCGAAGTGAACCCCGGCAAAAACGCCGAAAAAGTAGAGGAGGGCGGGTATAGCGGCAGCCGCGATTATCCGTGAATAGGGAATACCCGTCCGTTCGGCCATGAGAAAAGCCGCGGCTCCCATGATAGGTGGCATGATTTGGCCACCCGTGGAAGCGGCAGCCTCCACGGCGCCCGCAAAATCGGCGTTGTAACCGAGTTTTTTCATCATGGGGATGGTGAAGGAACCTGAACCCACGACATTCGCGACGGAGGAACCGGACACCGTTCCTTCGAGAGCGCTTGCAATGACCGCTACTTTGGCTGGACCACCGGACGCCCATCCGGCAATGGCGTTGGAGATATCAATGAAGAACTGTCCGAGTCCGGTCTTTTCGAGGAAGGCGCCGAAAAGGATGAACACGAAGATGAAGGTGGCCGACGCGCCGAGCGGGATGCCGAACACGCCCTCGGTAGTAAAGAAAAGATGCTGGATGAGGTCGGCCGGATTCACGCCGCGGTGGATGAGGAAGCCCGGCATGAAGCGACCGAAGAGCGCATACAGGATGAAAACCGATGCGATGATCACGATGGGCATTCCGACGCAGCGCCGGGCGCCTTCGAGCACGATCAGGATGCCGACCACGCCGACTGCCGTATTGAAGGGATCCATGGAACCGGCGAGCGGCCCCTGGAGAAGCGCCTGGTAGTTCACGACGATGTACATTGGAATCGCGGCGCCCACGATCGCCATGACGAAGTCGATCGGATTGATACTCGTCCGGGACCACTTTTTCTGCATCGGGTACAGGAGGTAGATGAGGCAGAGCCCGAAGGAAAGGTGGACCGAGCGCTGGATCGTGGCATCGAGCATGCCGAACACCGCCGTATAGACCTGGAAACAGGTAAACACGATGGCGATGGCCGTGACGACCTTTCCGATAAAGCCGGTCAGTGTGCGCTTGTCCGACTCCCTGTCGAATTTCTTGAGTATCTCGTCTGCGTTGATCTTCTCCTCGACCGGTTCGGGGGCCGGGGAGACAGCCGTGTTCTTGGGATCGCTCATGGGCGACTACCTCCGTGGGACGGGTAACCGGAGAGGACCGCCAAGCGGTGCTTTCTCCTGGTCTGTATTCCTTCGGTCGTTCCGCGACGCCGGTCGGCTCCGCGGTGTACCGGGATTTCTATGGATGATCCGACGCCGCGATCGCATTCGGAAGGAGAATGGCGCTGATCACGACGAGATCTCCCGAAGCGAACCATTCGGTGAAATCACGCTGGCTGCCACCCACGACCACGCCGTCTCCGGGCAGGTGGGAAACCCTGACCGGCAGCCGATCGAAAGTTCTCGAGATATCCAGCACAAAACGCCCGCCTTCCTCGCGGAAGCCTTCGCCTTCGTCCGTCGGAATGCCGACACCATAGTTGTCGAATCTGGTTTCAAAAAGCCTGAGCCTCGTGTCGTTCCCCACGCGAAAGGATTCATCCACGCGGCTCAGGTGGACGGAATGCGTAAAAACATGGGTAAACACGCCGTCCGGCAGGGGCAGGATCGCGCGCGGCAAGCCGTACGCATCCGAAAGGACGATGGCGGGAACGAACCCGATATCCGCCAACCGAAACACGAACACGACGGCGACGAGGCCGAGAACCGCCGGCAGCCTCATGAAAACAAAGCGCGTCACGTCGCGAACGGTTTTCGTATCCATAAAAAACGGGCGTCGGCGATCCCCCGACGCCCGCAGTCAGGTGCATTCGGCGTTTACTTGACGCCCGCTTCCTTGAAATACTTCTCGGCACCGGGATGAAGCTTGAGGGACATGCCGGACTTGCCGTTGGCGGGGATGATCTGCTCGCCGACCTTGTGGGTGGCCTTGAGCTTGGCGCCGTTGGCATACATCGTCTTGAGCATCTGGTAGACGGTGTCGGTGGGGAGGTCCTTGGAGCAGGCGAGCATGGCCTTCACGGCGAGGGTCTGGACGTCGGAGGTCTGGCCCGGGTAGGTGTTCGCCGGGATGACGACCGGGGCATAGAACGGGTACTTCTGCTGGAGCTTGCCGGCAATGTCCTTGGGGATGGACAGGACGACGAGCTTCTTGGAAACCGCGAGGTCCTGGACGGCGGCGGTCGGGTGGCCGGCGGTGAGGAAGGCGGCGTCGATGTTGCCGTCCTTGAGGTTGTTCACGGCATCCGCAAAGTTGAGGTACTGGACCTTGATGTCGGCATAGGTGATGCCGGCCATCTCCATGATCTGGCGGGCGTTGGCTTCCACGCCGGAACCGGCGGCGCCGACCGCGATACGCTTGCCCTTCAGATCGGCGAGCGTCTTCACGCCCGTGCCTTCGATCGAGACGAGCTGGCAGGTTTCGTTGTAGAGGCAGGCCATGCCGAGCAGCATGGGATACTTCTCCTTGAAAAGCTCGACGCCGTTGATGGCGTAGAAAGCCACGTCGTTCTGGACGATGATGACGTCAGCGTTCTTGTCGCGGAGCAGGTTGATGTTGGCAGCCGACGCGCCCGAGGTCTGGGCGGTGGCGTTCATGTTCTTGATGTTGGTGTTCCAGATCTCGGCCATGGCTCCGCCGAGCGGGAAGTAGGTTCCGGCTGCGCCGCCGGTCGCCAGATTGATGAACACCGGGGCCGCGAAGACGACCGCGAAGGCGATCGTCGCAATGATGACGAACGCGAAAAGCTTCTTCATTAACTTGCCTCCTGGGTAAGATGGGATCCGGGTATTAAAGGCCGGATCGAGCTTTTTTGATTGTAGACGGGAAATTCGGATGCATCAAGTGTTTTTTCTCGTAGCAACATCATATTCGGCGAATACCGGGAAAAGGGACGGCGCCCCGACCCCATACCGCCCGATTCAGGGCGAATAGAGGACCAGCGTGTCCGCAGGAGCGGCCCGGGTCGCGGGAATGGAAGGATCCCCGGATTCGAGCCGGTCGAGTGCATCCAGCTTGGCCGGCCCCGCGACGAGGAACACGACGCGGCGAGCGGCCCGGAACACCGGGGCCGAAAACGACAAGCGCCCGCACGGGGCAAGGGGCGATGCTCCGGCGACGGCCACCCTGCCCTCGCCGGCATCAAGCCCCGGAAAGAGCGATGCGGTATGGCCGTCCGCCCCGAGCCCGAGCCAGCAGTAGTCGAAACGGGGAAAACCCAGGAATTCCCCGAGCAGGCGCTCCCCATACTCCGAGGCGGCTCGTTCCGGAGAACTCCCTGGAACGAATGACGGCCATTCGCCGAATTCCGGCTCGATCTCCCACGCATGCCCGGAGAAAGCCCTACGGAGCATGACGCCGTTGCGATCGGGCGATCCCGCGGGCAGCCAGCGTTCATCGCCGGGACGCAGGCGGACGGGCACGTTCAAAGGGAGTGCGGCGATGGCTTGATATACCCCGCCGGGGGTCGTTCCGCCAGCGGCGCAAATTTCGAAGCGCCCGGTCGGGGACGACGACGGTTCGAAGCCACGGATGGCTTCGACGAAATCATCGACCGCCGCCGCGATCCACGAAGAGCGCGACGGGAACCTGGCGACAATCACTGAAGCTCAACCCGCACGCGGCGCGGACTCCGCGCGCGCGGCGTCGAAGGCCGGGTCATCGCGAAGCTTCGCGAGCCCGGGCCCGTCGGAGCCGGCCGGATAGGGGACGAGCGGTACGCCCGGGTCGTCCCAGGATCGGATCACGGCGTCGGCCACCCGCCAGGATTCCTCCACCTCGTCGAAACGGATGAAGAGGGTAGGATCGCCCTCGACGGCATCCAAGATGAGGCGTTCGTAGGCTTCGGGTATGCGGTCGCCGCAGGGAATGCGGTCCCCGCAGGGAATGCGGTCGTCGCAGGGAATGCGGTCCCCGCGCGGTTTCACGGCGAAGCGGAATTCCTCGCGCACGACGGAAGCCGATCCGCCATCCTTGGCGTTGAAGCTGATCGCGATGCCGGATTCCGGCCGGATGTTGACGACGAGTTCGTTGGCGCTCGCCGGATCCCCGAGGATGCCGGCGAAGGGCGGGTCGACGGGCTGGCGGAAGTGGACGACGATCTCGGCGCGGCGTTCGCGGAGCGCCTTGCCGGTGACGAGCAGGAAGGGAACGCCGGCCCAACGCCAGTTGTCGATCCCGAGCCTGACGGCCGCGAAGGTTTCCGTCGGCGATCCCCGTTCGACCCGGGCTTCGTCGCGGTAGGCGAGGATGGGTTCCCCGTTGGCGGAGATCCCGCCGACGTACTGGCCGCGGACGCTCCGCCTGCGGCATTCCTCCGGGCCGTACATGGGCACCGAGCGGAGGACGCGGACCTTTTGTTCGCGGATGTCCCGCGGCGACAGGCTCGCCGGGGGTTCCATGGCCATCAGGCACATCACCTGGAGCAGGTGGTTCTGGATCATGTCCCGGGCGGCGCCCGCCCGGTCGTAGTAGCCGCCCCGACCGCCGATGCCAAGGGTTTCGAGGACGCGGATCTCCACCCGCTCGACGTAGCGCCGGTTCCAGAGGGGTTCGAATATGGAGTTCGAAAAGCGGAAATAGAGGAGGTTCTGGACGGCTTCCTTGCCGAGGTAATGGTCGACCCTGAAGATGTCTTCCTCGTCGAAGGCCGCCATGAGGGCGCGGTTGAGGGACCGGGCCGCCGCGAGGTCGTACCCGAAAGGCTTTTCGGCGACGAGGCGGCGCCAGGGGCGGTTCGGGTCGAAGGAAAGGCCCGCGGTGCCGAAACCGGCGGCGGCCACACCGGCGGCGACTTCCGCGAAGGCGTCGGGGGCGCAGGCGAGGTAGAAGAGCAGGTTCGCTTCCCGGTTCCCGAGCCACTCGGACGCAAGGCGCCCATAGACGCCCGGATCGCCGAAATCGCCCCGGAAATATGAAATCCGGGACGCGAAGCGGTCCCACGCCGCGGCCGAGAAGGGACGCTCCCCGGACCTTTCGGCCATGTAGCGCACGCAATCGTCGCGCAGCGAATCGCGGTAGGATCCGTCATCGAAGGGCTTGCGCGCGAAGGCGACCACGGACAGCCGTTCGTGGAGGCGTCCGTCGACGAACAGGTTGTACAGCGCGGGCACGAGCTTGCGCCGCGTCAGGTCGCCTGTGGCGCCGAAGATGACCATGACGGTCGCGCGGTCGGGTTCGTTCTTCTCGTTGTCGTCTGGATTCCCGTCGATCATGATCCTCGCGCGGACGGTCCTGTACAGCGCCGCCCCTGATAGCCTATGGTAGGATGCGTCAGCACCACTATACACGGAGAACGTCATGTCCCTCAACGAAAGCATCGACATTTCCGCGCAAAAGATCAGGGCTTCCTTTCCCGCTTCCTTCGACGGGGATGCCGTCGCGAGGGCGCAGACCCTCTTCTACAAGCGCCTCGCCCTGCTCGCCCACCGTTTCTACGGGGGGAAGCTCCAGACGGCCCCGCGCTGCGGCCTGCCCCACCCGTCGTGGCTGGGGGTATGGTACACCCCGGGCGTGTCCTCCGTCTCCACGGCCATCCGGGATTCCTTCGGCACGGGCGAGGACGAATCTTTCAGCCTGTCCGGCCGCGGGAACACCGTGGCCATCGTGAGCGATTCCACCAGGGTGCTCGGCGACGGGGACTGCTCGCCCCCCGGCGGCATGGGCGTCATGGAAGGCAAGGCCTACCTCATGAAATACCTCGGCGGCGTGGACGCCGTGCCGCTCTGCATGGATTCCCGCGGCCGGGACGGCATCCACGACCCGGGACGGATCGTGGACTTCGTGCGCATGGTCCAGCATTCATTCGGAGCCGTCAACCTCGAGGACATCAGCCAACCCAACTGCTTCAGGGTCCTCGACGAGCTGCGCGATTCCTGCGACATACCCGTCTGGCACGACGACGCCCAGGGCACCGCCTGCGTCACGCTGGCAGGGCTCCTCAACGCCCTGGAACTGGCGGGCAAGAGGCTTCCCGACGTCCGCATCGTTCTTTTCGGGGCGGGCGCGGCCAACACGACGATCGCGCGCCTCATCATGGCGGGCGGCGGCGATCCGGGGAAGATCGCGCTCTTCGACCTGCACGGCGGCCTCCATGCCGGAAGAAGGGACCTGGAATCCGACGCGTCCGCATACCGCCAGTGGGAACTGGCCGCCTCGACCAACCCGGGAAGGCTGGAGACGCCGGAAGAAGCCATGAAGGGCGCGGACGTCGTCATCGCGCTCTCCGCCCCTGGACCGGACGTCATCAAGCGCCCCTGGGTCCGCTCCATGGCGGACAGGGCCATCGTCTTCGCCTGCGCCAACCCGGTGCCGGAGATATGGCCGTATGCCGCGAAGGAGGAAGGCGCCTTCATCGTGGCCACGGGCCGCGGGGACTTCCCGAACCAGGTGAACAACTCGGTCTGCTTCCCGGGCATCCTCAAGGGCGCCCTCCTCGTGCGCGCCAGGGGGATCACCGACGGCATGGCCATACGCTGCGCGCATTCCCTGGCCGATTTCGCGAAACGCCGCGGCATCTCGCCCGACAGCATCATGCCATCCATGGAAGAAACCGGGGTCTTCGCCACGGAGGCGGCGGACGTGGCCGAGCAGGCCGCAGCGGAGGGCGTGGCGCGGAATCCCCTTCCCCGCGGCGACGTGTACGCGCGCGCGCTCGCCGACATCGAAGCGTCCCGGGCCATGTTCCGCTCGCTCGAGGATGCCGGGTTCATCCGGCAGCCGCCAGCCTCCATGGTTCAGGAAGCCCTCGATTGGGCCATCGGGCAAATCCGGGACAAGTAGAAAGGGCAACAAGGCGGGCAGTGCTTTCTTTCTTGCGGAGGAGGTCGACAACAGCCTTCATGGCGTCGCCTCTGCATCATGATGGAAAGATTGAAATGAGCTTGAAGAATAACATCCCAGTGTATCAACAAAGCCACCCCTTTCTCAATACCTCCGCCGTCTCAATCGGATCAATGACCCGAGGGTTGCTGTCCCAATCCTCGTCGACCACAATGCCGTACTTTGCATCAAATGGATTGGCTTTAAGGGCTGTGGCCCGATCGATGCGTCGGGCGGCGTCTTCCTGGTCACCCATGGCCATGGCGATCCAGACGTCCTCCAGGGTGTCGGGGATCTGTCCGAAGAGGCCGTGAATGGCGGCAAGTCGCTGGGAGAGGAGTACGTGGACGCGATCTTCCACCGAATCGCGATAACGGAGGTTGGCTATCCATACCTCCGGGTAACGCTGGCCGATGCGCTGGATGCGGCCCTTGCGCTGCTCCAGGCGGGTGGGATTCCAGGGTAAGTCGATGTGGACAAGGCTGCCGAGGCGCTGGAGGTTCAGGCCTTCCGAGGCGGCATCGGTTCCGAGAAGGATCTTGATGCGACCTTGGGCAACCATGGCCTTGATCTCGTCACGGTCGGCGCGGCGAGCTCTGCCGTTCTCCCAGATAAGGGAGCGTCCCGAGCCGGCATACAGGCCGATTGTTTGCGAACCGGCGAGCGGATGCCCGGCGAGTTTCTGGCCGATCCAGAAAGCGGTATCGTAGTACTGGGAGAATAGAATGCACCCCCTGTCAAGCCAGGGACCGGTCGCACGCTGGTGTTCACTGGAGCCTTCGAAGAGGTAGCGGTAGACCTCCGCAAGCTTGGGATCCTCTTCACCGCTTGATTCGAGCAGGGCCAGGCATCTATGGAGGGATTCGACTTCCTCCCCGGTGAAGTCCTCGAAGGAAGTCACTTGGGTGTCTGAATCAAAGAGCTCTTCATCATCCTCGGTATCATCGGTGTCGGTGATTTCAGCGCGTGCCAGAAGGCGGGTGATGGTGCCTTTGCCGGCTTCCAGGGAGCTGCCAAGGCGTCGGAGGAGGAGCGTCTTGAAGAAGCCCGCCGACTGTACGCGCTTGGCGAGAAGTCGGCTGAATTTTTCTGCCTCCACATAGGCATCGGAAAGGTATGGCCCAAGGCCGAGCGCGGCGGCGGTGCTTTCTCCATACAACACCACCGCCACCTTGGGGAGGAAGGACTGCTTGGTGACTGGATTGATCGTTTCCTCGAGGTACTGCCGGGTGCGGCGAACGATTCCGCGCAGAAGGGGATTGTGCCTGGCCGGATAGGAAGCGAGCCAGGAACCTTCGATCTTGTTTCGTCGCAAAGCTATCGGGATACGTTCGTAGTCTTCGGGCTTAAGCGTCCAATCATCGGCCTTCATCCTGAAACGGTCGCGGATGTCGCGAATGACGTTGCACTCGTCTTCGTCCTCGGTGATGACAGGATCCCGAAGGTAATTCCAGGCATCTCCGGGATGCTCCGGGAGCGGCTTGGAGCCGGTTGCGACTTCCAGGCATTCGGCCGGGCGCCACCATGGACCGAAACGAAGGCGACAGTCCCCAAGGACAGATGAATGACCAAGGCCAAGGATGCCCAGGAGATCCCAGGCCTCGACGGGGTGCAGCTGGACAGGCGTGGCCGTTGCCAGAAGCATCGACCTGGTTCCGGGGGAGATCTTCTGAAGGAACTCCATCAGCTTGTTGGGTTCGGCCTTCTCGTTGACCTCGTCAGCGCTCGCATCGACCTTGGGGATGTTGCGACGGCGGGCACGGTGGGCTTCATCGACGATGACGCAGAGATACTCGCGGGAAAGGAGGCTGTCCCATACATCCTTCCGGCCGCGGGTGATCAGGCCCTGGGAAACGAGGCCAAGTCGACGCGGGCAGGAAGCGAGACCCGCGATGCCATCGGATGGATACTCGATGCCGTTTTCATCGACCCAGGCGCTGCCTGTCCATCGGGCGGAAGGCATCCTGAGGAGGTCGACCATCTCGACCTGCCACTGCTTGAGGAGGGCCTTGGGGGCGAGAATGAGGATTGGCCCCGGGCCCTCAAGGGCCATGAGGAGGGCCGCCATGGCAAGCTGGACGGTTTTTCCGAGACCGACCTGGTCGGCGAGGACAAGGCGGGCGGATGCCCGGCGGTGGCGTTCGATGGCAAGGCGTATGAAGTATTTCTGGTGGGGCCAGAGGCCCTGTTCCCTGCGATAGACGGGACTTTCAACGGCCACCGACGATGGTTCCGGCGCGCCCCGCCAGTCGCCTACGGCGATGACCGTGCGCTTGGCCAAGCGCTTGAGATCCACTTCCACGAAGGGGCAACAGGCAAGGTCGACGGCGTGGGTGTCGTGCCAGAGGCTTTCAAACTCCTCGGCGACCCAGGCGATTGCCTCGGGGCTATCGTCTTCCCAGAGGAGTTCATAGTTCAGTTTCCAGGCCGTGGCACTCTCGTTGACGCTACCAAGGAAAGTCATTGCCCGACCATCGGGATAGCGGATCAGGCCAGCCTTGCCGTGGATGAGCCCGAAGACATCATCAGGAAGGACCTTTACTTGCATGCGCTTCGTCGAGAGGAAGCGGTAGAGAGCCTGGATGCGGCCCTGGGCGGCCGGGGGCAAGTTTTCGGGTTCACCACGGCACCAGCTTGAACGAAGTGCCGCTTGAGCGGCCTGGGCGGTGAGCACGTCGCGCGCGTCCAGATCGGAATTGCAGATGATGCGGATCGGTCCTGATATGGCGTCCAGCTCCTCACCCGCAATCTCGAAGAGGCTCGACCGGAAGTAGCCAGCGATACGGTCGTAGGACGAGGCCCCGGCCAATCTCGCCTTGAGGACCTCCGCGTCAAGCGGGCTTCTCCGTGAAGAGTGGCGCGCGATCATATCTCGCCTTTGAGCGGGAGGAATCCCTGCCGGTCAAGCTGGCGAAGGACGGTGCGAAGAAGAGGACTCTGCGAGATGCCGAGTTCATAGCTTCGCTCGGCCCCCGAGGCAGGCACCAGAAGCCGACGCTTGCGAAGTTCAGCGAGGATTCTTGAGGCCTGGACCATGCTGATGGAATTGAGGGAAGGCCGGATATCCTGATTCCTGATGACGACCTTGTCGAGCGTGAGAAGGAGCACGGTCCGCTCATGGCTGGAGAGCCCGTTCTTCCGGTGCAGTTCCACGATGGCCGGCACAAGGATATTCTTCTTGAGCCAGTCGTAGTCGAGGAGCCTGGCGACCTTGTCGAGCTCGACCTTCAATCCCGAAAGCACATAGGAGCACCACGATAAGAGGCCCTCGTCGGTACCGGTATCCGCACGTGAGAGCATATCGTAATACTTGTCACGATCCGAACAGAAGATCGCGGTCGGATTGAGGAGACGCGTGGCAGGCCGCGGACCGCCAACACGGAAACCGGTCTTCAAGAGAAGGGCATAGGTGAAGAGGCGGACGGTCCTTCCATTGCCGTTGGAGAAGGGGTGAATCCACGTGAAGCTGTGATGCGCCAAGGCGATCTTGAGGAGGTCGTACTTAGGTGGATCGGGATTGTTAAGGTAGTTGAGCAGTTCGTCCATGAAAGGGAAGACGTCGGCGGCATCGGGAGGCTGGTGAGCGGACCGGGCAATCCTGACCTGCCCGGCGCGGTAGCAACCGGGGGTGGCGTCCCCTTCCGCTCCCACGGAAAGACCGCTTGTCGTCAGCCTGTGCAACTCGCGGATGAGCCTATGGTCGATGCGGAAGTTCTCTGGGTCACGGCTCCAGGTTTCCTCGATGAAGATAAGGGCCGTATCGATGTTGCGTATCTCATGGGGTTTTTCATCCTCGGCAGGATTGTCCAGTTTACGCTCGACGAGTTCCGCTATGGTTGTCCGGTTGCCTTCTATGCGCGCCGAACCGAGGGTTTCGAGAATATGAAAGAGTTCCTTGAGCTGAAAGAATAGTGTTGGCGGGGTCGATCCTCCCAAGACAAAGATCCTCTGGTGGTCCAATTCCAGGATAAGATCCGTAAGAGGATCCTTGAAAGAGGGTTCGAGCAAGCGTAGGGGCAAGGGTTTGATCATTTGCTACGACCTCCTGGCATGATTTATCATAGAAATCACTATATCATTTTACTGTATATATTTGAAGACAATATAAAACGGTGCTCATTTGCCTTTTCCGAGCGGAAAGAAATATCACCCATGGTCCCCCCTCAGCAATCCCGCCAGGAGACGAGCATATTCGCCATCCGCTTTCCAGTCCTCCATGCCTGCCACGCGAGCGAGAGGAGAAAGCCAATCGAGGATAACGATGAGCCTTTGCCGATGTTGCCAGTAATCGACAAGCTCGTCCTTGAGATAGCGGAGCCCGCTGGTGGGATTCTCCTCCTCGCGGGAGGCATGGAGCGCAAAGAGAAGCTGCCTGAGAACGGTGCCGCCAAAGCCTTCGGCGCCAAGTGGGCCGAGGTCACGGTTCCCGAACTCCGAAGCGGTCTTGATACGCGTCTGGTTGGCCGTCGTCGAGGCGAGAATGGGTTTGACTTCACGGACCCCGAAACCACGGGCAAGCTCCTGGTAAACGCCCTGCCGGCGTTCACCACGGCCTTCCACGTCAAGGGAACGGAGATAGAGGCGCTCATCGGGACCAAGGCGCATCCATGCTTCCTCGAGGCCTTTCGGAACGAGGTAGTCACAGGCAATGGAAATGGCGCGGTCGATGACCTGTTCAAAGCGGGACTTTTCGGGCATTGCTGAACCAGCCTTTGCGCGTCCCTTGCCCTTCCCCGGCTTGGCGCGGAAGAGCTCATAGCTCACATCCTGGCCATCGATGCTCTGGTATTGGGTCAGGATGCGGAGGGCGGCCGCATACGCGGCAAGCTGGTAGTCAGTGTCGCCGAAGTTTGGATCTGAAGCGTCGTCGAGGGAACGCATCGAGTCTATCTGCTGTTTTACCTCATCTTCCACAAGCGGATAGAGCTCGTCGAGGAAGGCGTTGCCAGCGTCGATGCGCTTGCGTAGAACGAGCAGGACCGTGCCCTGGACGTAGTTGCCTTTCTTGATGCCTCCTGCGGGAGTCTCCGTGGCAATGGTCCAGGCCGCGCTGACCTTGAGCCCCGCGGCCCAGAGGATCATGCCGAGGTCAGCCCAGACAGACGGGTCCTGGTGAGTGAACATGACGAGCTGAAGGCCGTTGTCGGGCATGTGCCGGGTGAGGTTCTGGTAGATCTCCACCATGGAACGGCGGAAGTCGTCGCCATCGCCGCGCACCGCCAGTTCGGCGCGGGCATCGGGGATCCATTCGGGGAAGGCATCCGTCAGCTGCTTGTCATACCACGCGAGGAAAAAGTCGCCGAGTTCGTGGTAGTTGACCGCGTCGGCGTAAGGTGGGTCGGTGATCCAGAAGTCGCAGGTCTCACTGATGTCACGGGCGTCAATGACCATAACTGTGCCCGAATTCGGAAGCTTGTCGCGCAGTCGCTCTAACACGACCCAGCTCTCTCGCAACGGCTCAAGCGGGCGACAACAGAAGTTGAAAAGCGTGTTCAGAGCTTGATTGCTAAAAACGTCCACTCCTTTGTCGTGGACTAACCCGGCTTGCCATCGACAAAGCCTCGAGCCAAAGTTCGCAACTCTCCCAAGACCTAATAGGCACGCAACACGGGCATCCAGATTCTTCGCAAACTGAAACGACGCTTCAGCAAAAACGCCAAGAATCAACAACTGCCTCGGCGTAAACAAATGATGCCAGTGGGTCCAGCCGCGCTCGCGATACAGGCGCGCGGTTTCGTCACCGCCCTCAGGAATCGCCTTGGATGGAATAAAACCCTCGCCTTGCCACTGGGCAAAGCGTTCGCGCAACAGGGCCAGCACCTTGGTTTCCCGCGCCAGGTCGGCGTCATCGGGGGCGGCGTAGCGGCGTTCACCCTGGGCATTGATCCAGCGGATGCAGTAGAGCCGTTCCTGAAACACATCGCCGGGGCGCGGCACCACATCGTCATTGCTCCAGCGGCGCAGTCCCTCCGGGCCGCGCAGGGATTCCACCGACCAGGAGCGGCTGGCATCAAAGGGATCGATGGCCCGGCTGTCGCCCACCGTCGCCCCCTTCTTCTCCTTATAGAGTTTCAGTTCGGCATCGTTGACCACCGCAATGTCCGGCTGCAGACGGTCTGAACCGGATACCCGCTGCCACCGGGCGACCACTTTGGATTTCTCTCCGATCAACCAACTGGGGGCCAGCGGGATATAATAGTCGCAGCCCTCGGGTTTCACTTCCACGCAGTAAAGATAGGCATCGGCGCGTTCGCCTCGCTCGTTGTGTTCGATGCCCCACGCGGTGACTTGTCGGTCGGCAGCGGCGAGGGCCTCCGCCTGCACGCGCATCACTTCTTCCTGCACCGCTTTGCCACCGCCGAGCAGATTCAAACTGGCCCACGTGAGCAGGCCCGCCACGGGATTGAGGTCGGAGCCAAAGGCTTCGCAGCCGATGCGGGCGGCTTCAAAGGGAATGGAACCGCCGCCGCAAAAGCTGTCGCCCACGCGGGGCGTGTGGCCGAACTGCTGCTTTCCGAGTTGCTCGACCAGCTCGGGCAAGGACTCCGCCCTGGTGTCCAGGTGGGCGTTGATCTCCGCCCACGCCGCCGCCGAGGGGCCCGCGACATTTTCGGGGCGTTCGCATTCGGCGATGCGCTCGGCATAGGGCAAGCGATCAAAGGCGGCACGCGTGGTTTTGCGCTGCACGGCAGGCTTGCAGCGATCCCAGGTACCCGCATCGTCCATGGTGAGAATCTTCAGGTAGATCTCGCGGTCTTTCTTCGGGTTGCTGGAGGCGGGCATGAGCATGCCCAGGATGGAAGCCCGCACCAGAATCAGCGGCTTGCGCCCCCACCATTTGCCTAGACGTGTAAGCGTCTGCCCGTTATTCGCCTTGCGCTCCTTATATGACTCCGCTGAGAGTCTGGCGATGGGAAATTGTGTCTCGATAAAGGTGGGGCCATCGGTCATGGGATGGGTCCTTGGAACTTGGTGCTTGTTGTAAAAAAAGAACCCCTCTGGGTGCGCATGCGAGCAGAGGCGCGAGGGGTCTTGTTGGATCGAGTATGTCCAGGGCGGCGCATTTCATCAAGCGGCATTGACGGAACAGCGCTTCTCATCATTTGCCTCCTGCGACCCGTATGTAGCGTTGATTGGGACTGTTCGGTTTGTCGGGGATGGTCGGGGCAAGCAGGCCTTGTTCAAGGAGTGGCATGAGGATGGCGCTCCGGAAGTGCTCGCGGTCCGCAAGCCCGAGGAATGCCTGCATTTCTTCGCGGCTACGAGGAATAGAACAAAACTCGAGCAACTTTGCCTCACGCTCGGCTTGCTCGGTGGCTTGCTCGGTGGCTTGCTCGGTAGCTTGCGGGGTAACTTGCGGGGTAGCTTGCAGGGTGGCTTGCGGGGTAGCTTGCGGGGTAGCTGCACCCTCGGGAGGCAGCCATACCCGCGTGGTAAAAGTCTCGTCTTCCAGAAACTCGACTCGCCCCTTCTCATTGTACAGCGGCAGCCACTTTTCCACGTTCGCCATGCTCTCTCCACGCATCAAAAAAGATTCATCTGGCTCGATCTCAGCATTTCCTTGCGGGCCTTGGGCGGGAGCCCTTCGCCTTTGACCAGGGGATTCTCCGTCAGGGCGAAGCGCAGCGCCTTGCGCCAGCCGATGCCCCGTTGCTGGGCCTGCCCTGTGGCTGCCGCGGTCATGGTATAGAGCCACCAGCGTTCCTCGGGGGCAAGTCCTTCCCAATTGCGGACAGCTTCCGGGATGAGCGCAGAATCGGCATCCTCGATGGCCCAGAGGAGGACGCAGAGCTCCTTGCCGAGCGAGGCGTGGATGGGGATACGGCCTTTCTTGGGCATGCGGGGCACGGCGATTCCGGCGTTCCTCAGTCGTTGACCGGCCTCTTCCCAAAAGACCGGGCCGATTTCGTCCCAGCGGAAGCGTTCCACGACGGCGCGAAGCCCTGGGTCGGCGGGGCCGACAACGCCTACGTCGATCGTGCCATCCGCGAGATTCCAGACCCGGTGCTCGGAAAGCTTTACTCCGGCCGTGTCGTCCTTGCCGGCTGGAAGGTCAAGGAGGAAGCCATGCCGCGCCTCCTCGGGAAAGAATCCGAGGCCAAGGCAAAGGCGGCTATCGGCTTTGGCACTTGCTCTAGCCATCGATGCCATCCTGGTCAACTTCTTCGGGGATGGCTGTCACTCCCGCTTCCTTAAGCCAGTCAAGGAGGGCCTGGCCCGAAGGAAAATGGGAGCGGGCGCATTCAAGGCGCACGGTACCCGCGCCGGCGAGGTCCTGGAGCGCGTCGCAAAGCTGCCGGAGCTGGCCGGCGTCATAGCCGGAAGGGCGGCTTCCAAGATACTCGAGGGCCTGGTCGCCCGAGCTGTTCTCCGCCTTGATGATGATGTCGAAAGCCGTGACGATATGCTTTTCCATGGCCTCGATGAATTTCCAGGTCGCGCCCGAGTCATCCAGCTTGTGGCGTCGTGACCAGCGGCAGGCCGCATGGGGATAGATCTCGAAGAGACCACCGTTATCGCTCTTGGGAATGGAAACCTTGAGCTGCTTGGACTTGATGCCCTCGACCTCGGCGACGGCGAGGACAACGGTGCAGCCTTCGGGCGGAACGAAAGGCGCGTCATAGCTGCCGCCGTATTCAGGCGACCGGCCATCGGTGCTGTAGGAGATCTGGCCGGCGGGCAGACTGCGAAGCGTTACCTTGCGGGTAGCGGGATCAAAAGCGTACTTGAGATCCGGTTCGCCGACCCACTCGACCGGGGCTCCCGTCGGATGCTCCCCGCGGGAATCGACGCAGATGAAGTTGTACCGAAGAGCCTTGGCCTGGAAACGCTGGAAATCGCCCACCTTCGAACTGGCCTCGGTAGGTATATTCGTGCCGCCCTCATAATGGACGCGATCCCCGTGGAGGGCCTCGATCTTGAGCCAGCTGACTCCATGGTCATCCCGCGAAAGGAAGAGGGGCTTTACGCTGGTTTCAGCTT
This sequence comes from Spirochaetota bacterium, assembly GCA_026398615.1. Classification (GTDB taxonomy): domain Bacteria; phylum Spirochaetota; class Spirochaetia; order Treponematales; family UBA12059; genus JAPLSN01. The sequence goes on along the minus strand of JAPLSN010000016.1, from coordinate 29,952 downwards.
TGGCGAAGGGGCCCTTGCGGACGTAGCTGCCTTCCTCCCGCCAGTAGTCTTTTCTGATCGCCTCTGCCTTCAAGGTATCAAGCGCATCGGGCCTATGGAATTGCCAGAGCGTATTGGTGGCGGCCAGGCGCTTCACCTCGGCCCATTGGCTCGGGTTCGAGACGAACAGACGCTGCTCGCATCTCTGACGGAAGACATCCGCGGTGACATCGGCAGTGAACTTCTGGGCATCGACGAGGGTCTTGCGGAGGACTTCCTCGCCACGCCAGGTATTGCCCTTGAATTCGAGAATGATGGAAGTCTGCCTGAGCGCGTTGTTGATGCTCGGGTACACGAGGGTATCGAAGGCTTGGGTCAGCGCGGAGGTGAACTGGAAGAGGATCCTGTCCTTGAGGGTATCCAGGGCCTTCCATTGGGGATCATTCGGCTGCGTGTTCTCGGCGTGAAGTTCCTCCTCGATGCTCTGGAGGGCGCGGTACTGGCGGGCGGCGTCCTTGACGTTGCCCATGACCAGCTTTGAACCGGTGAGGAACATGACGCGATTCTTGAAGGTCTGTTGAGCCCACCAATCCTGCCACTCCTTGGCCAGAGCGAGGCCCTCGAAAGCCCCCGAGGGCTCGGACAGGATGAGGCAGACGCGATCCTGTTCGACCAGGACTTCGTCGAGGGCGGGCAGGAGTTCCGCCTTCTGGTAGAGGTCCTTGAGCACGGGTTCAAAGCGCTCCTTGAGGAAGCGCCTGAGTTCCTTGGCGACGGACTCGTTGTGGAGGCCCTCGGCCGTGCTGCGAAGACGCGCGGCGAGGTTCTGCTGATTCTTGAAAAAAAGGCGTCCGTCCTGAGAACGGTGGAGATACCAGGCCCGGATATCGAGTTCGTCGAGCACCTTCGTCTTGAGTGCCGAGAGATCCCTGCCGGGCCGCTGCAGGAAGTCATAGACCTCGAAATCCCTGAGGCCGTTGACGGCACCCGCGGTGGCGGAAAGGGAGGCGAGAAGGAGAAGCTTGGCGGCTTCGCTGGCATCGTTTGAGCCATTCTTCCTGTCGAGGATTTCGACTTCCGCCGTACCCTCATGGCTGATGTCGTGGGCAACCGCTTCCGACAGGCTCTGGTTGATCGACCGGATCTCGGAAGCCAGCTCGTTGTCGCCTAGGTCGATGTCATAGGGATGGATCAGCTCAAGACCGTCGGCGCGCCTGGTATTCCAGAGATTGGATACGACCATCTGCATGAGACGGATCACGCCGCGGGTCTGCTGGAAACCTTCGTTTTCCCTGAAGCGGCCGAGGAGTTCGCGCCAGGCGGGATGGAAGGGATAGGCGTCCAGGACATTCTGGAACAGGCCATCGGAAGAACTCGAGGTCAACCCCATTTGGACAGATTCGGCGTGACTGGCACGATACCTGTCGGCAACGTCCTTGCGGACCGATTCCGCGGGGAGCGACTCAAAGAGGCGGCAGCGGAGGATGTGGAAAAGCTCGTCGCCCTGGGGATTGACCGGTGTGATGGGAAGGGCGATCCGCTTGGCTTCGTTCTTGAGGTTTGCCAATGCATTGTTGATCAGGTTGCCGCCGTCCTGATAGGCGTTGCCGGCAAGGTCGCTCAGCACGACGATGGCGTTCGGCATGTCCGACGCGGCCACCATGAGGTTGGCGAGGGCGGTCGTGGTGACGACCGAAAGATCGGAATTGCCGACGGACACTGACCGCGCATTCTCCATGTACGGTGGAAGCTCATCGAGAAGAATGATGACGGGTTCCGAGCCAAGCAAGGTTCGCCATGCCTCCGGACCGGGCGCCGACAGGGGCGTGTAATACACCTTGAATTGGTCTTTCTTTCCCAGTTGTTCGGCGATGCTCCCCCAGATGCCCAGGGGTACGTCGGATTGACGGCCATTGAAGCCAAGAACATGGACCTTGCCGAGTTTAGGCGCCGGATTCTTGTCACCCAATACCGAACTCCGAAGGCCGGGGTCACGCGCGAGGAGTCCGAGAGCCATCATGCTATGGGTCTTGCCGCCGCCCATGGACTGGGAGAGATGGAAGATGGAATTGCCGGTGGCGCCATCCGCAAGATGGCGGAAGGACCTGTCGATGAGGGTTTCCATGCCGTTGGTCAGGTAGTTCTCCTGGAAGAACTCCTTGCCCTCGATAGTTCCATTCAGGAAGTTGTCGAGGTTCAGGACGGTAGCCCGACGATCCTGTTTGAATACCGAGGCGCGCGGTTGGCAGGCTGATGACAGCGGTTGCGACATTTGGTCCCCCGAATTTCAAAGCAGCAAGACTTCTTGATTGCTTACCACGATCATGGGATATGAATTATCATTTGTCAATCGGAGATAAGGTCTTATTGACTATGGCATCAGGATTTATTATGCATAGCAGTTTCATTTCTGCGAACATATACTTGCTGGAACCTGCGAAGAATGGATGATTCATGTTTCCTTACTTCAGCAAGGATCAGTAAGCATCGACACATTCTGGAAAAGGACAATCACCCTTCCGGGATTCATGTTTTTGGATGCATCAATACGGATTGCGCCACAGATCGGGCATGCTCATGCATCGACCGTCGCCGATCATGGAACGCCCTCCCGCCGCTCACCTGATCGCCTTCCTCACCCACATTGCGGTTTTCCCCGCCTGCTCCTTGCCTCACGGGCCGATTTTCGCCACTATTGCCCCATGCCCATCCAAGACTACCCCGATTTCACCCCCATCTCGCTGGACATGCGGGACGAGCTCTACCCGTCGCTCAACCTGCTCACGGACGGCATTTCGGAGTTCACCTTTACCGGCCTCTACCTGTTCAGGGAAACCTACGATTACAAGATCGCGCGTATTCCCGGCCAGACCCTGGTCATGTCCGGGATCAAGAAGGGCGAGCGCTTTTTCCTGACGCCCTGCGGTGTGCCGGACGCCGACCACCTGGAAGACCTCCACAGGACCCACGCCTACCACAAGAACCTCTCGGAATCCCAGGTGGCGAAGCACCAGATCGAACTTGAGCAGCAGGGGTTCGAAGTGGTGGAGGACCGCGACAACTTCGACTACCTCTACTGCCGCAGGGACCTGGCCGAGCTTGCCGGCCGCGACTACCACAAGAAGCGGAACCTCGTCAACGCATTCCTCAATTCCTACACCTACGAGCAGCGGCGCATCACGAAGGCCAACGTCGCCGATGCGATCGGTGTGGCCCTGGCGTGGCGCGAAGCCAAGGGCATCGACGGGGACACGAAGGCCGCCATCGAGGGGCTCGAAAACCTGGAGACGCTGGGCATGCGGGGCTGCGTCTATTACGTCGACGGCAAGCCGGTCGGCTACGCGCTCGGTGAGCCGATCGCGAAGGCGAGGATGTTCGCCGTCCACTTCGAAAAGGCGGTGGACGGCTACAAGGGAATCTACCAGTTCATCAACCAGGCTTTCGCGCAGGGACTCCCGGCCTACTTCAAGACCGTGAACCGCGAGCAGGACCTGGGCGACGAGGGCTTGCGGCAGGCCAAGATGACCTACCGGCCCTATGGATTCGTGAAGAAATATCGAGCCCTGCGGAAGCGGGGATAGCCCGGGCTGACGGGCGACAGGCCGACATCGGCCTGCAGGGATACCGGGGAGGCGGCGATGAAAAAGGATCATGATTATTCGGTTCCGCTCGCGCGGATGTACGGGGAGAACCGCTTCGACGACCGCGTCATGCGCGAAAGGCTTCCGAAGACGGTTTACCAGGAACTGAAGGCGGCACAGACCGGCGTGCGGGAACTGTCGCTCCAGGCCGCCGAGGTGGTGGCCGACGCCATGAAGGACTGGGCCATCGAGCGCGGCGCCACCCACTTCACGCACTGGTTCCAGCCCCTCACCGGCCGCACTGCGGAAAAGCATGATTCCTTCATCAGCCCCAACAGCGACGGGACGGTCCTCATGGAGTTCTCCGGGCGGGAACTCGTCAAGGGCGAATCCGACGCATCGAGCTTCCCCTCCGGGGGCCTTCGCGCCACTTTCGAGGCGCGCGGCTACACCGCGTGGGACGTCACGAGCCCCGCATTCCTCAAGGACGACGGCTCGGGCGTCACGCTCTACATCCCCACGGCATTCGTCTCGTACAACGGCGATGCGCTCGACAAGAAGCTCCCGCTGCTCCGTTCCATGGAGGCCGTCGGCAGGGAAGCCGCGCGGGTGCTTGGCGCGTTGGGCGACACCGGTTCCCGGCGCGTGGTCTCCTGCGTCGGCGCCGAGCAGGAGTACTTCCTCGTGGAAAAGGAGCTCTTCGGGGAGCGGCTCGACCTGATGCTCTGCGGGCGCACCCTCTTCGGCGCATCCGCCCCCAAGGGCCAGGAGCTCGAGGACCACTACTACGGCCAGATCCCGGACCGGGCCGCCGGCTTCATGCGCGAACTCAACCACGAACTCTGGAAACTCGGCGTCCCGGCCAAGACCCAGCACAAGGAGGTGGCGCCCAACCAGTTCGAGATCGCCTCGGTCTACTCGAGCGCCAATACCGCCGCCGACGCCAACCAGCTGGTCATGGAGACCCTGCGCAAGGTGGCCGAGCGCCATGACCTCGTCGCCCTGCTCCACGAAAAACCCTTTGCCGGCGTGAACGGCTCCGGGAAGCACGTCAACTGGTCGCTCGCCGCTGATGGCGCCAACCTGTTCGAGCCGGGGGCCGACCCCTTCTCCAACCTCCGCTTCCTCGTCTTCACGGCCGCGGTCATCGAGGCGGTAGACCGCTGGGCGCCCCTCCTGCGGGCCACCGTCGCGAGCGCCGGCAACGACCTGCGCCTCGGAGCCAACGAGGCGCCCCCGGCCATCGTGTCCGTCTACCTCGGCGACCAGCTCACCGACATCTTCGAGCGGCTCTGCTCCGGCCGCGTATCGGGTACGGACGGCTGCGGGGAGCTCGAGATGGGCGCCTCCACCTTCGCGAAGCTGCCGCGCGACCTTTCCGACCGGAACCGCACGAGTCCATTCGCCTTCACGGGCGACAAGTTCGAATTCCGCATGCCGTCTTCGAGCGAATCAGTCTCCACGCCCGTCGCGATACTGAACGCCGCGGTGGCCGACGCGCTCTCGGACTTCGCGGACCGGCTGGAGGCTTCGAAAGACCCGTTGGCCGACGCCGTGGCGCTCGTTGCCGCGTCGTGGCGGGAACACCGGCGCGTCGTGTTCAACGGCAACGGCTATTCCGAGGAATGGCTGCGCGAAGCGGCGCAGCGGGGACTTTCGAACCTCCGCACGACGCCCGAAGCCCTGCCCGAGCTCGTCTCCCCGGAAGCGGTGTCCATGCTCGGCCGCCGCGGCGTAATGAGCGCGGCGGAACTCGGGGCCGTGCACCAGATCGAACTCGAGCGTTACGTGAAGAAGCTGGTCATCGAAGCCCAGATCATGATCGAGATGGCGCACAGGTGGATCGCCCCCGCAGCGACCGAAACCCTCGGCCGCCTGGCGCGCACCGCCGAGTCCCTCACCCGCGCCGGGAGCGCGAACCCGACGATCAGCGACCTTCTCGTGACGGTCGGATCCGGCCTCGACCGGATGGCGGCCCACGCCGACGACCTCGAGCGCCGCGTCTCGACCGTCCGCAGCCGGGCCGAGGAAGAACCCCAGGTACAGGCCCGGCAGGTACATGACGTCCTCGTGCCGTCGATGGCCGAACTCCGCGCCGCCGCCGACGCGCTCGAACGCGTCATCCCCCGCGAACTCTGGCCCTTCCCCGGGTATACCGAGCTCATGTACCGGATCTGACCGGCGTGGGTTTCCTGTCGGGCATGCGGGAACGCCGCCGCGCCAGGGCCGCGGAAGCGCACCCGGTCCCTGATGCAGCCTGGGACTGGGCGATGGGCGAACACCCGATCTTCCGCCCGCTCGACGAAGGCGAACGCTCGCGCCTGCGTTTCCTCTCGGCAGCCTTCCTCGCCGAAAAGGACTTTGCGCCCGCACCCGACGTGGAACTGGACGAACGCAAGCGGCTTTCGATCGCGGCGCAAGCCTGCCTTCCCGTGCTCTCGATCGGCCTCGACGCGTTCAGGCGCTGGCACACGATCATCGTGGTCCGCGACGGGTACCGCGTCACGCAGTCCCGGCGGGTCTCGGGCGACACGTACGAGGAATACGAGGACGACCTGGCGGGTGAGGTCACCAGCCTCGGGCCCGTGGTGCTGTCGTACCGGGACGTCGAAGCCTCGGGCTGGTGCGACGGGTACAACGTCGTCATCCACGAGGCGGCCCATAAGCTCGACGCCCTCGACGGCGCCGTCGACGGCTCGCCGCCACTGCCGCGGACGATCACCCGCGCGGAATGGAGCCGGTCGTTCGGGGAGGCATTCGACGACTTGCGCGATAAACTGGACCAGCCCGGGAAGCGCGCAAGAGGCCACGGACGCGGGCGCCGCTCCCGGCCGAGGATCGACGAATACGCCGCTGAAGATCCGGGGGAATTTTTCGCCGTCGCGTGCGAGTACTTCTTCGAGCTGCCGGCGGTCCTCGCCTCTGAGTACCCGGCCGTGTACGCGCTGCTCGAGCGCTACTTCGGGTTTTCGATGATAAGATAATCCGGTGACAAATACCGCTGCTTCATGCGCCGTGGCTCTTTTGACGAGGGGGGGGGTGGATCATCCATCGGCGAAAGCACATCACGACAGCAGTTCCTGCATCCGTCGAAAGGGATGAGTCAAGGTAAAAGCCATGAAAAAAAGCCTTGTGTGACGTCCGTCACGGGCGCCTTTCATTGAACGGGGTGTAATCTCGGCCATAAGCTCCAGGCCAGGCACCACGGTGCCCAAGGAGGCCAACATGGCTAGTGAATGGAACGGAACGCTCTCGGTCAGCATCGGAGAGACCGCCTTGAGTTCGTACGAGCTCGCGACGCTCAAACCCGGCGACATCGTCGTCACCGAACGCGAGGCGGGTTACCCCAGCCTCGTGCTCTTCAACAACCTGCCCCTGGGCATGTGCGAGATCGTCGTTTTCGACGAGGAATTGATCCTGGGAGCGCGAATCACCGATTCGGATTTCAGGTCGGTGTTCGACCTTTCCCCCAAACGCATGGACGAACTGGGCGAGCTCGTGCCGGTATCCGTAAGCCTGGCATCGATCCCGTTCGACCTCGCCGCGTGCAGGGGCCTGGGCCGCAACTCCATCATCAACCTCGGGGTATCGTCCGCCGGGGAGGAGAATGCCGAGCTCCTCGTGGCGGGCATACCCATGGCCCGCGGGCAGGTCGTCGTGGTCGAGGAAGCCATGGGTTTGCGCGTGACGAAGGTGATCCGCTCGTTCCCGGCCGTGCAAGCCCCACGGGCGACCGGCAATATCGGGGATGCCGAAACGAGTCGCACCGCGAAACCCTACGACTTCTGCAGACCCGACAGATTCTCCCGCGACCAGCTACGCCGTTTTTCGGCCATCCATGTACTGTGCGCGCGCAATCTCGGAGCCAGGTTCCCCGACCCCTCGACGGGTCTTCAAGGCCTCACCTGCTCGGTCGTCGACCAGTGTACCTTCCGCGAAGCCATTGACGCGTTCCGCGAGGACGGCCTTGTCCCCGGCTTTACGGCCGAACGCGCAAGCCAGAAAAGGGAAACCGTCCAGGACGAAGCGAGCCCGGCACGCCCGGTCTACGAGGACGAACATTGCCCCAAGCCCATGTCCGCCGAAACGCGCGCCATGGTCGAGCGAATCAACTCCGAGCTCGGCATCCTGGGGCGCAGATCGCCGCTCTTCGTTCTTTTCTCCGCCAGCTCGGCTTCCAAAGCCGTTTTCGCGCAGGCGCCGGAACGGCGAACCTTCCTTTCGTGCCTGTCCACCGGCTGGAAGAACCATGCGGATTTCCGCATGGTGCCCTCAAACGCGACCGATGCCGCCATCGCCTATCCCGACAACGAGATGGTCATCGTGGTCCTGCTCTCGCGCGAGGGAGAAAAGCCTTCGGTAGGGCTCATCTATCCCTTCCTCACGGTCGAACCCTATCTTTCGATCCTCGGGAGCTGAACGTGGAATCGGCCAGGGATTTCGCGCCCTTCTCGGGTCTTGACGAGCCCATGCTCAGGCGTGCCCTGGCCGCGGGCGAAGAGCGATCGGTCCGGACGGACAAGGCGCTCTGGTACCAGGGAGACACATCAAGTTACTGTTGCATCACCATTGCGGGAGCCGTCCGCACGATCATGTACCGCGCCGACGAAAGCACCCTCGACCTCGGACTCTTCGGGCCGGGGGATTGGCTCGGCACGGCGGAACTCATACTGTCGGGTCCCTGCGCCTGCGACGCGGTCGCCGCGGAACCGTGCCGCCTCCTGGCTTACGCGAAAACGGGCTTCGATCGGCTCCTCGGCCTTCCCGGAATGGAGCGCTGGTTCCTGGGGGAGCTCGCGCGAAGGCAATATGCCCTCTATTCGCGCGTGGAACTTTCACGCCCCCAGGATCGCCTCGCCAGGCACCTCGCGTCGTTGGCCGCCCCGGGAAGCTCGCGTGTGACTTGCACCCAGGAGGAGCTCGCCGAATCCATCGGAGCCACGAGGGAGACGGTGAACCGCAACCTGGGGCGCATGCAGGAAGAAGGCCTCATACGGGTGGGACGCGGCTTGGTGGAAATACTGGACAGGAATGGACTCGAAGGAAAAACTCCGTGAACGGGGGCTCGCCATGATGGACTTCGACCGGCTGCACGTGTCTTCGGCATCCCTGTCAGCGCAATTCCACGAGTTCGCGCAACTCACCGTCGCCGAGTTCCGATATCCAGGTCTCGCCCGACCCCACGGTCAGCTCGGCGAGCGCTTTTTTTGACTGCAGGGTTTCGTTGATGCGTTCCTCGAGCGTGCCCCTCGTGATCAGGCGGTGCACGAAAACGTTTTTCGTCTGGCCGATGCGGAACGCGCGGTCCGTGGCCTGGTTTTCGACCGCGGGATTGAACCAGAGATCGTAGTGCACGACGCGGGACGCCGCGGTCAGGTTGAGACCGACTCCTCCCGCCCTGAGGCTCAGGAGGAACACGCCGGGACCGGCCTCGGCCTGGAACGCGTCCACTTCCGCGTCGCGCCTGGCTTTGGACATGCCGCCCTGCAGGCGGCGCGGGACCATGCCGAGGTTGTCTTCGACGATGGCCGCGAGTATGTCCAGCATTTCGACATACTGGCTGAATACGAGGACTTTCTCGCCGGACTCGAGGGCCGGTTCGAGCAACGCGACGAGCAAGCGCGCCTTGCCGGAGAGTTCGGCGGAATCGGGACTCTCCTTGTCCCAGTTTCGCGGGTGGTTCCCGATCTGCTTGAGCGCCGTGATGAGCGCGAGGACCATGCCCCTCCGCGCGATTCCCCCCGCCCCTGAAATCCTGTCTAGGCCTTCGCGGACCGCGGCTTCGTAGAGCGCGGCCTGTTCGGGCGAAAGGGTCGCGTATTCATCGACAGTTATCTTGTCGGGCAGGTCCGCGATGACGGTCTTGTCGGTTTTGAGCCGCCTGAGCAGGAAGGGCGAGCAAATCCTTCGCAGGCGCGCCGCGTCCTCTTTCGACGAACGCGTCTCGATGGGCACCCTGTAGTCCCGCGTGAAGTCGGCGAGCGAGCCAAGGTAGCCCGGAATGGCGAAATCGAAGATGCTCCAGAGTTCGGCGAGGTTGTTCTCGACGGGCGTTCCGGAAAGCGCGATCCTCATGAGCGAGGGGATCCTCTTGACCGCCTTGCTCCGCTTGGCCTCGGGGTTCTTCACAATGTGGGCTTCGTCGAGAACGACGAGATCCCAGGCCTTTTCGCCCCGCGATCCAAGCAGCTTTTTTTCGTCGCGATGGAAGGTCTCGTAGGTGGTGAGCGTGACGTCGACTGCCGCGGCTTTCCTCCCCAAGCCATAGTACAAGGCCACCGACAGACCCGGGGCGAACCTGGCAAGCTCGCGTTCCCAGTTGGTCAGCAGCGTCGCGGGCGCAATGACCAGCGCGCCGTGCGCCAACGCGCCCGATTCCTTGAGCGAAAGCGCAAGGGCGATGGCCTGCACGGTCTTGCCCAGGCCCATGTCGTCGGCGAGGACGCAGCCGAAACCCGAGCCCAGGTTTTCGCGCAGCCAGCGGTATCCCCGTTCCTGGTAAGGCCGCAATTTCGCCTTCAGGCCCGCCGGCGGCTCGATCGCGCGAGGTTGCTCCTTCCCCGGTTTCCGCGCCGTCGAAAGCAGGTTCGCGAACGCATTGGCGATGCTACGTTCGCCGGAAGCGTCGGGTTCGCCGTTCGCGAGCTGTTCCCGGATGGCGTCGAGGGCGCCGGGTTTCGGGACGCGGGCGATCTTTTCAAGGATTGCCGCCGCTTCGGCGGCGTCGAGGCGCACGAACCCCGAACGGAAACGCGCGAGGGACACGCCCTTCGCGAGCATGCGCGCGAATTCGCCCGGGTCCACGAGTTCACCTTCGCCGAGGCTCACCTTCCAGTCGAACGAGAGGGTGGCCGCCGCCCCCAGCGATGGCGCAAGCGAACGCGCGCGCGAAACCTTCCCGGGTACGAGGACGGCGCGGGGCGAAGCGAGCCGTGTGAGTTCCCGGGGAAAAACGACGGAAACGCCCAGGCGCACAAGCAGCGGCGCGGCGTCGACGACCAGCGATGCGAGATCCTTTTCCGGCAGCGCGACGCTTTGCCGCTTGCCGAGCTGCGAAAGGCCGGGAACGAAATTGGAAAGCAGGGCGGGGAAAAGATAGGCGTCGGCGCCACCTGTTCCGAACGCTTTCGCAAGCGGGGTCCATGCGCCGTCGGCGCCACGAACGAAGGCGCTCAACGCATAGTCCGCTTGGGCCGCCCTGGATGGGCGTACCGAGAGTTCCAGTTCGGTGCGGGAAGCCGCCAGCTCGAAAACCGCGAAGCGCGAATGGAGGGCGCGCGGAAGCGACCGGATGGCGGGCGCGGAAGCGTCGATCGTCTCGCCGTGGAACAGGGCCAGCCAGACCGGGCTTGCGGCCGAAGCCTGGCTCGCGAATCCGAGCGCGCGGACGTACTCGGTCAGGAAGGCGCAGGCCATGATCCCGACGAACGAGGCCCTATCCGGCAGGCGGGCGGAAAACGCCCCGGATCGCCCGGGTTCCACCGCGACGCGGGCGAGTCCTTCTAGCGCCGCCGCGACGTCGGAGCCGAAACGGGCGGGTTTCCACACGCACTCGAAGCGATTGCCGGAAGCGCGCACGTCGGGAAACAGGGCACCGGCGGCCGCGATCGAACGCATGGTCCTGAAGAACGACGACAGGAAGCTGAAAGAGGGCGAGCCCCCGACGGGCGGAAGCGCGAGGAATGACCGCGCCGCCGCGAGCGGGGTCGTAGCCCGGCCGGCCTCGTCGATCACGGAGAGTTTGTACCCGTCGAGTTGAACGCGGTATTCCCGCCGCGCGAAGGCGCGCGCCTTCGCGTCGCCCGTTTCGTCGTCGCGCGGGCTTGCGGCGGTACTCCGGAAAGGAATGTCCCAGCGCGCCGCGAGTTCGTGATAGAAGCCCGTCAGCGACGTGACGAGGTCCACCGACGCAAGGGGCGGACCGGGCGGAAGGAGGCGCGGGATGACCTTCCCGTACGAGGCGATTTCGACCTCTTCAATCCCCCCGCCATCGGCTTCGGGCCATGATTTGACCCAGCGGATGCCGACGGGTTCCGGGATGCCGTTTTCCGGGTCCTTTCCCCCGCGCGTTTTTGCCCCCGCCTTCGGGGATGCCGAGCCCCGTCCCGTCGCGGCTTCCTCCGGCCGCGGCGCGCGGTATTTCGCTTCCAGGTCCACGCCGCGAAGCCGGAACAAGGCCGAAGGATCGCGGTCTATTTCCTGCGCGATCACGTAATACACGGCGGCCTGGTGCTTGCAGGGGTCGCCGCAATCCGGGCAGTCGCAGGAACGCTTCATGTCGGACCACGTTCTGGGGAGAAGTTCGACGCCTTGTTTTTTCAGACCCTGCAGGAGCCTTTCGGGCAATTCGCCCGACGCGATACGTCCAAGCAGCATGGGATCGGATTCGACGAGGGCGAATACCCTGTCGCGCTCGACGTTCGACAGGGCATGGAAACGTATCGAGACATCGTAGTAGGGCTGGTAGTTGCCGGCCACGCGGGCGGTGGCCAGGCCGTCCTTGATGGCCAGTTTTCTCACTTTTCCGTTTCCCGCGTAGCTGCGTCCGCGATCGAGGCGGCCCGAATCGGCCATGCGTTCCATGGCCGAGATGAAATAGGCGCCCCAGACCGTCGTTCCGAAAACATGTTTTTTGGGCATGTGACGACTATATCGCCGGCGCCCGTGCGGGTTCAAGGTCGATTCCCCGACAAAACCGCCATTTCGCCGTCAGGACCTCACCCCGCCTCCGCCTTCGTGAGGTTTTTCACCCAGTGTTCCCGCCTGAGCCAGGACCAGGCTATCCACGCCTTCAGGACATCGGTCGCCTTGATGATCGCGAACATGGCCACGGGCCCCAGGGTCGTGTATTTCGCCAGCACGAAGATGCCGGGCACGAAGAGCGCGAGATTGACGCCGATGTCGATGATGGCGCCCATCGCGGCGTCTCCGCCGGAGCGGGCCACCGCGAACTGGGCGTTGAGCAGGGTCCACAGCGGCATGTACGCGGACACCGTCAGGATCATCGCCGTGGCGATGAGCTTCGCTTCGACGCTGAGGTTGCCGAACACGAGGGGCAGCACGAGGAAGGCCGACGCGGCCTGCGCCGCCGCGGCGAAGAAGCCGGCTATCATGCCGCCGGACTGGAGCCACCTCGCCTTGTGGCGCGCCTCGTCGAGCCGGTCCGCGCCGAGAGCCGAGCCCACGATCACGCCGACGCTGGTATGGATGCCGGCGAATACCAGGAAGAACACGTTGGCGATCGCCCAGGCGGCGGACATCCCCGAGACGGTCTCGGCGCCCCCGCGACCGTTGTAGAGCGCGGTAAGGACGGTTTCCGTCATCACCCAGGTGGTCTCCGAGAGAAGCATGAGCCAGGACTTGGAAATGATCCCGCCGAAAACCTTGGGTTCTATCCTGAACAGGGTGCGCGGCGATATCCAGAAATCGGGCCTGGCGGCGCGGGCGAAGACGAGGAAGGCCGCTGCCTCGACGAGGCGCGCGATGATCGTCGCATACGCCGCCCCCGCGACTTCCAGCCTTGGAGCGCCCAGGTTCCCGTAGATGAGCACCCAGTTGAGGAAAGTGTTGACGAGGGCCGCGACGGCGGAGAAAGCCAGCGGCGGCTTCGTGCGGCCGATCTCGCGGAAGGCCGTCCCGATGGACGAGGAAACCGCGAAAGGCACCCAGCAGGCCGACACGAGGCGAAGGTAGACCGAACCCTCGCGGATGATCTCCGCCGAGGCGGCGTTGCCCGCGGTCATGATCCCGATGAGCCGGTCTGGCACCAGGTTGCAGAGCGCAAGGTGGACCGCCGCCAGGGCCAGGGAAAAGATGAGCTTGAACCGGAATGCCTGTTTCATTCCGGCGGGATCGCCTGAGCCGTTGAACTGGGACAGGTAGATGCCGCCGGCCGCGCAGAGGGTGAAGGAAGCGATGAAATACACGAAGTTGATCTGGTTGGCCACGTTGATGGCGGCCATCTTGGCGTCGCCCAAACCCGCCACCATGAAGTTGTCCACGAGGGACACGAGGTTCATGATGAGCTGCTGGAGCACGACCGGGACGGCCAGTGCCAGCGCTTCGCGGTAGAACGAGGGCGGCCCGAACAGTGTCGTGCGTCCGGACCCGGAAAAATCCATGGCTGTCTTCCCTTCGATGCGGCGCGTACGGATCGACCATTTTGGCAGCAATCCGTTTGACAAGTATACTAAACCGGTTTATATCCTGATGTATATACCCTGGAGCGAAGGGTTCGACGACCCATCGTCCGTTTCGGAGTTTCCATGCACGTCGCGCGTTCGACAGGAATCTTGCTTCATGTATCATCCCTCCCCGGCCCGTTCGGGATTGGCGAAATCGGCGACGAGGCGAGGGCCTTCGTCGATCTCCTCGCGCGGGCGGGGATCGGGTCCTGGCAGGTGCTTCCCCTGGGTCCCACGGGCTACGGTGATTCCCCCTATGCGGCTTTTTCGTCCTTCGCGGGGAACGAGCTCCTCATATCGACCGATGCCCTCGTCCGGGAGAATCTCCTCGCTCCCGCGGACGCCGACTCGCTCCGCCGCCGCGAGGGTCCGGTGGAGTACGGCGCCCTGATTCCGGCCAAGACGGCGATCCTGGCCAAGGCCGCCGAAGCGTTCATCGAACGGGCGACACCCGGGCGGAGGGCGGCTTTCGACCGCTTCGTCATCGGGCAGAATGCCTGGCTCGAGGACTACGCCCTCTTCATGGCCGCCAAGGCCTGCTTCGACGCCCGCGCCGAAACCGAGGGCGTTTCCGGCGCAACATGGTGCAATTACTGGCCGCCTGAACTCGCGCTCCGCGAAAGCGCGGCCATGGCGGAAGCCCGTGACAGGTACCGCCGCGACTCTCGAAGGCGCAAGGTGCTCCAGTTCCTGTTCCACGAGCAGTGGCATGCCCTGAGGGACTACGCGAACGCCCGGAGCGTCCGCATCATCGGCGACATTCCCATATTCGTGGCCGGTGATTCGGCCGACGTATGGGCCAACCGGGGGCTCTTCGCCCTGGACGCCCGGGGAACCCCGATCGAGGTGGCAGGAGTGCCGCCGGACTATTTTTCCGAGGACGGCCAGCTCTGGGGCAACCCGCTCTACGACTGGGACGCGCACGTTCGCCAGGGTTTCTCGTGGTGGGTGGAACGGATCCGCGCCGCCCTTGCGCTCTACGACGCGGTTCGCATCGACCATTTCCGCGGCTTCGAAGCCTACTGGGCCGTCCCCAACGGCGAAAAGACGGCGCGCGAGGGGGTCTGGCGCAAGGCCCCCGGACGCGCGCTGTTCGAAGCCGTACGGGCCGCCCTCGGCGACGACCTGCCGGTGATCGCCGAAGACCTCGGGCTCATCACCCCCGAAGTCCGCGCGTTGCGCGACGACTTCGGGCTCCCCGGCATGAAAATCCTCCAGTTCGGCTTCGATTCCTCGGAATCGGACAGCGGGCTCGACCCGTGGAACGGTTTCCTGCCGCACAACTATCCGAGGAACTGCGTCGTGTACACCGGCACGCACGACAACGACACCACAGCGGGCTGGCTCGGGCGGGCGACCGTGGAGGAACTGGCTTTCCTCGCCGAGTACGTCGGTTTGGGCGAACGCGAAGGCTGGAGCGAAAGCGCGGAACCGGACATTCCCCGCCTGACCCGGGCGCTCGTCCGGGAAGCGCTGAAATCGCCAGCCAACCTCGCCGTCATCCCCATGCAGGACATTCTCGGCCTCGGCTCGTCAAGCCGGATGAACACGCCGTCCACCATCGGCGGAAACTGGACCTGGCGGATGCGTTCGGGCGATTTTACCGAAGAACTCGCGATGAAATTCGGGGCGATGTCGGCGCTCTACGGGCGCGGCCCCGCCGACGATGCGGACTGAACGGAGCTCCGGAGGCTGTTCCCGCGATTGCGCTTGAGGCCGCCACGGAAATGGGGTAACTTGATCTGGCCGGCGACGCAGCCGGGCACGATAATTCGAGGACGGCGACCGCGGGCGCGGCGCAACGGGAGGTCGGGCATGAATCCAGTGGAATCGTGGCACGCTGCCGCGCTGGGCGAGGGAGTCGTGAAAGCCCTGAAGAAGAACGGTTTCGACGCGGTGTTCGTCGCGGACGCGGACGCGGCCGCCGAAAAGGTCATGTCCTTCGTGCGCTCGGGCATGACGGTCGGGTTCGGCGGATCCATGACGGTCTCGGGCCTGGGCGTGAAGGAGCGGATGAAGGCGGCGGGAGCCGTTCTCCTCGACCACAACGCTCCCGGAATTTCCGCCGACCAGCGCAGGGACATCCTGCGCCGCCAGCTCACCTGCGACCTCTTCGTGTCCGGATCGAACGCGGTCACGCTCGAGGGGGACATCGTCAACGTGGACGGGAACGGCAACCGCGTCGCCGCGCTCTCCTACGGACCGTCCAAGACCGTGGTGGTCGTCGGAACCAACAAGGTGACCGCCGACCTCGACGACGCCTTCGCCAGGATCGAACTGTACGCAAGTCCGATGAACAACAAGCGGCTCGAGAAGACGAACCCCTGCGTGAAGAGCGGCGTCTGCCAGGACTGCGAAGGCGACACGCGCATCTGCAGGATCTACCAGATACTCCGCAGACGGCCGTCCATGTCGGATTTCACCGTGATCGTCGTCGGTGAGTCCCTCGGCTTCTGAGAGGGGAAAGAAAGCCATGGCGAAAACCGCGTGCGTGCTGGTCGCGAACGGGTGCGAGGAAGTCGAGGCGGTCACGCCGATCGACTATCTCAGGCGTGCAGGCGTCGAGGTGACGGTGGCCGGAGTCGGTGAGCGCGACATCGCCGGAGCGCGCGGCGTCATGATGACCGCGGACACGGTCGTCGACGAACTCGACGGCGACTTCGATTGCATCGTCATCCCGGGCGGGGGCAAGGGCAGCGCGAACATCGCCGCCGACCCGGCTGCAAAAGCTCTGATCATCCGGCATTTCAGGGCCGGCAAGCTGATCGCTGCCATCTGCGCGGCGCCCGCCGTGGTCCTGGGCCAGGCATGCGGGCTCCTCGACGGGAAACGCTTCACCTGTTTCCCCGGACTGGAATCCCAGGTGAAGACGGGAACTTTCAGCGCCGAACGCGTGGTGGTCGACGGGAACCTGATCACATCGAGAGCGGCCGGGTGCGCGGGGGAATTCGCCATCGCCGTCGCGCGCTGCCTCGTCGGTAAGGACGCGGCGGACGAGGTGGCCAGGGTCGTGCTCCTCAGGGAGTGATCCCCCGGGCTTCCGGGGCATCAGGGCGAAACGTACTCCTCTCCGGCGCCCGTTCCGTCGACGGCGACTACCTTCCTGAGGACGAAGGGCATCGACTCGCGCTTGCGGCGGCGGTCGAAGAGGGCGCCCGCGAAAATACCGACGATGATGCCGGTGAGCCCGCCGAGTATGGCGGGCCACTCTCCCGACCCCGGGAGCAGGGTCCTGGCGGTCCCGTACCCCGCGGCGAACAGCGCGAGCGGCACCACGACCAGAAGGAGGGCGCCCGCGAGCTGCTGCCGGGTCGTGACCTGGACATCCACGGTTTCCCCGACCGCGGGCTCGATGCCGTCCCGGTCCCACACTTCGACTTCGTTCTTGCCCGAGGAGCAGGCCCCGCTGGAAGCGCAGGCTTCGCAGCCCTCGGTCACCTGGAGCCGCACCGTCACATCGCGGCCGTCACGCTTCGTTACTATTCCCCGTTCGATCATGGAACACCTCCTCGCAGCGCTTCCGGATCGTCTCGATGGAAACGGCGTGGCCGTCGTCATCGGTCTCGACGAGACACCCCTGCAACTCGATACCTTCCACGGCGTCGCGAGCCCATTCGGGTACGCCCGTCAGGTACTCGCGTATCCTCGCCGCCGCGTCCATCCCTCCGACCGACATGAGGCTGCCGGTCCGGCCGGCATCGGTGATGGAAGCGGTCCCCTTGGCGGACACTGCCGCGTCGGCGGTGAGGGTCCTGCAGTGCGAACCGATCACGGCGCTCACGAGCCCGTCGGCGTAGGCGAACATCGTCCGCTTCTCCGCCGTCGTGGCCGCGTGGAAATCCAGGACCACGGCCTTCCGCCCGAGATCGCGCAGGTCGCGCCTGACCCGTTCGATGATGTCCTGGAGCGCCAGGAACGGGTTTGCCAGGTGGACCCTCGTGAATCCGGACTGGCCCAGGAGCTGGATCACCGCCACGGCGCCGCTCCCCGCCTTCTGCCCCTGGGGAGGCGGAACGGCAAAGACCCTGAAACCGCGCCCGGGTACGCCCTGCGGATAATTCGCGGGCCTGAGCATCCACGGCGCCTTCGGGAACTGCTCGACGATGTCCTTCTTGTAGAAGGCGCAGTCGCCCGTCGTGGCGACTTCCAGGCCGACCTTGCGGAGGTAGACCGAGTGGGCCTTCCCGACGCCCGCGCCGCCCGTGACCCCGTCGGCGCACCCGATGGTGAAATCGACGCGATAGTCGCGCTTGATCGCCGGAAGCATCTTTTTCAGGGCGAAGACGCCGGCCCTGCCGACGATCTCGCCTATGTAGAGAATACGCATACCCACGATTAAAGGTAAAGGAACGGAGGCCGATGGGCAAGGGGCGGGGGTGGCCGGGAAAACGCGAACCACGAAGGTCCCGAAGGGAAAAGAAGGACACGAAGGAAGCGAGGGCAGGAATTCGCGCACATGGAAACGTCGAGGCGCGGAGGATTCAGGATTGGGGATGAGAGTGAAACCATCCTTTCCTGAAATCCCTCTCCCCACTTCGTGCCCTTCGCGGCCCTCCCCTCGTGCCCTTCGGGGTAACCGTCTCCATGGCAAAATCCTGCTATTGGCGCTCGTACGATTCGACGGATTCCTCCACGTACTCGAGCTTCACGCCGGCGGCGGCGAACATCGCCTCGCTCTCGGCTCCATCGTGGTACTTGCGCTCGCTGACCACGCGCACGACCCCGCAGTTGATGATCATCATGGCGCAGGTACGGCAGGGCGTCATCCGGCAGTAGAGCGTCGCGCCGTCGATCGTGACCCCCCGCTTGGCCGCCTGGCAGATCGCGTTCTGCTCGGCATGGACGGTCCGGACGCAGTGCTGGGTCTCCGTGCCGTCCTCGTGGACGAGTCTTTTCATCTTGTGCCCCGCTTCGTCGCAATGCGGGAGCCCGGCGGGCGCGCCGACGTACCCGGTCGCCAGGATCTGGTTGTCCCGCGCGATGACGCAGCCCGAACGGCCGCGGTCGCAGGTCGCGCGCTTGGCGATGGCCCGGCTGACTTCCATGAAATACTCGTCCCAGCTGGGGCGAAGATAGGGCGATTCCGTCATCCTCAGGCCTCCATTCGCCGCCGTCCCGGGCGGCTCCCCGGATCCGGGCCGGGGACCGCTTCCGAGTATAGCATGTCCCCGAAACCAGGCGGGAAGGATCGCGTTTCGCGCTTGCCCGCTATGCACTCCAGCCGATTTTTGCTATTTTCGTCATTCACGGATAAATTGCCGATTCGGATATTCCCGGAGGGACCATGACCATTCCTGCACCGGCCCGGCGCGGCGCGGCCGCTCTCGCGCTCTGCGCCTTCGCCCTTTTCGCTTCGTGCCGCCAGACCAAGGCCGCCGAAACCGCGCTCCCCGACGGCATCTACGCCAGGATAGCGACCCCGCGCGGCGAGATCGTCGTCAGGCTGGAGGCGGACAAGGCGCCGCTGACCGTGTGCAATTTCGTCGGGCTTGCCGAGGGCACCCTCGACGCTGCCAAGGGCAAGCCTTTCTACGACGGCCTGACCTTCCACCGCGTCATCAAGGATTTCATGATCCAGGGCGGCGATCCCCTCGCGAACGGCTCGGGCGGCCCCGGCTACGATTTCCCGGACGAATTCGACCCCGGCCTGCGCCACGACGGCCCCGGCGTGGTCTCCATGGCCAACGCGGGGGAAAACACGAACGGGAGCCAGTTCTTCATCACGCACAAGGAAACGCCCTGGCTCGACGGCAAGCACACGATCTTCGGCCGCGTCGTCTCCGGGCAGGACACCGTGAACGCCATCAGGCAGGGCGACGTCATGGAAAAGGTGACCATCCAGCGCGTCGGCGCGGCCGCCGCTGCCTACAAGGCCGACCAGGCCTCCTGGAACTCGCTGATGGATGCCGCGCTCGGGAAAGCGCGCGATCGGGCCGCCGCCGCGCGCACGTTCGAGGCGGAAAAGATCAACGCCCGCTGGCCCGGCCTCGTCGACGGCCGGCTTGGCCTGCGTTTCAGGATACTCGAAGCGGGTTCGGGCGCTAGACCGACGAAGGGCGCGCTGGTGACGGTCGAGTACAAGGGCATGCTCACGGACGGTCGGATATTCGACCGCTCCGACCTCAACGGCAAGCCATTCGAATTCGAACTCGGCACGGGACAGGTGATCCCCGGGTGGGACCTGGCGATCCAGGAGATGCGCCTCGGCGAAAAACGCGTGGTGGCGATCCCGCCCGAACTCGCGTACGGCCCGGTGGGGATGCCCGGCGTGATCCCCGGCAACGCTTTCCTCGTCTTCGAGATGAAGCTCACGTCGGTGAAGTGAGCCGATGAAAACCGCTTTCAAGCCCCTTCTCGCCGCCCTCCTGCTCGCATCTGCCGTTTTCGGCGCGTCCGCGCAGGCGGGCGAACCCGGCCGCGACGCCGCGGGAACCCTTCCCGACGGTCTCTACGCGAGGATACGCACGGAGCGGGGCGACATCGTCGCAAGGCTCGAGTACGGGAAAGCCCCGCTGACCGTCTGCAATTTCGCGGGCCTCGCCGAGGGCTCGATCCCGTCATCGCGCGGGGGGCGCTTCTACGACGGACTCACATTCCACCGCGTGGAACCGGGCTTCGTGATCCAGGGGGGCGACCCCGCGGGCGACGGTTCGGGCGGTCCGGGCTTCAGGTTCGCCGACGAATTCGATCCTTCCCTGCGCCACGACGGCCCGGGCATGCTCTCGATGGCGAATTCCGGACCCGAAACCAACGGCAGCCAGTTCTTCATCACCCTGGGGCCGGCGCCCTGGCTCGACGACCTGCACTCGGTGTTCGGCCGCGTCGTTTCCGGACAGGATGTCGCGGAGTCGATCCGGCCCGGCGACGCTATCGTATCCGTCGACATCATCCGGGTCGGCGAAGCGGCCCGGGCGTTCCGCACGGACCGGACGGCATGGAACGGCCTGCGCGCCACCGCGGCCAGGCGCGCCATGGATCGCATCGAGCTTCAGTACCCGGAACTCGCGGACATCGGATCGGGGCTCCGTTCGGTCGTCCTCGGGGAAGGAACGGGGCCGACCCCGTCTCCGGGCTCGATGGTCGCCGTCGAGTACGAGCTCCGGCTGCCGAGCGGCCGGCTCGTGGACCGATCGGACGGCGCGCCGCTCGAATTCGGGCTGGATTCCCGGAGCGTGATCCCGGGCTTCGAAACGGCGGTGAAGGCGATGCGCAAGGGCGAACGGCGCCTCGTCGTCATCCCCCCGATGCTGGCCTATGGAGCCCGCGGCGTACCCGGCGTCATTCCGCCGAACTCCCCCCTCGTCTTCACGATAGTCCTGACCGATTTCCGCTGAATCCGGGTCACGGTGCTTTTACGATGAGATCCTTGAGCCAGGGCTTCTTGGCCAGGTCGAGCGCGAGCCCGGTTTCGCGGACCTTGTTGACGTACGAGGGATCCTGGAAGTAGTAGCGGTAATTCGTGTGCACGTCGTAGCTGCCGGTCATGAGCGCGTAGGAATCCTCGGTCATGACGAGTTCCTCGTCCGTCGGGATCACGAGGATCCTGATCCTGGATCCCTTGCCCGTGATCTCGAGCTCGGCGTTGCGGCACTTGGCCAGCTTGTTCTTCTCCGGGTCGATGACGATGCCGAGTCCCTCGAGCCCGGAGCAGGCGAGCCTGCGGATGTCGGGATCCATCTCGCCGACGCCGGCGGTGAAGACGATCGCGTCGACCCGTCCGAGGGCGGCACAGTAGGCGCCGATGTATTTCTTTATCCGGTATCCTTCGATCTCCTGGGCCACCTGGGCGATATGGCTCCCCTGATTCACCGCGTTCGCGATGTCGCGCCGGTCGGCCCACTTCTCGGTGATGCCGAGCACGCCCGATTCCTTGTTGAGCTTCTTTTCGACGTCCGCCGCCGAGAACCCGGCGGAGCGCATCATGTGGAAGATGATGCCGGGGTCGATGTCGCCGGAGCGGGTTCCCATCACGAGCCCCTCGAGAGGGGTCATGCCCATGGAGGTGTCGAAGGAGCGGCCGTTCTTGACTGCGTTGATGGACGAGCCGTTGCCGACGTGGGCGATGATGAGGTTCGTCTCGAAAGGATCCTTCCCCAGGAGGACGGAGGCGCGCTTGGCGTTGTAGAGGAAGCTCGTGCCGTGGAAGCCGTAGCGGCGGACGTTGTGGGTCCGGTACCAATCGTAGGGGATGGCATAGAGGAAACTGGCCTCGGGCATGGTCTGGTGCCAGGCCGTGTCCATGATCGCGCACTGGGGCACGTTCGGGAGCACCGCTTGCGCGGCCTCGACGCCCATGAGATTGGGGGGGTTGTGGAGCGGGGCCAGGTCGATGAGCGAGCGGAAGGTGTCGAGGAATTCCTTGTCGATGAGGGACGAGCGGGCGAACTTCATGCCGCCGTGGACCATCCGGTGCCCGACGACCTTGATCATGCCCATGTCCTCGATGACGCCGTACTCGGGATTGGTCAGCGTCCGCAGGATAAGATCGATGGCCACGGTATGCGTGGGACATTCGTGGTCCTCGACGTACTCGGCCTTGCCGGTGGGCTTGTGGGTGATGACCGAGCCTCCGAGCGTGACGCGTTCGACGATGCCCGTAGCCATGACATTCTTGGCGGCCCAGTCGTAAACCTGATATTTGACGGAAGAGCTTCCGCAATTGAGGGTGAGAATGACCATGAGGTCTCCTTTCGTCCAAGTTTTATCCATATTACCACCGAATCGGGGAATTCACAACAAAAAGAGCTCACGGGCCCTCCCGAAGCCGCGTTCCCGGATCGCCCGAACGGGTCCGGCCGGTCCCCTCGGTTAATCACCCCAAAAAACCTTGCCCACCCGGGACGATGGGTCTATACTGACCGTCACACCAGATCAGGAGGCATCCATGAAACGCATAGTGATCGCGTTGCTTCTCGTGTCGTCGCTGTTGTTCGGCTGCGCCACGGCTCCCAAACCCGTCGACTACCCGATATACGGCTCGGTCGACCAGGCCGTCGTCGAAGTTCTCGCGGACGGCAACGCCAAGAACGTCACCATCCTCTCTTTCAACGATTTCCATGGCACGCTCGCCGAGGAACCGAAGGGCAAGAGCCCCGGCATCGCCAAGATGGCCACCTACATCCTCGACGCCCGCAAGGCCGACCCGAACACGATCGTCGTGTCCGCGGGCGACAATTACCAGGGATCGGCGCTTCCCGCCATCACCAAGGGCAAGGTCGTCAACGAATTCTACAAGCTGATCGGCCTGGCTGCCAGCGCCGTGGGCAACCACGAGTTCGACTGGGGTCCGACATACTTCGACCAGTGGACCGCAGACGGCGGCTTCCCTTTCCTGGCCGCGAACCTCTACGACAAGGCCTCAGGCAAGCCCGTCCTCTGGGCCAAGCCCTACCAGGTCGTGAAGGTCGGCGGCCACACGGTCGCGTTCATCGGCCTCGCCACGCAGGAAACCCTCACCAAGACCAAGCAGGAATACATCGATGCGCTGGACTTCAAGAGCCCGGTCGAAGCCGCCACCATCTGGGTCGCCGAACTCGAGAAGACCGTGAAGCCCGAGGTCATCATCGCACTGACCCACATCCCCTCCGCCGCCGGCAAGGACGCCGGGACCGCGACCGGCATGGCCGAGCTCAACGAGCTCGAGATGCTCTGCCGCGTCGACGGCATCGACGCCGTGGTCACCGGCCATAGCCACAACACGGTCGCGGGCATGCTCTACGGTGTCCCCGTCGTGCAGGGGTACTACAACGGCCGCACCTTCGGCAAGCTCTTCATCGCCTTCGCCGACGACGGCAGCTTCAAGATCACCCCTTCCGTCGACGAGTACTTCAAGGTAAAGGACAAGATCGCCGAGAACCCTGACGCCAAGAAGATCCTCGACGACTACACCGCCAAGTACGGCACCGAGCTCAAGAACAAGGTGGCGGACATCTCGGGCGGCGACCTCGCGCATTCCAACACCGCCAACGTCACCCCGATGGGCAAGTGGACCTGCGACGCCATGCGCTCCCGCTACAACGTCCAGGTCGCCTTCCAGAACGGCGGCGGCCTTCGCAAGGGGTTCCCGGCCGGCGTGGTCACGGTCGGAGATTTCTGGGAGCTCATGCCCTTCGACAACTACACCATCACCTTCGAAGTCTCCGGCGCCGTCCTCAAGCAGATCGTCGCCCACGGCCTCGATTCCAAGGACTTCGGCAACGGCCAGTTCTCCGGCCTGAAGGTCGTCTACAACCCGGCCATCGCCGACGCCACCAAGATCGTCTCCCTCGTCCTCGACGACGGAACCCCGGTCGACGACGCCAAGATGTACAGCTGCGCGATGAACGACTTCCAGTTCGGCGGCGGCGACAAGTACACGATGGTGAAGCCCAACGCAAAGAAGGTCGTCGAGACCTTCGAACCCATCCGCGAGATGCTCATCGAGGAAGCCAAGAAGGCCGGAACCATCAAGGTGCCGTCCGTCGATGGCATCGTCACGAAGCAGTGATCCTCCGCTTCCGGCAAACTGAGGCCGCCCGCGTTCGCGCGGGCGGCCTTATTCATAGCGGAGGCGATCGACCCTCAGGCTTCCCCCTCCTCCTTCGCTTTCAGCCTCATGAGCATCATGATGAGCTCGTCGATCTGCTCGCCCGTCATGGCGGCGAGCATGGCGCGGGCCCGTTCGGCGGCGGTGCCCGGCTGGCCCGCCGTCCACTGGGCGACAGGTTCCGCGACGGCCTGCGGCGTCTCCTCGCCGGCCGCGGCAGCCTGCCTGGGCGCCTTCGCCGCAGGCACGCCGCCGGGTCCCAGCGCCGCCGCGACGAACTCGTGCCAGTCGTCCATCACCCGCACGAGCCCGCCCAGGCAGCGGAGCACCTGCCGTTCCGTGATGGGTGAATCCTCCAGGGGCAGCTCGACGGACGGGCGGACCTCCCCGTCGGTCGCGTCGTACTCGAAGCGGACAAGATTGGTCTTCCACTGCACTTCGAGGAAAGCCCGGAAGGCGGCCGCCTCCGCCGTCCCCGGCGGCACCCTGTAGCCGTTGAACACGAAGAACTTGACGTACTCGCCGTCCTCCAGGACCTGGATGGCGATCTGGACGTTCAGGTCACCGTCGCCGTCCACGTATTTCTGCGTGGAGCTGCCGGTCCTCACGACGCCGAGCTTCGCGTCGTCCGCCCACTTGATGCCGTTCCGGTCCAGGATCGACGTGATTTCCTCGTAGCTTGTCGCCATGCACGCCTACTCAGCCGCGCTCACCCGGTTCCGCCCGTCGGCTTTCGCCCGGTAGAGCGCCCGGTCCGCCGACGCAAAGAGTTCCGCTGCCGTAGTGCCGTGTACCGGCCAGGCGGCGACCCCGATCGAGGCGGTGACCGTCACCCGCGACGGTTTCGATCCGCGGCCCGCGCGGAATTCCAGGAACAGCTCGGCCACGACCTGCCGGACACGCTCGGCCACGGCGGAAGCCTCGAAGATGCCGCCGATGGGCAGGAGGAACCCGAACTCGACTCCCGAAAACCTCGCGGCTATGTCTCCTTCGCGAAGGGCCGCCACGATGGACGCGCCGACCGTGGAGATGACGGCGTCGCCGGCCGATTCGCCGAACGCCGTGTTCACCTCGCGGAAGCGGTCGATGTCGAGCATGAACACCGAGCAGGGCCTCGAGGCGGAGTCCCCGCGCGCGAGGCGGATCGCGACGGCCTCATCGAGGAAGCGGCGGTTGAAGAGCCCCGACAGTCCGTCGGTGATCGCGCGCCGGCGCGCCGTTTCGCCCCAGCGCACGAGGTCGTCGAGGAATACCGAGCTGCGGTCCAGGGCGGCGACCATGGCCCGCGCCATGTTGGAGAGGAGCTTCACGCCGATCATCGGGTGCTCCCATACCAGGCGGAAAAAGTCGATTCCCTCCAGCACGTAGAGTTCGCAGTCCCCGTCAGCCCGGCAGGTCGCGGGATGCGGGACTCCTTCGACCATGGCGATCTCGCCGAAGAACTGACCCGGCCCGTAGCCTCCGAGATCCCGGACCGATCCGTCGGAGCCGGCCGCGCTGGACGCGACGCGGCCGGTCTTCACGACGAGGAGCTCGCCGCCGGGATCGCCCTCGCGGAATATCGTCTCGCCCGCCTTGCAGCGGCGGGGTTCCAGGAAGGCGGAGACCGCGTTGAGCTCGAGCCCGCTCATCCCCCCGAACAGCGGTATTCCTGAGATGAAATCGACGACGGGGTTCATGGCACGGCTCCCCGGGACTCGCGGTCCGCGGAACGCGCCCGGTAGATGCGGGAACCGCCGTCCCGCCACGCCCGCATGAGGACGCCGTATGCATGCTCGACGAGCCTGCGCCAGTCGGGACAGTCGTCCGGCCAGACGCCCACGGAGACGCTCGACGTGAAACGGAAGGTCTCGCCCCCGATGGCGTCCGATATGTCCAGCGCCTGGATTGCCCTGGCGACACGGCGCGCTATCTCCACGGCCTCGGTTTCCGCGCAGGCCGGGACGACGATCGCGGTCTCGTTGCTCCGCAGCCGCAGGGCCCAACCCCGCCGCAGGGTCCGCGCCTCCCGCTCGAGCATGGCCGCGATGCGCGACATCGCCGCGTCGCCGGCCGCGTGCCCGTGGGCGTCGACGAGCTCCTTGAACCGATCCGGTTTCATCATGACGATGGCGGACGGCTCCGCGAGCGAGGCGGGAATTGCCTCGTCGAGAAACGCCGCCGACCAGAGCCCGGTGCCGGGATCGGTGTACACGCGCCTCCGGAGCTCCCGCACCCAGGGCGCGTTCTCCGAGATGAGCCGTTCGGTGGACCTGGTCCTGGAGGCGATCATGGCCAGCGAGCGCAGAAGGAGGCGGGCGGTGGCGTCGGGGCGCTCGAGGGCGAGCGCGTCGAGGCTGTATCCGCTTCCGGGGAAGACGACGAGCTCGGAGTCCTCGACGGCCGTGGCGGACGCGTCCAGGACGGCCCCGCGGGCGAAGTCGAAGTCGCCGATCACGTCGCCCGACAGGTAGCGGGCCATCTCGTCCACGCGCCCGCCCTCCCCGGCGCGGTAGACGAGGACTTCCCCCGACTTCACGATGAAAAAGCGCCGGGCGCGTTCCCCGGGCGAAAAGACGGCCTCGCCGCGCGCGAACGACAGCGATTCCGCCCGGCTCGCGACATAGGACAGGTCGTCGTCGAGCAGGCCCGAGAGTAGCTCTGCGCCCCTGAGCAGGGCGACCAGCCCGGGGTCCACGGGCGGTTCTTCCGTCTGGTTCGATCGCGGCATCGTCGTTTCCGTAGGTCCATTATATCCCCGGCCGCCCGGTGGTCAACGGAAAACGCCGACGGTTCGTCAGTCCACCGTGATGGACTTGGAGACGTTCTTCGGCGCGTCGGGATGCACGCCGTGGTCGGCCACGCCGAGCGAGTCCAGTTCGGCCTTCTTCAGGACGGACATGCGGAAGGCGAAATACTGGAGCGCCGCCGCCGCGGGGAACACGAAGAGGTCCCGGTCCCCGGACGCGGGCAGCTCCACGTACTTCGACCAGTACCGCGCGACGCCCTCCGGCTTGCCCTCGACCGCCAGGGCGAGCTCGGGGTTGCGCTCCGCGAAGAGGATCACGTCGGCGCCGCGGATCTTGTGCGTGTGGATCTGGCTGATCGTGATGCGCACGTCCCGTTCGTCCGGTGGGCAGACGAAAACGAGCGGGTAGTCGCCGAACACGGATTCGAGGAGTTCCGGCCGCCGCGCCAGGATGTCGCGTCCCTTCCCGCCCGCGGCCCCCGGGTCCGTGGCCAGGAGGGCGTTGTAGGAATCGAGCAGCCTGCCAAGGTCATCGGCGCCGAACACGGTGTTCTTCCCCAGGATTGTATTGGGTCCGTGCTTGAACTCCGCGGCGTCGTAGCCCTCGGTGTGGTTTAGGACGACTTCGCGCACCTTCAGGGCGCCTTCGCGCGCGAGCCCGATGAGACCCGTGCCGAGGATGTGCATGCTCGGTTTCATGCAGAGCCTCGCGGCGGCTTCGTCGATGGCCGGCGCCGAAGTCTTCAGCGCCTCGGAGATCAGGCTCCTGGCCTTCTCGAGCTTCGCGACGATGGCCCGCTCCGGCAGGCTGAAGCTCGCGGCGAGGATGTACAGGATCACGAGCTGGTTCATGAAGCTCTTCGTCGCCGCCACCGCGATCTCCGGGCCGCAGAGGATCGGAAGGTAGAAATCGCAGAGCTCCTGGGGGATGCGGCTGTTCTCGTTGTTCACGAGGGCGATCCGCCCGACGTCCTTCCTCCGCTCCCGCGCCTCGAGGAACACGTCCACGAGGTCCTTGGTTTCGCCCGACTGCGTGATGCCGACGATGAGGTCCCCGGACCCGAGGCAATCCAGGTACATGCTCCTGAACGCGCCCGGGTTGCAGGGATAGACCGGCACGCCAGCCAGGTGGTCGAAGAAGCATGCCCCCGCGAGGGCCGCGTGGTACGAAGTGCCCGAAGCGAGCAGGTAGACGCGCCCTCCGGCCTTGCCCGCCTCGCGGATGGCGTCGACGAGGCGGACGAGGTAGCGCAGGATCGACCTGCGCTTCTTCCAGACGAAGAGCGAATCAGCCATCGCGAGGTCCGCCGCCCTCTCGGGCATGGCTGCCGCCAGCTCGTCGAGAAGGCGGCGTTCGTCGGAAACGAAGGGCGCGGCGCCGGGCTTCGGCCGCGGCAGGCGGGATGCGAGCTCCCGGTAGGCGGGATCGGCAAGCAGCTCCCGGAAGCCGGAAGCGAGCGCAGCGGGGTCAGCCGTCCCGGAGAGCGCGCTGACGCGGTCGGCGGTTTCGGACGCGATGTCCTTGCGCTCCTCGAACGCCGTTTCGATGTCCGCGGCGGCGGGGTCGCGGAAATAGTAGCGGATGATCTCGTCGATGTTGGCGGGACTGGAGCGGATCTCCTGCTCCATGTAGTACGCCCAGCGCGGGTCGAGCGCCGTGTCGAGCACGTTGAGCCGCGAACGCTTCAGGCGGGGCTTCGAGAAAACCGTCTCGCCGGAAAGCGTGAAGACGAGCCAGTTCTCGTGGCCGAACCACAGCCCCTCGCCTTCCGCGAGGGGGATCAGATAACGCGTCTTCGACAGCACGGAGGTAAGGTCGCTCGACACCACGACGAAGGATCCGGCGCCGTCGCTCCCCACGCCGGCGTAGAGGCTGGAGCCGGACTTCACGGCCACGACGCCCGACCCCGCCGGGTCGGCCACGCATGCCGCGTAGGACCCTTCCGCGCGGGAATCGGCCCTGCGGACGGCGTGCACGAGGAGCAGTGTATCGTCGGCGGGCCGCCCTGACAGGCCGCTCGCCGCCCACGCCCTGTTCATCTCCGTGATAGCGGCGAGCGGGGCGCGCCTGTCCGCGGCGTACTGGTCTTCCACGAGGTGCACGACGATCTCGCCGTCGTTGTCGGAGACCACGCGGTGGCCCGCAGCCGCCAGTTCCTTCCTGAGGGTGTCCGTATTCGAGATGTTGCCGTTGTGGGCGCCCACCATCTCGATGGCGCATTTCACGTGGTGCGGCTGGCTGTTGGCGTCGGTCACCGCGCCGTAGGTGGCCCATCGCACCTGCCCGATGAAGCGGACGCCGGAAAAGCCCTCGATGCCGAGCTCCTTCACGACCTTCGTCGGGGACCCGACCTTCTTGACCAGCGCGATGTTGCGGTCGCGGTCGATGAAGGACGCGCCCGTGGAATCGTAGCCACGGTACTCGAGCCGCTTGAGGAGGGCAGCGGCCTCCCGTCCGATATTGCTGTTCTCGTCCCTGTAGACTATGGATACGACGCCGCACATGGTTGTCCACCTCGCTGGTTAGGGAATGTGGTCATGATAGCGCGGAAACCGTGGCTTGGGCAACGAAGGAGAGGCACGACGGCAGCTCCGGATCGGGATCTCCTTGATCAAGGGAAAGGGCACATCCGTCATCGACTGAAGCCGTGTGCGTAGATTGAACCGCCCCGGGTTCTCCGGAGTACTTGTTATTTGAGTCCAGCTCCTACGGCCAGGACTTCTTGCTCAGCATAATATGCCTTCTCAAACTCTACAGGGGGAATGTTACCTATCGGTTCGAGGAGTCTTCGGTTATTAAACCAGTCGACCCATTTTATAGTGAGCCCATCTGTCAAGACAAATTCGTAAAGAAAATAAGGTGGATTCTCCTTTCTCTTGTTTCTATGCGGCAGAGCATAGTTGATTCTCTTTTCTCTGAAACTTACTCGCGTAGACTTCGTCCGGTGTCAGGTA
>JAPLSN010000041.1 GCA_026398615.1 Spirochaetota bacterium | reverse complement strand
CGAACACGGAAGTTAAGCCCTTCAACGCCGATGGTACTGCCTTCGGGTGGGAGAGTAGGTCGTCGCCAGGCTTTTTCTTTCCAAACCATGCGCGCCCCCGAACGGGGCGCGTTTCTTTGCCCTGATTCCGGCGCCGGGGGATAGAAGGCTCGCGGTATTAGGCTCCCGGGGGCTTCCGGTGGTCCGCGGAACGCCTCGAATCCTTGTAAGATCGATTAAAAGATGCTAGACTTCTCGCCGAAAAGCCACCAGCGCAGCATGGGGGAATTCATGGCTGAACAAGAGAACCTCATACAACTTGTCACGTTTCAGCTAGGCGAAGAACTGTATGGCATCGATATAATGGAAGTCAAAGAGATCGTCAGGGTGCAGGAAGTACGTGGCATCCCCAACGCCCCGATCTATGTGGAAGGACTTTTCAACCTGCGCGGTGAGATCATCCCGATCATAAACCTCCACAAGCGCTTCCACATCAAGCGGGCGCAACTCGGCGACGACGAGGAATTGCTCTCGGGATTCATAATCATCGACATCAACGGCATGAAGCTCGGCGTGATCATCGACAAGGTGGAGCGCGTGGTTTCCATCGAGGTCAATGAAATCCAGCCCCCCCCGCAGATGCTTACGGGCATAGGCTCCGAGTATATCCAGGGAGTCATGAACCAGGAACGGGGCTACCTCATTATCCTCGACATCAAGAAGCTGTTCAGCGCCAAAGAACTCCAGAAAATAGAAGAGATCAGGCGTTAGGAATTCCATGCACATACCTGTTTACAGCTCCTATATCCGCCGCAAGGATATGGATACGGTACTCAATTGCCTCATGACCGACTCTATCGGACCGGGCGAATACCTCGAGAAGTTCCTGAAGCAATCCAGGGAGATGATGGGATTTGAAGCGGCCTCGGCGTTCCGCAGTCCCATCACCGCTTTGAGGACTGCCCTCGATTGCCTGGGTCTGACATCCGGGGACCGGGTCGCGATTTCCGCCCTTTCGCCGGTTTACCATGCCAACGTGCTGTCCGCGAAGGGATTCGAAGTCGTCTGGCTCGACGTCGAGGAGGATACGGCATCGCCTTCCGCGGCCGACATCGAAGCATGTGGCGCGAAAGCCTGCATCCTGTACGAGGCTTCGGGCGCCCCTCTCGACGACGTTGCCATATCCGCGATGCGGATGCAGTTGATCGAAGATATTTCCATGAGCTTTGGCGCGTTCTCAGGCGGACGGAAAGCCGGATCCTCGGGAATTTTCACCATTTTGGGGCTCGAAGGCGGCGGCATCCTGACCGCCGGAGGCGGAGCCCTGCTGTACGCCAACCAACGCAGGGACGCGGCCGTACTCAGGAACACAGCGGATGAACTTCCGCGGGAGCACAAACTCTCCGACATGAACGCGGCGCTGGGTTTTTCCCAGTTGAGGGAGTTTGAAAAGGGGCGTCAAAAGCGCCGGGAACTCGATGAACTTTTCTCCCAATCACTCGGACGAACCAGGTATCGGGGGTTCTCGAACCCGGAGAACGGGGAAAAGGCCCATTACGGTTTTCCGGTCGTCCTGTCCGGCGGCGTCAAGGACGTGCGGACGTATGCAAAGAAGAAGGACGTGGGTACCGCCCTTGCCTTCGAGGGTTCATGCGCCGCGGTCGGCATCGCTCCCGAGGGAGCCTGCCCGATCGCGGCATCGCTGGCGAATCGCTGCGTTACCTTCCCGCTCCATGCGAGGATCGGGAAGACTGGAGCGCAGAAGATTGCCAGGGTCCTCGCGACCCTGCCTTGAGTCCGGACGACGGTGATGGGCTCGTTTGAGCGCCAGGCGCTGATCATCATCAACCAGCGGAAAGACACGGCTACCGAAACCGCGTCGCTCGTCCGGGACGAACTCCGGCACGCCGGTTACGAGACGACGATTTTCGGGTATGACGGCCGCTCCGGTAATTCCCCGCAAGCGAAGGATGCAGATCTCGCAGTATCCTTGGGTGGCGACGGTACGGTACTCTTTTCGGCCCGGGCGACGGCGCCATATTCCGTTCCGATCCTCCCGGTCAACCTGGGTACGCTCGGTTTCATCGCCTGGGTTCGCAAGAGCGAGTGGAGAGAGCGTCTGCGCGATTGCCTCGCCGGGCGGCTCATGGTGGAAGAGAGGATAATGCTCGACATCGAGGTCCTTCGCTTTGGCGATTCAGCCGCACGATTCCTCGCCCTGAATGACGGCGTCGTTTCCGGCGCCGGGATAGCCAGGATCATCGATCTCTCCGTCGACGTGGAAGGCTCGCCGCTCGGCGTCTACCGTTCAGATGGCGTCATAGTCTCCACGCCGACCGGTTCCACCGCGTATTCGCTCGCCGCGGGAGGGCCGGTCATTTCACCAGACATGGATGCGATGGTGTTCAACCCGATCTGCCCATTCGCGCTCTCGAACCGCCCGCTCGTCACACCCGGCTACGTGACGATAGATGTGGCGGTCATGCCCGGGCAGCGCAGTCCCGTCATGCTGACCGTCGATGGACAGGAAACCTGCGAACTCCAGTCCGGCGACGTCGTGCGTTTCAGCCGTTCACCCTACCGCGCGAGGATCTTCGGCACGGGGCTCGATTCCTTCTATTCCATACTCAGGGTGAAACTGAACTGGGCGGGAGGTCCCGATGCTTGAGGAACTGACCATCCGCGATTTCGCCCTCATGGACCGCGTCCAGGTGCGGTTCGAGACGGGGCTCAACCTCCTGTCGGGAGAAACCGGCGCCGGCAAGTCCATTCTCATCGGGGCGCTCGGGTTCCTGCTCGGCGGGAAGGCCGACACCGGGATCATCCGGGCGGGAGCCGAAGAGACACTCGTATCAGGTGTCATCGACATCAAGGGGAACGACGAAGCTCTCGCCTGGCTCGCGGATCACGGGATGGAGTGCGAGGACGGCACCCTCATCATCCGCCGGAGTCTCAGGAACACGGGCAGGGGCTCGATCTACATACAGAACGCTCCCTCCGTCCGGCAGGACCTCGCCGATCTTACATCCCTGCTCGTGGACATGCACGGCCAGCACGAACACCAGTCCCTTCTCAATCCCGAGAGCCACCGCAGGC
The DNA here is from genome assembly GCA_026398615.1 of Spirochaetota bacterium. Lineage (GTDB taxonomy): Bacteria > Spirochaetota > Spirochaetia > Treponematales > UBA12059 > JAPLSN01. Next base: position 137,584 of record JAPLSN010000041.1, on the reverse strand, counting down.
TCCTCGACCGCTTCGCCAGGATAGAGCCGGAAGCAGCGGAATTTTCCTCGTGTTTTTCGGAGCTTACGGCCAAGCGCAAGACCTTCGATCGGATGATCGCTTCGGAAAAAGAACGATCGCGGGAAATCGATATTCTGCGGTTCGCGGTCGACGAAATCGACAAGGCAGCGCTCAAGTCGGGCGAGGAATCTTCACTCGAGGAAGAGGAACGGCTCCTGTCCCAGTATGAAAAGCTCTATTCCGCGATCGAGGGCGGTCGCGATATCCTGAACGGCGGACAGGAAAGCGTGTTGTCCCAGCTCCGCAGGGTCAGATCCCAGCTGGAAACCGCGTCCGGCGTGGACGGTCGGCTCTCCGAAGCAGCCAGGCGAGTAGATGACGCATACTACGAGCTCGAAGATGTGTCCGAAGCCCTTCGGCAGCATCTCGATTCCTTCCGATACAGTCCCGAGCGGCTAGAGGAACTGGAATCCAGGCTCGCCTCGATCCAGAAACTCAAGCGGAAATATGGTGAGAGCGTCGAGGAAGTCCTCGCGTACGCGACGGAAGGACGGGAACGACTGGAGCGACTCGAACACTGGGAAGAAGACCGCGGAAACCTCGAATCGGAGATCGCCAGGGCGGAGAAAGACTTGTACGAGCGTGCGCTCGCGCTTTCGGACAAGCGCCGGCAGGCTGCGGGCGGGCTCGAGCGGCGCATCGGGGCGATTATTGCCACCCTGGGGATGCCTTCCGCCAGGTTCGCCGTTCGGCTCGCGCGCAAGCAACCCGATGGGGGCAAGGCCGTTGTCGGCCAGAACGGCGTCGACGACATCGAGTTCCTCATCTCGCCGAACAGGGGAGAGGGTCTGCGTGAACTCGTGCGCGTGGCGTCCGGCGGCGAACTTTCCCGTATCATGCTCGCCGTGAAGACCGTCCTGGCGGAGGAGGACAATATCGGCACACTTATCTTCGACGAAATCGACACCGGGATCGGCGGCGAAGTCGCGCTGGCGGTGGGACGGCATCTTCAGGACCTTGCCGCGGGGAAACAGGTACTGTGCATAACGCATCTGGCATCCGTGGCCGCGAGAGCCGATAATCATTACAAGGTGGAAAAGACGGTCGAGGGCGACCGAACCCTTACGCGCGTCGCGCGCCTCGACGGGGACGCGCGAGATCGCGAGATCGCAAGGATGCTCGCCGGGGACGCGGAAGGAGAGGTGTCGATAGCTCATGCGCGCGACCTTCTCTCGCGGTTGAGGCGCTCCGTGGAGGGATGATGGGCAAGATCACGCAGGAACAAAGGACGAAATTCTCCGAAAAGGTGCAGGAACTCAAGAAATCGATAGATGCATTCATGGACAAGGAAAAGATGCTCAACGATGCCATCGGAGCCGACCAGACGAACTCGGTCTACAAGCGGCTCATGGCCGCCGACGAGATACTGAACCTGACGTCGTATTACCTGCTGCTCAACGCCATCTCGGTCTCGCTGCTCGGCATCAAGAACGAGGACCACCTCGACAATGCGCGGAAGTCCATCGCCCGAGCGTTCACGCACCTCGAGGCCTCGGTATCAAACCTGATCGATGCGCCGTTCTCGGAGTACGAGAAGAAGCTGGAGGCCATGGCGGACTTTTCCGCTGACTCGCGCTACAAGCTCCTGTCGAAGCTGGGCTTCGCGATACGCGACCTCGAGGAATCCTACGGGTCCGGTTCCAAGTGGAAATGGTTTTTCGTCGACTTCTGGGGCAAGTACGCGTCGGTCGCCAAGAACATGCTCGACCTCAAGGCGATGCAGAAGAACCTGGACTTCGACTCCCCGATCAGGGAGGTGACGAAGAACCACCTGGCGCTCGTCAAGCGGCAGCTGGCCCAGTCCGCCGACCGGTTCCGGGAGAAATACGAAATCTCCTCGAGTTCCACGGAGGACTTCAGGTCGTCGATCCTCTTCCTCTCGGCGCTCAGGCGCATCCACGTCCTGTGCAACGACCGTGACGAGGCCGAGGACCTGAAGCGGAAGATCGAGATCTGGAAGGGCAAGCTCGAGACCGACCTCAAGAAGAAGGACGGCAAGAAATGAACGGGCCGGCGGGAGCCGAAGATCGCGGTACTGACTGACGGATCGGACTATTTCCCGAGTTCGTGGAGCGCGTCATAGGGCATGAGGGCGCCGGCCGTCGTCTCGACCGTACCGCCCGATCGTCCGCCGAAAAGTACGGGGAAATCGGAAGGGACGAATTCGCTCAACACCTGCCTGCAAGCCCCGCAGGGACTCACAGGGTAGTCCGAGTCCGGCGTGGAAATCGCCAGAGCCGTGAAATCCCTGCGGCCCGCGGAGACGGCGCTTACGATGGCGCTGCGTTCCGCGCAGATCGTCAACCCGAACGACCGGTTTTCCACGTTCGTTCCGATGAACACGGTGCTGTCCGAGCAGAGCAACGCGGCCCCGACGCGGAAACGGGAATAGGGAGAGTAGGACGCGAACGCTGCCGTCTGCGCCCGCTCGTACAACTCGTGCATGTTCATAATGGGACTATCCTTTCCCGGACGGATGCTGAAAAAGGCCATAGCGCCTTTTTCAGCACTACCAGAATTACGTCAATAGCGCTGAATACCGCAGGGTCTTCGAGGGATTGGCGCTCAGGCTGTTGAAAAGCCTCAGGTCTTCCGACAGCCTGACAGGGATTCCGCGACGCCGATTCCCCGGCGCCGGACTGGTCCTTTCGGTTGACACTATGCCTGTCTACTATATAACATTCCCCAGTCCCTCGTGAAGCGTCGGGAAAGGATGCCGGATGAACGAAGAGCGTCGAAGGCTATATGTCGTCATGCTCGTCTCGCTGTTTTTCCTCGTCTACCTGTTCGCGGCCGCGACGCCGCTCCGTTCCGAGTTCGTCCTCGATCCGCGATGGGTCGTGGACATACTCGGCGAAGCTACGACCAGGTCCGGAAACGAAAACCTCGTTCCGTTCAGGCTCGGCGACAGGTTCGGGTATATCGGGGAAAACGGTTCGCTCGCCGCGTCGATGCGCCTGCCTTCGTCGGGGGTGAGCTTCGAAGGGAAAGCGGACGATGATTCCCCCTCTGACGTCGCGCTGTCGGATACCGCATTCGCGGTATATTCCTCCGACTACATGCGCATCGAGGCGAAAGCGCCCGACGGCTCGACCCTGTTCCTGTCGGATCTGCCAGGCATCCCTTATTTCAGCAACGACAGGCGCTTCCTCGTGTCTCCGGGAATGGATGCGATCGGCGAATATCGTTCCGACGGCTACCTCGCGTGGAACTACGAATTCCCGGCCATCATAACGGCTTTCGAGGCCACGAGGGAATTCACGGTCGCCGGCCTCATGAACGGGATGGTGGAAGGGGTGGACCGGAATGGGGCCAGGAATTTTTCCTTCGAAACTGGCGGAAGCCGCATTCCTGTCATCTACGGACTCGCAGTCTCGGGCTCGGGTGACGCGATCGCCCTGGTCTGCGGCCTCGACCGGCAACGATTCATCTACCTCGAGCGGAAAGGCGGCGATTTCAGGGTCGCCCACCATCGTTACCTGGATAGCAGCTACCGGTCCCCGGTCGCAATCCGGTTTTCGGCCGACGGCCGCTTCGCCTATTTTGCCCAACCCGAAGGGATTTCCGTTTTCGACGCGAAAAAAAGGTCATTCGGATCCGTTCCATTCGTCTCGACGAACTTCGATGTCTTAACCGAGGGCGGCAAGGGTTTTGTCATCCTTTCGTCCTCCATTCCTGAAGGCAGGATGATCATCTGCGTCGACCCCCCCGGCAGGGTCATCTTTTCGCACCTCCTGCCGTCCGGAATCTCTTTCGTCGCCATGCGCGGCGAAAGCCTCTACCTGGGAATTGACGACCGTGTGGCGCGGCTGGATTTCAAGGAGGAGTGACGTGAGGCGAAGATTCCGGCGGGCCTTGGCCGTCATCATCACGACCTCGCTCGTGCTCGCGCTTTACGCCCTCGACTGGCCGACCGACTCGGGTTCCGTACCCCTGACTTTCGGCAGCGGAAACCGCGGGCGTTTCGTGAACGGTGTCGTGATCGCATCCAAGGATGGCACGGTTCGCGCCGCCGGAACCGGCGACCTGTTTTTCTATCTCGAAAAACCGGAACTCGCGGACGGGTTTCCCTCGCCGCTCCGCGCCATCGTCGCACTGGAAGGCGCTGACGGCATGACCTCGGTGTACGGAGGGCTCGAACCGGGGACGGTTTCTTCCTACCTTGCGACCGTGGAAAAGGATGACATTCTCGGAAGAGTCGACCGCCACTCCGCGGGTCTGTACTTTTCGCTCTACGACCGCACGAAGCGGCGCTATGTGAATCCCTTCATCTTCATGGCTCCCCCGAAAGACGAGCGCCAACCGGCCATCAGGTCGGTTGGTCTCATGCAGGGCATGAAAACCTGGGCGCTCGGCGAGACCAAGTCCGTCAGGCAGGGTACGTACGAACTGGTGGCGGCCATCGAGGATCCGGACGATCTGCGACCCTCCGGGACCGTCAGGGCGCCGTACCGGATCAGGGTGTTCCTGGACGGCGCGGAGCGATTGAGCTACGTCTATGAAACCTCGGAGGGAAGGGATGGCAGCCTGACGTATTTTGGCGCCGGCGTCACCGCCGCGGGGTTCTGGAAATTCGACGGCCGTGTATCACTCGGCTCCTACCTTCTCAACCGGGGGAAGACGAGCGTGCTCATCGTCGTGAAGGATTATTCCGGAAACGAGCGCGAAGCGGGTTTCACCTTCCAGGTGGAGTGAAGTGCACGCCATCAAGACTTTCTCCACGGCGGCGCGGACGGAGAACACCCGCCCGATGTCATGCCCGTCGTGCGGGTCGAGCCGACGGGGGGAGATATGGAGGGCCGAAGGCTTCGCTTTCGTTCGTTGCCGTGGATGCGGGCTCCTCAGGCAGGATCCGCAACCCGTTCCCGAAGCGGTCGCCGCGCGCTATGACGAAGCCTACCTGGCGTACGAGACGGGCAACCATTTCCGCTTCCGCGATCTCGAGTTCGAGGCCTTCCGCGATGCCGGTATCGTACTGCGTCCCGGTTCGAGCTTCCTTGACGTAGGCTGCGCCACCGGGGCCCTCATCGCACGCCTTCGCGAGAGGGGAATCGAGACGAGGGGCGTCGAGTTCTGCGCCGAAACCTCCCGGTACGCGAGGGACGTATTCGGCCTCGACGTTTTCACGGGGAGGCTGGAAGATGCACCTTTGGCGGATTCCAGATACGACCTCGTCCACGCGGCCCATCTCATCGAACACCTCAACGACCCCCGATCCTTCCTTTCCCGCGCCCGCCGACTCATCAAGCCGGGAGGCGAACTCGTCCTGACCACGCCGAACGAGGCAAGCTTCCAGGGCAGGCTCATGAAGGGCCACTGGAGGAGCGCCATCCGCGACCACCTGTACCTGTTCTCCCCGAAGACGCTGAAGATGCTTCTGGACTCCGAGGGGTTTTCCGTCGTACGGATCGCGACCTGGGGCGGGTGGCCCGCGGGTATGAAACCGGCTTTTCTCAAGACATCCCTGGACGTCGCGGTCAAGCCCGTCGGGCTCGGAGACGTGATGATCGTGCGATCCCGCGTGAAAGTCGACCCGTGCCACGAACACCGGTGAGGCCGATATGCAACCGGCAGGTTTCGGCTGCGAGTACGGGAACTTCCCGCGGTTGCGCGAAAGCCTGCGCTCCGCTACGATATGAAAAGCGGGAACACCGCGTCCCGATGCAGGGAATCCGGCGTCGTGACGGCAGTGATCGTACGGCCGGATCATTACTCGGGTCGGAGCCTTTGAGTCCCCCGCCCTGAGGCGATCCGGTGACATCCTTACCGAACGGAGCCTGACATGGACACCGCCCAGAAAGTCCTGTTCATCGATCCCTCAACGGGATTCTACCGGGTCAAACGCTTCAAAGTCGGCGACTATTTCGGGCCGGTGGATCTTGGAGTCCACCTGGCCGGACGATACATGTGCCTGAATATCGGCACGGGACTCTTCGCGGGTTCCATTTTCCCCGGTTCCAACCGCCTTTTCATCACGGGCTTCTCCCCCTGCTGGCGCAGTTTTTTCGTGTCCAGCATGGGCGGGGCCGGCCTGGTCTTCGACAATCTCGGCATCAACATGGTGAGCCTCGTCGGGAAGGCTCCCGTTCCGTCGATCCTCTACCTGAACCGCGTCCACGGCGAGGAGATCCAGGTGGAAGTATCGCCGGTGGATCTCACGACTGCCTGGGGCGGCGGACGAGGTGGCGCATATTCCCTCATGGATCTCGCGCTCGAACGTTTCGGCGGGCGCTACCAGACTGAAGTCCGGGTGCTGAGCACGGGACCGGCGGCAAGGGAGACCGATTTCGGCGGCATCCTCTCGGCGCCGGTGCAGGACGGGAAGGCCACGAACGTGGATACCTGGGCCGGGCGGGGAGGTTTGGGCTCCAAGATGCTCCAGGAGCACGGCATCGCCGCCGTGATCTACGGAGGCACGGCGGCAGACGAGGATTTCCGGGATCGCAAGGTGGCTGACGAGTGGTTCGAAGCCAAGTTCAAGCAGAAGCTCGCGGTGAAGGATTTCGAAGCCACCACCAAGTACCGCTTCGATCCCAAGTTCCAGACGGGCGGAACGCTCGGCGTGAATTACGCCACGCTGAAGGGCCGGATGATGGCATTCAATTACCGCACCATCTACTGGACCGAGGAGGAGCGCATCGAGCTCCATGAACGCCTCGTGGTGAATCACTACCTGAAGCAGTTCAACGAGGAAACCATCGGGCCGAAACAGCAGGCTACCTGCGGCGAACCCTGCTCGGCGGTGTGCAAAAAACTCAACGGACAGTTCAAGAAGGACTACGAGCCCTACCAGAGCATGGGACCGCTCTGCGGCATCTTCGACCAGCGGGCGGCCGAACTGCTCAATGGCCGTTGTGACGCGGCAGGTTTCGACGCCATCTCGCTCGGAGGCGTCCTCGCGTGGCTCATGGAATGCCTCGACACCGGGCTCCTCTCGAAGGAGGATCTGGGCGTGACGAAACTCCCCAGGTGGGATCACAGGAACTTCGACGCGGTCGCCGATTCCCTCCACAATGCCGAACTCGGCGTCGAACTCGTCGACTCCATACTGCTCCGGCGCGGGATCCTCGATTTTTCCGAGGGCGTCAGGAAGTGGGCCCGGCGCGTGCGCCGAGACAAGGGCATCAGGATTCTCGACAGCCTGGTCTACACGGCCAACGGCCGCAAGGGGTGGATGGTTCCCAACCAGTACTGGACGCCGGGCGTACTCGCTCCCATGGCCATCATGGGCAAGTACTACATGCACTACGGTGCGGAATTCTTCCCTCCCCGCGAGCTCGGGCGCAAGTGCGCCGACCGGCTCGTGAAGGAGCTCATCATGGACAACGCGGGCGTCTGCCGCTTCCATCGGGCCTGGGCCGAGGAGATGATGCCGGAAGTGTACGAGACGCTCTACGGCCTCAAGGATGCCTTCCTGGCCATGAACGCGGTAACGGCGAGCCGCATCAACAGCCGCAACTCGAGCCTGTTCTGGGAAAGCGAGCGGAATTTCGATTTCGTGTACGCCTTCCTCAAGCGGAAACGGGACGTGGAAGGCGACGCAAACCCGGACCTGGCTTCGTGGATCGGACGTTTCGAAGCCGACAAGAAGGAAGCTGGACTGGAATTCTGGTTCGAGATGCGGAAGGGCATCGACGAAACCCTTCGCGATTTCCTCTGACGTGCCGGAATACCGATGGCGGACTCTGGATTCGTGAAGGCGAATGTCGAGGCGGTGCGCGAACGAATGGCAGCAGCCTGCGTTCGCGCCGGTCGTCCGATAGGCGCCGTCGAACTCATGGCCGTCACGAAGTTCCATCCGCTCGAGGCGGTCGAGGCCGCCTGGTATGCCGGAGTCATGCTGTTCGGCGAGAGCAGGGTCCAGGAGGCCGAAGCGAAGTACCCGGGCTTCCTGGAGCGCACGCCGGGCGCCAGGCTCCACATGATAGGGCACCTGCAGTCGAACAAGGCCAGGAAGGTCACGGGGCTCTTCGCCTGCGTGCAGTCGGTCGACTCCGTCGAGCTCCTTCTGGAAATTGAAAGGCGCGCATCGGCCGCAGATGTGCACATGGATGCGCTCCTCGAACTTCACACGGGCGAGGAATCCAAATGCGGTTTTCCGGATGCGGCATCGCTTCTCGATGCGGTGAAGCGGGCCGGCGGACTGGAATCCGTCCGCATCCGGGGGCTCATGACCATGGCGCCATACACGGACGATGAAAGACCCATTCGCGCTTCGTTCAGGACCCTCGCCGCGACCTTCCTCCGCGCCCGGGACATCGTGCGGTCGCCATGCTTCGATGTCCTGTCCATGGGCATGACGAACGATTTCGAAATCGCCATCGAGGAAGGCTCCACCCTCATCAGGATCGGGACCGCCATCTTCGGGAGAGGGACGCCATGAAACCGGTCGTGCTCGTCGCGTTTTTGCTCGCGATCGCAGCAGGCGCGTACGCGCAAACCCAGGGAGGGCAGGCGGCATCGCAGTCGGGCGACGGGCAGGTCATCAAGCCCGAACCCTACCAGCCCGAGGAATTTCCGCCATGGCTCCGCAAGATAGGCCGTTTCGAAGTCATCGCGATCGGTTCCTTCCCTGTCATGTATTTCTACTCGTCGGTCGGCTACGATATCGACCGCTGGGCCAGGAGCGGGTTCGACCGCAGCTACGCTCCATGGCCGTTCAAGAACGAGTTCTCATACCGTCCCAGCGCCGAGGAGCTCACACGCTCCCTCCTGACCGCGGGAGCCCTTTCCCTCGGCGTCGCAGCCATCGATTTCATCGTGACGGGCGTCATGGACGGAAGGTAGCCGGGCATGAGGGTCTTTTCGCCGGCCATCGCGGCACGTGCATTGACAGCGCACAAGCATCGTACTAGTATTTGATGAAGCATGAAACGGACGGCATTGATCATCTATGAAGACGAACGGGACCGCCTCGCTTCTCTCGCCGGTACGCTCCAGAAGGCATTGACGGATGCCGGGTTCTCCGCCCGGTGCAGCGAAGCGTCGAAAACCGGGATTCCCGATGTCTTGGCGTCGAGCGTATTCGCCTTCGGGGCTTCGACCAAGGAATTGGCCTCCTTCCACGAACTGCGCCGCCTTTTTTCGGGCGTCAACCTGGCCGGTCGCAAGGCCCTCCTCTTCACCGATGGCGCTGCGTCCGCGGTCGGTGCCCTCAAAGCTATGCTCGAAGACTCCGAAATCTCCGTGCATCCCGACGCGTTCAAGCAGGGGAGCGATGTTTCAGCCTGGCTCGATTTCTTCTCGCCGCGGCCGGATTCCCCGGCAAAACGCGCCAAATAACCCAATCCGACCAGGAGCCGTCCATGGAACCCGGTTTCAACCTCGACGACGCGATCAGGAAGATTCCTGATTTTCCGAAGAAAGGCATCCTCTTCTACGACATCACGAGCATTCTCGCCAATCCCGACGCTTTCAGGCATTGCATCGACTCCATGGTCGGGCGCTACAAGGCCGAACGGATCGACGCGGTGGCCGCGATCGAATCCCGCGGTTTCCTCTTCGCCGCGCCCTTCTGCGAGCGCATGGGAGTGCCGCTTCTCCTGGTCAGGAAGAAGGGCAAGCTGCCCGGCCGCACGATATCCAGGACCTACGAGCTCGAATACGGCCAGGCCGAGATCGAGATGCACGTCGATGACATTCCGAAAGGCGGGCGCGTGCTCATCGTCGACGACCTCATAGCCACCGGCGGGACCATCGCCGCGACGCGGGACCTCATCCGCGAGGGCGGCGCCGAACCGGCCGGCGTGTTCTGCATCGTCGGGCTTCCGTTCCTGAATTATCCGGCCGCGCTCCCGGATCTCGACATTTCCGTGCTCATCGAATATTTCGGGGAATAGATGCCGTTGGCCCGCCAGAGACCACCGGTTCCGGCGGACTGCCCTCATATCCCAAGGAGCCCATCATGATCGAATCCCTCTCGAAGAACCCGACATGGAAGGGACGGCGCGGACCCGTCGTCCTCGTGATCATGGACGGAGTCGGGTATGGCGCATACAAGGAAGGCGACGCGGTGACCGCAGCCCTCATGCCGCATTTCCGTTCCCTTGAATCCTCCTGCCCGGCCACGCGGATGAAAGCCCACGGCAAGGCAGTCGGATTGCCGAGCGACGACGACATGGGAAACAGCGAGGTCGGCCACAACGCCATCGGCTGCGGACGGGTATATGCTCAGGGCGCCAAACTCGTTTCGGGATCCATCGCTTCAGGCGCGATATTCCGGGGAGAAACCTGGAAGAAGCTCGTCGCGAACGTCAAGGCCAAGTCCGGCAAGCTCCATTTCATCGGACTCTTTTCCGACGGCAATGTCCACAGCCACGTGGATCACCTCAAGGCGATGATATCCCGCGCGGCCGAGGAAGGCGTCACGAAGGTCCGCGTCCATGTCCTGCTCGACGGCCGCGATGTCGGCGAGCAGAGCGCCCTCGAGTATGTGGATCCCTTCGAAGCCTTCCTCGCCGGCATCAACGCCAAGGGCTTCGACTACCGCATCGCGTCCGGCGGAGGTCGCATGTACATCACGATGGACCGTTACGGAGCCGACTGGGGAATGGTGAAGCGCGGATGGGATTGCCATATCATGGGGAAAGGCGCCCGGTTCCCCTCCGCCCGGAGCGCGATCGAAGCTTACCGCAAGGAAAAGCCGAACGTCATCGACCAGGATCTCCACGAGTTCGTGATCGAGGAAGGCGGCACACCGGTCGGGACGATCGACGACGGGGATTCGGTCGTGTACTTCAACTTCCGCGGGGACCGAGCCCTTGAGATTACCGCAGCGTTCGAGCGGGACGACTTCGACAAGTTCGACCGCGAGCGCCGCCCCAAGGTCGAATACGCCGGGATGATGGAGTACGACGGCGACATGCATGTCCCTGCAGCGTACCTGGTGGAGCCTCCCTCCATCGAACGCACGATGGGCGAGTACCTCGCAGCGAGCGGCGTCAGGATGCTCGCCATCTCGGAAACACAGAAGTACGGGCACGTCACATACTTCTTCAACGGGAACCGCACGGGCAAGTTCGACGAAAAGCTCGAGGACTACGTTGAAGTCCCGAGCGACCGCGTTCCCTTCGAGGAGCGCCCGTGGATGCAGTGCGCGGTCATCACCGACCGCCTCCTGGAGGCCATCAGGAACGGAAAATACTCCTTCATCAGGACCAATTTCCCCAATGGGGACATGGTAGGGCACACGGGGGTGTACGCCGCCGTCGTCTGCTCGATGGAGGGGCTCGACCTCCAGATCGGACGCCTGGCAACGGCGGTCAAGGATTCTGGCGGCGTCATGATTCTCACGGCCGATCACGGCAACTCGGACGACATGTACGAGCACGACAAGAAGACGGGCGCCGTGTCCCTGAAGCCCGACGGAACGCCGAGGGCCAAGACGAGCCATTCCCTCAACCCCGTGCCCTGCGTCATCTACGATCCGGAGTACGGGAGGGAGTACGAGGCGACCCTCGTCGGGGGACTCGGCATCAGCTCCCTCGCGGCCACCTGCATGCAGCTCCTCGGCTACATTCCTCCCGCGGATTACGATGCGTCGGCCCTGAGGATGAAATGATCGAGGTCGAGCTCAAGGCATGGATCGACGACCCGGAGACCGTCGCGCTCCGGGTCGCGTCCTTCGCGAATTTCGTCCGGTCCTTCGAAAAGGCCGACGAGTACTGGCACGGCTCGGAATGGCGGCTCCACCGGGGCCAGAAAGGCTTCAGGATCCGGAGCGACGAAAGTCGTTCCATCGTGACGTTCAAGCGCAAGCGGACGGAAGCAGGCATCGAGATCAACGATGAGCGGGAGTTCGACGTGTCGGATCCCGCGGCATTCTCCGAGTTCGCCCTGAGGATCGGGTGCGAACCATTCTACGCGAAAAGGAAGACGGGATCAGCCTGGGATGCGCAGGGCGTTACCATCGAGATCACGCATGTGGACGGGCTTGGCGACTTCATCGAGATCGAGCGTCTCGTGGAATCCGATGATTCCGCCCTGATCGCGACCGCGCAGGGGCTCATCCGTACCATGCTCGTGAGAACCGGCGTGCCGGAATCATCAATCGAGCCCCGTTCCTACTCCGAACTTCTCGTCCGCTGAAAGCCGATAATCGGGCGCTGAGGGATTTGGTCTCCGCTTCTCGGCATCGTGCCTCGGAGCTACGACCCGCCTTCTCTCGCTGGCGCGCCCGTCCCGGGCGCTTTTCCTCGCTATGCGCTCGGCGCTCGTTCCGGTTCAAATCCCTCAGCGCCCCAATTGAAAAAACCGCCGCTGTCGCGACGGTTTTTGGGCGCTGAGGGATTTGAACCCCCGACATCCTGGGTGTAGACCAGGCGCTCTGACCAGCTGAGCCAAGCGCCCACGAGGAGGCTTGAACGTAGCATGGGAACCAGGACGGGTCAAGAATAGCACGGCTCATACCGCGGCATTGGGGGTTTTTGCCCGATACTGCTTGCGGAATCGCGATTCCTCAGATATCCTTCCGCATACGTATCGGCATCCCGCATTGCGCCTCGGATCGCTCCGCCTTTCCCGTGGGGGCCGGGGGTCGGTATAAAACTGGAATTGCGGGCGATCCGGCCCTTCTTGCGGCCGGTCGACTGAAGGAAAGGTATTTCATGATTCGCTGGAAAGATTCCAAACGAGTGACGACGGTCGTCCTGATCGTAAGCGCCGTCTTCTTCCTCTTTTCTTTCATGCCCAGGCTCGCGGCCGAATCAGCCGAAGCGTCGGGCACCCCGGCAGGCGTGTCCTCGGACTACGAGAAAGGGCTGGAGACGGGCCGCCTGTCCCTGCCTGATTTCCTCATGGGTATCCTGAAGACGACCGGAATCTACGCGTTCATCTACCAGGCGGATGCCGGAGTCAATCCGGCGGGTGAAGCGACCGTGATCTTGGGATGGCAATCGCTCCTCATGATCTTCGTCGGCTTCGTCATCCTCTACCTCGGTGTCGCCAAGGGGTTCGAACCCATCCTGCTCATCCCCATCGGATTCGGCACGATCCTGGTCAACATCCCCTTTGCGGGGATGTATGGTCCGCACGGCTTCCTGCGGATCATCTACGAGACGGGCGTAGCCAACGAGTTCTTTCCACTCCTCATCTTCATGGGCATCGGCGCGCTGACCGATTTCGGCCCACTCATCGCCAACCCGAAGACGGCGCTTCTCGGTGCGGCCGCCCAGCTCGGCGTTTTCATCACCATGTATGGCGTGGCCGCGTTCAACCTCATTCCCGGCTTCCATTTCTCCATCCGCGACGCCTGCGCCATCTCGATCATCGGCGGCGCCGACGGCCCCACGACCATCTACATCGCCCAGAAGCTGGCGCCGGACCTCCTGGCCACCGTCGCGGTGGCGGCATATTCCTACATGGCCCTGGTGCCGCTCATCCAGCCGCCGATCATGAAACTCCTCACGACGAAGGCGGAGCGCAAGATCAGGATGCACCAGCTCCGGCCGGTGTCGAAGACCGAACGGATCATGTTCCCCCTCATCGTGCTCGGACTCTCGATCCTGCTCATCCCCGCGGCCGCGCCGCTCGTCGGCTGCCTGGCCTTCGGGAACTTCATCAAGGAGGTCGGGGTCGTCGACCGCCTGTCGAAAACCCTCGAGAACGAGCTCCTCAACATCGCATCCATTTTCCTGTCCCTGGGTGTCGGGAGCCAGATGACTCCGGACCGTTTCCTCCAGCTTTCGTCCCTCTCGATCATTGCACTCGGGCTCTTCGCCTTCGCCGTCGCGACGGCGGGCGGCGTTCTGGCAGCGAGGTTCATGAACCTGTTCATGAAGGACAAGTTCAATCCCCTCATCGGCTCCGCGGGCGTTTCGGCCGTTCCCATGGCCGCTCGCGTCTCCAACAAGGTCGGCCTCGAAGCCGATCCATCGAATTACCTGCTCATGCACGCCATGGGTCCCAACGTCGCCGGCGTCATCGGCACGGCGATCGCCGCCGGCGTGATGATCGCGATCTACGCGAAGTAAGATCGACTTTTTCCGCAGCACTGCCCCGGGTCGACCGGCCCGAAAGCCTTCCGTACTGCACGACCGCCTTCCGTCCCTGACGGAAGGCGGTTTTTCGCTTCCCGCCAACCTTTTCGGTCGTTTTGCGTCTCCACGGCAGGACGGATGCGTGGTAAGATACCGGGGTTCAGGCGGAGGTATCGAAGCGTGGATTTGTACGGCATCGGAAACGCGCTCCTCGACGCGAGCGCCGCGGTCGAAACCGGTTTCGCCCCCCGCCACGGTTATACCGCGGGATCCGTCAGCCACATCGAATACCCCAAGCTCGAAAAAATCCTCGGCTCCCTGCCCCATCCCGTACTTTCTGCCGGCGGCGGCGCCCTCAACACGATCAGGCTTGCCGCCTTCCTGGGCCTGGAATCCGGATTCTGCGGCGCCGTCGGGAAGGACGGCTTCGGCGACTTGATCCGCGCGGATCTTGAGGACGCCGGCGTACGGCATGCACTGGCGGCGAAAGACGGTCCTACGGGGGTTTTCCTCTCGACCCGTTCCGGCGATGGCCGTCGCACGGTGCTCGTGGCCCCGGGCGCGGCAGCGGAGCTCGTGCCCGCGGATATTCCCGATGCGGCGTTCTCCCGCGGCGTCACGCTGTACCTGGACGGATACATGGCCGAACGCGAATCCCTGTTCCGCCACTGCATGGATCGGGGGCGCTCCGCCGGCATGAAACTGGCATTCGATGCCGCGAGCGCAAGCCTCGTGCGGCGGAAACTGGAATTTTTCACGTCCGTCATCTCCGAGTACAGTCCCCTCGTCTTCATGAACGAGGACGAAGCCGTGGCCTTGCTCGGTGGTCCCCTGGAGCATCATCGACTCGGGAAGATGGACGCCGAATTCGTGGTCAAGCGCGCCGGTTTCGGAGCCGTCTACATTTCCCGCGATGACGTGGTCGAAAGTCCCGTCCGCGTGCAGGATCCCTACGACGAAACCGGGGCCGGCGACGCCTTTGCCGCCGGATTCCTCGTGGGGCGGATCCGGGGCATGGCGCCCGAGCGCTGCCTCAGGCTCGGAAACAGGGCTGCGGGCGAGATCATCCGCGTTCCGCTCTGCGCCATCGAAAAAGCCAGGTTCGCGTCAGCCCTCAAGACCGTCGTCTAGCCGGTTTCCGGCATGCATCGACTCCGGCGGCAGCCCGTTCCCGGCGTCGAAACCCCGTCGCGACTTGCCGATTTCACCCGTTTCGCTTATTTTTACAGCCATACTCCCGAAAGGACAGGACATGGCCCAGAACGATCTCATACCCATCGAACAACTGCTGCCCGTCAAGATTCCGGTCATTTCCCTCATGGGAAAGCCGATATTCCCCGGGATCTTCACGCCCATGATGCTCTCGAACCAGGAGGATATCTCGGTCGTCAACGACGCCCTCGAGAACGACGGTATCGTCGGGCTCGTGCTGATGCGGAACGAGCTTGAAAAGCCGTCCGTAGAGGACCTTTTTTCCGTGGGAACGGTGGCCAAGATCGTGAAGAGGATCAACCTGCCGGATGGATCGGTGAACATCTTCATTTCGACCCTCAAGCGCTTTCATGTGAAGAAGTACCTCTCGCGCGAAAATCCCGTCGTGGCGGCGGTCGACTACCTCGACGACGAGATGGAATCCGGCGACGAGGTGAAGGCGCTCACCCGGGCCATCATCTCGGAAATGAAGCAGATTTCGGAAAACAACCCGATGTTCTCCGAGGAAATGCGGCTCAACATGGTCAACATCGACCATCCCGGCAAGATCGCCGACTTCATAGCCAGCATCATCAACATCGACCGTTACGAACAGCAAAAGATCCTCGAGATGGTGAACGTGCGCGAGCGCATGGAACGCGTCCTCGTGTTCATCAAGAAGGAACAGGAGCTGCTCAAGATACAGAAACGGATACAGGCGGAGATCAACGACAAGATCGAGAAGAGCCAGCGCGATTACTTTCTCCGCGAGGAACTCAAGGCCATAAAAGCGGAACTCGGGATGCCGACGGACGCCAAGGGAACTGATCACCAGAAATTCCGGGAGAAGATCGACTCGTTCCGGTTCGAGGGCGAAACGAAGGAGATGGTGGAACAGGAGCTGGAAAAATTCGGGCTCATGGATCCGAATTCGAGCGAATTCATCGTGACGCGGAACTGGCTGGAACTTGTGTGCTCCCTGCCGTGGAAGGCGCCCGCGGGCCATCCCTTCGACATCCAGAAGGCGCGCGAAATACTGGAAGCCGACCATTACGGCCTCAAGGACGTCAAGGACCGCATCATCGAATACGTTGCGGTGCGGAAACTCAAGGAGATCGACAAGATGGGGTCCAGCTACCAGGGCGATCCCTCGAGCGCGCTGCTCGAAGCCCTGGACCCCGAGCAGAACTTCTCGTTCCGCGACCACTACCTCGACCTGCCCTTCGACATTTCCAATATCTTTTTCATCTGCACGGCCAATACCCTGGACACGGTACCTCCTCCGCTCCTCGACCGCATGGAGGTCATCCAGCTGCCGGGCTACATCGATACCGAGAAGCTGGAGATCGCGAAGCATTTCCTGGTGCCCAAGAGCCTCGAGAAGAACGGCCTCAGGAAGGCCAGGGTGAAATACACGCGCGATGCCCTCGTCAGCATCGCGGAAAGCTATGCGCGGGAATCGGGGGTGCGAAACTTCGAAAAGCTCCTCGACAAGGTGCACAGGAAGATAGCCAAGCTGATCGTCGTGGACGGGCGCACCAACGAGAAATTCCTCGTGGACAAGCCCTCGCTGGCAAAGTACCTCGGGCAGCCCTATTTCGACGCCGACGAGCTCAAGCGGGCGACACGGCCGGGCATGGCCGTGGGCCTCGCATGGACGAGCATGGGCGGCGACACGCTCATCATCGAGGCGGTGGCCAATCCGGGCAAGGAAGGACTCAAGCTGACCGGGAAGATGGGCGAGGTGATGCAGGAGTCCGCGTCGATAGCCTACACCTACGTCCGCCACATGGTGGCGGACCGCTACGGCATCGGGGCGGAATTCTTCGAGGAGCGGCAGATCCACCTTCACATTCCCGAGGGCGCCACTCCCAAGGACGGCCCGAGCGCGGGCATCACCATGGCCACGGCGCTCCTGTCCCTCGTCCTGGGACGCAAGATCAAGGACCGCATGGCCATGACCGGGGAATTGTCCCTGACCGGCCAAGTGCTGCCGATCGGCGGCCTCAAGGAGAAGACGGTGGCGGCCAAGCGCAACAAGATACGCGACATCATCATCCCGAGGCGCAACATGAAGGACCTGGAGGAGATTCCCGAAAACGTCAGGAAGGGGATCGAGTTCCACCCCGTCGATACGATGGAGGACGTGATCGGGATCGCGCTCCCCGAGTAGCCTTCAGTCCATCGGCCGCCAGGCACCCGGTCGCCCCGCGGTCCGGTCAAGACGCAGGCCGTAGGGACCGGCGAGAAGCCGACTGAGGCCTTCGCCCAGCGCCCGCGAAGTCTCCGCGAGGCCGGGAGCCAGCCGCTCGTGCGCCGCTTGGCCTCCGGCCCCGCTCGTGAGCACAGTTTCCATGAGGAGTTTGGCGGCGACGAATCGGTCGCACTTGCTCACCCCGAAACCGACGAATCGTTCGAGGAGGCCGATCGCTTCCCAGGTCACCTGTTCCGCCTGGCTGTACCTGCCTGCGTCCTTGTCCTGGTCGCTCACGCGGACGGGGAGTCTGCGCGCCAGCTCGGGCAGGCGCGGCACCAGCTTGTCGAGGTCGAAGAGCCCGGTCGCGCAGTTGAACAGGACGCGCTGCCCGGCTTTTTCGAGGCGCTTCACCTCGTCGAAGGAGATGGCCGGGCCGATATCCGCCACCGTCATCGCACCGCGATCATCGACGACGAGTATCCCGCCTTTCACGTCCACCCGGGTCCGGTAGGAAAAATCGAAGCCCGCCTCCGCCCCGGAAAGCGCCAGCACCGCGATCTCGACGGGATCGGGCAGGCTGCCCACATTGTCGACGTTGCCGAGGTAGGTGAAGCGGTAGCCTGCGTCGCGCAGCGCACCGTAGATATCGGACAGCACCCGGAAGCTCTGGCCGTGCCCGCCGGGCAGGGCGATGGCCGAATCGGGTGCGCCGAACGCGCGGTCGAAGATCCGCTTCGGATTGCCCTCGCACGAATGCGTGAAAGCCGCCATAAGCGGTTGGTTGGCTGTGAGCACCCGGGTCGGGTCGAAGCCCGTGCCCGTGGCGGGGCCGCGGAGGAAGGGGCTGTCGCGGTAGGCGGCATACGCGTCGCGCAACGCGGCATCGGTGGCGTCGCTCGTCATCTGGAACAGGGGAAGCACCGGGCGCGCGGGCTTTCCCCTCCGCTCCGCGTAGCGCTTTCCGGCGAGGAGGAGGGCGCGCATCTTGAGTTCGAGGAAGCTGGCGCCGGGGCTCCCGTCCGGGTTCACGTACGCGGGCGTGATGCCTTTCGGTTTCCCGGAGCACCGGGGTGCGAGGACGTCGAACTCAGGCCGCAGGAGCGCGAAGGCATCCGGATCGAGGGATGCGTTTTTCTTCACATCGGCGTAACTCGTGGCGGAACCCCCGTTCAGGATCCCGAATGCCGTGGAGGGGAGGAGGTCGAAACCGATTTCTTCCAGGGCTGAGCGGTCGAAACGCATGACGCCCCCGGAAACCGGGACGCCTTCAGGGGGGCGAAGGCCCAGTTCATCGAGCCTGCGGATCGCGTCGGCTGCGGGCAGCGTCACGCAGAGCAGTTCGTTGCCGGGGGAAAGGTCGAGGACGATGCTGCCCGTTCCTGGCGCGAAGGATGCCGCGGATGCCACCTGCGGTATCCCGGCGGCTTTCACCGTTCCCGCGCCGTCGTACAGCCCGGCGTTGAGATCGGAGAGGATCGACAGGGTCAACGTGATGTCGATCCCCTTCTTTTCCATGTCCACCCGGAGGGCCGGACTCACGGAAGGTTCGCGTCGTTCTGTCACGGTACCGTCCTATGAAAATGTTTCGATCGCGGCATTGGCCGCGCCGTAGAGCGAAATGTCATAATCCTTGACGATGTACACCGGCGTCCGCACGAGGATGGACCTGATGTGCTCACGGTAACTGCGTTCGAACATCCCCATGAAGCGGTTTCCCGCCAGGAATCGTTTTTCGTTCTTGGAGGCGATCCCGCCCGCGAGGAATACTCCGCCTGAAGGGAGGAACATGGCCGTCGCGTCGGCGGCGAAGCGTGCGTAGAGGTGGATGAAGAGGTCGAGGGAGCGGGCACAGGTCGAATCGTCCGCGGCTTGGCAGGCTATCCTGGCGGGGCGGTCGGCTTCGGGCAGTTCGATGATCGCGCGCGAATCGGGCGTCAGTTCCGCTGCCCGGGTTTCCGCGAAGTATGCGAAGGCATTGGCGATGCCCTGGCCCGAGACGCCGGCCTCGGCACCCGGCGCAAACCCGAATTTTGTTTCCAGCCAGGAGGAAAAGCGGCGGCTTTCCCCGTCGAACACCGGAAGGCTCGCGTGGCCGCCTTCGCTCGGATAGGCGCGTATCCTGTCGCCGTGCTTGACGACGTAGCCGACGCCGAGTCCCGTGCCGGCTCCCACGACGGCCTTGACGCCGCCGGGGAGCGGGTCGGGGAGGCTGCCGTCCGTGTGCGGCAGGGCCGAAAGCTGTTCGGGGTCCGACGCGTCGAGGAGCATGACGCCGTAGGATATGGCCGAGAAGTCGTTGATGACGATGGTCGGGAGACCGAATTCCGCCTTGACCGCGTCACCGTCTATGTCCCAGGGCGCGTTGGTGAGCGAAATGCGGTTGCCGACCACGGGCCCCGCGCCTGACATGCAGCACACTTCGGGCGGAAAGGACGGGTGCTCGATGGCGGCATCGGCGAGGAAACTCGTGAGGGGTTCGGACAGCGACGCCACCTCCCTGGTCCGGTAGTGGCGGTCGCAGAGTATGGAAACGGTGCCGCCCTTCTTGCCGACGAGCGCCAGGTTGGTATTGGTGCCTCCGATGTCGCCTGAGAGGACGACGATGTCGTAGGAGGTGCGTTTCGTTCTCATGAGGCGATTCTAGCCTGAGCCCGGCGGGATGGGAAAGGGGAAAGCGGCGCAAAAAGCCGCCCCGAGGGGGGCGGCTCGCATCTTCGGGGAAAATGCGGATCAGAGCTGGATGCGGGCATTGACCGAGAGGCCCAGGTTCTTGGTCTCGGGCACGTACATGGCCTGGAAATCGGCGACGAGGATGAGGAGGTTGAGCGAAGCGCCGCCATAGATGCGGATCACGGGGTCGGAATTCTCGGCGCTGTACATGAAGCCGGTGGCGGAGAAGTCGGGAACGGTCTGGCCGGCGTCAGCGAGGGCGTCCTTTAAGTCATCTATGTTGATGACAAGATCGTCATTGTAATCCGCATCTGGGCCTGCGCCGCCGAAAAGCATGTCGCTCTCGACGCCGCCATCGACCGTCGATGTGCCGAGCGTGATGCCGCCGCCGACATAGGGCGTGAGCAGGAAGAAGAGGTTCTTGCTGATCTGGGCATTCATATCGACGGTCGTCGTCTTCCAGGCGAGTTTCATCTCCGGTTTGGTGAAATCCAGGGTCCAGGTCGTGCCTGCTCCGTCGTTGTAGGCGACAGACTCGGAATCTCCGACCGGCATGCTCACGGACCCCTCGAGGTAGTTGACGGACCCGCCGAGGCTGATCTCCGGCAGGAGGATGTTGTCCTTGAGCACTCTGAAACGGATGGAGGCGCCGACGTTCGTGTACTCGGCCTTGACCGGGTCGAGGGCGTCGCCGACGGCCTTCGGGATGAAGCCGACCTTGAGACCCAGATCGATGGGGATGAAAAGGAAACCGAGCTTGACGGTCGCCGCGACTGCCGGCACCGGAAGCCCCGTCTCGGATGCCCAGTCGGGGACGGGCTGTTGCAGAATCTCGAACATCTTGACGGTCTGGTCGGGGTCCGTGGACGTGAAGCCCAGGGAGAGTCCGGCGCCGAGGTGGGGGAAAGCGCCGATGTAGGCATCGGACCAGGTGTTGCCGACCGTGGAATTGAGGGCCAGCGTGGCGGCGAAGGCTCCGGTAAAGTCCTCGAAGGTGGTCTGGAATTCAGTGATATCTGCCGATTGCGCGAACACGGCGGCACCAGCGAGGCAAACGAGAGTCATCGCAATCAAGAAACGTCGCATGTCGTCCTCCTTGAAAACATCATCCAAACAGAATACTGCGGCCTGACGGCAATTTCCAAGCATTCCGTAGAATTCGCAAGGGCTCCGACCCGGGCAATGTCGCGAAAAATATGTTTTTTCGACTTGCCGCCCGGGCTATGGCAGTTTTTTACCGGGCGCTTACATGAGCGAAAGAATGTAGGAGCGGATTTTCGTGGAGCTGAAGGAACGATTCTGGGCCGCATCGTAGATTTCCAGGTGGACGTGTTCGCCATGGCCGTCTTTCCTGGCGTTGTAGCCCGAGTTGCCGCCCCTGCCAAGCAGCTCCCCCGCTTTTACGAGTTCGCTGGCAGCCTTGAATGTCGATGAAAAGTGGAAATAGAGGTAGTAGCGCCGCTCGGCGGGATTGTAGACGATGGCGCCGTTGCCGGCGCGGGGTGAAATGCCGCCCGAGACATAGCCTTCCGGCGTATCGTCTCCCAGCCAGTCGATGCTGGCCGCCACGACCACTCCGTCGGTCATGGAACGGATGTCCGGGCCCTTTTCAATCACCCCGTCCCGTTCGACCTCCGCGAAGAATACGTCGAGGGCATCCTGGTGGGCTTGCCTGAGCGATGCCTTGGTCGGAACGATGGCTTGTGACTTCCTGAACGGCGCCACGGGTCGGGAAACGGGTGCGGCGGCGCGGGCGTCCAGTTTCCACCAGGTTTCAGCGATGGTTTCGTACCGTGCGGCGATCTTTTCGGCCTCGGGGATCATGGAGAGGATGCGCGCATACCTCAGGGCGATGGGGGAATCGCCGTCCGCCAGGTCCTTGATGTCATTCCTTGTGTCCTCGTCCGAGAGGCGGGCCATGTAGAAATCGTTGTCCGGCATGACGAGGGCAAAGGATTCCCGACCTTCGATGCCCGATTCGGCTGCCTTTTCAAACCAGAGTTCGGCGGCGGCCCGGGTTTCCGCAACCGACATGGCCGCCAGGCGCGCGGGAGCCAGCCCGTTTTTCAGGGCGGAGGGTCCATCGGAAAGGAAAACGCCGGGAATACCGTCGCTGTCCGCCCGGAGGGGGGTGGCGGGGATGAAAGCGGGGAGCGGATAAGGACGCGCCGAGATCGTCGCAGAGACGCAAAAGAGGAATAATGCCATCACGATGAAACCGACGACCGTCGGCAGATCGGTTTTCTTCATTACCTTGTACCATAGCGAAATGCGTCGAGCGCTGTCAATGAAAGCCAATCGTCGATGCCAGCGCAGCTTGCCATGCGGTTCCGCATATGGTATCATATCGCAACTACTTGCAAGCGAGGTATTCCCATGGCTCATAAGATTACCGACGCGTGCGTCAACTGCGGCGCATGTGAATCCGAATGCCCGGTCAACGCCATCTCCGAAAAGAACGGCGTCCGCTGGATCGACCCGGCCACCTGCACCGATTGCGACGCTTGTACATCGTCCTGCCCTGTGGAAGCCATCATCCAGGGCTGATCCGCCTTCGTGCCATTTGCGCGGAATTTTCGAACAGAAGGCCGTTTCCCGTCGGGGAGCGGCCTTTTCCAATGTGCGCCCGGCAGGGAATATCCCAGGTTGGCTGAGGCTCTTTCAAGAGTCAGACGACTTTTGAAATTGGTTCGGCTGCCGTCCGGTTTCAGAGCCGGTTCAGCAGTTCCGAAAGCAGGCGCTCCGTTTCTTCCCAACCCAGGCAGGCATCCGTGACCGAGAGGCCGGCGGTGAGGAGGTTCCTGGGCGCGGGGTTCTGCCGTCCGCGTTTCAGGTAGGATTCGATCATGATGCCGCGAACGGGAATGCCGTGCCTGCGCATCGCGAGGGCATGCAGCGCGACGCCGCGCTGGCGTTTGGGATTCTTGCCGGAATTGTCGTGGCTGGCGTCGATGACGACGGCGGGATCGAGCCCCGCCTTGCTCATGATGAGCGCGGCTTTCGGTGCCATCCGCCAGTTCGGGCCATGCCTGCCGCCCCGGAGTATGACATGGACGGCGGGATTGCCCGGGGCTTCGGTTTCGACGACCGAGCCGTCCTTCCCGAACACCACGACGGTGCCGGGCCTGCTCGCCGACAGCGCGGCGTTGACCGCTCCCTCGATCTCGCCGTCCAGCGCGTTCTTGAAACCGCAGGGGCAGGGCATCATCGCAGCCGCTTCCCGGAGCGACTGGGAATCCACCCCGCGCGCGCCGACGCTCGCGAGCGATACGGTATCGATCCAGTAATTCCAGAAGAACGGGTTCACCAGCTCCACGCCGATGGGAAGGATCTCCGCGAGTGCGCAGACCGTCGCCCTGGCTTCCCTGATACCTGCTTCGGTCGTGCGTCCGCCGTCGAGATCGGGGTCGCGCGCAAGGCCCCGCCAGCCCAGGGCCGTCCGGCTCTTTTCGATGTAAGCCCTGAGGAGGATGCGCACGGACGACGCGGCTCCCTGGGTGAAACGCGCCAGCTTTCCGGCGTATTCGATGGCTTCGCCCTTGTCGTGGATGGAGCAGGGACCCACGAAAAAGATCGGTCTGGGATCCTTGCCCGACAGCGACGCGGCCATTTCGATGCGCGAACGCTCGACGAGAATCCTGGCGTCCTTCGAAAGCGGCAGTTCCCGCACGAGTTCCTCGGGCGTCGTGAGTGCCATGGCTACGGATCCTCGCGTTCGACCGGGCAGGTCATGCAGCGGACCCCGCCGCCGCCGCGAGCGAGCTCGATCCCGTCGAAACCGACCGCGAGCCTCCCGTACGCGTCGGGGCTTTCGCCGCCGTCGATGAAGTCGGACGCCTGCTTGACGGCGAAGCCCGCCTTGGCGAGCGCCCCGAGGGTGTACTGGTTGCAGTTGTACATGACGATCTTCCCGGGGCCGAAGGCGAAGGAATTGGCGCCCGACCACCATTGTTCGCGATCCTGGTACAGGGGGTCGCCGTCGCCGCAGGAGATGGGCTCCAGATCGAAGCCGGCTCCCTTGAGGCCCTGGAGGAGCCCCTCCTCGTCGGCGAAGGACGCGACCCCGTCCGGGCGGGCGTCGATGCGGATCACCCGGCAGCGGTTGCGGCCGGTGACCAGGGGGGCATGGACGAGTGCGGCGTCCCTGTCGATCACGGTGAACACCATGTCGAGGTGTATGGTCGCCCGCTCCCGGGGAAGCTGGACCGCGAAGACGGTCACCACCTCGTCCACCGCCCTCGCCGCGTTGAGCGCGACCCGTTCCACCGCGTCGGGCGTCGTCCGTTCCGAGATGCCGATGGCGAGGGTCTTCCGGCCGATGACGATGAAATCGCCGCCTTCGACGGTGATGTAGCGGCTGCGCTCCTCGGGGCCGTCCAGGATGAGCCCCTTGGCCATGAAGTCGGGATGATGCTGGAAGATGAACCGGGTGATGATGGATTCGATCAGCCTGACGTCGAAGGCGGTGGCGCCCGAAAGGACGTAGTTCCGGAACACCGCTGCCGAATCACGCATGAAGTAGGTGTTCGGCAGCGGACGCATGGAAAAAGCGTGGTCCGACAACCTTCCCGAGAGGCTCCGGTCGGGCGCTTTCAGGCCTTCGACGACCTTGCGGGCCAGTTCCGAAGGCTTCATGGCCATGAGTTCGTCGATCCGGCTCCGGATGGGGCAGAGGCGGGCGAGGGCCTGGATCAGCTCGAACTTGTTGCCGGTCGGGGTGATGGACTCGGCCAGAAGATCGATCACCTCGTGCACGCGCGCGACCGTGCCGAGGAATGCCTTGAGGCTTTCGTATTCCTTCTTGACGGCGATCAGCGGGATGATGTCGTTGTAGAGATCCTGTTCGGCTTCCTTCGGCGTCATCGCCTCGATTTCGGGGCCGGGGGTATGTATGATCACGCGCCTGAGCGTTCCGATTTCGCTCGTGATGTTGAGTCCTGCCATGCTGCGCACCTTCCGCCGACCATAGTAGCGGAATTCGGTACCGAAGGCAACGACGTCGTTTCCCGGGATTGATCGGCCCGCCTCGACATCCGCTGTGCGCCATATCGGGGGATATTTCCTTAAATATCCTTGACATGCGATTTTCCAGCCACCATACTACTGCCGCTTTTCCGAAGGGCGGGCCGCCCGCGAAAAGAAGGAGGATTATATGGCCGAAAAGAGGAATGTCATCATCATCGGAGCTGCCGGGCGTGACTTCCACAACTTCAACACGTTCTTCCGCGACAACGACGCGTACAACGTGGCAGCGTTCACCGCAGCCCAGATTCCCGATATCGATGACCGCAAGTATCCCGCCGCGCTCGCCGGCAAGCTCTATCCGAAGGGCATTCCCATCTTTGCCGAAGCCGAACTCCCCGGGCTCATCAAGAAGCTTTCCGTCCACGAGTGCGTCTTCGCCTACTCCGACGTCACCTATCAGCACGTCATGACGATGTCCGCCATCGTCAACGCCGCCGGCGCGAGCTTCCGCCTCCTAGGGCCGAACGATACCCAGATCAAGTCGACGAAGCCGCTCATAGCGGTCGGCGCGGTCCGCACGGGTGCCGGCAAGAGCCAGACCAGCCGCAAGATCGTCCAACTGCTCATGGCCAGGGGCCTCAAGGTCGTGGCCATCCGCCACCCGATGCCGTACGGCGACCTCGTCAAGCAGAAGGTCCAGCGCTTCGCCACGGTCGAAGACCTCAAGAAGCACAACTGCACCATCGAGGAGATGGAAGAGTACGAGCCGCATGTCGTCCGCGGCAACGTGATCTACTCCGGCGTCGACTACGAAGCCATCGTCCGCGAAGCCGAGAAGGAAGCCGACGTCATCCTCTGGGACGGCGGCAACAACGACTTCCCCTTCTACAAGCAGGATCTCATGGTGACGGTGGTCGATCCCCACCGCCCCGGCAACGAGACCAGCTTCTACCCCGGCGAAGCCACGCTCCGCATGGCCGACGTCGTGGTCATCAACAAGATAGACACCGCCAGTCCCGAAGGCATCCAGACCGTCCGCGACAGCATCGAGCGGGTGAACCCGAAGGCCATCGTCATCGACGGCGCTTCCCCGATCTCCGTCGACAAGCCCGAACTCATCAAGGGCAAGCGCTGCCTCGTCGTCGAGGACGGCCCGACGCTCACGCACGGCCACATGAAGATCGGCGCCGGCACCGTCGCGGCCCGCAAATTCGGCGCCAGGGAACTCGTCGATCCTCGTCCCTACGTCGTGGGCCGCCTCGCCGAGACCTTCAAGATCTACCCGAATATCGGCACGTTGCTTCCCGCCATGGGCTACGGCGCCGAACAGATCAAGGATCTCGAGTCCACGATCAACAAGACCGACTGCGACACCGTCGTCATCGCCACGCCGATCGACCTGAGCCGCATCGTGAAGATCAAGAAACCGACCGTGAAAGTGGGCTACGAACTCCAGGAGATCGGGAGTCCGAACCTCACCGACGTCCTCGAGGATTTCTGCAAGAAGCACAAGCTCGGCATTTCGAAGAGGAAGGCATTCTAATCATTTTATGGAAAGGAAACTTGAATCGTCAATAATTGCCCCTCGCGAGGGCGAAAAATGGATGATTCATGAGCCAATTTCAAAAGCCGTCTGACTTTTGAAAGAGCCTCTCATGTTTCCTTGCTTTAGTAAGGATCAGTAAGCATCCTTTTCGTAAAATCCGAAAGCGAACGCCCGCTCCGACACAAGATCGGAGCGGGCGTTCATTTTCCGTGGGAAGGCGGTTTCATCCGAGTCCATCTTCGGTCTCCGGACATATCGGCGTCGAACGTTCGACACGAGGTTTCCAAGACTGCAGCGCGCTCGTTCCGCGGGACTCTCGGCCTCGGGGTGACGGTAGCTCTCGGCCTTGGCTACCTTGGGTGCTGCCGCCTTACTCGGACGTCCACGCTGGGCCATGTGCATACCTCGTATGGATTCGATTCATTCGCACAAGTATACAACAGGCAAGAAATGGGTGGCAATGAGAACGGGGTAGAGATGGCCGTCGATCGCCGGGGCGGGCATCCCTTTTCCCGGGACATGGCCCCTGCGGCGGTCAGGCCCGACCCGTCGATCATTCCGCCATGATCGCCTCGTAGGTCTTTTCGTCGAGCGGGTAGCGTTCGACCAGGAGGATGCCCGCCAGGAGGATGGCTGCGGGAAGCGGGCCGATGACGAGGCGGATGGCGAGGATGGCGGACTCTGGCTGGCTCGCGGCGTTTGCCACGTAGCCGGCCAGGCCGAGAAATACGCCCGCGAGCGAGGTCGCCAGCGCTACGCCGATCTTGGAGGTGAAGGTCCAGATGCCGTAGAAAGCCCCTTCGCGTCGCTTTCCGCGGCGCTTGGCGTCGACTTCCACGGCGTCGGGCAGCATGGCGAAGGGCGGCACGTAGCCGAAACCGATGCCGATGCCGGAGACCGTCATGACCGCGAGGGTGAAAACGGGGCCGAGGCGGTGCGCGAAGAGGAAGATGACCATGCAGGCGACGGCGATGATCCCGAGCGCGAGCTGGTAGGTCCGCTTCTTGCCGATCCGCTTCGCGACCAGGACCGAGATCGGCACGCAGAGCGCCGCCGTGACGAGGAGCAGGAGCATGGCGATCGTGGTCAGGGCCTCGTTCCCGAAGATGTACTTGAAATAGTACACGAGGATGGTCTGCACGAAGGTGATCCCGGTCAGGTTGAACGCGTAGACGAAGAGGAGGATCAGGTAGGGCTTGTGGGTGAAGACCGATCCGTAGGTTCTGAAGAAGCCATCCTGGGACACTTCCGCCTTGTCATGATCTGGTTCGCGGACCGACGCGAAGGTGAGAAGGGCCGTCGCGGCCATGGTCGCGCCGAAGACCAGGCCAACGAGCGAGAATCCCGCCTGTGAGCTTCCGGCGGCGGCGATGATCGGCTGCACGGCAGCCGCTCCGAGTATGGTGCCGATCACCGCGAAGCTGAAACGGTAGCCGTTGAGGCTGGTACGTTCGTTGTAATCCTTCGTCAGTTCGGGCGTCAGGGCGCTGTACGGGATGTTGACGACCGTGTAGGCGGTGTTGAGGACGCAGAGCGCCAGGGCGGCCCAGATCGCCGCGAGCGTGCCGTCGGCGATCTTCGGCGCGCTGAAGAACCACCACATGGAGAGGAGGAGCGGAATCGCCCCGAAGAGGAGGTAGGGCCGCCTCCGGCCCCAGCGGCTCCTCGTCCTGTCCGAGATGAAGCCCATCATGGGATCGGTGACCGCGTCCCAGAACTTGCCGACCATGATGGCCACCCCCGCGGCGGCCGCGGGAACGGCGACGGTGTCGGTGAGGTAGTTGAGGGACCAGAATCCCATGGCCGTGAAGAAAAGATTTCCACCGAGGTCGCAGACGCCGAAGCCGAGCTTCGTCGCGACCGGCAGTTTGCCGTCTTTCATTGTTCGTCCTTTTCAAGTATCGATTTCTCGTAGGATTCGCGCAGTTTTTCCATGATCCCGTCGGCCGCGGCCTTCCCGGCGGCGGGTCCACCCCGTACCGGGACCACCGCGATGGGCTCGCCCGCCAGAACCCTGCAGCGTTTCCTGAACGGGTCGGGCCGGTCGGAGATGTTGCCGCAGGCGAGCCGCGACGCCGCGTCGGCCAGGTTGATCGCGGTTTCGAAGAGCCGGTCGCGCGGTTTCCCGGGCGCGGCGTACGAGGGATCGAAGTAGTACATCAGGTCGACCCATTCCATGTGCCGCGACGCGTAGAAGGCTTCCCCGGCCCTGCGGTCGGCGAGGGCGCGGCCGAGCGGCGTCTCCCCCGCTAGGCCGTCCCGGTAGATGGCGTCCCAGGCGCGTTGCCTGATGCGGTAGACGCGTTCGATGCGGCCGTTTGACCCTGATGGATCCCCTCCGGGGGGCGGGAGCCCGAGCATGCGCTCGCCCTCGGTCAACGCCGCGTCCAGGGTGAGTTCGAGCCTCGCGCGGAGCGGCGCGGAGCTTCCCGGCAGGTCGTAGAATTTCTCCGCCGCGGCGATGACGGCTTCCGTCAACGCCCCCACGCGCGCGCAAGGATCAGAAACTCCGCGTTCGGCCAGCCCGAGGCGCCGCTCGAGGCCTGAAAGCAGGCGGGCGAGCTTGCGGCCGCCGGGATCGAGGTACGTCGTGAAGAACGACACGGGGAGTATCTCCACGGATTCCGCGCGGCCGCGGCCGGCGAGATCCCCGGCGCACCAGAGCGCCAGGCGGGCGACGCCCTTTTCCAGGCGATCGACGATCTCCGAGTGGTAGCAGGTTTGTCCCTCCGGAGCGAGGGCTACGGGATGCTCGCCGTCCAGGACGAGCGCGCGCACCCGCGCCAGGCCCGCCGAATCGAGCTTCGCGTGGTGGATGGGGACCGAGCCCGAGCGGGGGAGTATCCAGCGCACCAGGGGGCCGCCCCAGAGCGGGACTTCGTAGCCGTGGATGAAGAACACATGAGGCCGTTCCGGAAGCTTCGTGCCCGCCTTTCCCGCCGCTGCGCCGGCGAGCGCGACGGTCGCCCACGCCAGGGTCTGCGGTTCGTCGCCGTAGGGATGGCGGAAGGCGACGAGAAGGCGCGTTCTCCCGGACATGAAACGCCCGAAGGCATCGACGAAGCGTTCGGGATGCGCCAGGACGATCGAATCGTACTTGAGCACGCCGCGCATATAGATGCCGCCCGCCGCGCGCACGAGTCCCGGGAGCCAGGGGCGCAGCCGCGGCTCGGCCAGCTGGAGGACGGGCCGGGCGCGAGTGATCGGTGAGGAGGCCATTCACGATACTGTAGGTCGGCCGTTGCGCGCCGTCAAGGCGAAGCGTCCCCGTGCGGGTGGAACGGCGTCCGCGGAATGGCGCCTTCCCCCGTCGCGCATCGCCCGCTGGAAATTCCCGGCTCCATGCGCGACCCTTGACGGTGAAGTCCGTCAGGGGCACGATGTTCCGTGGGCGGACCCTGCCGGGTGTCCATGCAGCCGTGGCCGATCCGGGCGAGGTTTGAAACCTCCCGGCGTCCCGGTTGTTGGATCATGGACGGTCGGTCCTGCGCAGGTGCATTCCCGTTTTCCCGGAGGTGTCATGTACGATATCCTGATGAAGGGCGGCCCGGTCCTCTGGGTCATCATCGCATTGTCGTTCGCCGGAACGGCCATCGTCGTCGAACGTTTCCTGTACTTCAGGAAGATCCGCGTCGACGAGGAAAAGATGTTCCAGCGCATCAAGGCGGCGCTGGAAAAACGGCATTTCGACGAAGCCCTCTCCATCTGCGACAACAACCTGTCGCCGATGAGCGCCCTCGTCAAGGCCGGGATCGAGTACCGCGACTATCCCGAGGCTTCCCAGAAGGATGTCATCAAGGACGCGGCCAACCAGGAGATCCCCGGGCTCGAACGGAACCTGTCGGCGCTCGGGACGATCACGCACATCTCGCCTTTGCTCGGCCTTCTCGGCACCGTGACCGGCATCATGAAGGCCTTCGACGTGCTTGGCCAGCTCGGCTCGGTGAGCGATCCATCGGTCCTGGCCGCCGGCATTTCCGAAGCCCTCATCACGACCGTGGCCGGCATCATCGTCGCGGTGCCCGCAGTGGTTTTCTACAACCACCTCGTCAACAAGGTCAACCTCATCATCATCCGCATGGAGAACCGCGTGAACGAGCTCATCCTGCTCCTCGGCGGAAAGCCCGCCAAGACGGGGTTCCTGCCGGGCGGGGGAGGGCTCCCGTGAGGCTGGAGAGGAGGCTCAAGCCCCTCATCAACGTGGACTTGACGCCGCTCATCGACGTGATATTCCAGCTTGTCATCTTCTTCATGATCACGAGCACCTTCAGGACCGCTCCCGGCATTCCCCTGGACCTGCCCGAAGCCGGCAGCGCGGAGCCCGTCTCGGTGTCCGAGATACGGATAACGGTCGTCTCCGAGCGGGAGATCTACCTCGACGGCGCGCTCACCGACTCGGCCGGCCTGCCTGCCTTGGTTTCCAAGCGGCTGATCGGCCTGGAAGGATCCAAGCCCCGGATCCTCCTGGAAGGCGACGGCCGGGCGCCGTACGAACTCGTCGTGTCGGTGCTGGACGTCCTGCGGGCCAACGGCATCGAGGGCGTGGACCTCCTCACGAGGGCGCGCGCGTCGCCATGAGATCAGCCTATGTCCGCCGGGAAAACCGCAAGCGCGGCATCTTCGCCTGGGGCGGAACCGCGGTCGCCTATCTCCTCGCGATCGTCTTCATCATGGTCGCGGGGCTGCTGTTCCCGAAAGCGCTCGCGGATTCGGCCGGCCCCATCCGCGTCCGCCTGGGATCGCCGACGGGCGTGGAGGACTACCGGGCGCCGTCCGAAGCGCCCGAAGCCGGGACGGCGATGCCAGCGCCCGCGAGCTCGGTACCAGCGGCGGCGACGACCGCACCGTCGACAACCACACCGGCTCCGGCCGCGACGACGCCCCCGTCCGCACCGAAACCGGCAACCCCGGCAGCTCCGACGACGCCTGCGCCGGCGATTCCCGTCCCGGGGCCGAGCCAACCCGCCGCGTCCACGCCCGTCCAGGAAAAACCCAACGTCGTCAAGGGATCTGAGGCGGGCAACAGGCACGAACTCGCCTTCGAGGCGGGATCGGGCATCGTCGGTCGGACGCTGTACGTTCCCATCTACTTGTACATGCCGCTTCCCGGCTCCATATCACCCGCGATCGTCTCCCGGATGCCGAAAACCAAGAACATGAGCGGCGAGGAGATCGATGCGCCCTTCCTGGCTTGGTACGACCGTTCCGGAGACGGCTGGACGAAAAAGCCCAACGTCACGATACCCTTCCCTCAGCGACCCAGGCTGTGGCAGCTGCTCAAGGACAGCGGCTATGATCTCCTGCGCGCGGACTACCGCCTCTCCAATCCAGGCCCGATGACGATCAACTTCCAGGTTTCGATCGCCTCGGGCAGTTCGAATCCATTCGTCACCGATCTGGCCATCAAGCGCTCCTCGGGCTATTCGGAGCTCGACGAAGCGGTGCTCTTCGGTTTCGCCCAAGCCGGCTTCCGCAATTCGTCTGACAAGGCCGAACGCGGCACCTTCACCTACGACTTCGGCTCCGGCAAGTAGACCGGCTGGCTGCCGGCAATCGGGCACCCACGCGGATCCGCGATTGCGCCGGCCGTTTCGTCAATCCGCCCCGCGCCTGAGCTTGACGTTGATCACGCTCGGCGTGTCGGAGGGAAGGTAGATTTCTATCCGGTATGTCGCGAAGCCCTCGAACGAAACCTGGAAGCTGTAATAGCCGTAGGGAACCACCGCGAATTTGAAGCTGCCGATCCCGTCCGTTTCCGCGACGAGGCGGACGGAGGCCAGGCGCGGGTTCGCCTGGTCCCCGTCCAGCTCCACGATGGCGCCGGGGAGGCCGTGGGAATCCGAATCGCCCAGGACGATGCCGCTCATCCAGCTTCGCCCCGATTGGGCGGAAGCGGGGTACGCCAGGCCGGCGAAAACGAGGACGAGGATCGGCAGCGTCCCGGGTTTGCGGCATACGGTTTCCGTGATGCTCATTTTTCGACCCTGACCTTCCATATCTTCGTCTCCTCGAGCCGACCCCGATAGAGCATGCGCACGGTGATGGTCGTTTCGCCGGGCGCCAGCGCCTCGAACACGAAGGTGCGCGTCGCCGCATCGCCGCCGGTCATGCCCGGCTTCATGTTTTCCGGGTGCAGGTACGCGATGGTGCTGTCGACGAGGCGGACGATGTCGGGATCGGCTGTTTCCGCTTCCGCGGTCTTTCCGACCGAGCCGTGCACGCCGACCGAACATGCGGCCTTCTGGCCGACCCGCAGCGTGACGAGTACCTGTTCCTCCAGTTCCAGCATGGTCGAACTCCTTGAGCCGTCATGGTTTCCGCCCGCGCAGGCGGTGAACAGCACGAGGGAAATGACGGTGACCGAAGCGATTCGATGCATTGACGGCTCCTTAAAATGTGGCGGGGAAGCATGCGGCAGGAAACGCGATCCCTTCGCCATGGATCTCGGCGTCGAGCGCCACGATCCGGTCGAATTCCCCGTCGTCGCAGGGTGAAGAAAGGAGGTAGCTGCGGTTTCCCGCCTTGAAGGTTTCGCGCATGGCCTGTCCCGTTCAGCGTGCCCGGAGCTCCCGGATGAGGGCTTCCTTCCGGACGATCGTTTCCTCGAGCTTCCTTACCGAGTCTGACAGGCCGGTCAGGGAACGTTCGTTCTCGAGCAGCGCCGCTTCAGTCTTCTTGCGACCGGAGATGTCGGTCGAAACCCCCAGCACCGCGACGATCGCACCGTCCCTGCCCCGTACGGGCGAAAGGCGGGCGTCGATCCAGACTTCGCCCGACGGAAAGGCTTCGCGGGCTTCACTCGCAAGACTCATGCCGGTTTCCATGACTCTCCCGATGGCTGCCCAGTGTCGTTCCGCGATCCCGGGCGAAAATACCTCCTCGAGCTTCCTTCCACGGATCTCCTCCGGGGCCTTCATGAAGGCCATCGCGGCGACCGTATTGACATAGGAGATCCGCCGGTCCCTGTCGACGAGGTAGATCATATCGGGTGAAGTTTCAGCGAGCGTTCGGTACAGGTCCTCGTTCGCCCTGAGCGCGTCTTCCGCCCGCTTGCGCTCCGTGATGTCCATGCCGACGGACTGGAACTCCGCCACGGCGCCGTCCCTGTCGAGGATGGGGCTGTCCTTCCAGCTCTGCCAACCCGTCGAGCCGTCGGGGTAGATCACCCTGTGCTCGAATTCGATGGGCTGCCTCGTCGTCCTCGCCCTTTCAATCCGTTCCAGTATGGGCGCGTGGTCTTCCCGGGGCACCAGGTCGAGAAAGCGGGTTCCCGAAAGTTCGTCGGAGCGTTTCCCGAAATTGCGGCAATACGCATCGTTGACGAAGGTAAGGGTGGTATCGGGGAGGAACCTGCAGATCATCTCGTGCTGGTTCTGGACGATGGAGCGGTATTCTTCTTCCCTCTCCCTGCACGTGTTGTTGGCGTTGAAGAGCTTGAAAGCCATCTTTATCGAAGCATCCAGGACCGTCATGCCGGAATTCTTGACGATGTATCCGTACGATGTGACGGATTCCGTCTTTTCGACGACGTTCTTCTCCGTATGCGCGGAGAGGAATACGACGGGAATTTCGCGGAGTTCGTGGATTTTCCGCGCGGTCTCGGTCCCGTCGATTCCCTCCCCGAGGTTGATGTCCATGAGGACGAGGTCGATGGAGCCGGGGGACGAGCGCACCGTTTCGACGGCCGTCTCGCCGTCGAGCGCGTGGATGACCCCGTACCCGAGATTTTTCAGGCAATGAGCCTTGTCGAGGGCGAGGATAGCTTCGTCTTCGACGAGGAGTATGGTCTTTTTCGCGTGGTCCAACGACGTTCCTCCGGGAAAAGTCTTCAGGCGAGGCAGGTTCGGGCAACCATGCGAAACCGTTTATTGCCGCAGCCCGGGTTGCTCTGCCCGCTGCGGCATCAAGTCTAGCAGAGTAATCAGGTTTGTAAAGGATGGATGGTGCGTAAAACGGCCCATGATGGGACTGCCGGACGTATTGCCGGATATCCTTGCTTTTTTCGCGGCTTGCGTTCACCCGGTCGCGGCGATAGAATTGCTGCAGATGAAAGCAGTGAAAAAGCCAGGGCGCCCGAAGCCCGGCTCGCAGCCTGTCCGGGCCGACACGATCGAATGGCTCGGGAAGGCCAGTATCTTCTCTTCCCTGGGCGGCGACGAACTCCGTGCCGTGGCCTCATGTTCCGAACGCCGGGTCTACGCGCCCGGAGAGACCGTGTACGGGCGCGACGCCCCGGGCGACGCCCTCTTCGTCGTCGTGCGGGGATCCGTGGGCATCTCGGACGATGGTTCCTCCCTCATCGCGGAACTCGTGCCCGGCGACTGTTTCGGGGAACTCGAGCTTCTCACGGCGGCTCCGAGGAACGCTTCCGCGATCGCGGAAACCCCGACCGAGCTCATCGTTTTTCCACGGAAGGGGCTCGGCTTCGACGAAGTCCTTGCGGGGCATCCGGCCGCGTCCGCGCGGATGCTCTACGATTTCCTCGATTCCATCGCGGGGCGCATCCGGAACGCCAACGCGCTCATCAAGGAGAACTCGCCCGTCGTGCAGGAACTCAAGCGGCAGGTCTACGGCGACAAGCTGACCGGCCTTTTCAACAAGACCTTCCTCGAGGAACGACTCGCCGAGATCCTCAAGGACCGTGCCGGACCGTCGGCCCTCCTCATGTTCAAGCCGGACAACTTCAAGGAAATCAACGACACCTGGGGCCACGAAGCCGGCGACTCCGTACTGAAACTGGTGGCCCTGGAGCTTTCGCGATGCCTCGACGAATCCGACACGGCATTCCGGTACATGGGCAACGAGCTCGCGGTGACGCTGCCTGGGCGGGACCGCGGCGCCGCGCGGGCGGAAGCCGCCCGCATCATGGAGCGGCTCGTCGCCCTCGACATCAGCGCCTTTACGGAGGGATCCTCCCTCAAGCTGTCATTCAGTTTCGGCATAGCCCTGCACCCCGATCACGCGAAGGACGCCCTCGCCCTGATAGCCATCGCCCACGAGCTTCCCCTCGCGGGCAGGGCGCGCGGGGGCGGCATCATCCTTTTCCCCGAGGACAGGCAGTAGATGGGCGGAACGGAAACGAAGGACAGGCCCGAGGGCGTGCTCGAATCCATAGGCATATTTTCCGGACTCGGTCCCGACGACCTGGCTCTCGTATTCGGCCGCATGAAACGGCGGGAATGTCCGGCCGGCGAAACCCTCTTCGTGGAGGGATCGGCCGGCGACGAGCTCTTCGTCGTCTTGAGCGGCTCGGTCGGCATTTCCCTCACCCTGCATGACGGCAAGGATCTCACCATATCGCGGGTGCCTTCGGGAGGTTTTTTCGGCGAAATGTCCCTGATCGAGAGGGCGCCCCGTTCGGCCACCTGCAGGATCATCGAGGATTCCGTGCTGCTTTCCCTTCACGCGCGCGACTTCGACCTGCTGGTGCGGGAAAAGCCGGGCGCGGCGGCGCGCGTCATGCAGCGGATGCTGGCGATCACGACGGGGCGCCTCCTCGCCACGAGCTCCTTCCTGTCGCAGATGGTCCAGTGGGGCGAATCGGCCCGAAGGCGCGCCGTCACCGACGAGGCCACGGGTCTATTCAACCGGCGCTTCCTCGACGATTCCCTCCAGGGGATTTTCGAACGCTCCGTGATCGACAACGCGCCCCTCTCAGTGGCGATGTTCGACCTCGACCACTTCGGCGACCTCAACAAGGCCCACGGAATGGCATTCGGCGACCTGGTGATCCTGGAGGCATCGAAGGCGTTCAGGCGGGTGTTCAGGGAAAGGGACATCCTCGTCCGCTACGGCGGGGACGAATTCACCTTCGTCCTCCCGGGAACCGGCCCTGCCGAAGCCCTCGGGATCTGCGAGAACGTCTGCAAGGAGATCCGGAGCCTCACCTTCCCCGGTCGCGAGGGACTCACCGTGAGCGCCAGTCTCGGGGTCGCGTCCCTGCCCGAGCACGCGCGGAGCCTCGATGCACTCACGGCTGCGGCCGACCGCGCGCTGTACCACGCCAAGGAACTCGGGCGGGACCGCGCCGCCCTGCCGCCGCCTCCCGCTCCCTCCCTGGGAGGCGAGCGCGGGGCGATCAAGAAGGAACTGCGTTCGCTCGCCGAAAAGAACAGGATCATCGGGAACATCCTCGCCGCCCTCGAGCAGCGGGACGGCCTGCTCCTCCTCGGGCACCGCAATCCCGACGAGGATTGCATCGCCTCGATGGTCGCCTTCGGGCTTCTCGCCGGCAAGCTCAACAAGACCGTCTACCTGGTCACGGGCGGGGCGTTGCACGAGCAGTTCTCGTACCTGCTTTCCATCTGCACCTACAACTCGATCCATCTCAGCGCCGATGGTTCGGACTTGCCGGGGCCGGTCCAGGCCGTCATCGCCCTCGACACGCCCAAGCCGTCCATGCTCGAGGACAGTCCGGCGATCCGCGCCCTGGTCGGGGACGAATCCGTGCTGAAGATCGAGATCGACCATCATCTCGAGGCCGATTCGACCTATTTCGGGGACCATGGCTACAACCTCGTCACGGGAGCTTCCTCGGCGAGCGAACTCGTCGGCCTGCTCGCGTTCAAGATGGATCTCGCGGCCGAATACAAGGCGCGGCACCAGATCGACGAGGTGTTCTCCCGCAACTTCGTGCTCGCCGTGCTGACCGGGATGATCGGCGATTCCCGCATGGGCAAGTACCTGAAGACGCGGAAGGAACGTTGGTACTACGAGTGGTTCAGCGCGCTCTTCGACAGGATGCTCTCACAGAAGACGCACCGCAATTCCGCCAATTTCACTTCGAAGGAAGAGGTGTTCAAGGCGATCGCATCCCTGTCGGGCGACGAGGAGGAGTGCTTCCGGTACATGCACCGCAAGCGTTCGGGCTCCGAAAACCTGCGTTTCGTCATCCTCGATGCCGCGGAGTCATCTTTCC
This sequence comes from Spirochaetota bacterium, assembly GCA_026398615.1. Taxonomy (GTDB): domain Bacteria; phylum Spirochaetota; class Spirochaetia; order Treponematales; family UBA12059; genus JAPLSN01. The sequence goes on along the minus strand of JAPLSN010000041.1, from coordinate 100,061 downwards.
TTTACGAAACCTACGGGAACGACATCGTGTCCTCGGTCTCCAAGGCGGTGGCCGATACGCTCGCCGAGGAAAGCGGCTGTCTTGGCATGGTCGCGTATCCCGACGATCCGGCGCTCTCGAATTTCGTGCAATTCCGTCTCAGGCGGGCCCAGGGCTTCCAGTCCCTCGACCTCCGCGACATCCTGAGCCGGTATTCCTTCCTCAACGGCGGCGGACACCCGGGCGCCGTCGGTTTCCGCTTCGACAGGGCCGAGGTTCCCGACCTTGCCGCTTTCGCCGCGGACATCGTGCGAAAGATCGAGGACGTGGTACGGGACGCGCAAGGCGACGGCGCGCCATGAAAGATCCCGGCGCTCATCCATCATGCAAGGCTCTTTCCGTTGTCAGACGACGTTTGAAATTGGTTCAGACACCTTTTCAGGAGGCTGACTCGGTCATACTCGATGTGCGTCACGGTTCACCTGAATGTCCGGAACCGTGAGTAAGCGCAAAGCCGATTCAAGCCGTCTGCCCGGCGAAAACCGGTAGAATCCCATGTGCCCAGCCAATAAAAGCCCCGGAGCGCTTGCCCCGGGGTGGTTTCTTCGCACGAAGGTTCCAGCGCTATTTTTTGGGTGCTCCGAGGATGGCTTCCTTGCAGGCCTTGGAAACGGTGACCTTGACGACGGTCTTGGCGGGAATCTTGATGGATTCGCCGGTGGCCGGGTTCCGTCCGACGCGGGCCTTGCGCTTGTTGAGCTTGAGGATGCCGAGCCCGGGGAGGGTGAACTTCTGGTTTTTCCTGGCTTCCCTGTAGGCGAGGTCGGCGAATGCGTCGAGGAAGGCCATGACCTGCTTGCGGGTAAGGCCGTTCATCTCGGCCAGCTGTCCCACGATCTGGGTCTTTGTGAGGGGTTTCCCGGTCTTGGACACGGTTACCTTTTTCTCGGCCGGTTTTGCGGCCGGTTTTTTCGAGGCGGTCGCAGACGTCTTCTTCTCGGGAGTCTTCTTGGTCGAAACGGGCATGCTGCCTCTCCTTGATCGAAATGGTTGCGAAATAATATCCCTCTTTTGCCTGCGCTTCAAGCGAGAAATACGATGGGGAATCAAAATCCCCCGGTTTTTCATGATCAACTGCAGCCGGTAGTGCTGCCGCAGGTTTCGCACTTGAGGCAGGTGCCGTTACGGACGAGGGTGAGGTGGCCGCAGACAGGGCAGGGATCCCCTTCGTAGCCCTTGATCCTCGCGATGCGGGTGCGGTCCTCCACCTTCCTCGCGGGCGTCGCGGTGGCTGTTTTCGCCGGAATTGCCGTGTCGGCGGGTGCCGCATGCCTGGTTTGGACCGCTTCCGGCTGGGGGCGGATGGATCTGCCGTTCTGCGTCGCGGTCGAAACGAGATCCTCGGGCTTTACCTGGCCCAGGTCGTAGCGGTTCATGTACGCGATCGCGAGGTCCCTGAAGATATAATCGATGACGCTCGTGGCCATCTTGATGTATTCATGGCCCTGGACTATCCCGTTCGGCTCGAAACGCGTGAACGTAAAGGCGTCCACGTACTCCTCGAGCGGTACGCCGTACTGGAGACCGAGCGACACCGCGATCGCGAAGGAGTTGAGGAGGCTCCTGAACGCGGCGCCTTCCTTGTGCATGTCCAGGAATATCTCTCCCACCCGGCCGTCATCGTATTCCCCGGTGCGGAGGAAAAGGGTGTGGCCGCCGATCCTGGCTTTCTGCGTATAGCCCGAGCGTTTGTTGGGAAGGCTCGTCCGCATGCCAGGCCTGCGTTCCGGCTCGGAGGGCAGCGGAGGTTCCGCTCCCGAGTCCCCGAGATCCTGCTCGAGGGCCATGATGGAGTCGGCGACGAGGTCGCTGCCAGGCGCGAGCGCCGAAAGTGGCTGGGAGAGCTTGGAGCCGTCGCGGTAGAGGGCTATGGACTTGAGCATGCTCTTCCACGCCAGCATGTGCGCGCCCTTGACGTCCTCGAAGCCCGCGGAGTTGGGCATGTTGATCGTCTTGGAGATCGCGCCGGAAACGAAAGGCTGGACGGCCGCCATCATCGCGACATGGGCTTGCCAGGCTATCGACCTGGTGCCTTTTTCCCCGGAGGGCGTGGCCGTATCGAAGACGGCGTAATGGGACGGCTTGATGAAGGGCGAACCCTCGATCCCCATGACGCCGCAGGCGTACTCCTGGGCTTCGGCCACGGCTTCGGGCGAAAAACCGAGGTGGAGCAGGAGATTGAAACCCGGGAGGTCATAGTCGGCCTCGGGGATGCCCAGCGCGAGGAAGGCATCCGGCCCGAGCACGTGGGGCGCAAAGGCCGACGAAAGGCCGATGGAGTTCCGCAAGGCTTCGTCGGCCCTGTCGAGGGCTTCGGTCGACAGGCCCTTCTCCGCAAGCGCGTCCCGCGAGACGCCTGGAGCGCCCCTGAGGGTCCCACGGCCCACGGCGTACGCGATGATCGCGTCGATCTCGGCGGCCTTGTAGCGAAGAGCCCTGAGCGCGGGGGGGACGCTCCTGTTGATGAGCTTGAAGTATCCGCCGCCGGCCAGTTTCTTGAACTTCACAAGGGCGAAATCGGGTTCGACGCCGGTCGTGTCGCAGTCCATGAGGAGGCCGATGGTGCCCGTGGGCGCGATCGCGGTTACCTGCGCGTTGCGGAATCCATGCTTCTCGCCGAGGGTCACGGCTTCTTCCCAGGATTCCATCGCCGCCGCCGCGATTCCTTTCGGGCACTTTTCCCGGTCCAGGCCCGCAGGGAGCACGGTGAGCCCTTCGTACCCGGCCGGATCGGCGCCCAGCGCGGCGCGTCGGTGGTTGCGGACGACGCGGAGCATGTCGTCGCGGTTGGCGTCGAAACGGGCGAAGGGACCGAAGGCCGCGGCCATCCGCGCCGACTGTGCGTATGCTTCCCCGGTCAGGATGGCGGAGATGCCCGCCGCCACGGCCCGGCCTTCGTCCGAGTCGTAGGGCAGTCCCATCACCATGAGGAGGGTGCCGAGGTTGGCGAAACCGAGCCCAAGGGTGCGGTAATCCCAGCTTTTCCTGGCGATTTCCCTCGAAGGGAACTGGGCCATCGAGACCGAGATCTCGAGCACCGTCGTCCATATCCGGATGGCGTGGCGGAAGGAGACGGTCGCGAAGTCGCGCGACTGCTCGTCGTAGAAAGCGGTGAGGTTGAGCGACGCGAGGTTGCACGCCGTATCGTCGAGGAACATGTATTCCGAGCAGGGGTTGGAGCCGCGGATCTCGCCGTCCTGGGGGCAGGTGTGCCACTCGTTGACGGTTCCGTGGAACTGCAGGCCGGGATCGGCGCAGGTCCACGCCGATTTCGCCATCCTGTCCCAGAGCGCGCGCGCCTTGACCGTGCGCATCGTCTTGCCCGAAGTCCGGGCGGTCAGGGCCCAGTCCCTGTTCTTCACGACGGCGTCCATGAACTCGTTCGAAACCCTCACCGAGTTGTTGGAGGATTGGCCGGAAACCGTGTTGTAGGCTTCCCCTTCCCAGGAGGTGTCGTACGAGGGGAAACCCAGGTCGGCTTCGCCCTGGGCGTAGCGCCGGATCACCTGGTGGAGGAAGGCCGCCGGCACGCCGGAGCGGAGGGCATCGCGGGCCGTCGCCCGGAGCCTCGGATTGGAGTCCATGGAAAAGCGCTGCTCGTGGGGGATTTCGGAATCGACGAGGGCGTCGCGCACTTTCGACGCGATGGACCTGAGCAGGGCGCTGCCTGCGGCGAGGCAGGCGACCTTGTATTCTTCCCCGGCCTTCCAGTCCACGTAATGCTCGATATCCGGATGGTCGGCGTCGAGGATGACCATCTTGGCGGCGCGGCGCGTCGTTCCGCCGGACTTTATGGCGCTGGCCGACCTGTCGGCGATTTTCAGGAAGGAAAGGAGGCCGCTGGAATGGCCGCCGCCGGACAGCGGTTCGGTGGATCCCCGGATCCTGGAGAAATTGGATCCGGTGCCCGACCCGTACTTGAAGAGGCGGGCTTCGCGGGTGATCAGGTCCATGATCCCGCCGTCGTTGACGAGGTCGTCCTGGATGTCCAGTATGAAACAGGCATGGGGCTGCGGGCGCTCGTAGGCGCTTTCGGACTTGACGACCTCGCCGCTTTCCGGATCGACGTAGAAATGCCCCTGGGCGGGGCCCTCGATGCCGTATGCAGCGTGGAGACCCGTGTTGAACCACTGCGGGCTGTTCGGAGCCGCGATCTGGAGCGCGAGCATCCGGCAGGTTTCGTCGTAGAAGGCGCTTTCGTCCTCTTCGGAATCAAAACAGCCGGATTTCCTGCCCCAAAGCATCCAGGTATAGGCCAAGCGGTGGAAAACCTGCCGCGCGTCATGCTCCGCGCCGGGTTTGGACGGCGTGCCCATTGGCAAACGCTGGTCTTCAGGGATGAAATCGCGCCACGAATCCGCCTTGTCGGCGGGAACCCCCGCTTTCCGAAAGTACTTTTGGGCGATGATGTCCGTGGCGATCTGGCTCCATGTGGAAGGAACGATGACACCCTCGGCCCGGAACACGACCTTGCCGTCGGGATTCCTGATTTCGCTGATTCGTTTTTCCCAGGTGATCCCCGCGTACGGACCCTGTCCCTTTTTCGTGAAATAGCGCTGTACTTTCATCCCTTTCCTCCACGGGTTCGCCACTTGCATACCATATATAGTAGCCGTCGTTATCATATTCCCAATCTATTGTAGCATGGATGGATGAGCAATGTCGAGTCGCCAGGCACGCGGAAACGCAAAAACTGCCCTCCCGGCGCCATTAACCGCGCGCTCCGCCGGACCGATAATCGAAGGGACATGAAAACCTTTGCCGTCGTATTTCACGGTGACGCGAACGAATTCGCGGACCGTTCCCTGGCTTCCGGGAAGGGCGCCTTCGCCCGGACTCTCGATTTCCTGCGGTCCTTCGGGGATCTCGAGGGAGCCCTCATCCTTGCCGGCCCGACTCCTCTGTCCGACTCCCCGTATCCTGCGGTCTCGCGGGAAACCTGGACCATGCGGGACGTCCTCGACGCCGCGAGGGTGGAGCTGGAAAGCCGGCCCGAGGTGGACGCGCTCCTGTACCTCTGGGGGGACTGTCCCCTCCTCGATGCCGGCCTGGCCAGACGGATGCTCGCCGACTTCAGGAGTTATCGGGCGGAGTACCATTTTGCCGACGGGCTGCCGCCGGGACTGGCGATCGAGTTCCTCCGGCCCCGCATACTCCCGTCGCTCGTCGCACTGTGCCGGGACGACGCCCTTCCCGTCACCAGGGACGGGGTGTTCACCGTCGTGCAGCGCGACATCAATTCCTTCGACATCGAAACCGAGATTTCCAGGGTGGACCTGCGGGAATTCAGGCTCAGCCTGACCTGCGGCACGAAGCGGGATTTCGAAACCGTGGAACGGCTCATGGCGCTCGGCGTCGGGGATGCCGAAAGCGCCCAGAACCTGATTCCCGCCCACGGGGAGCTGCTCAGGACCTTCCCCGCCTTTCTCCAGGTGCAGGTCGCCGGTGCTTGCCCGCAAGCCTGTTCCTACTGCCCATATCCCGGTTTCCACGAACGGACGGGCGACGCGGGGGCGCTCCTCGACCGCAAGGATTTCATGTCGGTCGAACGCTTCGCCCGCCTCATGGACGAGGCGGCGGTCCTGAGCGACGACATCGTCGTCGACCTGTCGCTCTGGGGCGAGGCATCACTCCATCCCGATTTTCCGGGACTCGTCGACGCCGCGCTCGGGCATCCCCGTTTCCGGATGATCGTCGAGACGAGCGGGATCGGCTGGAAACCGGCAACGCTCGAAGCCCTCGCCGCCGCCCACCCGGAACGCCTCAACTGGATCGTATCCCTCGACGATCCCGATCCCGCAGGCTACGCTTCGCTCCGGGGCGACGGCCGCTCCGAGGCGGAAGCCTGCGCCCTGCGCCTCGTGTCGCTCTTCCCGGCCATGGCCTACGTGCAGGCTGTCCGGATGAAGGAAAACGAGGAGCGGCTCGAAGGGTTCTACCGAGTCTGGAAGAAAAGGACGGACAATGTCATCATCCAGAAATACGACGCGTTCGCCGGGCTCCTTCCCGACCGTTCCGTGGCCGACCTGTCGCCGCTTTCGAGGCCTCCCTGCAGGCACCTGGCCCGCGACCTCTCGGTCCTGCTGGACGGCACGGTGCCGCTCTGCCGCGAGTGCCTGGCGCCGGGCGCGGTCGGGGACGCGGTCTTCCTCGGCAACGCGTTCGAATCGGGGCTCGAAACCGTCTGGAAAGCCGGCGAACCCTGGTTCCTCCGGCATGTCGGGGCCGATTATCCCGTGATCTGCGGACGGTGCGATGAATACCATACCTACAACGCTTGACGCACACCGTGTTTCCTACACGATCGTGGGGGGCGGGAAGGGGAAGACGGGAGGCAGGGGAGTCCCGGTTTCCGTTGTGGTGCTCGGCCGGGGGGGCAGGCTCCACCGCGCGGAACTCCTCAGGGAACTGGAACGCGTCGGCTTCGACTCCATCCTGTCCGTGGAAAAAGCCGGGGAATCCGTCGAGGTCGAAGCCATAGCGACCGGCCAGCCGACTGTCCGCCACCTGCTCCTCGAGGAGGACGCATCCGAGGGCGAACGGGTCAACATCGGCATCCGTGAATCGCCCGCTCCCTATGTCTTCGTGCTCCGCGACGACATGAAGCTGACGACGTCCACGCTTTCGAGCCGCTTTTTCGAACGGCTCACCGAAAAGGCGAGGCTCTGCACGACGCCGGTCGTGACCACGCGGAAGGGAGAAGCGGTTCCGACCATCATCATTCCCGCGATGCGGGAAGATTCCATCAAGTTCCTCCTCGTACCGGCATCGCGCGACGAGGAAAAGAATGCCGCTCCCTTCGATTTCTGCGGCATCTACAACCGGGGAAAATTCGCGATGCTGGGCGGCTATGACTGGACCATCCGCGCCCCGCATTGGCAGAAACTGGATTTCGGGATGAGGGCCTGGCTCTGGGGGGAAGAGATCCGTTCCGCCCAGGCGCTCAAACTAATCTGCGAACGCGAACCTCCCGCCGAGGATATCACGCTCGACGCGCATTACTCCCGTTTCTACCTCAAGAACCTCGCCGTGTCCCTCAAGGGTGACCAGGGCGTGTTGCCGCTCTCCCGCGCGGCGGGCTTCATCTTCAAGTCGGGCCTTGGCCCATTCCGCGCCCTGTCCGAATTCGCGGCGGTCAGGAAATGGGTGAAGATCAACCGCTTCAGGTTCCGCACCGATGCCCGCGGGCTGGTCGACCTCTGGGAACCCCTTTCGTCATGACGGGGATCATCGCGCAGGCGCGGCTCGATTCGACGCGTTTGCCGCGGAAAGCGCTCCTGCCCTTCGCCGGAACGACGCTCCTCGGCTCGGCGCTCAGGCGGCTGTCGCGGATCCCCGCCAAGGTCCGCGTCCTGGCCGTGGATGAAGCGAGCCTGGCCGAGCTGACGCCCGTCGCCGAAGAAGCCGGGTTCGAGATCATGGCCGGCCCGAAGGACGACGTCCTCCTCCGTTTCGAGCTCGTCATCCGCGCGTACGGCATGGACCGCGTCGTCAGGGCCACGGGCGACAATCCACTGGTTTCGCCCGAACTGGCCGTCCTGCTCCTCAAGTCCGCGAAAAGGACGGATTACGCCGGTTACGAGGGAATGCCCGTGGGTCTGGGCGTGGAAATCGTGGATGCCGGCGCCCTCCTCGAAGCGTCGGAAGAAGCGGAAGATGCGTACGAACGCGAACACGTCTGCCCCTTCCTCTACCGGAGGCCTGATCGCTTCAGGATCGTGAAACCCGGGGTTCCCGAACCCTACCGTTTCCCCGAAGGCCGCATCACCGTGGATACCGACGCCGATTACCGTTCCGCCCTCGAGATCGTCGAAGCGCTCGGGCCGGATCCCGCGACACTCGATATCGTCGGATTCCTCAAGCGGCGGAAACTGCCATGAAACGGGTGCTCTTCGTCCCATCGGCGCTCAGGGGCAATGGCTCCGGCCATCTCGTCCGCTGTTTTTCCCTTGCCAGGAGCTTGGAAAAGCGCGGCGTGGACGCCGCGGTGTATATCGCCGAAAGCGTCGATGCTTCCTCGTGGAAACCAGCCGAGATCGCGCTCGCGTTCCCGAACGAAGCACGGGACGTGCCGATCGTGTCGGAAGTCGAGGGCGACTGGGACCTCGTCGTGCTGGATCGGAGGAATACGTCGATTCCCGACGCCGTCGCGTGGAGGCTCGTCGCGCCTACCGTGGCGATCGACGAGGGCGGAGACGCCCGGCGGACGGTTTCCTGCCTTGTCGATGCGCTCCCGAGGCGGACGGACCCGCGCGCGAGCCGTCCGAACAAGGCCACGACGGGATTCCTTGAACTCCCGGAACGGCGACGTACCCCGCCTGAACGGCCGGAACGGGTGCTCGTCACCTTTGGCGGGGAGGACCGCCTCGGCCTTGCGCGGACGGTGGTGGAAGAACTCGTCGGGAACGGGATCTTCAAGCCCGGCCAGCTCACCGTCGTCTCGGGGGCGCTTTCGCCCACCGCCGCCGGAGAAGCCGGGGGCGGATTCGACGGCGTCACCTGGCTGGCGTCGGTGCAGGACCTGAAGGAGCATCTCGCATCCTGGGACCTCGTCGTCACCCAGTTCGGTCTCACGGCATTCGAAGCCGCGTGGGCAGGCTGCGCCGTCATCCTGGTGAACCCCTCTTCCTACCATCGGGATCTGTCCCGAAAAGCCGGTTTCGCCGAAGCGGGCGTCCTGCGCTGCTCGCTGCCCGCTTTCCGCAAGGCCGTGGGGGACTTCGTCTCGCTCGCCTCGCGGACCGCGGCGATCGCCCCGGCGGCCCGCGAGGACCTGGCCGAATTCATCTGCGGCTTGCATCCCGCTCCCGCGGGCGCCTGCCCGGTCTGCGGCTCTGCGAAACGCTCCGCGATCGAACGCTTCGCGGCGAAGACGTACTTTTCGTGCCGGGAATGCGGGGTGACCTACATGGAGCGGTTTTCCGCCCGCGATGAACCGTATGCGGAATCCTATTTTTTCGAGGAATACAGGAAGCAGTACGGGAAGACCTACCTCGAGGATTTCCCGAACCTGACGAAGCTCGCTTCGGGGCGCCTGAATATCCTGGACCGGATGGCGGGGAAGACGGCGGGGAAGACGGTCATCGACATCGGTTGCGCCTATGGCGCCTTCCTCGGGGAAGCCCGCAGGCGGGGGTGGAACCCGTTCGGCGTCGACATCTCGGCGGAAGCCGTGGCCCACGTCCGCGATGTGCTCGCGATCCCTTCGGCCGTAGCCGATTTCGCCACGGCGGACGCGATGAAAGGGCTTCCCGCGAAGGCGGATTGCCTGACGCTATGGTACGTGATCGAGCATTTCCCCGATGTCGACGCCGTCCTGCGCACGGCGGCGCGATTGCTCGCGCCGGGCGGGATACTGGCCTTTTCCACGCCCTCCGGCCGGGGGATTTCCGCGCTTGGACATCGTCGTGCTTTTTTCGAGCGGAGTCCGGACGACCATTTCACCGTATGGACCCCGGCGAGCGCGGCGGTGATCCTGCGGCGCTACGGGTTTTCGCTCCGATCGACGCGATCCACCGGGCATCATCCCGAACGTTTCCCCGGCGTGCCCCGGGACCCGTCGAACCCCATCCATCGACTCGCAGGTTTCGCGTCCCGCACCTTCGGCCTCGGCGACACCTTCGAATGCTACGCCGTCAAGGATGCGCCATCGTGAAAACCCTGTTCATTCTCGGGGCGGGAGGCATGCAGGCGCCCGCGATTCGCGCCGCCAGGGAGCGCGGGTTCCGCATCGTCGTCGCCGACGGCTCGGACAAGGCCGTGTCGATCCCTCTCGCGGACGACTTCCGCCACATCGACCTGAAAGACAGGGAAGGACTCCTCTCCGCCGCCCGAGCGCTGGCCGCGGAAGGCGAGCTCGCCGGGGTTTTCACCGCAGGAACCGATTTTTCGGCTTCCGCCGCCTTCGTCGCCGAGGGGCTCGGCCTGCCGGGCGTATCCCTCGAAGCGGCGCTCAACGCGAGCGACAAGGCAAGGATGCGCGCCGTCCTGCGCGACGCGGGCGTGCCCTGTCCGCGATTCGCCGTCGTGTCCGGGGCCGGCGAAAGCGTTCCGGCCGCCGAACGCCTGGGCTTTCCCCTGGTGGTGAAACCGGTCGACAACATGGGCGCCCGGGGATGCAGGCTCGTCCGCGGGGCGGTGGAGTGCCCGGATGCCGTGGACGACGCCCTGCGTCATTCCCGTTCGGGACGCGCGATCCTGGAAGAATACCTCGAGGGGCCGGAGTTCAGCATCGATGCCCTCGTCTACGACGGGCGCATCGTCGTCTGCGGCGTGGCGGATCGTCACGTGGTGTTCGAACCCTACTTCGTCGAAATGGGACATACCATGCCGACGGCCCACCCGGCCGACGCGGTCGCCGAAGTGCTCCGCGTCTTCAAGGCCGCCGTGCGGGCATTGGGCATCGCGGACGGGGTCGCCAAGGGCGACATGAAGCTGACGGCCGACGGCGCCAGGGTGGGGGAGATCGCGGCACGGCTTTCGGGCGGTTTCATGTCCGGCTGGACCTACCCGTACTCGTCGGGCGTGGACTTGACCGCGGCCGCCCTGGACCTGGCTACCGGCGTCCCGCCGACCGGCCTTTCGCCGCGCTGGCATGCCACGAGCGCGGAGCGCGCATGGATATCCATTCCTGGGAGGGTCCGATCCGTGGTGGGCCTGCTCGAAGCCGAGACGATTCCCTACGTCAAGAACGTGTTCCCGAGGACCGCGCCCGGCGATGCCGTGTGCTTTCCTTCCAATAATGTCGAAAAATGCGGCAATGTCATTTCCCAGGCACCAACGAGGTCGCTCGCCGTGGAAGCCGCCGAAACGGCCGCCAGTCGGGTGCTCCTGCGCCTCGAACCGTGCGTGCACGAGACCGATGAATTCCTCATGACCTTTCCGGAAAGCGGAGGCGATCGCGGCAGGGCCTGGCCGCCCGACGCCTTCCCCACGCTTGGGCCGGTGTTCCGCCGGGCGCTCGGTACCATGCCTCCCGGAAACGGCCAGGGAGCCGGCACAGGCGTTCTCGTCGCACCCTGTGCCGAGGCTAAGCGCGAAACCGCCCGCGACTGGCAAGGCCGGTCGCTCATGGAAGCCGCGGAAGCCGCGCGCCGGATCTCCGGTTTCGTCTGGTGTCCGGCCTCCGATGCGACGCTCGGCGCGGAATTCTGGCGTGCCCTCGTCCGCGGCAGCTACCAGGCCGGCGCCTACCTCGTCGACACCGTCCGTGAAACATCGTCTTCCGGGGGAGGGCGACGATGACCGGTCGGTTCCGGACGGGTTTCCTTGCCGCCTTCGTCTTCCTGTCGGCCGCGGTCGCCGAGACACCGCTCTCCGTCGCCGCGGGGAAGATGGGCGCGCGGCTGTCGTACGATCCCCTGACCGGGACAGGTTCCGTCGAGCGCTCGGGTTTCAGGATCGGCTTCAAGGCGAACGCCCGGTTTTTTTCGTTTGACGGCGCGTTCAGGCGGCTGGATCCGATCATCGGCAGGGACGGCGTCCTGACGGTCCCGGATTCGTCGCTGGCGGCCATCGACAGCTACTTCACGGAGCGGGAAAACGACGTGAAGAGCCGGTTCCGCGTTGCCGCGATCGTCATCGACCCCGGGCACGGCGGCAAGGATCCGGGAGCCATCGGGGAACACAAGTCCGGATCGAAAACCCTGCGCGTCGTCGAGAAGGAAGTCGCGCTCGCCGCGGCCATCCGCCTACAGGCTCGCCTTAAAGCCTCCTGGCCGGACCGCGAGATCATCATGACCAGGGACGACGATACATATCCGACCCTGGAGGAGCGCGTCGCGAAAGCCCATGCCGTGCAGCTCGGGCCTCACGACGCCGTCATCTTCATCTCGCTCCACGCCAACGCATCGTTCAACAGGAACGCCAACGGTTTCGAAGTATGGTACCTGGACCCGGACTTCCGGCGCAACCTCGTGGATTCCTCGGATGTCCCCGACGTGGACCCGTCGGTGCTTCCGATCATCAACACCATGCTCGAGGAGGAATACACGACCGAGAGTTTCATGCTCGCGAAGCGGATATCCGCCAGGCTCGCGGAATCCGTCGGAGACCGGTCGAGGAACCGGGGCATACGTGCGGAGCAGTGGTTCGTGGTCAGGAACGCGAGAATGCCGTCTGTGCTCGTGGAACTGGGTTTCGTGACCGAACCCGGCGAGGCTGCCCTGCTCGCCGACCAGGCTTACTTGTCGAAGATGGGGGACGCCGTCTATAATGGCATCGTCGACTTCGTCGATCACTTTGAAAACCGCGGAGGATCCGCAACTCCATGAAACCGCGACTGGGTATGCGCGCCCTGAAGACAGGCCGGGATTTCCTCCTGGACCGGAAAAACGTCTGGTTCTCGGCGCTCTGCCTCGCGTTCGCCGTTTCCGCCATCCTGCTGGCTGTCGATCCTGCCAAACCCCGGGAAACCGCCTTCTTCTACCCGGCCTTCGAATCGGGCAGGATACAAGCCGAGATACGGGCCGTACTTCCGGGAAAGGATTTCGAGGACGACGTGGAGCGGATTCTCGCGGAATACCTCCTCGGGCCGGTGTCGCCTCACCTCAGGTCCGTCTTCCCGGCGGATACCGGCGTCCGATCGGTCCTGTACAGGGAGAGAACCCTTCATGTCGATATCGCCGAAACCGCTGTCCTGGCCGGGAATTCGGTCGGGAAAGGCATTTTTGCCCTTGAAAGGACGATCAAGTACGCGTTTCCCGGTGTTTCATCGATACAGGTCACCATCGACGGCAACGTTCCCTACGCCGATTTTCCCGGAGGCTTGACTGCCTCCGGATATCCCGATACGGTGAAAAAAAATAAAAATAATTGACAAAGCATTTACCGCGGCTATAATTTCACCTGTCATATACGCACGTAGATCTCGCACAGCAGAAAGGAGCACGCGAATGAGAAGACAGTTGTACTTCATTGCGATAGCGTTGATGGTCGTCATCGTCGGCGCCGCGTTCGCTGACGAAGCGGTACTTATCGATTTTGCCACGCTGAAGGCCGACATCCTTCCGGACACGGCCACACCCCCCAAGATGTCGCAGAACAAGGCCACGATGATGGATTTCGCTGCTCTCGCCGGACAGAGCTACACCGATGAACAGAAGATCCAGATGAGGTCTTCCCTCGCCATCGAGAACTGGGAGGTCCTTCTCGCCTCTTCCGCCCGGACCAACACCGCCCAGACCCTTTCGTACACCCGCGAAGCCACGATCGCCGATAGCGGCGCGTATTTCAAGGGAAAGAGCGTGCTCGGTATCCGCGTCCACTTCCCCACCGAATCGTACAACAGCTGGGCGAGGATCCTTCCCCCGTTCGACATTCCCGCGTTCGAACCCAAGGCGACCATCGATGAAACCGGCGCCATCACCGTGACCAAAGATCAGCAGGGCACCGATCCGGAGAATGCCCGGCTCTCCCGTTTCGAGGGGAGCTACGACCCGGCGACCAAGCTCACGAGCGCCTTCGGCGTCGTCAAGAATGTCGGAGCCATCAAGCGGGTCGCCGTTTGGGTTCGCGGCATGAACCACCCCCACGGCCTGTACGTCATCCTCGTCGACAGTGACAACAACGAGCATCTCTGCTTCGTCGGCTACCTCAATTTCGACGGTTGGAGGGAGCTCTCCTGGGAGAATCCCCAGTATGTACGGGATGTCAAGAACCGCGAGCTCAGGCTCAACCCCCTGTACCCCAATGTCCTTCCCTTTGTCCGCTTCGGTGGTTTCCAGATCACCCGCGACGCCGCCCACAACGGCGGGGATTTCGTCGCCTACTTCAAGGAAGTGCGCATTCTCTACGACAAGGCTTCCCTTGAACCGGTACGCGACATCGACGACGAAGCCCTCTGGGGCATCGTGACCAAGCGCGAGGACGAGCGCAAGAAGATGGCCGCCAAATATTTCGGCCAGGAACAGGTTCTCCGCTATGTGGAAAGTCTCAAGCAGGAGACCAGCGATGACTTCACCGCGCCTCCCGATTCGCCGCCCAAAACGAAGTAAGCTCTGCTCCACGCTGAAAGGGCCGTCCGAAAGGACGGCCCTTTTTGCACATTCCCGGGCGCCGGGAGGACTGGTCTGAAGAGGGGGGGACTGGGATGAGCGAAGTCATGGAAACCGGCAATCGCATCGAACAGGAACGGCGCTACGACCTCCTCAAGCAGGAATACGAGGAAGTCCTTCGCCTCGTGGGCGACAAGATCGCGGACATACTCGACCACGCAGGCCTGCATCCGAGCATCAAGTCACGGATAAAGAGCTTCAACAGTCTTTTCAAGAAACGCATACGGCTCTCGCAGGCCGCGCTGAAAAGCGGAACACCGATCACGACCCCGGTCACCGACCTGCTGGGTTTCCGGATCATCTGCCCCTTCCTGGGCGACCGGATGAAAATCGAGCGAGAGCTGCTCAGGAGCTTCGAGATCGTCGAAGTGGAACGGAAGGGCTCAGAGCGGTCATTCAGGGAATTCGGCTATGAATCCGTTCACCTGCTCATCCGTATTCCGGATCCGATCCTCCACGACCGCCGCCAGATCGATACCGGGCTCTGCGAAATCCAGATCAGGACGATACTGCAGGACGCGTGGGCCGAAGTCGAACACGAACTCGTCTACAAGGCTGATTTTTCGCCCTTCGACGAACCCATGAAACGGAAACTGGCGGCCCTGAGCGCCAACTTGACCCTTTCGGACATAATTTTCCAGGAACTGCGTGATTACCAACACCTTCTGACCAACGAACTGGCCAAACGCAGGACAAATTTCTATAAAAAAATCGAAATGAGCATAGATGATCCCCTTTTCAAGCTGCCGAACCAACAAGCCCGCTCCGAGGATCTTTCGATCGCTTCGAGTGACATGTCAGCTTCCATCGACGATATGCTCCTGGAAGCCCTGAACGCACACAACAGGGGCGATTTCACGACCGCCATAGGCGTTTACACCCGGATACTCAGGCTCGAAACCAAGGAAGATATCAGCGCCCTCATTCATACGCATCGAGGAATGGCCTACTTTTCCGAATCCAGGTACGACGAAGCCATACAGGATTTTTCACGGACTCTCGAGCTGGATCCCAAGTGCCACAAGGCAGCCTATTTTCGCGGTGTCGTCAGGAGCGTCCTGGAACAATACGCCCAGGCCATCGAGGATTTCGACAAGGCGCTCGAGGTCAATCCTTACCATTTCTATTCGCTGTACCGGCGCAGCCAGGCGTATTTCCACGTCGGGGACTATCCCAAGTCGATGGCGGATTGCCTGGCTGCCGAAGCGCTCGATCCCGCGAACGGGCAGACAGGCAGGTTGAAGGAGCTGGTACTCGCCAAGTTGCGCATGTAGGAGCCCGTTCCCTTGACATGGGGGAAGCCGTTTTGGTAGAGTATGACCGTGGTGGCCCGGAAGGGGATCATGGAATGTCTCCTTCGTCTAGAGGTTAGGACAGCGGGTTTTCATCCCGCCAACAGGAGTTCGATTCTCCTAGGAGATAAAATACGCCTTGTAAGTGCTTGCACTGAAAGGCGTTATTTTTTTACACGCCAAAACACATGCCAAAACCCCGGTTTTCTATTTGGGGGGCGCATCCGCCCGGCCGACGCGTCCTTCGACCGAGCGACCGGCCTCTTCCAGCTCCTCCCACCTGGAGACAGCCCTTCGAAGATGCGGGATGACGATGGAGCCACCGACGATGAGGCCCACGGACAGGATTTCCCGGAATTCGGCGGAAGCGACCCCTTCCTCATGGCAACGGATCGTGTGATAGAGGATGCAATCGTCGCAACGCAGGACGAGCGAAGCGACCAGCCCGAGCATTTCCTTGGTGCGCGCGCTCAGGCTGCCGTCACGGTAGGTTTGACCGTCGAGGCTGAAAAAGCGCTTGATTTCCGGTCCTGCCAATTCCAGTACGGATTCGTTGAGCGTTTCCCGCTCGACTTGCCATTCTTCGATCGTCTGCCCGATCCGGGGTTTTCCTGCCATCGCGCCACCTCTTCCCTGACGAGTATGCCGCGGAAAACGGGTTCCGCATTCAGCGGCAGTTTGCAAAACATACCATGCGAAGACTTATCCGGGCAGCGATTTCCGTCTGACGGGCAGGAGATCGCCGGTGTCGGGCGGGACGGTTCAGAACCCGTAGCGGAAGGTCAGCATGGAAAGGATAGTTTCGTCGAGGAGGGGGTCCAGTTCCATCGCGTCGTACGCTTTCCGCTCCTCGTCCAGCACGGCCTTGAGAATGGGATGTCGTGGGGAGAAGAGGACGCAGCAATCTTCAAAGGGAAGGATCGACGTTTCATAGGTCCCGATGGCCTTTGCCATCCTGATGGTATCCTCCTTGTCGATGCCCACGAGCGGCCTCAGGATCGCAAGGTCGGTAAACGAACCGGTAAAGCGCAGGTTTTCGGCGGTCTGGCTCGCGACCTGTCCAAGGCTCTCTCCCGTGATGATGGAATGCGCCCCGGACATGGCGGCCACGCGATGCGCCACGCGCATCATGGCTCCGCGCATGTACAGCGTGGTCCTGCTTTCGTCGGCCCGCTTCTTGATGGCGAGCTGGACTTCGGTGAACGATGCCACGTGAAGCTTGACTTCTCCCGCGTAATCCGCGACGAGCTCCGCCAGGCGTTTCACTTTCCCGAGCGCCTCGTCGGAAGTGTAGGGGTAGGCGTGGAAGTACAGCGCTTCGATCGAAAGCCCCCTCTTCGCCATCATCCATCCCGCCACCGGTGAATCGATGCCGCCCGACAGGAGGAGCAGTCCCTTTCCCGATACCCCGACCGGCAGACCTTTCTGCCCGACTTGCACGCGGCCGTAGATGAATGCCTTGTCGCGTATTTCCACGTTGATGACGACATCGGGGTTCCTCACGTCCACGCGAAGGGCGGGGACCTTTTCCAGGATGATTTCCCCGACGGCGGCGGAGATGGCATATGAATCCAGGGGAAAACTCTTGTCCGACCTGCGCGATTCGACCTTGAAGCTCGAGGCTCCTCCGTCCGAGGCTTCCCGGGCGGCCAGCACCGCGGCCGCTGCGATCTCGTCCATGTTTTTCTCACGCTTGAATGCCTTCGCGAAGCCGTTGACGCCCGGCGTTCTCGAGAGGATCAGCTCGACGGCTGGGGCGTGTTCCTCGCCGGTATGGAGGAAATAGCGTCCGACCGAGATTTCTATCCGCGCCGGGATGCCCGAAAGCCGCCGCTTGAGATCGTACCTGAGTCTGTCCTCGAACTCGCGTCGGTTGCCGAGCTTCAGGATGATTTCGCCGATCTTTATCAGGTAGATGATGTCCATGGGTCGCAGCCTCGGGGAATCAGGTTTTATAGCGGTGATAGATCTCGTCGAATGCGGCGAGGGCGCCGTCGATCTCGTCGGTCGTCGTCGCCGGGCCTATCGATACGCGAACGGAAGCCAGGGAGAGCTCTTCGGGGATGCCCATGGCGTCGAGCACGCGCCGTTCTTTTTTCCCCGAGGAGCAGGCAGATCCGGCGGACAGGAAATAGCCTGAATCGGACATTAGGCGCACCGTCGTCTCCGCGGCCAGGCCCGGAAAGGACAGGCTGGCCAGCCATGGACTGAAACGGTCGTCGCAAGGTGACCTGGACGGCGGCATCGCGAGCGCGCCGGAAATGGAGCGGATCCCGACGAGGAGCCGCTCCATGAGATCCCGTGCGCGAAGGCGCGATTCCTCCAGGCCGTTGACCGAACGTGCCGAGGCCAGGGCGAATCCGACCGCACCCTGGAGGTTCTCCGTCCCCGGCCTGACGCCCCGTTCCTGGCCTCCTCCGACCATGAGCGATTCGATCGGCGTCCTTGAATAGAGTGCCCCGATGCCGCGCGGACCGCCGATCTTGTGCGCGCTGAAGGACGCGCAATCGACTCCCAGGCGCTCCGGATCGAAGGGGATCTTGCCGAGTGCCTGCACCGCGTCGCAGACCAGTCTCGGCCGTTTCCCCGCAATGCCGGAAAGGGCTTCGGCCAGCCGGGCTACCGGCTGGATCGCGCCGGTTTCGTTGTTGACCGCCATGCAGATCACGAGTTCAGTATCCTGTTCGACCGCCTGGACCAATGCGCCGGGATCGAGGATGCCGTTCGGGCCCGGCTTTACGATCCTGACCTTCCACCCGAAGCGTTCAAGGACCAGGGCCTGTTCGAACGCCGCCGGATGCTCGATGGCGGAAAGCACGATGGATCCGGCCCGGCGCCTGCGAAGGAGCGCCAGGATTGGGATCGCGTCGGCTTCGGAGCCGCCTGAAGTGAAAAAAACTTTGCATGGTTCGGTTCCCAGGCAGGCCGCAAGGCCGTCCCTGGCTTTTTCGAAGACGGCACGGGCGGACTTGCCCCCGGCGTGGATGCTGGACGGATTCGCGGGATCGGCCGCGGCTGCGCGAAGCGCCGTTTCGAGTATATCGATATGAGGGGGGGCGGTACTCGCCCAGTCGAGGTAGATGTTCGGCATGCGGAAGGATCATACCGGGGGGTGGCCCGGCCGGCAAGCCCGCCCCCGTGCGGAAGAACCGGGAATCCGCCTGAGCCTCAGGCAAAGCGACGGTCGGGTATGCCCGTCGCTTTGCCGCCTGAATCGGCGAACGAGGGGGAAAGGTACAGGGCACAGTAACAGTGGCCGTGTTCTTCCATGTCCGCTCGCGCGTAATAGCAGGGGCAGATCAGCTTCGAATCGGATTCACGGCTGCCATCGGAGTCGCGGCACGGGCAGAGAAAATATCCGTAGCGGTTCCAGTTGACGGTCAGGCCCTCGACGAGGAGCGCGGTGAAGCCGGCGTCGGGATTGACGACCCAGCCCTGCTTGGCGGCCACCATCCCGGCAAAGGTTGCCGTGTCCTCGACGGTCTTTTCCCGTTCAGGCATGGCGTTCCTCAGAGTCCGAGCGTGGACTTCCAGTCCGGCTCGATGAATCCGACCAGGTTTTTCGTTCCATCGATCACGGCGAAGGGAAAGGCGACATCCATGCCATGTCGCTCCTTGAGCGTACGCTTGGCTTCGTTTTTTGCCTCGATCGGTATCCTGTCGAGGTAGACATACCGATAACGGATCGTGTTCGCGTCGAGAAAGGCCATGGCGCGCTTGCAGAAGCCGCAGGTGGAAAGTGCGTAGATGACGACATCGTGGTCAACCTTCTCGCCGTCGACTTGGGTATATTCAAGGCTTTCGAGCATTTCATCCTCCAAAGTACGTCAAATGTACTGAATATCATGGTTTCGGGAAAATGAAAGCAGGGGAAAAGAATCAGGTCGGACGGGCAAAGCGCGCGAACCGGCGGATCGGAACTTTCCCCATCCGAAGGTCGGTTGAAATTCGACCTGTTTTCAGGTAAAGTGCGCTCCATGCACGATCCCGCATTCATCCGAAATTTCTGCATCATCGCCCATATCGATCACGGCAAGTCCACCCTGGCCGACCGCTTCATCGAGAAGGCGAGGATCATCGACAATCGCAAGCTCCAGAACCAGATGCTCGACAACATGGACATTGAACGGGAACGGGGCATCACGATCAAGAGCCAGGCGGTGACCCTCCCGTACCACGCGAAGGACGGGCACGATTATACGCTCAACCTCGTCGATACGCCGGGACACGTGGATTTTTCCTACGAGGTGTCGCGCGCGATCTACTCCTGCGAGGGCGCCCTTCTCGTGATCGACGCTTCCCAGGGAGTCGAAGCCCAGACCCTCTCCAACATGTACATGGCGATCGAGCATGACCTGGAGATCATCCCCGTCATCAACAAGATCGACATGCCGGCGGCCGACGTCGAGGATACGCGACGCCAGATCGACCAGGACCTCGGCCTGGACGGTTCCACGGCGCTGGCCGTGTCCGCGAAGATGGGCATCGGCATCGACGAATTGTTCGAAGCTATCGTCGAGCGCATCCCCGCGCCCGCTGGAAAACCCGACGAACCCACTCAGGCGCTCATCTTCGATTCGCACTACGATCCCTACCGCGGTGTCGTCGTCCACATCCGCCTCATGTCCGGCTCCCTCGAAGTGGGGCAGAGGATCAGGTTGATGTCCTGCGACACGACGTACGAGATCGAGGAAACCGGCCTGTTCAAGATCGAGTTGGCCAAGACGGACCGCCTGTCCGCCGGCGAGGTCGGCTACATACTCGCCGGCATCAAGACGGTTTCCGACGTCAGGGTCGGCGATACCATCACGGACGCCGCCTCACCCTGCAAGGAGCCGCTTCCCGGTTTCAAGGAGGTCAAGCCGGTCGTTTTCAGCTCGATCTATCCCATGGATTCGTCAGACTACGAGGAACTCAAGACGGGCCTCGAAAAGCTCAAGCTCAATGATGCATCCCTCATCTACGACAAGGACAACTCCCTGGCGCTCGGTTTCGGATTCCGCTGCGGTTTCCTCGGTCTACTCCACCTGGAAGTCGTCCAGGAGCGCCTGGAACGGGAGTTCAACCAGACCGTCATCTTGACCGCACCGAGCGTACGGTACCGCTTGCGCCTCCTCAACGGCGACAGCGTCTTCATCGACAATCCTTCCGAGTATCCCGATCCTTCGCGCATCGACGCGGCGGAGGAGCCCTACATCAAGGCCCAGGTCATCACGCCGGTCGGCTATGTCGGGAACCTCATCTCGCTCTGCGTCGGCAAGCGCGGCGTCCAGACCTCGTTCATCCACCTCGACGAAAAACGCGTGGAGATGGTTTTCGAGATGCCGCTCGCCGAAGTCCTCTTCGATTTCTACGACCGGCTCAAGAGCACGAGCCGCGGCTACGCGAGTTTCGACTACGAAGTCATCGGGTACCGCCCGGCGGAACTCGCCAAGCTCGATTTCCTCATCAACGGAGAACCCGTGGACGCCCTGTCGATGCTCGTCCACAAGCCGGGAGCTTACGAACGGGCGCGCAAGGTCTGCGAACGCCTCCAGGGCGCGATACCCCGGCAGCAGTTCAAGATCGCGATCCAGGGATCGATCGGGAGTCACGTGATAGCGCGCGAAACGGTGAATCCGGTCCGCAAGGACGTGCTCGCGAAGTGCTATGGCGGCGACATCACCCGCAAGCGCAAGCTCCTCGAAAAGCAGAAAGAGGGAAAGAAGCGGATGAAGATGGTCGGCAACGTCGAGCTTTCCCAGGATGCGTTCCTCGCGGTCCTGCGCACCAACGAGGACGAGGCGCGCTGACCCCTTTCCTTTGTTAAAAATATCCACGCCTTTCCTCCCACGCTGAGGGGTGAGGGGCTCGTTAGAATTATTATTGTCTTGCTCAGTATTGACTTAGCATTTTTGCATGAAGAAGTCGGTTTTAGCTTGACTTGTATACAATCTGGTATATGATTGCGAATCGACATTTCCCGGGAGGTTCTCCCTTGAAGAAAGTTCTCGTCAGGAAAGACTCGTACTTTGATTCCGTCTTCTTGATGCTCATGAGCAAGGAGCTTACGGGTCGACCCGAAGTCGTCGACGCGAACGTAGCGATGGGCACGCCGATGAACCTGGGGCTTCTCTCCGATTCGGGATATCCCGTCGCCGATTTTGCGGGGGCCGGGGCGAATGATCTCATTATAGCGATCGATTGTGCCACGGTCGGGGGGCTGGAGACGGCCGCGAAGGCCGCGGAAGCCCTCCTTGCGCGCAAGGCCGCACCCCGATCGGGAAGCGGCGGGAAAGCGGCGAATCCGCGCGACCTGAGCGGAGCGCTCGAGCGGATCGAAGGCGCGAATGTCGCGGTGATTTCCCTCCCGGGCGCCTATGCCGCCCGCGAGGCGCGAAAGGCGTTGGAAAAGGGCTTGCATGTCATGCTCTTTTCCGACAACGTTTCGCTGGAAGACGAGATCGCCCTGAAAACCTACGCCCGTTCCAAGGGACTCCTCGTCATGGGGCCCGACTGCGGAACGGCCTTAATCAACGGCATCCCGCTCTGCTTCGCGAACGTGGTGCGCCGCGGAACGGTGGGCGTCGTCGCCGCCTCGGGTACGGGCCTTCAGGAAGTAACCTGCCTCATCGACCGCTTCGGCGCGGGTGTGAGCCAGGGAATCGGCACTGGCGGCCGCGACCTCAAGAACGAGAAGGTCGGAGGCCTGACGATGCTGACCGGGATCGAAGCTCTGGCTGCCGATCCCGCCACCGATACGATCCTCGTCATCTCCAAGCCGCCCGCCCCGGTTGTCGCGGACAAGGTCGTCGCGGCGCTCAAGGCGGCGGGGAAGCCCGCGGTCGTCCACTTCATCGGACTTGCGGCAGACGCCTCGAAGAATCCGGAAGGAACGATACGCTGGGCGACGAACCTGGAGGAAGCTGCCCGCATGGCAGCCGCACTCGCGCGTAAAGAACGGTATGAAAAGCGAACTTTCGACCTGAGCGACGCGGAGATCCATGCCCTGATCGCGCGGGAAACCTCCCGTATGGCGCCCGGCCAGAAATGGATACGCGGCTACTTCACCGGCGGCACCCTCGCCGACGAGGCCTGGATCCTCCTGCACGGATTGACAGGTGCAGTCTATTCGAACAACCAGACCGACCCGGCTTTCGTGCCGCGCGACCCGATGAAGTCGACAGGGCACACGGTCGTGGACCTCGGGGACGATGCCTTCACCGTCGGTCGCCCGCATCCCATGATCGACCCCAGCACGCGCACCGAGCGGATCGACGCCGAACGGAACGACGCCGAGATAGCGGTGATGCTCGTCGATGTAGTGCTCGGATATGGTTCGCATGCCGATCCGGCCGGGGCGCTCGTCCCCTCGCTCGTCGGGGCCAGGGCCGCGGCCGCCAAGCGCGGCGGCTATCTCGCCGTAGTAGCATCGATCACCGGCACCTCCGGCGATTTCCAGGGTTTCGAAAAGCAAAAGGCGGAGCTTGAAGCGGCGGGAGTCGTCGTCATGCCCTCCAACTACCAGGCATCCATGCTGGCCGTCAAGATCATGGAAAAGGTGATCGCGAAATGAACGCGCCGAAACCCGTGCTCGATCTTTTTTCTTCCGAACTCCGGGTCGTCAATTTCGGCCTCGAGTCCTTCGGCGAGACCCTCGCCGGTCTCGGCGTCCCGGTGGTCCAGGTCGACTGGCGCCCGCCGGCCGGCGGCGATGTCGCGATGATTGCCGCGCTGGACAGCATAAAAAACGCGCGAATCGATGTGGAAGCGGCAAACGCGCTCGCCGTCGAACGCATCCTCAAGGGCAAGCCCGTACTTGTTGGCATCGGCATGGCCCGGGACGTCGTACCAGGCATGCGGCCGAACCTCGTACTTCATGCGGGCCCGCCGATCGTCTGGGACCGGATGTGCGGCCCGATGCGGGGAGCGGTGATCGGCGGACTCATCTACGAGGGCCTGGCGAAGGATCGCTCGGAAGCCGAAAAGCTGGCCGCCTCGGGGAAGATCGACTTTGAACCCTGCCATCACCACGCGGCCGTAGGACCGATGGCAGGCGTCATGACCAGCCGTATGCCGGTCTGGATCATCGAGAACGAGACTTACGGCAACCGCGCCTACGCGACCCTCAACGAGGGGCTCGGCAAGGTTCTCCGCTACGGAGCCTTCTCCGAAGAAGTACTCGAACGACTGCGCTGGATGGAGACCGATCTCGCGCCGGTCCTCGCAAAGGCTCTCGAGCGCCACGGCCCCATCGACATGCGATCGACAATCGCCCAGGTGCTGCAGATGGGAGACGAAGGCCACAACCGCAACCGGGCGGGCACTTCGATCATCATCCGCGAACTGGCGCCGCATCTGGTGATGCTGGACGAGAGCAGGGAAAAGATCTCGAAGGTCCTTTCCTTCATGAACGCGAACGACCACTTTTTCCTCAACCTCACGATGCCGTCCGCCAAATCCGTCGTGGACGCCGCGCGCGGCATCGAGGGCAGCACGGTCATTATCGCGATGGCGCGGAACGGCACCGACTTCGGTATCCAGATTTCCGGACTCGGCGACCGCTGGTTCATCGGGCCCGCGGGCATCGTCAACGGCCTGTACCTTCCCGGCTTCAAGGCCGAGGACGCGGCCCC
The DNA here is from genome assembly GCA_026398615.1 of Spirochaetota bacterium. Taxonomy (GTDB): domain Bacteria; phylum Spirochaetota; class Spirochaetia; order Treponematales; family UBA12059; genus JAPLSN01. The sequence goes on along the minus strand of JAPLSN010000041.1, from coordinate 76,061 downwards.
CGACATCGGCGATTCGGTCATCACCGAGACCTCGGGCATCGGTGGCTTTGCGATGGCAGCGGCCCCGGCCATCGTCAAGTTCGTCGGCGGCTCTCCCGCGGACGCGATCGCGTTCACCGAGCGCATGTACGAGATCACCCTCGCCGAAAGCGAGGCTTACAAGATTCCCGCCCTGGACTTCCGCGGTACGCCGACGGCCATCGACCTCAGGCTCGTGGTGGAGAAGGGGATCCTTCCGGTCATCAATACAGGCATCGCCCACAAGGATCCCGGCGTCGGCATGGTCGGCGCGGGCCTGGTGAAGCCGCCCGAGAATTGCTACAGGGACGCCTTGGTCGCCTTTGCGGAGAAATACGCGAGCACAGGAGGAAAACGATGAAGGTAATCGACCTGACCATACCGCTGGGAGTGGGAACGCCGCCGTGGCCTACCTATATCCCCTTGCAGGTCCAGTATTTCAAGCGCCTTGCACCGAACGGCGCCAACGGCCAGGTGGTGACACACTCGAACCACATCGGCACGCACCTGGATGGGGAGATCCACTTCTACACCCCCGGCAAGGATATCGCGAGCCTGGACATGGACTTCCTCGTGCACGACGGCGCGATCGTCGACCTCTCCGACGTATGCGGCGACTACGACGTGTACAGCTCCAGGATGGTGGAGGAGCGGGTAGAGGTGAAGGAGGGCGATATACTCCTCATCCATACCGGCTTCCATCATTATGGCTGGGACCAGCCCACCGGCGACGAGATCCGCTACATGATCAAGCACCCCGGTCCGGACCGCGAGTTCGCGGAATGGGCCAAGAGGAAAAAGCTGCGCTGGATAGGCGTGGATTGCGGCTCGGCCGACCATCCCATGAACACGAAGATCAGGGAATGGATGCCCCGGGAAGCCAAGGAGTGCGACGCGTATTTCAGGAAGAAGTACGGCAAGTCACTGGAAGAGATCTTCACCGAAGACAAATACCAGCTCATGCACATAGAGATGTTCAACAAGGGCCTCATACACGCCGAGTGCGTGGGCGGCGACATCGACCTGCTCCTCAACCAGCGGGCGACGATAGGCTGCTACCCCTGGCGCTTCGTGGACGGGGAATCCTCGATCGCGCGCATCGTAGCCCACGTGGACGACGACCGCTACGGGGCGCTCATGAAAAAGAAGGCAAAATCGGAGTTGACCAAATTCGGAGACGTCGCGGGAGCCAAAAACGAATGGCTCCATAAAGAAGCGCGTAAGAAGTAAGGAGAAGATCATGGCTATCGATGAATTGGAGAAGAAACTCCGCCCGCCCGAGGTTGCGCTCAAACCCTATCCCCCGAAGGTGATCACGCTTGCCTCCGGTGAGAAGATGGTCGTCCGCGAGGCCAGGCGCGAAGAGATCGGCGTACTCCTCGGCACCGTGTTCCCGCTTATCGGCGTGCCGACCGATTACTACGACATCGTAGCGGCGAGGATGTACTCCGAGCTGCTCGGTTGGTACCGCTACCGCGTCGCCAACGAATTCGCCCTCGTCGGCGCCATCAACGGCGTCATCGCGGGCATCGTCACGAGCCGCCACGTTTCCGACAAGATCGGCATGAGCCTCCACACCATGACGATAAAGCGCGGACTGCGCATCGGCGCTCAGCTCTTCGCCGCGAAGATGGAGAACCATATCGACATCCTCGGCGAAGAAGAGGTCTGGATCGTCGCGGAGAGCCCCATCGGCTTCAAGCGCTGGATGATCGAGTACCAGCTGGAAGACCGCTCGGACAAGTATCCCGATGTCCGCCACGAACTCGGCGGCGTTCCCACCTTCGTGCTTACCCGAAAGCTCTGGAACGCGGTAAGAAGCGTGAAGTGCACGGGAACCCGCCCCGCCTCGGAAGCGGACCTCAAGTCCGCCGCCAGGCTGATCATGCCGAGTGAGTATCCCCAGATCCCCGACTTCAAGAGGTAACGTATGGCCGCCAGGGTTGGAATAGTCGGAATCGGACACACCCGTTTCGGGAATTCCTCCGAATACGACCTGGCGGACGTCATGGCCTACGCGGCCACCGACGCCCTCCAGGACGCGGGATACCTTGCCCAACGGAAGGAAATCGACCAGGTTTTCGTCGCGAACATGGCTTCGGGCATGTTCTGTCACCAGTCCGCGGTCGCCTCCGCTCTCATCAGCCGGATGGATATGGAGCCGGTGCCCGCGGAACTCATAGAAAACGGCCCGGCCTCCGGTGCAAGTGCCGTAAAGATCGGCTACATGGCCATCGCGTCCGGAATGGCCGATGTCGTGCTCGTGGTGGGCGGCGAGATCATGCGCAAGGTGAACGGCTGGAGCGCGACGGATATCGTCGCCACCATGCTCGATACCGACACGGAGTACAACATGGGCTTGACCCTTCCCGGGTTCGGCGGCATGTTCACCCGTCTCTACATGGAAAAGTACGGCCTGACCGAGCGCGACCTAGCGCTGGTGGCCGTGAAAAGCCACGACAACGGCGCCAGGAACAAGTACGCGCACGTCCAGGCCACCTGTACCATCGAAGCGATCGCCGACGGCCCCGAGGCCGACGTCGTCAACAACTACATCGCCGAGCCCCTGCGCATGTACTCCACCTGCCCCGTCTCCGACGGAGCCGCGGCGCTCCTGCTCGTCAACATGGATTCACCCAGGGCGAAGCAGTTCGCGAAGAAGCCTGTACGCATCGCGGGAGTCGCGAGCGCGACGGATACGCACTGCGTGCATAACCGCAAGGATCCCCTGCAGCTGAACGCGGTCCGCATCGCGGGGGAGAAGGCCTACAAGATGGCGGGTTTGGGGCCGAAGGACATTTCCTTCGCCGAACTCCACGACGCCTTCGTGATACTCGAACTCGCGATCAGCGAGGAACTCGGTTTCTTCGAGCGCGGGAAATCCTTCCTGGCGGTGCGAAAGGGAGAAACCCGCATCGACGGGAGGTTCCCGATCAATACTTCGGGCGGCCTCAAGTCGAAGGGCCATCCGGTCGGGGCCACGGGCGTCTCCCAGGTGGTGGAGCTTGTCCGGCAGTTGCGCGGCGAGGCGGAGGAGGGGCGGCAGGTGAAGGATCCGAAGTACGGCATGTCCGTTAACTTCGGCGGCTTCGGCAACAACGTCGCCGCGGTCATCTGCGCGAAGGATTGAGGAGGACGCCATGATCGATTTCAGCATGTACGATTTCCAGGCGCCCAAGATCAGCGCGTACAGATGCGATACCTGCGGAGCGATTTACTATCCGGCTCCAATGATTTGCGGCAAGTGCAACAAGCGCCGCGATCCGGTGACGGGAAAGTCCTGGTCCACCTTCGATCTGGAAGGTCCCTGTACCCTTCTCACCTGGACGCGCGTCTGGAACCTGCCCGAGGGCTATACCAAGAAATTCCTGCAGTTCGGGATCGTGCAGTTCGAAAACGGACTGCGCGCTTCCGGGCGCGTGGAAGTCGAGGAGCCAAAAACCGGCATGAAGCTTGCCGCGACGGTCGAGGAATCGGACGAGCGGCCGGGCAAGCCGGTCAAGATTTTCGTATTTAAATAAGGGAAGGGCGATGGCAGAGGCGAATCTGAGCGTCGACGTGTACGAGCGCCTCAGCGAACGGATACTCAAATGGGAATATCCTCCGGGCCATCGCCTCACGGAAGAGGAACTCTGCTCCGAATTCGCGGTGAGCCGCAGTCCCATCCGGGAGGCGCTCGGCATGCTCGCCGAGCGTGGACTTGTGGACAAGAAGGCCTGCCAGGGTTATACGGTTCGGCGCCTGGACCTGAAAGAAATCAAGGACCTCTACGATGTCCGCATCATCCTTGAGACCGCCGTCATGGATTACCTGTGCGAAAAGGGTGTCGACGGCGCGACGCTGGATGTTCTGGATGAGCGCTGGAAAGCCCTGCTCGACGGACTACCGGAGCTGGCTCCGAACGCCGCGGCGGAAGACGAGGAATTCCACCGTCTGCTTGCGCGCGAATGCGGGAACGGCGCCCTGGCACTGATGCTCGCCGACATCGACTCACGCATCCATTTCGTCCGCATCTCGGACATCACGAACACGGAGCGGCTCAGAAGGACCTGTTCCGATCACCTGGAAATCATCGGTGCGCTCAAACGGCGCGACCGCGCTGCGGCGGTCGCAGCGCTCCGGCGAAATATTGAATGGGGCAAAACCAACGTTGAAGCGGCGATACGGGACGCCTTGGTACGTGCGCATCTCGCCATGTAGCCTTGCCGCATCGTCGGCGGGTTCTTTTTTCCCCACGGACGCCTTTTCCTTTGCCGTGCACAGCGTTTTTTCCCGAGCCGTGAATCTGAGACCCTCGGGCGGCAGCCTCCTGCTTTCCCTTGTTTCAGAAGCGGCCACGACACACCCGCGAGCGGCCGTCGTGCCGGGCGCCCGATTCGATGACTGGGGACTCGAACCGGGCGATGCCGGGCGTTTCGACGGTTCGGCTGTATGCTTCGCCGGCGCCGCTCCCGTCGTGACGCTGCCGCGTTCGCGCGTCCTTTCGCGCGAGGAAGCTCCCTTGCGCTCCGTCGTCGAACCCTTTCCCGCATCCGCGCGCCTGGGACCCCTTCGCGCGGCCTCGGCAGCTGTGGCCGCGCTGCGTTCGGAACGCCATTCAGAGCCTTCGCTCCCTGCGCTTCTCGGTGCGGACGTTCCGGCGGGGGAAGGCTTCCCTGCGCGATTCGTACGCGCCGCCCGGGCGCTGGAGACGGCGGTCAGCGCGCGCTGCGTCCTCATTTTTCTCGACGCCGCGCTCGGTCTCGCGGGCTTCGGTCCGGGTCTTACCCCAGCGGGCGACGACTTCCTCTGCGGCTATTTCGCCGGCCTGCGTTCGCGCGCCACCGACGATGCTGATCTGGATGCTTTCCTGAACGGGTGGAGAGCGGCAGCGCTTGAAAGTGACGCCGGTCTCCTCGGGCGCACGAACGATATTTCCGCTGGTTTCCTCGCTGACGCTGTCGAAGGCCGCTTCGGCGCCGCCCTCGTCTCTTTCGCGGACGCAGCGCTCGGGGCGACGGGTGAAATGGACAATACGGTCGCCGTTCTCGGCGATCTCGGCCATGGCTCGGGAATGGACGCGGCGGCGGGTTTCCTGTTCGCCTATCGGAACGAGATCGGAGGATGAGGATGAGAAAGAAGATCGGGATCACGTGGTCGCTGCAAGCGGCGGCCGCGAAGCCATCATGATATATCGGGAAAACAAGCCCGGAGCCCTTCGGGGCGGGACGGGAACGCGCATCGTGGCGAATTGAAGGAGGATCTATGCTCCATGGCTTCAGGTATGCGGCTCCGCGGAGCCGTTCGGAACTGTTGGATCTGCTGGCCGAACACGGCGACCACGCGAAGGTGCTCGCGGGCGGGACCGACCTGCTCGTCAATATCCGGGGCGGCAACATGAAGCCCGGACTCGTGATCGACGTGAAACGGGTGGAAGGTTACGGCGGACTGGCTTGGGATCCGGCGGAAGGTTTGTCTCTGCTCCCGGCTGCCACGATCAACGACGTGCTTCGCGACAAGCGCGTCCGCGCAAACTTCCCCCTGCTGGCCGTCTGCGCCCAAGATCTCGCCTCCTACCAGATCAGGAACCGGGCGACCGTGATCGGAAACGTCGTAAACGCGTCCCCCTGCTCCGACATGGCGCCGGCGCTGCTCTGCCTCGGCGCCCGCGCTGAAATCGCCTCGGCGCGGGGATCGCGCTCCGTCCTCTTCTCCGAGTTCTTCACGGGCGTCAAGAAAACCGTGCTCGCCAAGGACGAAATTCTCGAGCGCATCGTCGTTCCTGCCTCCGCGGCCGGCACGAAGGGCGAGTATCGCAAGCTCAAGCGGATCAACGGCCACGATCTCGGCATCGTCGGCGTCGCGATTGCACGTAAAAACGGAAGCCTCAGGATCGCCGTGAGTTCGGCGGCGCCCACTCCCGTGCTCGTCGCGGGACTCCCGGGCACGGCTTCCGTGGACGAAGCCGTCGCGGCCGTGCTGGCCGCCGTCAGCCCGATCAGCGACGTGCGCTGCACGAAGGAATATCGCCTATTCATGATCGAGACCTTCGTCCGCCGCCTCATGGAGGAGATGAAATGACCAGGATAAGTCTAACCGTCAACGGAAAACGCTACGAACGCGACGTCGCGGAGAACCGGACCCTCCTCCGCTTTCTGCGCGAAGACCTGGGTCTGATCGGCACGAAGGAAGGTTGCGGCGCGGGTGAATGCGGCGCCTGCACCGTTCTTTTCGACGGGCTCACCGTAAACTCCTGCATGGTGCTCGCCGTGGAGGCCGACGGTCGAGCGGTGGAGACCATCGAGGGCGAGGCGAAAGACGGGAAGCTTTCGGATCTCCAGGAAGCCTTCCAGAAGCACCATGCCGTCCAGTGCGGCTTCTGCACCCCCGGCATGATCATGTCGACCCGTGAACTCCTGCATCGAACACCCAAACCTACGGTCGCGGAAATCAAGGAAGGGATCGAAGGGAATTTTTGCCGCTGTACCGGTTATCAACAGATCGTCGAGGCCGTACTCGACGTCTCCGGCCAGCTCGAGAAAAAGGGAGAACTGAGGCATGCTTGAAAATCAAGATCCCGCTACCCTGAAATACGTCGGTAAGGGCGCGCTGCGCGCTGAAGGCGTGGAGAAGATGACGGGTCAGGCCGTCTATGCCAGCGACATGGTCATGCCGGGCATGCTGTACGCCCAGGTCAAGAAGAGCCCGCACGCCAGAGCGAAGATACTCGGAATCGATGTATCGAAGGCAGAGGCCCTCCCGGGCGTGCGCGCGGTCCTCGTCGGGTCGGAACTCGATTACCGGCTGGGTCTGTACGTGGTGGACAAGGACATACTCGCCAAGGGCGAAGTCCGCCATTACGGCGAAGCGGTGGCCGCGGTGGCCGCCGATACCCTGGAAATCGCGAAAGCCGCGGTCGACCTCATCGAGGTGAAGTACGAGGTCCTTCCGCCCATCCTCAACCACATGGACGCCCTCAAGAAGGACGCGCCCCTGGTGCATCCTGACCTCGGCACGTACGACTTCGTGAAGGCCGCTTTCACGCCTGTGCCCGGAACCAATATCGCGAACCTCACGAAGCTCCGCAAGGGCGACGTGGAAAAGGGCTTCGCGGAGTCTGAATGGATAATCGAGCGCGAATACACCAATCCGTCGGTCCAGCACGTACCGATGGAAACCCATGTGGCGATCGTCCAGTGGAAGACGGGAGACGACGTGACCATCTGGACGAGCGCTCAATCGCCCTTCACCGTGCGCAGTCTGTTCTGCTATGCGTTCAAGCTCCCGCTCAATAAGGTGCGCGTGGTCATCCCGCACGTCGGCGGAGGCTTCGGCGGCAAGGCGGGCATCCATATCGAACCCCTCGTGGCCTGTCTCTCCCGCAAGGCGGGGGGCGCGCCCGTCAAGTTCCAGGCAACCCGCGAGGAAGAATTCAGTCTCCTGCCCTGCCGCTCTGCTCTCACCTACCGGATCAAGACGGGCGTGCGTTCCGACGGAAAAATCGTCGCCCAGAAAATGTCGATGTACTGGGATGCCGGGGCCTACGCCGACTACGCGGTGAACGTCACGCGCGCTTCAGGCTACTCGGGGGCCGGCCCCTACGAGATCCCGAACGCCTGGCTGGACGCGTACACGATCTACACGAACAAGCCTTACGGCACAGCGTATCGCGGCTTCGGCCATGTCGAGTTCTTCTGGGGCCTGGAACGGCACATGGAACTGGTGGCCCAGGCAATCGGCATGGATTCCCTGGAATTCCGTCGCAAGAACGCCCTCCGTCCCGGTTCGGTCACCCTCACCGGGGAAGTCATCTCCGAAAACTCGGGCAACGTGCTCAAATGCATCAACGAAGCCGCCGCGTCCATCGGCTACGGCTCGCTCAGCGCGGACGAGAAGGCGCGCGAGAAGGAGACGGGCCGGAAGATCGGAAAGGGCATCGCAGCGCTCCACAAGGCGCCGGCCATGCCGCCTTTCACGGCTACTGCGGTCATCATCAGGATGAACTCCGACGGCACGGTGCTCGTCAACCTGGCCCTCACCGAGATCGGGCAGGGATCCGTCACCGCGTATAGCCAGATCGTCGCGGAACGTCTGAAATTCCGCCTTGATCAGGTAAAGGTCACGGTGGAGAAGGATACCGACCGCGACCCCTATGACTGGCAGACGGTCGCGTCCAAGGGCATCATCCTGACCGGCAATGCCTGCATTCTGGCTTGCGATGACTTGTTGAAGGGCGCGTACGAGACGGCCGGTCAGATCCTGCGGGCCCAGAGCTGCGACCTGGACCACGACGATACGCGGGTCTTCGTCAGGCACCATCCCGAGCAGGGCGTCACCTTCGCGAGCATAGCGGTCGGCTATGCCTATCCCGACGGAAACGCGATCGGCGGGCCGCTCATCGGTGTGGGCCGCTACGTCGCCCAGGGCCTTTCAAACTTGGACAAGGAAACGGGGCAAGGGTATCCGGCCCTGGACTGGACCTACGGCGCGCACGGAATCGTCGTGGAAGTCGACCCCGCGACCGGCGAGTTCCGCATACTCAAAATCGCCTCGATCTTCGACGTCGGCAAAGCGATCAATCCGGATCTCGTGCGCGGCCAGTGCATCGGCGGAATGGTACAAGGCCTCGGCACCGCGGTCTGCGAGGGCTACATCTACGACCAGGAGGGCCACCTGCTCAATCCGTCCTTCACCGACAACAAGATTCCGACTTCAAAGGACATCCCTGACGAGATCGACTGCGCCGTCGTGGAAACGCCGCAGCTGGATGGGCCCTACGGCGCTCGCGGCGTGGGCGAGCATCCGATGATCTCGGTGGCGCCCGCCCTCGGCAACGCGATCCAGCACGCCGTCGGGGCGGAGCTCTTGCACATGCCTATCCGGGCGGAGGACGTATGGCGCGCGATGCGGAACTCCGGGCCAATCGACAACTGGATCACGAAGACGCCGAGCGGCTCGTGCCGTTCGGATCCCGCGGCGAGGAGGCACGATCCGGACCACGCGATCACGCCGTAATGCGATGAAGCGATGCCGTTGCTGTCGCCATCGTGGGCAGCGGGAAGTTGGCGCAATTGATCGTTCTTGCCGTCCGACGAGGACTGCTGCTTTCTCTTCATTTCACGCGAGTTTTGGTCTGGGGGGTGCATGTTTATCGAAACTGCGGGTCTTCTGACTTGGTCAAATCGATGCACTAAAGGAGGGAGAAATCAGGTCTTTCACCCTGAAATACCTTGACAATTCGACTTACTGGATACGATGCTGATCAGTTGTGTTTCAAGGAAACTGATCGGGGGAATCGATCGCCCGTGATAGGGGCGATCAGAAACGTTCACGAGGAGGCTGAGAATGTCGGAAGAACAAGGTGTCTCAACCGCACGAGTAGTGCCATGGCCAATCGATAGCCGTCCATCATGGGGTTTCTCGGCGGTCGCAGGGTTACAGCACGTTCTTACGCTGTTTGGTGCGACCACGCTGGTGCCCATCCTCTACGGACAGGCGATGGGCATGAATGTACAGCAAATGGGTATTTTCGTTGCCACCGTATACATGGTTACCGGTATCGGAACGTTGCTCCAGGCCTATTCAAAAATCGGTTCCGGTCTCCCAATCATCCAGGGATCGTCGTTTTCATTCATCCCCGCCGCGATGATAATTTTCGAAAGCGTCAAAAGCGGCGGCGGCGGCGTCAACGAGATGATGCAGGCTCTGGGCGGAGCGCTTGTCTATGGCGGTATCTATGAGTTGATTGTCGGTTACTCGGGCCTTGCGGGGCTTCTGAAAAAGATCATCACCCCCGTGGTGATCGGACCGACGATCATGCTGATCGGTTTCGGCCTTGCGGGGACCGCCGTGAGCACGGCTTCTTCCTTCTGGCCGGTTTCCATCATCGGCGTGGCGCTTGTCTTGACTTTATCCCTTATCATCAAGAACAAAAGCATCAATGCGTTCCCGGTTTTCATCACGATGGTAGTGCTGTATCTTTTTGCACTCCTCGGAACGGTCATTGGCTGGTTCCCGCAGGGACACGCGATGTTTGTCAACATGAAGGCCATTGCGGACGCTCCATGGATAGTCTTCCCGACGCTGTTCCGTTATGGAACCATCGGACAGACACTGCATTTCAATGTACTCGCCTTCACGGCAATTCTTGCGGCCTATACCTCTTCGATGATTGAGTCGATCGGCGACTACCACAGTATCAGCTATGCTTCCGGGCTCTCCGATCCTACCGCAAAGATGATATCCAGAGGTATCGGTTCGGAAGGTCTGGGCTGCATGATCTCCGGTATTATGGGCGGCGTCGGAACGACCAGCTATACGGAGAATATCGGGATCGTCGCTCTCACCGGTATCGCGTCCAGAAGAGTCATCCGGACCGGCGCGGTTATCTTGATTGTACTTGGCTTCCTGTGGAAGTTTGGAACCATCATCAGCACCATTCCTTCACCGATCATTGGGGCCGCGTATCTTTCGCTGTTCGGTCTCATCGGAGCCCTTGGACTTCAGGTGTTTACCCGTGCGGATGTGACATCTACAAGAAACCTCTTGATTTTCGGTGTTGCATTTACCTTTGGCCTTGGACTTCCCGGCTATATGGGAGCGCATACGCTTGTCTTTGCCAATGCAAACTGGCTTGCGGGCCTTCTCAACGGCATTCTGAAGAACGGTATGGCCGTTGGCGGTATCATCGCCGGTATCCTTGATAACGTCATTCCGGGAACTCCAAAAGAAAGGGGAATTGTCGGAAAGTAATCTTTCCAGGGGTTTGTAAAGGAGGGCTCAGGCCCTCCTTTCCTTTTAAAATGGAGAATTGGATGATCAGGATACGGAAGTTCCCGAAAATGCTGGTGTCGTTCTACATAATTGGATATATTTTTGCCTTCTTCGCGCTTTTTTACAGGACCAAGCTGCTTTTTACGGCAATCACCTTTGCCGTCTCTGCGATTCTCAACGTATTGTATATCCTCTCGGACGGGTACCGTTCTTCCAAATTCCTGATACGGGCCAAAAAACTGATCGACAAGGGAGAATTGGAGAAGGCCGTTGAAAATATCGTATACTCTGCAAACATCCAGCCGAATGAAGAAATCCTCGTGCAAATAAATGCCTCGGTGAAGAAAAAACCTGAAGATTACGGTAAAACCGCGGAGCTTCTTTCAAGAAAATTTCATGAATTGGATACGTCTTTCTTGAGATTTGTGGCATCAAGTTTTTTTTATTCTGCCCATAATCTGCAAAGAGCCAAGGATATGCTTATTGACGTTTCCCTTGAAAAAATGACAGTCAAGGCGGTGCGGCTATTGGGTTCGGTACTCTATGAACTGGGCGATTACGGCAGGGCTATAAAGGTTTTTTCGAGGTTTGACCCCCCCCATATCCCCATGAATGAAGATGAACTTGCCATAGTGTATGGAATAGGCATCTGTAACTTGGCAAAAAAGGAAACCAGAAAGGCCATTGAGTTCCTTGATCGAGTAAAGGCGAAAAGCCCAAAATTCGGGAATGCAGGGAATATTATAAAACAACTGAACGAGGAATCAGGGAAAGGGTAACTGCCCTTTCACGGCCCTGGCTGCCGATACGCCTCTATTGCCGTCGGTAGCCCATGGACGGTTCGGTCCCCGTCGGATGCATGGATCTCCACGAGGCCCGCGAGCATGACGATATACTGCCGACGCGGAGCGACGTGCCAATCATAGTCGTAGCCCGGTTCGTTCTCCCGAAGGATCATGGAGGAGACGGCAATCGGTTCCGCCATCCGGCCCAGCGGCCCCGACGGCTTGAGCTCGACTTCGATGTCGGCGTAATGGGAATCGCCCGATTCGTCCGACCAGATCCGCGCGATGCGCATCAGCTCCTGGCCTCGGAGGCTTCAAGAATCTTTGACATGCGTTCGTGTTTCGGACGGACCGGTTTCAATTCGTCTTTTTTGATCCTGGCCTCCGTGAGAGGGAAAGAGCCGGATATGGCCCCTTCCTGGCGGAAAAACGCCCGGCATTCCGGCGCAGGCGTTTTTCCGCTTCGCTGCGCGTTTCAGGCGATCTTCTCGAAGACGCCCTTGATGATGGCGATGGCTTCGCGGAGCTCCTTCTCGGTGATGACGAGGGGCGGGGCGAAGCGGATGATGTTGCCGTGGGTCTGCTTAGCGAGGAGCCCCGCGTCGCGGAGCGCGAGGCAGACGTTCCAGGCTTCGAACTTTTCCTCGAACAGCACGGCGTTGAGGAGTCCCTTTCCGCGAACGAGCTTGACTCTAGGGCACTTTATCTTTCCCATTTCCTCGCGGAAGATCTTCCCGAGGCGTTCGGCATTCTCGTCGAGCTTTTCGTCCACGAGGACTTCCAGGGCGGCGATGCCCACGGCGCAGGCCAGCGGGTTTCCGCCGAAGGTGGAACCGTGCGAGCCGGGCGTGAAAACCTTCATGATGGCGTGATCGGCGACGATGGCGGATATCGGCATGATACCGCCGCCGAGGGCCTTGCCGAGGCACATGATGTCGGGGCGGGCGCCCTCATGCTCCCAGGCAAAGCGCTTGCCGGTCCGGCAGAAACCGGTCTGGATTTCGTCCAGGATGAAAAGGATTTTGTTTTTCGTGCAGATTTCCCGGACCTTCGCGAGGTACCCGTGGGGCGGCACGCAGACGCCGGCTTCACCCTGGATGGGTTCCAGGATGACGGCGACCGTGTTCGGCGTGACAGCCCTCGCGATCGCGTCGGCGTCGGCGTAGGGGACGCGCTTGAACCCGGGAAGGTAGGGTCCGTAGTTGACGGTGGAATCCGGATCGTTGGACATGGAGATCACGGCGATGGTCCTGCCGTGGAAATTATCGTTGACGCAGATGATTTCCTGCTTGCCGTTTTCGACGCCCTTGACCTCGACGCCCCAGCGGCGGGCGGCCTTGATGGCGGTCTCGACGGCTTCGGCGCCCGTGTTCATCGGGAGCGCGTTTTCATAACCGGTGAACTCGCAGAGCTTCTTGAGAAAGAGACCCATCTTGTCGTTGTGGAACGCACGGCTCGTGAGCGTGACCCGATTGAGCTGATCGCGAACCGCCTTGATGATCTTGGGATGCAGATGTCCCTGGTTGACGGCGGAATAGGCCGAGAGAAAATCGAAATACACCTTTCCCTCGGGATCCGTCACCTTGCAGCCTTTGGCGTTGGCAATGACAACGGGCAACGGGTGATAGTTATGCGCACCGTATTTTTCGTCCAAATCGATAAAATCCTGCGATTTCATGAAAGTACCTCCTTGTTCCCCGGTCGGGAAACGAGCAAGTCCAGTATACCATTCCTTCCATTTTCGTGCCATCGCAAATTGCAATTATTTATCAGATAAATAAATATTTACGCCGACTGCATAAAAATGCCGTTGGCGTTCAGGGTGTCAGCGCACGAAACGCAGTTCACTCCTGCGTTTGCCCCGTTCGATGGCCAGATTCACGAGTTCGTCGATGAGATCAGGGAAGGCCAATCCGCCGGCTTCGCACATTTTCGGGAACATGCTGATGGAGGTAAAGCCGGGTATCGTATTCACTTCGTTGAGGTAGACTTCGCCGGTGCGCTTGTCGAGGAAGAAATCCACGCGGGCCATGCCGTTGAGCCCGGCGGCGACATAGGCCCTTTCCGCCACGTTGCGTACCCTCGCGGCAGTTTCCGGGGGTATGTCGGCAGGAATGATGAGGGCAGCACCATCCGGGTCGATGTACTTGGCTTCGTAGTCGTAAAACTCGTGTCGGGGGACAATTTCTCCAGGAAGGAAGGATCGTACGGTCCCGTTGCCGATGACCGAGCATTCTATCTCGCGCGCCGCGATGAAGGGTTCCACGAGGGCTCGGAAATCCCATTCCAGCGCCGCGCGCACGGCGGTATCAAAGCCAGCCGCGTCGGCTACTTTCGAAGTGCCGACCGACGAGCCGGAGCAGGTCGGTTTGACGAACATGGGGTAGCCGAAAGCGGCTTCGGACCTGACCCGGGCTTTTTCAAGGACTTGGGGGCTGAGGTCGCATTTGCGGATCGGTACGAAGGGAACGACGGGCAAACCGGCGCGGTCCCACAGGTTCTTGGCCATTTCCTTGTCCATGCCCACGGCGCTCCCGAGGACATCGCAGCCGATATACGGGACCCCGGAAAGCTCGAGCAGGCCCTGGATCGTCCCGTCCTCGCCGAAGGTTCCGTGCAGCACGGGGAAGACTACATCGAGCCGGATCGGGGAGGATGATCCGGCAAGCGCGAGCCCGCGGCCGGGTATTGCGGAAACGAGGGCCGCGCCGTCGACGACCAGGCCCAGGGGGTTGTCGCCAGCGAGCGCGTCGTCGAGCACCGCTTTGGGCTGGAGGTACCACGCCCCGTCATGGTCGATGCCGATGAGGACAAGGGTGTGGCCCGGCTTCACGTGGCGGGCGACGCTGGCGGAGGACCTGAGCGAGACTTCATGCTCGCCCGACTTGCCGCCATACAACAGTGCGATCGTCATGATGTCTCCTCTTTGACCGGCGCCTGAGCCTGCCGGTATCCCAGTTCGGCGAGGGCTTTTTCAGCCTCGCCTATTTCGTCGTACGGCACGGGACCGTCGCGATAGATGATGGAATTTTCGTGGCCCTTGCCCAGGAGCAGGACGATGTCGCCCGGGCCCGCCAGGGAAAAAGCCTTGCGCAGGGCGGTCGGACGGTCCGGGATGAGGAACAGCTCCTCGCCGCGCTTTTTCTCGGGGCAGCCCGCCGCGATCATCTCCAGGAGCCGCTCCGGGACCTCTCCCCGGGGATCCTCGTCGGACAGGATGACGATGTCAGAGAAGTCGGCCGCGATCCGACCCTGCTGGGGGCGCTTGGCCGTATCGCGTTCGCCGCCCGAACCGAAGAGCGAGATGATCCGACCAGGCGCCCGCTTGCGGATTGGCGGGAAGATGGTGACGAAGGATGAAGGGGTGTGCGCGTAATCCACGAGCACTTCGAAAAGTTGTCCCCTGTCCACGACCGTCATCCTGCCCCTGACGGGCTTGAGTTGCGGCAGGAGGGGAACGAAGTCAGCGACCGGGCGTCCCGTCGATCCCGAGACCGCGAGGAGGGCGGCCAGGACGTTGTCCACGTTGAAGGCGCCGGGGAGCTCGATGCGCGCCTTCATGCGCGTTTCCCCCTCGACGATGAGGAAGGAATTCCCCCGCGCGTCGGGTTCGATGGCGGTGGCCGAAAGCTCCGCCGGGTTGCCCTTGCCCGAGTATGCGCGAACCGAGCGTCGCGTCGCCTGGCGGAAATACGCCGCCGACGGTTCGTCGCCGTTCACGACCCCGAAGGACGGTACGTCCACGGGGACCCCACCCATGATCTTGCGGTGGGAATGGAGGTCGAGCGCGCGGAACAGGTTGGCCTTGTCGTCGCGGTACTGTTCCCAGGTGCCGTGGAATTCCAGGTGCTCGTGCGTCACGTTCATGAAGACGCCGACGTCGAAGGCCACGTCCCCGAGCCTGTTCAGACGCGGGGAGAGCCCGTGCGACGACGCTTCCACGACGGCGTAGCGCATGCCGTAGTCCCGCATGTCCGCGAGCATGCGCTGGACCACGGGCGCCTCCGGCGTGGTCTGGTGCTCGGGATTGTCCACTTCGTCCGCCCCGAGCCGATGCCGGACCGTCGAGAAAAAGCCGGCACGCTCACCCGCGAGGTCGAGGAGCTGATAGGCAAGGTAGACCGTGGTGCTCTTGCCCTCGGTTCCGGTCACGCCGATGACGACGAGGGAATCGGACGGATGACCGTAGAAGGCGGACGCGATCGGGGACATGGCGAACCGCGCGTCCGGGACGCGGACGGAAGCTACCCCGTCCAGACTGCGGGTCAGCGGCTTTTCGTGCACTACGCAGGACGCCCCTGCTTCCACGGCCCGGCCGATGAAGTCATGTCCGTCGGAATGTAGGCCGGGCAGGGCGAAGAACAGGAAACCCGGACGGATATCGCGGGAATCGTATGCCAGTCCCCGGACTTCGATGCCGGGGGAACCTGAGATCGTCACCGTCGAAGGGTCGATAGAAACCAGGATTTCCCGGAGAAGTCGTTCCATGCAGATATCGTATCGAGGGGAAATCCCTTACGCAAGCGGGACCGAAAGGTCGGGTGGCGGGATGGTCGACGAAGGAAAAGGCCGTCCGCGCAATGGCGGACGGCCGCTCGCAAAAGGTCGTGCTTACTTGAAGGTGATGCTGAACTTGGCGCCGAGGTAGTAAATGAAGGGAATGGTGTCCGATGTCAGGTCAGGCAGGAACAATCCGATGGCGCCGCCGCCGAGTCTGAAGGATTCCCCGATCTTGTACCAGGCGGAGAGCTCGGGGATAAATACGTTGCCCGAGGCCGAGGAACTCGCGAGGCCGAATACGCCGAAATAACCTCCGCCCATCTGCCCTTCGACGACGAAATTACCGAGATGGGCTTCCGCGATGAGGTTGGGCCAGAATATGCTCTCGGCGATGAAGGTGAAGCAGCGCAGGCCCGCGCCGACTTTCAGGACTCCGAGATCCCACTGGTAGTAGATCCCCGCTTCGGGGAAGGGCAGAATAGTCTGGTCGAGAAAATCGACCGCGTCGGGCGTGAAGATATCTCCGCCCGACAAGGCGCCGAATCCTCGGGGTATATCGACGCCGAGATCCAGTCTGACCTGGGCCGCGGCAGATCCCGCGGCAAAAGTTGCGGCCAGCGCGATGAATATGACGAGCAATCTGATTCTACGGTTCATGCGAACCTCCTCATTCTCCGGATGATGAAGCCGCGGCGTCGACGCTCATGAGCCAATGCCGCACTGCTGTCAAGAATGATTATACCCCCGTTCCCGCGGAAAACAACCAACCTTTTCCGATCCATGCCCGCGGAACCGGGGAATTTCCACGACGTCGGCGGAATCCTGATCCCCTCCTGCTTGCGGCCATCGCGTCCTCTCGGTTACAATCCGCCGACTCGGCCGCGCAACGGCCGAGTGAAGGATGGGGCCATGTACACGGTCAGGGTGGAAGCCAGCTTCGCTGCGGCGCATTTTCTCGCGGAATACCGGGGGAAATGCGAAAACCTGCATGGCCACAATTACCGGGTCAGGGCCGAGGCCAGGGGCGCTTCGCTCGACGCAAGCGGCATGCTTGCGGATTTCGGCATCCTGAAGTCCGCGCTCCGGGACGTCATGGAACGCCTCGATCATACCCTCCTCAACGACGAACCGCGTTTCGCCAACTCCCCGAGCGCCGAGCGTATCGCGGAATTCATATATCTCGAAATGAAGAAAATCCTCGGAACCGTCCCGCTTTCCGCCGTCGAGGTGTTCGAAACCGATACCTGCATGGCGCGTTACGCTGCGGAATGACCGAAAGCCATGTATCCCGTCGCTTCGCGATTTTCCGACAGGCTTTCCCGTGGATGAGGACGGCGGCGTTCGGGGCGACGAAGGGCGGGATGTCCCCGATTGCGCCACCAAGGGCCTCATCCCGTACCCGGGATCCAAGCGCGCCTTTCTCCCGATCCCGCACGGAATTTTCCGGGAGATCGCGGTCGGAATCGTACAAGGCGATGCCGGAACCTTGGATTCCGCCATCATGCACGCGACAAGGAAGATCGTCGAGGGATCGGGCAACGTGGCGGAGATCTCCCGCATCTACGGGACGATCACCGGGAAGGCGGGAAGCACGGATGGGGGAACGCGACACCGAGCCTGAACGCCATCGGCGACGTGGTGACGCCGAGTACGTCGAAAAGGCCGCCGACATCGGCCTTGCGGCCGCAGGACAGCAGGACGGCGCCCGTGCATTCCCCCGAACGTACTTCCAGTCTCGAGTATCCTCCGCGCCGTTCGCCGTTTTTCGTCACTGTCCACGTCCGTCCCGTCGCGCCGGAAGTCTCGACGGCGCCGATGCCACTCCGTGACAGGAACGTCCGCAGCGCGGGCGTCGCAACGGATGCTTTGAGTGTTTCAAGACTCAGTTCCACGCGTCCGGGGAGCCATGTCCCGTCCCCGGCGGGCGTGCCGGAGGGGAACGCTTTCATGACGGTGGCGGCCGCTTTCGTCGCGTCCATGCAGGCGATCTCGAAGATCGTGGTTCCGAAAAAGGCCGGGAGCGCCTTCGAAAAAAAGCCGGAATTGGAGAAAAGCACTTCCCTCGACGAGAGGATGAATCTCTCCGAACCCGGATCGGCCCTGAAGCAATTCGTGAGGAACCATGACGACAGGAAGGCCCCGGTCGCCCCATACAGCGAATCGGGAAGGTCGACGATGAACCGGATCCGCGCGGCCCGGGCCTTGGCGGCGATCAGCCCGGTCAGGGAAACGGTTTCCCCACGCGATGCCCGCGAAATGCGGTGCCGCTCGAGCGCCGTCCGCTGCTCCGGCGAACAGGCACCGCAGGCCAGGCACTCGGCGCCCAGGCAGGTTCCGGGGTCGACGAAGTTCATGGCATCGTCGTGGAAGCGCCGCAGGGTGTCCGGGCGAACAGCGCCGTCCAGGAACGGGAGCGGGGCGGACGCGCGCGAGCCTTCGGATCTGGACAGGATTTTCCGTGCGCCGCGGGACAGCGTCCCGTCGTAGAGCAGGCCGCCCGATGCGGCCTCAGCCAACGCGTTCACGAGGCGCCCGTCGCCCGAGGCAAGCGCCTGGTCCACGAGGAATTCGTCATGGGCTTGCGCCAGGCGCCATTCGAACCCGTTGGTTTCCACGGCCCTCTTGTACGGTCCGACAAGCCGGCGCCATCCATGTCCGTCAAGGACGGCAGCATCCAGCGCCAACGGCGTGAACGGCAGCCTGACGAGGCGCCCGAACGAGAACACCGTCCTCGCTCCCGATCCGGAGGAAGTGCGGAGCTGCTTGAAGTCTTTCGCGAACGCAGAAAATTCCGCGAGATCCCCGTCGTTCTCGAATCCCGCCAGGATGAAGAACAGCTTGAGCTCCCGAGGCTTCTGCTCGAGGACCAGTTCGAGGGCGCGCATGATGCTCGCGGTAGGCAGGCTCTTGCGGAAATACGCGCGCATGCGGCCGGACACGCCCTCGATGCCGATCGTGAATGAACGCTTGCCCGCGGCCGTCTCGAACGCGGCGAGGCCGGGATCGTCCGCCAGGATGTCGGTGCGCTGGCTCATGAAATCGACCCTCGGAAAGATCCTGTTGAGGCCGATCGCGAGCCGGGGAAATTCCGAGTACGCGTTGAAGTTGAAGCTGTACGCCTCGAAGGAATCCGCGCCGTGGGCGACGCGTTCGCGCGACGCGCGCCGGAGTATCTCGTCGAAACCGATTTCCCGGTAGGGTTTGCGGTCCCAGCCTTCGAAACAGAACGAGCAGAAGGACGGGCAGCCGTGGCTGATCTGGACGCGCACCGTCGACGCTTCGCCTGTATTGAGGACGGGGCGCTCTCCGGGTGCAAGGGGAGAATCGCCCACGATGCGGACGCGGACGCGCTTCCCGCTCCTGACCGTTGCGGGCGACGAGAAGAAGCCCCCGATGAAGGCGGCGCGCTCGAGCCTCGCGGACGCGGGCGTGGCGCCGTCAGGGAGCAGCGCGCGGACGATCCTCGGAACCGCGGGCTCGGCGTCGACGTCTCCTGTTCCCGTTCCCGCGTAGCCTTCAGCCTCGCCGAAGAATATCCCGTCGACGAAGGAATCGCCGTTTTCATCGACGATCGGTCCGAGCGCCGACGCGTTGGATCCTCCCATCACGAAAAGGGGCGCGTCGATGCCCGCCGCCCTGCGCGCGGATGCCCGCAGCGGGAGGCCGGTTTTCGTGAAGAGGTAGGGCAGGTTGAAAAGCTCGAGCGAATAGGAATTGGATACGAGTACGAGATCGAAATCCGCCGCGCTCCGACCGGATGCCATGCCGAAAAACCACGGCAGGCTTCCGGCATCCAGGGTTGCCCTGTCCCTGCGCGTGGGCAGGAAGGCGAAATCCAGGAATCCGCCGGGCAGTGCGCGCCTGCATTCGCCGAAGAGGAAGAGGTGGGGAGTCGAGCGCTCGACGTCCTGGCTCGTCGAGAGCCGCACGATCAGGACGCGGGCCTGGGCGAGGTCGAAATCGGGGGGATTGCCGAAGGTGTCGAGCGACGCCGGGATCCTGAGCCGCGAAGCCGAGAGCGCCCCCGAATCCAGGGCTTCTGCCAGTGTCATTCCCGAACGCGGGGGGACTCGTCGCGTTCGGCACGCTCGAAGAAGGTTGGCGGATCCATTTCGATGACCTCGCCGTTTTCAAGCGTCTTGCACTTGAAGACGAAGCCGTAGCGCATGGCGATCCGCGATGCCCGCTTGAGCTCGACGAGGTCGGCGACGATGACCGAGATGCCCGAAGCGCCCGCCCGCCCGGTGCGGCCGGCGCGGTGGATGTAGACAAGAGGCTCGTCCGGGAGGTCCATGTTGAGGACATAGTCGACGTCGGGAACGTCGATCCCGCGGGCGCCGAGGTCACTCGTGACGAGGTAGCGGATGTCGCCTGAGCGAAAACGGTCGAGCGCGCCCTTGCGCTCCTTCCGGTCGGCCTGGGCGCCGAGCGAAGCCACCGGGAAGCCGTGATGTTCCAGCTTCCGGGAGATGTTGAAGAGGGCCGCGTTGCTCGACGCGAAGACGAGACAGCGGCGCGGTTTCGCCGCTGCCTCGAAGGACCGGATAAAGTCCACCTTCTTGCGGGAATGGCGATGGAAGGCCCAATGCAGGATCGAGGTCTTGAGGGCGAGCGCGTTGTCGATGGCGACGCGCTCGGGATTTCGGAGGAACGGGGATGCCCGGGAAACGACCCGGTCGGGGATGGTCGCGGAGACGAGGACGCGCGAGCAGGAGGCGGGGAGCAGTCCGAGGAGGGCGTTCGTGGTCTCCACCGTCTCCTTTTCGAAGAGGCGGTCAGCCTCGTCGAGCACGGCGAAGCGAAGCCCGTCGGGACGCAGCATGCCGATCCTGAAGAGGTCGAGGAGCCTGCCAGGGGATCCCACGACGATCGAAGGCTTGCGCTTGAGCCGCTCCTCGACGCGGCGAACCGGCACCGAGCCGACCGCGAGGAGCGATGCGAAAGGAAGTTTTGCCGCTGCCGCCAGGCGGTCGAATTCGCGCTGGATCTGGGAAGCCAGTTCGTGCGTGGGAGAGACGACGACGGCGCGGAGGGCGCGGTCGTCGCGGACGAGGCCCTGAGCGATCGGGACGAGGTATGCGAAGGTCTTGCCGCTGCCGGTGGCGGAGCTCACGAAGGCGTCAGCGCCGGAGAAGAGCTTGGACATGGCCGCGGACTGGACATCGGTAGGACCTTCGAACCCGAAGGCCGCGAGGGCCGCCGACAGGTCGTCCCGGACGCCGAGGGAGGAGAAGGAATCCATGCCGCGATAGTCGCACGAAGCGGAGCCGCTGCGCAAGCCGGACGCCCTCCGGGATGCGGGTAACGTTGCGCTTCCGGCCGGCGCGGCGTTATACTGGCTCCCATCACGTTGAATCGGAGCAGTCCATGATCCAGGTACCTCCCAGCCCCTTCCTGCGGATGAGGGCGCCTTTCATGAAGGCCGTCGTGAATCGCCTCCGGACGCGCTTCGATTACGCATCCGCGCTCGGCACGGATTGCTCCGGGCTCTACTTCCAGGCCGCTACCGGCGAGACCAGGGCACAGGACTCGGAATGGGGCGAACGGGGGTTCGTGATCCGCGTCCAGCGGGACGGCGCGGTAGCCGAATTCTCGTTCAACGCGCCGACCGGCGGGTCGCCGGAGATTTTCGCCGATGGACTGGCTGCCAGGCTCGAACCCCTCCTGGCGGATTCCGGCGCGCGCAGGTACCCCGCCCTGGCCGACGGGAGCGCGAGGGTTTCCTCTTCAGGCGAAATGGAGAGCGATCCCTTCGACGCGGATCCGGAGGGCGTGCTCGAATCGCTCTGCGCCATCAGGGATCGCGTGCTGGGTTCCGGCCCGGAGTTCCCCTACGCGCGCGCGCTCGCCGAGTTCATGAGGGTTTCGAAGGTTTTCGTTTCTCCGGCCCGGGACCTCGAGCAGTCGTTCGTCTGGGGGCAGGCGTACATCATGGCGATGGCCCGTCGCGGCGAAATCCAGCGCTTCGGCATGGAGACTTTCTCCGGGCGCAAGGGCACGGAGATCATCGACGAGATGAACATGCGCGTCGACAGCGTCGTGGCCGCGGCCAGGGCGCTCCTGGACGCGGGCCCGATCGAGCCGGGGGAATACGACGTGGTCCTGACGCCGGAAGCCACGGGGCTCCTTGCCCACGAGGCCTTCGGGCACGGCGTGGAGACCGACATGTTCGTCAAGAACCGCGCCAGGGCCTCGCAGTACCTGGGCAAGGGCGTCGCCAGCCCGATCGTCACGATGTACGACGGGGCGGACGGCGCGATCCAGACCGGAAGCTTCCTGTTCGACGACGAGGGCACCCTGGCCACGAAGACCATGATCATAGACCGGGGCATCCTCGTTTCGGGCATCTCCGATTCGCTGTCGGCCATGACCCTCGGCGCGAAACCGACCGGGAACGGGAGGCGGCAGGACTTCGCGCACAAGGCGTACGCTCGCATGACGAATACCTACATCGCTCCCGGCTCTTCCACGGCGGACGAGATCATCGCTTCGGTCAAGTACGGCTGGATGCTCTGCGACATGGATTCCGGCATGGAGGATCCCAAGAACTGGGGCATACAGCTCGTTTTCAACAGCGCGAAGGAGATCCGTGACGGCAAGCTCACCGGGCGCGTCGCGTCGCCCGTCGTTTGTTCGGGCTACGTGCCGGACGTCCTTTCGGGAATCACGATGGTATCCGGGGATTTCGAGCTTTCCGGCACCGGGTATTGCGGGAAGGGATACAAGGAGTTCGTCAAGGTTTCTGCCGGTGGGCCCTATGTCAGGACGAGGATGAGGTTGGGATGATGATGGACAGGATCAGGCGAGCCCTCGGCCGGAACGCGGAGATGGCGGATTGGCGCATCGTGGAAAGCCGCAGGCGCGGCTGGGAGCGGTATTACATCGGGCGTGCCGTAGAGTGCGCCCGCGAGGTCGAGACGACCGAATACCGCGTGACCGTGTACGCCGACGGCACCAGGGACGGCCAGGCAGTCCGCGGCGATTCGATTTTCCGTGCCCATCCTACCATGGATCTTTCCGAGCTCGAAGCCGCGATCGGCCGTGCGCTTTTTACCGCGTCCTGCGTGGCCAACAAGCCGTACGACCTTCCGCTCCCGGCTTCCACAAGGGCAGCGATGCCTGTCTGTTCGTTCGAAGGCGGGGACCCGTCCGGACTGGTCGAGCGCGTGCGCGCCGAGCTGTACCGGGAGGACGGAGCGGGGGGGGCGACCGTCAATTCGCTCGAGTTGTTCCTTTCGCGCGTGGAGACGAGGATCGTCAACTCCCGCGGGGTCGACGCATCGTGGGTCTCGTGGAAAGGCTTCAGCGAATACGTGGTGAACGCGCCCTCTCCTTCGGGCGAGGTGGAGCTGTACGGCAGCGTGAAATTCGGCGATTTCGACGCGGGGAAGCTCTCTCGCGCCGTTGGCTCCAGACTCGCCCAGGCGCGCGACCGTTCCCGCGCCGAGCCGACCCCGGACGCGCGGAGCCTACCCATCCTGTTTTCGGAAGACAACGCGGGGGCGCTCTTCGGCTACTTCTTCGCCAACTGCTCCGCGCAGCGCGCCTACCAGAAGCTCACGCCCTTCAAGCCGGGAGCATCCGCCCAGGGAGAAACCGTCACGGGAGATCGCGTAACCCTTCATGCCGAGGCTGCGTTGCGGGGACATCCCGATTCATCGCCCTTCGACGACGACGGCGTCCCGATCGACAGGTTCACATGCGTAGAGGACGGCGTCGTCGGGGGATTTTTCGGCCCGAGCCGGTATTGCGGCTATCTCGGGATACCCGCCTCAGGCGACTACCGCGTATTCTCCGTGGACGGCGGGCGGGAAACGGAATCCGCCCTGCGTGCGCTCCCGCACTTCGAGCCGGTGGTCTTCTCGGACTTTTTCGTGGACGCCGCCACAGGCGATTTCGGCGGCGAAGTGCGCCTCGGATACCTTTTCGACGGAACGACGAGGATTCCGGTGACAGGGGGATCCGTCACGGGATCCATGCTGGACGTGCGCGGTTCCTTGCGCTTTTCGGGCGAACGGATCCCGGGCGGCGCAGGGATCCATCCGGCCGTCGTGCTCGTGGCAAAAGCGTCGGTGACGCCTGCGGGCTGAGGGATCGAAGCCGGCGGACACGCATCATTCACGGCGGCGGGGAAAGCGGAAGCTTGCCGGCGCCGGGTCAATCGTTCGGATTGGTTTCCTCGCGCAGTTTCGCGAACCCGGGCTTGAGGACATCGTAAATGATCCTCACCCGGTCGTTGAACCCGATGAAAGCGCTTTTCATGGCGTTCACCGTGAGCTTTTCCAGGTCGCGCAGGGTCAGGCCGAAGTGGTCCACCGCCAGCTTCATCTCCTTCGAAAGGCACGTGTCGCTCATGAGGCGGTTGTCGGTACATAGGATCACGCGGAAATTGTTCCGGTAGTACGCGTTGAAGGGATGGGAATCGAGATTCTGGGCCACTCCGGTCTGGACGTTCGACGACAGGCAGCATTCGAGGGGGATGCGCCTGTCCCTGACGTAGGATGCGAGGCTGCCGAGTTTCTCTATCCTGGTGCCCGTGACGGACATGTCTTCTACGAGCCTCGTGCCGTGTCCGATACGGTGCGCGCCACAGACCTGGAGCGCCTGCCAGATGGACTCGGGACCGAAGGCTTCGCCCGCGTGGATGGTTATGTTGAAGTTCTTGTTGCGGATGTACTGGAAGGCTTCGATGTGGCGTTTCGGGGGGTGTCCGTGCTCGTCCCCCGCGATATCGAAGGCCACGACGCCGCGGTCCCGGTATGCCACCGCGAGTTCCGCGGTTTCCACCGATACGGAGGGATCCATGTGCCGCATCGCGCACAGGATGAGACCGAACTCGGTGCCCGTGGCGGTCCGCCCCGCCTCCATGCCCCTGAGGACTGCCTCCACCACGCTCTCGAGGTTGAGCCCGCCGCCGGTCAGCAGGATGGGGGCGAAGCGGATCTCGGCGTAGACGACGCCGTCCGATGCAAGGTCCTCGATCGTTTCCCGCGCGACGCGCTCTATGGCGGCGGCGGTCTGCATGACCGCGCAGCTGACCGCAAAGCCCTCGAGGTAGAGCGCAAGGCTCTTGCGGTTGGCGCCCCTGTGGAACCACGCGGCCAGTTCGGCGGGTTCGCCGGCGGGAAGCTCCAGGCCCTGATCGCGGGCGAGCTCGATGATGGTGGAAGGGCGAAGCCCCCCGTCCAGGTGGTCGTGCAACTCCACCTTCGGCATGCGCCTGATCATGTCCATCGTTACCATGGAGAGAGTATATCCGCGGCTCCGGCATTTGGCCAGCGCAAAACCCGCCTGTGAAGCGGGCGAGGCGTGTTGCATTCGGATCGAACGTTCCGGTATAGTACCGCAAATGAATCTCGAAGCCTTCGTGCTCGGCTGCGGCGGAATGATGCCCTTGCCACACAGACACCTCACGAGCGTCCTCCTCCGCCGCGAGGGGGAGCTGTTCCTGTTCGACGCGGGCGAGGCGACGCAGATTTCCCTCCGGCGCCTCAACCTCAGGTGGAAGAAGATCACGGCGATCTTCATCTCGCACACGCACGCCGACCACGTCACCGGGCTGCCCGGGCTGCTCATGCTTTCGAGCCAGGTCGACCGGACGGAACCGCTCTACATCTACGGGCCTCCGAAGATCGCCGAGTACATCGAATCCAGCCGGCGCGTGCTCGACATGTACATCAACTACGAGATCGTCGTGCGCGAGATGCAGGAGCCCGGCATCTGCTACGAGGGCGACGGTTTCGCCATACGTTCCTTCGGCCTCAGGCACACCAAGCCCTGCGTCGGGTATACCCTTGAAGAATCCCCGAGGCCTGGCGCGTTCTTCCCGGAGAAGGCGGGAGAGCTCGGAGTCCCGGTTGGGCCGCTGTGGTCACGGCTCCAGGGCGGGGAGAACGTCGAGCTGCCTGACGGGAAGGTGGTCGAGCCGGGAATGGTGCTCGGGCCGCCGCGTTCGGGCAGGAAATTCAGCTACGTGACGGATTCTCTCTATTTCCCGGAAATCGCCGGGGAGGTCGCGAATTCCGACCTCTTCATCTGCGAGGGTATGTTCGAGAAGGCACTTCTC
The DNA here is from genome assembly GCA_026398615.1 of Spirochaetota bacterium. GTDB lineage: Bacteria > Spirochaetota > Spirochaetia > Treponematales > UBA12059 > JAPLSN01. The sequence continues at coordinate 49,940 of JAPLSN010000041.1, read as the reverse complement.
GAGAGCGCGATCGAGAAGAAGCACATGACGGCCGAGCAGGCGGCCCATCTGGCGCTCGACTCGGGCGGCGTGAAGAAGCTCGGCCTTATCCACTACAGTCCGCGCTACACGGAACAGGATTTGAAGCGTGTCCTCGAGGAAGCCAAGGCGGTATTCCCCGAGACGGTCCTCACGAAGGACCGCATGCACTTCCCGCTGGAATACGAAGACTAGCCAGCCTAAGGAGACCGATATGATCGAAGCCGTCGACCTCATGAAACGCTACGGCGATTACGAAGCCGTCAAGGGCGTTTCCTTCACGGTGGGGACCGGCCGGATCGTGGGCTTGCTCGGGCCGAACGGCGCCGGCAAGACGACGGTCATGAGGATCCTCACGGGTTATCACTGGCCCAGCGCGGGTTCCGCAACGCTCGACGGGTTCGATATCGTCGAAAACCCCTTCGAGGTCAAGCGAAGGGTCGGCTACCTGCCCGAGAACGCGCCCCTGTACCCAGATCTCACCGTTTCCGAATTCCTTTCCTTCGCCGCCTCGTCCCGCGGGCTCGAGGGTGCGTCCGGGAAGGAAGCCGTCGGGAAGTCCGTCGAGGCCTGCGGGCTCGCGACAGTGTTCCACGTGCCGATAGAAAAACTCTCGAAGGGTTTCCGCCAACGCGTCGGATTGGCCCAGGCCATACTCCATGACCCGGACATCCTCATCCTCGACGAGCCCACCAGCGGCCTCGACCCCAACCAGATCCTCGAGATCCGGGCCCTGATACGCGCGCTCGGCGAGAAGAAAACCGTCATCCTGTGCACGCACATACTCCAGGAAGCCGAAGCGCTCTGCGCCGATGTCCTCATCATGAACGAAGGGCGGATCGTCGCGGCCGGCGCTACCGGGACCATCGGCGACGCGCTCAAGGGCGAGGAGCGGTTCGAACTCACGCTCAAGGCCGATGCCGGCCGCGTCCGCTCCGCGTTTTCCTCGCTCCGCGCGGTCAGGCCCACCGGCGACATCGAGAACGCGGGCCCGGGCGCCGTGCGCATCAGGCTCGCCGCGCCCCTCAGCCTGGCCGCGAAAGACGGGTACCAGGGCGGCCCGGCGGAAGACGTCTTCGACTGGGCCGTCTCCGGGGGATTCAAGATCCTCGAGATGAGGAGGGAATGCCTCTCTCTCGAGGAAATCTTCGTCAAGCTCACCACGGAGGAAAAACAGCCATGAAAAGGATCCTGTCGATCGTCCGGCGTGAAATGACCAGCTATGCGAATTCGCCGGCCGCCTACATCTTTGTGCTGTTCTTCCTCGTGTTCTGCTCCGTGTGGTTTTTCTTCGTCCGCAACTTCTTCGCCCGCGGGGACGTCTCCCTGAGGGAATTTTTCGCGGTCATGCCGGCGGTGTTCACGATCCTCGTCCCCGCCCTCACCATGAGGCTCTGGGCCGAGGAAAAACGCCAGGGGACCTACGAACTCCTCGCCACGATGCCGTTCTCCGAGGGCGAACTCGTCGCCGGCAAATTCATGGCGACGATGACGCTCATCGCGATGGCGACGGCCCTCACGCTGCCCGTGCCGCTTCTTGTCTCGATGTTCGGGCAGATCGACCCGGGGCAGGTTGCGGGCGAATACCTGGGCGTGCTCTTCATGGCCGCGGCGTGCGCGTCGGTCGGGCAGTTCGTGTCGTCCGCGGCGGGCAACCAGATCAGTGCCTTTATCTTCACCGCTCTGGCGTTGCTCTGCCTCACGCTCCTCAACCAGCTCAACGTCTGGCTCTCCCTCCCGGCACCGGTCGCGAACGCCCTCAATTACGCATCCATCAACTTCCACTTCGAGAGCTTCGTCAGCGGCGTGGTGGATACGCGCGACGTCGGGTATTTTTCGCTCCTCTCCGTCCTGTTCCTGTACCTGACGGCGAAGGAGCTTAAAATGCGGAAGTGGAGGTGAGGCGATGATACGCAAGAAGATTCGCGAGGAGCGTATACTGCTCATCCTGTCGATCGCGGCCATCGTCCTCGGCGCCGCGTTCTCGGCCAGGTTCTTTTTCAGGTTGGACCTGACGGGGTCGCGCTCCCACACGCTTTCGGCGGCGGCGAGAAAGCTCCACGAGGAGATCGGGGACCCGGTCCGCATCACCTATTTCATCTCGAAAAACCTGGCCGACAAGCATCCGGGCCCGGCGGCGATCGAGGACCTGCTCCGGGAGCTGGAGGCGGCTTCGCGCGGCAAGATCAGGGTTTCGTTCAAGGATCCAGAATCCGACCCGGGCGCAGCAGACGCACTCGGCGTGGCCCCCCAGCAGATGCAGGTCGTCGAGAGATCCGAATCGCGGGTGGCATTGGTTTACACGGGAATCGTGGCCGAGTATCTTGACCGCCACGCCGCCATCCCGGCCATCATCGGTACCGAGACCCTGGAGTACGAGATCGTGAAGCTCGTCCGGTCCCTCGTGAGGGACCGCAAGCCCGTCGCGGGTCTCATCGTTGGCGATGCCGACAAGACGATGGAAAACGATTATCGCACGCTGGGTATGGCCCTGCAGAAGTACGGTTACGCGCCCCGGGAGACGAAACGGGGCGTACCCGTCGATCCCGAGGTTTCCATCCTCTTCGTGCTCGGGAATTCCGCGCTCGACGACTATGACGCCTACTTCATCGACGATTTCGTCATGCGGGGAGGCCGCGTCTTCTTCGCGGCCAGGACCATTGCCGTTTCCACCGGGTACGGTCTCACTGCGGCCCCGGTCACCGACGGAGGCATCCCGAAACTGCTCGCGATGTACGGAGTCGATATCGCGAAGGAACTCGTGCTGGACACGTCCTGCCTCACGGTGCCATTCCAGGCGAGGAACCCGCGGGGCGGCGTCGAGATCAGGTATACGCGGTATCCCCACTGGATCATCGTGAACGTGGGGAACGTCGACGGAAAGCATCCGATCACGTCGCGCTTCCCCGGCCTGGATCTTTTCTGGCCGAGCCCGATGACGCTGCGCGCGGTCGACGGCGTGAAGACCGAGCCGCTCGCGCAGACAGGCGCCAAGGCATGGCTGCAGACCGGCCGCTTCGAGGTCAACCCGGAAAACGAAGCCGGCTTCTACCTCGAAGCGGAAGCCACCAGGGGGCAGTACGTGCTGGCGGCAGCGCTGTCCGGTTCGTTCCCGAGCGCGTTCGCGAACAGGACCTTGCCCGTCCGCGAGGGGGCCTCAGGCAAGCTCGCCCCGCCGCCCGCCACGGGCAGGGACACGCGCATCGTCGTCGTCTCTTCGGCGGACTTCCTCACCGACCTCATGACGATGAGCGAAAGCACATTCAATGCCGCGTTCGCCGGCAACGCGGCCGACTGGCTGTCCTCGGACGATGACCTCATCGCTGTGAAATCCAGGTCGGAAGGCGGAACGAGGATGCGCCAGTTCGACGACCCCGCCGCCAAGCGCACCCTCGTGCTCTTCGTATACGCGATAACCCTCGTCGCCGTTCCGGGATTCGTCGTCGCGTGGGGCTTGGCGCGCGCGTCGAAACGCTCGCGACTCGAGAAGGAATCGCGGAAAACCAAGGGAGGCGCGGCATGATGAAGTATCGCGACAGGGTCAGGATGCTGGCCGCGCTCATCGTTTTCTTCGCGCTGTCCCTCGCGGCCGGCGCGGTTTTCTCGCCGGAAGCCTCGGCCGCGCGGGCGTCGCGCGGGAGTCTCCTGCCGGGGAAATCCGGGTCATCCGGATATCCCGACGGGATGGCGGGCATCGAAGTAAGCGGGAAGGACAGCTACGCGCTCCGGGGGAAGGACGGACAGTGGTTCGTGGAATCCGGATCCCTGTCACGGCCCGCGCTCGCCAGCCGGGTGGATGCCTTCCTGAAGGAGCTCTCATCCGTCACCTCGCTGGAAAGGATCGGCTCGATGGAAGCGGCCGCTGACCGGCTGGGCCTCGGTGCTTCCGCGATCCGCGTGCTTTTCAAGCGGAATGACGGCACCGTCCTCCGGGAACTCCTCGTGGGCGACTACGCGCCTTCGGGGGGCAGGGTCTACGTCGGGCTCGCCGGAAAGAAGGACGCATTCGCGGTGAAGGGCAGTTTTGCCGGCTATCTCTCGACTGGCGTCAAGCCCTGGTACGACCTGCGCCTGTTCCGGGACGCCGTCCGCGTCGACGATATCCAGCGAGTCAGCGTGACCGGCGCGGTCGGATACCCGGCGCAGGCCGGGGGAGGCGGTTCGTCCTTCTCCGGAAACTTCATGCTGGTGCGGGACGAGAAGACGCTTTGGCGCGCCGAGGGCCTGGATGCCATCGTCCTGGACCCGTCGGCGGTCGAGCGTTTCGCACGTTCGCTGGCGACCATGGAGGCCGAGGATTTCGCTCCCCCGGGTACGGTTTCCGCCGGGCTCACGATCGGGCTCGAACTCGGGGAGGGGACGAAACGGACGATTTCGGTCGACGGCAAGCCGGACGGTGAGGGGCGATTCGTCGTATCGGTCGACGGGCTCGACTACCGTTTCCTCGTGAGCGCATGGACCTTGAAGAATGCGCTCAAGACACCAGCCATGATGACCGCACCTACCCCGACGCCCACACCGTAGGCACACATGCCGACGAGAAAAGCATCACGGGGGCGCCGGATACAGGATTTCGGTTCCATGCCCCGCCTCACGTGGCGGAGATGAAGGACCTGTACTTGTCCGCATCCGTGACGAAGGCGACGATGTGGGAATCGTGGTCCGACTTTGCATGCTCGAGCGCGGATTCAGCTTCGGTGAGCAGACGGTCCGCGGAGATCAATCGCCCTGACCTGGACGCGAGTCCGATGTGAAGATCCATGTACGACATGGGATCGCGGTAATCCTTGAGGATGAAGGTCGCCTTCTTGAAGAATTCCTCCGCCATGCGTATGCCGTGGTCGATGTCGATGTTGGGGAGGATGAAAGCGAATCCCCGCTCCCCGTGTCCGAACGAAAGATCCCTGAACCCGAAAAAGTCGATCGCCGTTTTCGCGCAGATGATGTGCGCGGTTTCGTTGCCGGCGGATTCCTCGAACAGAACGACGGCAAGCACGAGATCCTGCTCGAATGACGCCGACCTGCCGAGCTCCGCACCGAGCCGCTCCTTGAGGTAGGATTCCCAGCCAAGGCCCGTGTCTGGTGAATAGAGCCCGGTCGGAACGGCCGGAGACCGGTTTTCGACGGTATCCACTGCGGGCAACCCGCCCGGCGCTTCCCCGCCCTTCCCGGAAAGGGGCTGCCGGTCTTCATCGGTGGACGCCCCGGCTTCGGGAGCGTCGTCGAACCAGTCGATATCAGGCGCATCCGGCGCTTTCTTCCCCGTGGCATCACACGGGGCGGCGGGAACATCGTCCGATGCAGGTTCACTGCGGGGATGCGCGGCCCCATCGGGTGCGGCCCGGCAGGCGTCGGCATCGTATGGCGGTACATCGTCGGCGAAGAAACCCCGAGGCAGCGTCCCTTGGCCGGTCCCGGCCTGCACGGTTCCGGACTCAGGCCGTGGACCCGCGTTATCGCCATGCCGTTCGGCGTCCGGGAACGACGGCTCGGCTCCGTTCGGGGAACCGGCCCGGCCGCGGTCTTCAGGAGCGTTTCCGCCGCGAGCCTGCGATCCGGTTTCAGCCGCGGCGACCGTTCTCCGCCCGGCGGGTCTTCCGCCTGCAAGCAGGATCACGAGGCAAACCGCGGTCCAGCTGCCGACGATGGCGAAACCGGCCAGCAGGGATTCAAAGATCTCTTCCTGGCCGAGCATGGAATACAGGACATCTACCGAGATGAGCTCCGAACCCGACCCGAAGGTTGCGGATCGGAGCCTGGCCGTCATGGCCGGGAAGGAATACACCGTGCCCGAACTTCCCGCGGGGCTGACAAGGTAAGGATTCCTGGCGGGAATCATGTACCGGATTCCGTCGGCATCGGTCCGTACGGCGATGGACAGGATGGAAGGAGTGTTGCGGTATTCGTACTTGGCAGCATCCCGCCATCGCTCCCCGACCGCGCCTGGCGGCGAGGTCAATAAATAGCGCGCGGCGCGATCTATGGATGCGAAGGAAGCGTCTGTCGCATCGTTCCTCCCGGATAATATGGCGGATATGCGGAACGCGGACGTGCCGATGGCTGAAGCGAACACGAGAACGCTCAGGGCGGAGAACAAGGCCGCGGTTTTGGATTTCATCATCCGTAGTATATACTGAAACCCGTGGGCGCGCCATGTAAAAACCACCCGTCGGGAGATGGGCGGCAATCGCTTTGCACGGGACCGCGACCGGAGGTGCATGATGAAAGTGCGGGCAAGGAAGCTGCCTGGCGGATGGTACCCCGTTGACGGCAGGAGCGTCGGGCTCTGTCTGGATGACTGGAACCGGGAGAGCGGGCGACCCCCGGCTTCCGCAACGGCGGCGATCGCCCCGCATGCCGGGTGGACCTATTCGGGCCGTATCGCGTGGGAAAGTTTTCTGGCCGGATCGAGCGGGGTCGAGACGATCGTCATTATCGGCGGGCACCTCCCCGCCGGGGCGCCCGTCCTTTGGGCGGGCGAAGACGCGTTCGAGACGCCTTTCGGACCCGTCGAATCGGATTCCGAACTCAGGGACAGGGTACTTGAGCGCCTCGAAGCGGCCGGTATGGGAACTGGAGAGGACCATTATGCCGACAACACCGTCGAGGTTCTCCTGCCGCTCGCCGCGTCGCGCTACCCCGGCGCCCGGGTACTCTGGCTCCGGGCACCGAACGAGAGCGGTTCGATCGCGGTCGGGGAGGCAGTTGCCGACGCCGCGACCGGCATGAAACGCCGGATCCTCCTCGTCGGAAGCACGGACCTCACGCATTACGGGCCTTCCTACGGCTTCGAACCGGCCGGCGGGGGAAGCGCCGCGGTCGCATGGGCGAAGCGGAACGACAGGGATTTCGTCGAAGCAGCCCTCAGGCTCGACGAGCGAACCGTCATACGGACGGGGACGGAAGGAGGTGCCGCGTGTTCCGCAGGCGCGGTGTGCGCCGCCATCGGCTACGCGAGGAGGATGGATGCCGTCAAGGCGGAACTCCTCGAACTCGGAAGCAGCCTCGACGTCGCCGAATCGGAGTCCTTTGTCGGGTACGCGTCGATCTCATACTCGTGATACGACGCCCGCGCACACGGAAGGATGTTCTCCCCCCACCGTCATCGCGCAGCTCGATTCACCCCCCGTTCATTCGAGAGAAGAGACGATAGCCTTGAATTTCCTGCCGCGGTCGAATTCGTTCCTGAACATCCCGAAGGACGTGCATCCGGGGGAGAACACGATGATGTCTCCGCGCGAACTCGCTCCAAACGCCGCGGCGACGGCCTTTTCAAGATCGTCGAAGGGACCTTCGTACCTGACTCCGTCCTCGTCGAGAAGGACCTTCAGCTTGTCGGTGCCCGTGCCGGCGAGCAGCACGACGCGGCTGGCTTTCGAGTACGCCGCGCGAACGGGGGAAAAATCCAGGTTCTTGTCCGTTCCCCCGGTTATGAGCACGGGCGGCGTCTCGAAGGCGCCGATCGCGGCTTCGACCGCTTCGGGCACGGTGGCGGCCGAATCGTTGAAGAAACGGACGCCGCCGATCTCCGCGCAGGATTCGAGGCGGTGTTCGATGCCCTTGAACGTCGCCACGGCCTTGGAAATGGCGTCGGCCGGCATTCCGTACACCCGGCACGCGAGCGCCGCCGCGAGCAGGTTGCGCCTCGTATGGGCGCCGGGGACCAGCAGGCGTTCGGGGATCAGGAGCTCGCGGATCCGGCCGTCGACGTACATGCCGATCCTGCCGTCGAAGTATGCCCCGCATTCGCCGGGCGGAAGCTCGGAAGCATACCAACGCGGCGTTCCGGGCGTCTGTGCCGCGAAAGAGCGGCCGTATGCGTCGTCCAGGTCGCAGAGCGTGAAGCAAGAGGGATCCTGGTCGGCGTAGATGAGCCGTTTGTCGGCGACGTACTCGTCCATGCCCGGGTACCGGTCGAGATGATCGGGTACGATGCGCGTGATCACCGCTATGACGGGTTTCAGGACTTTCCTTCCGCGGAGGTCGCCGAGCTGCCAGCTCGAGAGTTCGAGGACGACGGGTGTTCCGGTTCCCGCCTCGTCGATGAAATCCAGCGGCGAGACGGTGATGTTCCCCCCGAGGAAGCATTTCCCCGACGAGGAGAGGATGTGGTGGATGGCAGCCGCGGTCGTGGACTTGCCCTTGGATCCGGTGACCGCGATGATCGGCGAGGGGCAGGAGGCAAGGAAGATCGAGAGATCGGTTTCCACCCGCTTCGCCGCGGCGAGGTAGGGTGAATCCGGCTTGACCGCGGGATTCTTCACGACGATGTCGGCGTCCACGAAATCGGCCATCTCGTGGCGTCCGAGGACGAAACGGACGGGCAGGCCGTCGAGCGCCCTGACGGATTCGGCAAGGGCGCGTTCGTCCTTCGAGTCGGTGACCGTGACGATGGCCCCCCGCGACGCGAGGAAACGCGCGACAGCGAGCCCGCCGCCGTTGAGGCCGAGTCCCATGACGGTGACTTTGGCGCCTGGATAACCTTCATTCCTGGATCGGGGTGAAATCAAACGAGTACTCCTTCATGTCCCATTCATTGAGGTATGCATGGATCTCCACGCCATCGAAGAAACGAAGCCAGCGTGGGGGGGCGCTTTTCCTGAGCTCGACGAACTCCGGGAGCGCATCCGAGAAATTTTCCAGTTTCAGGATCGCCTGTATCCTCTCCATCTCGGGGGCGAGGAATGCTATTGCATCGGAAAAGAAAGGAAGCATCAGGCCGCGCGCGCCGTCGCCCAGGCCCGGCACGAAACAGCAGATGGACTTGTACTTGCAGAACAACGGGTAGAATGGATGGATCCGCCGGCTCTCCGGAAGGAACACTCTCGTGAAGAACCTGGTGAGGTCGTTGTCCATCCATATGCCCCTTACCTGGTAGCCCTTGCCCGTCTCGCCGATCCACGTGTCCGACACGTACTGCATGAGCTTGAAGATCCGCGGGTTCGGATCCGCGCCGGTCGCCCTGATCGGCACGAGTTCGCTCTCGAGGATGAAGCGCCGGGTTTCATATTCGGCGGTAAAATCGTTGGTGCCGGGAACCAGCACGCGGGCGCCATAGGGTTTGAGCGGCAGGTCGATACGGAGCATGTAAAGGTAGCGCGATCCCCCGTGGACGAGCGTGCGGAAAAAACAGGGCCGGAGAATGTCGGTCGGGTCGAAACTGTATGACAGCCCTTCGAATGCTTCAGGCATCGCCGACGCGAGCCTGCCCACCGCCAGGGCCATGGCGGCTGCGTATGCCCGGTCCGGCACGGGGCTCCTCACGTCATGGTGGATGGGCAGGCTGGGAATTCGCACTCCCTCCTCGAGCACGACGAAAAATTCCTCGTTCTGGCTGAAACGCATCCCGTATGGCGTGCTCACCCGTCCTGAAAGGGCTTCGGCGAGGGCTTTTTCGATGCCGGGATCCGAAAAGGACAGGTCGAGTTCGTCGAGGAGATCCTTCATCGGTCGAACTATACCCCGTAGATCGGGCGGTTTTCAATGCCGCGTTGATAAGCGGCCTCATGTACGGTAGAATTGGTATCCATGAAACGGAATATTCTTGCGGGGCTGGTCCTCGCGGCATTCGTCGTATGCGGCACCGCCCATGGGCAGGCGCCACAGGCGTACGCGGAGATCGAGTACATCGATGGCGATGACCTGAGTGTCGTTCGCAAGGGCCTCGCGGTATCGACGGGCGATCCGCTGGGCTTCAGGCTCTTCCAGGGCGATCAGATACAGACGGGAAAGGGCACCTTCCTCGAGATCAGGATCTACCCGCGGAAGGACATGCTCAAGCTCTCTGAGAACACGACCTTCGTCATCCAGAAGCTCGTTCCCGGTGGCGAGAACTCGTTCCAGCTCATCTACGGACGCGTACGCGCCAAGGTCGACAAGCTGAGCGGCAAGGAAGAGTTCGCGGTCAGGTCGACGACCACGGCCGCCGGGGTCCGCGGCACCGACTTCGGCTACGACGTGATCGCGGCGCGCAACGCCAAGACGGCTACCGGCGAACCTTTGTCGAGGGTGTACTGTTTCGACGGCGTGGTCGAAGTGACGACCTTCGTGACGCCACCCTCCGCCCGGCCGGACGAAAAGCTGGAACCCGTCCCGCAAACCTACATGCTTGCCGCGGGCGAGATGGTCACTGTGGAAAAGGTCGAAACGCGGGTGGAAGCCACGAAGACCTCCATTCCCGAAGATGTAAAGGCGTTCTGGCAGGAAAGGGAATTCAAGTCCGGCGCGGAAACCGGGGAATCCGGCCTGTCGGAGAAAACGGAAGCCGCGGAGCTTCCCGCGGTCCCCGTCGTCCCGGCCGCGGAGGCGCAGGCATCGTCCGCGCCGTCGCTCGATCTCTCGGAATACGCCATCGTCATGACGACCATGCGGAAGAAGAACACCATGATCCTGCTCGGCACCCTGCTGGCGTCGACGGGCATGGCCCTCCAGGGCACCGGAGCCTTCCTCTACTACACGGACAATCCGGGCCTCGGACTCAATTTCTTCGCCGCGGGCGCCATGATCACGGGCGTTTCCATCCCCGTTTTCATCAACGGGTATTTCATCGATCCCAAGCTTGAAAAGCGCTGACAGGTCGCCGGCGAAAGCGGCTTGAACGGCTGACTCGCAACGGATCCGACGGGCTCGATCACCGTCGGGTTTTTTCATCGGCTCAGGTGATGCGCCATGAACTCCGCGTAGGCGGGAACCGCGAGGTTCTCCTCGTGGGTCCCGTACGCGGCGACCCGCCCGCCGTCGAGGAAGAGAACCTTGTCCACGTAGCGGAGCGTCGAGAGACGGTGCGATACGACGATGCAGGCGGTATCCACCGACGCCTCGTCCAGCCGGGACATGAGGTGCTCCTCGTTCGACGCGTCGAGGCTCGCGGTGATGTCGTCGAGAAGCAGGAGCTTCGGGGCGCGGACGAGGGCCCGGGCCACGGCGAGCCGCTGTTTCTGACCCCCCGAAACCGATGAACCCCGCTGACCGAGCAGGGTGAGCTCCCCATCGGCGAATGAAGCCATTTCCGGTCCCATGCGGGCGGTATCTATGGCATCCGCGAAGGCTTCGTCCGTGACGGCGCAGTCGGGGGCCAGCGAACCGAATGCCACGTTTTCGCGGATTGTGCCGGTGAAGAGCAGGGGTTCCTGCGGAACGTAGCCCGTCATCCCGCGGAAACGGTCGGCATTGATGCGGGAGAGATCGATCCCGTCCACCTCGATCGCGCCGGAATCCGGCGCGTGGAGGGCGCAGAGCAGCTTGACGACCGTCGATTTTCCCGATCCCACGGGGCCGATGAGGCAGAGCCGTTCACCCTTCGAGACACGGAACGACACGTTGTCGAGGGCGTTCTCCTTTCTGCCCTCGTACCTGAATGAAACGTTTTTGAACTCGATGGACGAGAAATCGCCAGGGGCGAGCGCGCCGTCCGAAGCTGCGGACGCGATGGGAAATTCGCGCAGCTGTTCGAGCCGGTCGATGTTCACGAAGGCGCGCTTGCCCGAAAGGAAGAGCTGCGGGATGTCGAGCATGGGGAACAGGAGCATGGACAGGTAGTTGTAGAACGCGTAGAAGGTACCCACCGTGATCTCGCCCCGGATGGCCATGAGCCCGCCCGCGAAGATGACGCCGATCTGGGCGAAGTAGTCCACGTACTGGTCGATGAGCGTGAGCACCGTCTCGAGTTTCACCGCCGCCATCTCGGTCGACTTCCTCCTGGCGAGATCCGCCTCGAAAAAGCGGCGGTACTTGCCTTCGGCCGCGTATGCCTTGATGATCCTCACGCCGGAAAAGCTCATTTCCAGGCGGTCGTTGATGGAACTGATGGCTTCCTGGTTTCTCTGGAACGCGTCGTAGATCCTGTCCTGGGTCACCCAGAAGACCGCGACCATGAGCGGGACCGGGATCAGGGAGTAGAGGGTCAGCTTCGGGTTCAGCAGGAACATGGCCGCCATGCAGAACCCGATCTTGCTCGCGGATTCGACGGCGCGGAAAATTCCCGAGCAGAGAAACCAGGCCAGCTTCGGGAAATCGTAGATGTCGTCGGTAAGCCTCGTCACGACGTCGCCGGAGCGGAACGTGGCGAAGAACCGCGAGTCCTTGTCCAGGACCGAGCGGAAGTATTTCATCCTGATGATATGCTCGAGAAATGAGTTGGTCGCCCCGCGGATCGCCGGGAAGAATCCCGCGACGATCTGGGCCGCGCCGACCGCGAGGAAAAGGAGCGCGAAGCGGTCCACGACGGCGCCGCCGGCCGATGCATCGCCTGATTCGAGCGCAGCCTGGATGGAATCGAAGAGGAGCTTCGCGAGGTAGGGGTACGATACCGCGACGGCGCTCGAAAGCAGGGTCAGGAAGCAGAGCAGGCCGATCAGCGGGAGGCGCTCCTTCCAGATGGCCCATATCCATGCACCGTGCGGGACCTTCGCGGGGGGGGCGTTCTTCATGACGCCTCCTCGCCCGTCGTTTCGGCCGGCTTGAATTCGGGGAACTGCAGCCGAACGAGTTCCGCGTACTCGGGGAAGCCCGAGAACAGTTCTTCGTGCGTTCCCCTCGCCACGATCCTCCCCTCCCTGAAGAAGATGATCGAGTCGGCCTCGAGCGCCGAGGACAGGCGGTGCGCGACGATGAGGGCGGTCCGCCCTTCGAGGAGCGTCGCCATGCTTTCCTTGATGCGTTTTTCGGTGGCCACGTCGACGCTGGACGTGGCTTCGTCCAGCACCACGATTTCCGGATTGAAGGCCACCGCCCGCGCGAAGGAGAGCAGTTGCTTTTCCCCGAGCGAGAGGTTGGAGCCCCGCTCGTGGAGGTCCGTGCGGATGCCCTCGGGCAGACGGTCCACGAAATCCCTCGCGTGGGCGACGGAAAGCGCGTCCACGACCGCGGTCTCGGGAACGGAGTCGTCGTAGACGCGGACGTTTTCGAGCACGTCGCCGGGAAACAGGTAGATGTCCTGGAGCACGAGGCCGATCTTCTTGCGCCACGAAACCAGGTCGATATCGGCGAGCGGAACACCGTCGACGAGGATGTTCCCGTGGGTCGGGCGGTAGAAAGCGCAGAGGAGCCCGACCGTCGTCGTCTTGCCCGATCCCGACGGGCCGACCAGGGCGACGGTCTGCCCCTTCCCGACGGTGAACGAGATGTCCGCGAGCACCGGTTCGCCTTCCTTGTACTCGAAGCCCACTCTGCGGAACTCGATCTCGCGTTCGAAGCATGCGGGAATGCCGGAGCCAGGGTGCTCCCGGGCCAGATCGAAAAGGCCGAAAATTCGGCCGAGCGCGACGCGTGCCTGCTGGATCTGCCGCACGTTCTCGCCGAGCGCGAACAGGGGCTCGAAGAGGCGGCGACCGTACTCGATGAAGACAAGGAGGGCGCCCACGGTGAGCGTCCCGGCGAAGATACCCGGTGCTGTCACCTTGACGACGAGCACGATGAACACGGGGCCGAGGAGGAATCCGAGGAATCCCTCGAAGGAATATGCGATCAGCTCGCCGGACACCTCCGCGTCACGCTTCCCCCGGCTCGGGTTTTCCACCTTGGCCAACGCCCAGGCTTTCCGCCCGAAGACACGGATCACCTCGATTCCCTGGATGTACTCGGTGATCGACGCACAGATTCCGGCATACAGCTTCCTGGCTTTTTCGAAGAAATGGCGGAGCCGGTCGAACACGAAAATGATGGCCGCGACGAGGAAAGGGATGGGCAGGGCAACGAACAGTGCCACGCGCGGGGATTTCAGGAAGAAGAACACGATCATGCCGACGAGGAAGAATGCGTTGGACAGGAGCGTCACTATCGTCCGCGAGAAGAGTTCTTTCACCTTTTCCGAATCGCTTTCGACGCGCGCCATGAGCTCGCCGACCGGATGCCCGTCGAAGAAGGCGACGGGGAGGCGCAGCAGGTGGTCGAAGAGTTCGAGCTTGATGCGCGTGACGACTGACAGCCCCATCCTGGCGACGACCACGGTCTGGACCCAGGTGAGCGCGCCCATGGCGATCACCAGGGCGACGTAGGCGAGTCCGTAAGCGACCATCATGCCGGTATCGCGAGCCGGAACGGCGCGGTCGACGACGGCCATCAGGATGAGCGGGCCTGCGAGTTGAGCGACGGCATTGAGCGTCATGGACGCGAAGCCCACGGCGAAAGCTCCCTTGTGCTCGAGGACGTACGAAGCGAGGCGGAAGTTCCGTTCCTTTTTGACATCGTTCATGATGACGGCATTATAGTGAATGGCCGTGATCGCGTGAAGTGGGCGAAGGGCGCGCTTGCCGAGGGCGGCACAGCGCCGGGCATGCCGTCAGCGGCCGTCACGCACGGAAACGGCCGATCGATTCCAGCGGAAGCTCGTAGATGAAGAAGTCCGGCCCGTCTTCCCTGCGTCCGAATCCCGCCGCGTCGAAAGCGGCGGGAGCCGGATCTCACGGCGGGACCAGCGACTCGATCGCGCAATCCACGGGCGGAGGATCACCTGCGATGACGGAATGGAGCACATATGCGAGTATCGCCTGGCGATCGGCGGCGTGCGCATTCCGGACGGATAGTGTTTTTATCTGACTGTTCCGCGAGATCCGTGTACGGACCGAATGTCCAGGATAGCGGCCGCTCCTCGACGCGGTCAAGCCGAGTGCGGAGAAAGGCTTGATCGTGAACGCATGTCAGGCTAGGATGCTTTCCCGGCGGGTTGCCGGTGAAAGGGAAGTTTTCCCGCAGCCTGCCGTGGCGGCCCGAAAGCCGCCCGATCATGCCTGTTCGCAATCGGGGTTATGCCAGGCCTTCTCGGCCATCCCGGCCCCGGGAAGGAATTCCCGTGTCCGGAACCGTCGGCATAGCCGCTGTTTTCCTGTTCCTGGCCTCCAACCTCCTCGTCGGACTTTTCGGCCGCCGGATTCCAGGCGACGCCGAATCCTTCGTTCTTGGCGGAAGGAACCTGTCGCCCTTCATGCTCCTGGCGACCATGGCCGCCACCAATTTTTCCGCCTTCACGGTATTCGGGCTTTCCGGCGCCGGGTATCGCCTCGGGTGGAGCTACCTTCCCGTCATGGCGTTCGGCACCGGCTTCGTCGCTTTCGCCTTCCTCCTCGTCGGCATGCCGGTGCGGAGACTGGCACGCGAACGGGGATGGATGACCCAGTCCGACCTCATCAGGGACCGCTACGGATCGCCCGGGTTCGCGAAGGCGGTATCGGCAGCCCTCCTCGCCTGCACCCTTCCGTACATCGCCGCCCAGATCATCGCCGGGGGACGCATGATCGCGGCGGCGACGGGAGTCCCGTACGAAGTCGCTTGCGCCGCCGTCGCTTCCGTCACCCTCGGCTACATCCTCGCGGGGGGCATGCGTTCCGTGGTCAGGACGGATGTTCTCCAGCTGGCGATTCTCGTCGGAGGCTCGGCGGCGGCATTCGTCGCAGTTTCCGCCAACGGCGGCCTCGCTGCCGCAGCTGAACGGCTTTCCGTCCTTTCGCCCGGTCATCTTTCGCGTTCCGGTGCGGGGACGGGCGTGAGTTTCGGGACTTACGCGGGCTACGTGCTCCTGTGGTTTCTCGCCGATCCCATGTTCCCCCAGCTCTTCCAACGCTTCATCGGGGCCCGGAGCGATCGCTCGATCGCGTTCACGGCGATCTGCTATCCGATCGTCACGACGGGCCTGTTCTTCTGCACCGTAGGCATCGGCGTGGCCGGCGCAGCCACCTTCCCTGGCATCGATCGCGCGTCCAGCGAAGGCATTTTCATGCGGATGTCGGCTCAGGCGGCAGGCGGCGGCATGGCCGCGGTCTTCGGACTTGCGGCGCTCGCGGCGCTGATGTCGACGCTGGACAGCCAGATCCTCTCCGTATCGTCCATGCTGGTGAAGGACTGGCTTCCCGGCCGGGAAGGCTCCGCGAAACCGGTCAGGTTCGCCGCCGTGGCCGTCGTGGCTGTGGCCTGGCTCGTATCGCTACGTCCTCCGGCAACGATCCTCGACTTGCTCACTTCGACGAGCTTCCCGGGCTACGCGGCCATCGGCGTGGTCTTTCTCGCGGCGCTTTTCGCGAAACGGACGGGAATCACGCCGGCTGTCGCAGCCTTCGCGACCGGGATGCTCCTCGTCGTCCTGGAGGCTTCGGGGCTCCTCCTCGTTCCCGGACCGCTCCCGGTATTCTTCAACACCACCGCCCAGGCCGCGGCTTTCGGCCTGGCGGCGGTACCACGGCTGTTCCGCGCGAAGGGCGCCTGGCGCCAGGACGGATCCTTCCCGTCGCCTGCGATACCGCCTGCCGCCTTCGTCATCATCCTCGTCTCGCTCGCCGCGGGGCTCGATTTCTGGGCGTACGGCAAGGTCGTCACGGTTATCGAAGGACTGCCCGCCTGGCTGTGGCTGCACCTTGCCCTCGGCGCCGGCCTGCCCTTCGCGGTGGCGGCCTGCGCCCGCGTCCTTTCGGGGGTCGAGCGCGGCTGAAGCTGTTTTTCGCTCCGTGGACGGGTGATTCGTGGTATACTGCGATCCTGCCATTTGCAGTATCCGAGGAGAAACCATGTCAGTTCGCAAGCTCGTCGAATGCGTTCCCAATTTTTCGGAAGGCCGGAACAAGACCGTCATAGATGCCATCGCCCGGTCCATTTCCGGAATTACCGGCGTGAAACTGCTCGACGTGGACCCGGGAACCGATACGAACCGTACCGTGTTCACGTTCGTCGGCGATCCCGAATCGGTGGTCGAGGCCGCGGTCGCGTCAGCCAGGACCGCCTTCGATCTTATCGACATGACCCTGCATACCGGTGCCCATCCGCGCATGGGGGCGATGGACGTCTGCCCCTTCGTACCGGTCTCCGGAGTTACGATGGAAGAATGTGTCGAGATTTCCAGGAAGGCCGCGGAGCGCATCGCCGGGGAACTCGCAGTCCCCGTCTACCTCTACGAAAAGGCCGCACGTACGCCGAGGCGGACGAGCCTCGCCGACATCCGCGCCGGAGAATACGAAGCCCTTCCCGACAAAATGGGCAAGCCGGAATGGGAACCGGACTACGGGCCTTCCGCGTTCATTCCCCGCTGGGGCGCTACAGTGGTGGGAGCGCGCGAATTCCTCATCGCGTACAACGTCAATCTGAACACCAGGGACAGGAAGCTCGCCAACGACATCGCGCTCACCATCCGCGAAGGCGGCCGGTCCGCGAGGGACGTTTCGGGCAATGTCGTCAAGGACGAAAGCGGGAATCCGGTGAAGGTGCCCGGTCTCCTCAGCGAGGTCAGGGCGATAGGCTGGTACATCGACGCCTACCGCTGCGCTCAAGTCTCCATCAACCTCATCGACTACCGGACCACGCCGCTCCACGTCGTCTGGGAAACCGTAAGGCGGGAAGCCGACAGGCTCGGCCTCGTCGTGACGGGGAGCGAGATCGTCGGGCTCCTGCCCCTCGAGCCGCTCGCGGATGCAGGAAGGCATTTCCTCAAGAAGATGGGCAAGAGCGAGGGGGGAAGCGAACGCGAGCTGATCGAGGTCGCAGTGCGCTCGATGGGCCTAGATTCGGTGAACGACTTCGATCCGGAACGGAAGATCGTCGAGTACGCCGCGCGGGAAAGCGCGCCCCTCGTTTCCATGAAGGTTGCCGGATTCGTGGACGAGGTGTCGAGAGATTCCCCCGCGCCCGGCGGCGGTTCGGTCGCGGCCCTGGCAGGCAGCCTCGGCGCAGCGCTTGCGGCCATGGTAGCCAACCTGACGGTCGGGAAAAAGGGGTACGAGGCCGCATGGCCTTCGATGTCGGAACTCGCGGTCCGGAGCCAGCGCATCAAGGAAGAGCTCGTCCGCGCCGTGGACGAGGATACCAACGCGTTCAATGGGCTCATGGAGGCCATGAAGCTCCCGAAATCCTCGCCGGAGCAAAGGGAAGCCCGCGACGTCGCGATGCAGGAAGGCTACAAGAAGGCCGCCGCGGTGCCGCTCGAAACGGCGCGGATCTGCCTGGAAGCCATCTCGGCATGCCTCGTCGCCGCCGAGAAGGGCAACGCCAACTCCGCGAGCGACGCGGGGGTCGGCGCGCTCATGGCGAGGGCCGGCGTGGAAGGCGCGATCCTCAATGTCCTCATCAACCTGGGACCGATCGTCGATGCCGCCTTCAAAACCGATTGCGCCGCCCGGGCGGAGGCGATGGCGGGCGAAGCCAGGTTGCTGTGCGAGCGGACCGTCGGAATCGTGCGATCTTCCCTCGTGAGGTGAAGGCCGTTTTTCCTGCGGGTCAGCGGAGCTCCGGAGAAACGCCGTGGCGCTTCAGCGCTGCAGCGTTTCTCCGAGCTGGCCGCAGGCTCCCGACACGCCCCGGCCGCGCCGCGTCCGCCTGGTGACGGGGACGCCCAAAACTTCCAGCTCGCGTTCGAAAGCTTCGACTTCCTGGCGGGACGGTTCCTGAAAGCGTATGCCCTCCACCGGGTTCCAGGGGATGAGATTCACCTGGACCTTGAGCGGCGCGATCCATTCGGCGAGTTTCCGCGCGTCCGCCGACGAGACGTTGACCCCTTTCATGAGCGCCGTTTCGAGCGTGATGCGGTCGCCCGTGACGGACTGGTAGTGCAGCAGTGCATCCTTGAGCTCGGCGAGGCCGTGCGACCTGTTGACCGGCATGATCTCGGACCTCAGTTCGTCGTCGGCGACGGTCAGGGATACGGCGAGGCGCACATGGGGGCCTGAATCGGCAAGCTCCCTGATGGCGGGAGCCAGGCCGCAGGTGGAGAGCGTGATCTTCCTCGGCGAGTAACCGAGGCCTTCCGGATGCGTCAGGACGGCGATCGCGGCCCTGACCGCCCGGAGGTTCAGGAGAGGTTCACCCATCCCCATGAAGACGATATTGGAAGGCCTGCCCCGGGACGCTGCGAGGTGGAGTACCTGTTCGACCATCTCGTCCGCCTCGAGGTTCCTGCGGAACCCGAGCGTTCCGGTCCTGCAAAAAACGCAGGCCATCGGGCATCCGACCTGCGAGGACAGGCAGGCGGTCATCCTGCCTCCGGCGTTGAGGAGACGCACGCATTCCACTACTGCTCCGTCAGCGCATCGCACGCGGAGCTTCACGGTGCCGTCGGCCGATTCGAGCCCCGCTTCCGTCGACGTGCCGTAGAGACCGCCGAAATCCGCACCAAGCCGTTCGCGTTCCAACGCGGGAAGGTCCGACATGGACGCGAAATCCTTCGCGCCGCGGGCGATCCACCTGAAGACCTGCAAGCCCCTGAACGGGCGGTCGAATCCGCACGCCGATACGATGTCCGGCGGCAGCATGCCGGTAAGGCGTGCCGACATCCCGCTCATTTCTGGATTCTGGCGATCATGTCCTGGATGTAGACGTTCCTGATGCCGAGACGCTGGTATTCCACGAGGGCTTCGAGCGCGCGCTGCTTGTCTCCCGATGCCAGGTAGCACTCCGACAGCTCTATCGCCAGGCGGTAGTTCTTGGGGTCGTTCTGGATGAGGCGCCTGAGCGACTGGATGGCGTCCTCGTGCTTGCCCTGGAGCCGGGCTATCACGGCCATGCCGAGGACGGCATAGACGTCGAATTCGATATTGAGCGCCCGCTCGTAGTATTCCGAGGCCCGCTTGAAGTCACCCAGGTGGCGGTATGCGTCGCCGGCGCGGGTCAGGATAACCTTGTTCCGCGGATCCTGCTCGATGATCCTGTTCCAGTAGTTGAGCGACTTCTCCTGCTGGCCGATACCCCGGTAGCAGTCGGCAAGGCCGAAGAGCGCGTAAAAATTGTTCGGTTCCTTCTCCAGGGCCTTTTCAAAGTGCGGGACGCCCTGTTCGAACTGCTTGAGCTTGCGGTAGCAGTTGCCGATGGAGGTCAGGACGCGGATATCCACCGAATCGCCCTGCATCTCCACCATCTTCTGCCAGTACATGAGGGCATCCTTGTACTCCTTGAAATCGTAGTGGAGATGGCCGAGTCCTATCAGCGCATACGGGTTGTCGCCTTCCATCTCGAGCACGCGAAGGTAGATCGCCTTGGACTTGCGGAAGTCCCGTACCTTTCGATACGCGTCGGCCACACGTGTGAGCACGGTGATGTTCTTGTTGTCGTGCAGGAGGTACTGCTCCCAGATCTCGATCGCCTTCTGGTACTGGTTGAGCGCCTTGTAGCAGTCGGCGAGGCCGAACAACGCGTAGTTGTTCCCCGGATGGTAGACCAGGCACTTCTTGTAATAATCCACCGCGTCGCGGAACGAGCCGCGTTTTCTCGCGGCGTCGCCGAGGCCGACGAGGGCATAGTTGTTCTCGCCATCGCGTTCGATGATCTTCGCGAAACAGGTTTCCGCGTCGACCATCCTGTTTTCCTTGAGGTACTGGTAGCCCCGCTTGGAGAGATCCGCGATCTCGACGATCTCGGGGTTCTGCCCGCCGGTCGGGTCGTGTTCATGGTCTTGCTGCGGAAAACCCGCGTTGGGTAGGTCGCTCATTGTGGTTCCTTTTCGACGATCAGGTTTTGTATTACCGAAGCGATCTTCATGGCCAGCGCCTCGCTTTTCTGCGTTTCGTGCGCCAATGTGTACATCTTCAGCGCGTCTACATGGCGGTTCTCCGCCATGTACCGGTCGCCGATGCGGATGAGGCCATCGGAATATCCTGTTGTCTGGAAGATACGGCGCGCGACGTCCACCTGGCCGGTATTGAACAGCTCGTTCCCACGGCGATTCAGCCTGGACTTCTGCTCCGGGTTCAGCTCAGGGTTCGGAACATCGGTTTCCTTGATGAACCCTTCGGCTTCGAACTTTTCGAAAACGCTTTTATCCATATAATGATCCCGTTTATGATCTGTCTGAAATGTATTAGAGTTCGGCCAAATAATCAATGAAAAAGACAAGCTTTTCTGACAGTTCCAATCCGAAATACTGACAGAAAAACGATGAAAGCCCTGTCATCGGTACTGAACTCACCCGACCCCTGTCAACGGCGACATCCTGTAGAATGCGACGATGGATCTCCCGAAGACGCGGCGGTCGGTCGCCACGAGGGACCCGGCGGCATCGGGGAGCCCGTCCTCCCCGGGATGGTGGATGAGCACGAGCCCGCCCGGAGAGCAGACGCCATGGTCCGAGATGGACTCGAGGAGCGACAGCCTGAACCGGTAGGGGAAGGGCGGGTCGCAGAAGATGAGGTCGAATTTGCTTTTCGTTCGCTTGATGAAGAGCTCGGAGGCAAGGCACTTGCATTCGATCCGTTCCGGAGCGATTGCCACGTTCCTGAGAAGCAGCGGGAATTTGCCCCGGTCTTTTTCGACGCAGACGACGGGAGACGCGCCCCTACTGGCGGCTTCGAGCGCAAGGACGCCCGATCCGGAAAAGAGGTCGAGGAAGGAACGGCCATTCAGGTCGCCAAGAACCGCGAACACCGATTCGCGCATGCGGTCCATCGCGGGTCGGATTTCAAGATCGCCTTTCGGGCAATCGACGATGCGCCCCCGCAATTCCCCTCCCGTGATGCGCATGTCAGCCGTTCCTCTCGCGGATCTCCCGGCGGAGATCGCGCTTGACTTCGCGGTCCTTGATGCTCGCGCGCTAGTCAAAAAGCTTCTTGCCCTTCGCCAGCCCCAGTTCCACCTTGACCCTGCGGTTCTTGAAGTAGAATGCGAGCGCGACGAGGGTGAATCCTTTTTCGTCGACCTTGCGCTTGAGCCGCTTGATCTCGTGGCGGTGGAGGAGCAGGCGTTTGGGTCGGTCGGGGTCGTGGTTGAAGATGGACGAATAGACGTACTCGGCGACGTGGAGCTGGCGGAGCCATATCTCCCCGTTTTCGATCACGGCGAAGGCATCGGGGAAACTGATCTTCCCGAGCCGGAAGGATTTGACCTCCGAGCCCGATAATTCCATGCCGCATTCGAAGGTTTCGACGATCTCGTAGTCGAACCGCGCCTTGCGGTTCAGGGCGATGATCTTGACGCCGCCGTTCTCCATGGCTTTCAGGGTTCCGCGTGGACGAGGACCGCCCTGAAACCGAGGAATGGGGAACAGAAACCTGCGGGGAAGGATCCGCGGTCGCGGACGCCGACGCTGCCCTTCGGATTGGCCCAGGAGCCGCCTCGAACCACGAATTCGGCAGCGGGGAAAGCTCCCGCGGCTTCGGCGCCGACGGTGGGGAAGTGCGTGAACGGGTCGTCGCACCATTCCCAGACGTTGCCGGGCAGGTCGGCGATACCGAGCTTGTCGACGCCTGCCGATCCGGCGGGAGAAGGTCCCTTCGAGCCGGATGCAGCAAAGACGCCGGCGCTCGCCGAACCCTTCACGGCAGCGTATTCCCACTGGATTTCCGACGGAAGCGCGACGCGGTATCCCGCAGGCGCCGATCCCGAAAGCCACGCGCAATAGGCAAGGGCGGCGGCCCGCGAGACACCGGTCACGGGCAGCGATCCGGCCGCGCCGGGTTCGTTCCATCCGGCAAGGTACCCTTTGTCGACGAGCCCGGCCTTGCGGAGGCTGTCAGCGCCGACCGGAGCCCAGGCGGGATTGGCCTTGATGAAGCGGGAGTACTGGTCCCGGGTCGTTTCGGTCGCGGCAATGCCAAAGCCGTCGACGGACAGCGTCGCGGTGAGGGCTCCATCCGGAGCGAAGGTATGCTCTCCGGCGGGAACCGCGATGAAGCGGACGCCGCCGATCGCGAGCGCCGGGAAAACGGGGCCGGATCGGATCGCGTCGTTTGGGGAGAGCCTGGGAGTACGGGAGTAGAGCGGCATGGCGCGCAGTTCGGCAGCCTTGTCCGCGGGCAGGGACCGTTCGAGCACCGAAAGCACACCGGGTTCAACTCCAACGGCATCTAATAATCCATCGGCGACGGCAAGCGCTCCCGCGGGAGAAGCGGAGGCTCCCCATGAATAGAGGAGCGCACCCGCGCGCAGCGCATCGCGCGCGGATTCGGGGTACAGGGCGTTGCGCGCCGCCGCATACAGGAACATCCTGCGTTCGCGGGTTGGCGGCGCCTGGATCGCGGGATCGGCGAAACGCGCGGCAGCCGCGTCGGACAGGACCATGGGGAACTGGTAGGAAGGTGATGGTTTTCCGACAAGGCTCCACGAGGCGAACTCGGCCTGGGCATCGGCGAGCAGCCCGGAGGGATCGGCGAGAACGAGTTCGGCTTCCACGGAGCTCCGTTTCGGCAAGAACAAGCTGAACAGCAGCCTTCCCCCGTGGTTTTCCGTCCATTTTTTCGAGGTGAAGCGCGGGTATGCCACTTCGAGTCCGTGGTTTCCCGCCGGAAGGAATATCTCGCAGGGCGTCGAAGCCCGATAACTTCCGTCCACGGCCACTGCCGCACCAGAAGGGTCGCTCGAAAACGACGCGAGCGTGCCATACCCCGCGAGGCCGGGCAGGACGATGAGGGCGAACAGGATCGCAGCGACGAGGAACCCGAAAACCACCATGACCCACGTACCGGGCGGGATGCCTGCGAGAGGACGAAGGTGAACCTCGGCTCTGTCTATGTCTTCCTGCGTGATGTGCTTTTCTTCAGCCATGTATCATCCGAACCGCCGGCAAACCGGCGAAGAGCGCCTCGGAACCGGGTCCTTCGGGCAGTGCTTGCCTCCGGTTCCCGGCACGGGCGATGACGCAAAGGGATATGCGAAGGACGTCTTTCCGCGTTCCTCATCCTCCCTCCGGCCGGTCCACAGTATAAAAAGCGACGGCTTGACTTGTCAACGCGCCGCGAGCCGTGGTATTTTCCAGCCAACCATGGTCGAAAAGAACGGTTTCAACATCGCCCTCGTCCATTTCACCGAGGCCTTCCTTTCGAAGAGGAAGAAGAAACTCCTCAGGCAGAAGATGCGCCAGCAGTCCAAGCACTGGGCCGTCGATTGGGCCGAAGCGATCCTCTGGGCTGTCTGCGTCGTGCTCGTGATCAACCAGTACATCTTCCAGATGTATCGCATACCGTCCGGCTCGATGATCGACACCCTCGAGATCGGCGACATGATCTTCGTGAACAAGTACGTGTTCGGCCCCGAACTCCTGCCGGGACTCGGCAAGCTCCCCGGGCTCGAGCGCCCGCGCCGCGGCCAGGTCGTCATCTTCGAGACTCCCGTCTACATTTCCAGGGGAACCCTCTTTTCCATCGCCCAGCAATTCATCTACATGCTGACCCTCACGATGGTGGACCTGGACAGGGAACCCGACGGCAGTCCGCGGGTCCACTATCTCATCAAGCGCGCCATCGGCATCGGCGGAGACCGCATCCGTGTGGTCAGGGGCGATGTATATTACAGATTTCCCGGAGCTTCCGGATGGATCGCCGAGCGCGACCACATGAATGCCCTCGGGGTATCGTACCACGCGGCACGGCGCGTGGCGGTCGATTCCTACGGCGCCATCGAGGCGTCCGGGACCCTGGCCGCGTATCGCCAGGCCGATCTGGCGCCCCCTCCCTCGCTGGCCAACGGGACTGAATCCTTCCGCGCGGACGATCAGCTTGCCTTCGAAAAATCCATGCTCGAATCCATGTACGCGATGGCTCCCCAGGAACGCAGGTTCGCGGAGGAGTCGAGGCGCCGGGAGACGGGCTGGTATGTCGCCGACGACCGCATCTTCCCCATGGGAGACAACCGCGACAATTCCAGGGATGCACGGTATTTCGGTACCGTTTCCGGGAAGAAGGTTCTCGGGAAGGCCCGTTTCATCTATTGGCCCGTCGGGAGGATCGGTCCGATCCGGTAGCGATGACGACGATGAAGCATCGCACATCCTATTCCGACCAGATGCAGAACCGGAGAATATTCGCCAAGCGTCTCCGCGTCCTCGTCATCATCTTCCTGGCCTACGGCGTCATCGCCGGTTTTTTCCTGAAAGCCTACTCGGTCGAATCCCTCTCGATGACCCCGACCCTCGAAAAGGGCGACATCGTCCTGTCGACTCCCGTCCTCTACGGCGCGCGGAACGAACTTTTCGGATTCCATGCGCCCGGCATCTCGAAGCCGCGGCGGGGCGACATCGTCGTGGTGGACGCGCCCTTCCGCACGCGTTCGGCATGGTTTGTCCGCGCGGCGGACACCGTCGTCCGCTTCCTGTCCTTCCAGCGGATCGGCATCATCGACGCCTTTTCGGGCATCGCATGGCGGAGCGTCAAGCGCGTCATCGGCGTTCCCGGCGACCTGCTCTACCAGAAGCATTTCGTCTACTACGTGAAGCCGGGGGGAGAACCGCATTTCCTCACGGAATTCGAACTGTCGGGCGATGCGTACGACATCGTCAAGGACGGGATTCCCGAAGGGTGGCCATCCGAATTCCCCCTGTCCGGCGAGCACGGCGAATTGCTCCTTGGTCCCGACGAGTATTTCGTGGCCGGTGACAACCGGTCCGGCGCCATGGACTCGCGGATGTACGGCCCCATCCCGTCATCGTCGATCCTTTCGCTGGTGATCCTGCGCTACTGGCCGGTCGGTCGATTCGGTCCTGCGAAGTGAAATCCCGCGCGTCGGCGGGGCCATTGTCGCTGTACGTGCATGTTCCCTTTTGCCGCGCGAAATGCGCTTATTGCGATTTTTATTCGCTTCCTGTCGGAACCTGCCTGGATTCGGCGCTGGCCGACGGCTATGTCGCTGCCGTGCTCGCGCACACGGGAATCCTGGCCGACAGGTCCGGCGCTTCCGGCTTCGACACGATCTACGTGGGAGGCGGGACGCCGACGGCGCTGCCGATGGGCGCATTCGTCCGCCTCATCGAAGGCCTCGCCAACCTGTCGGGACCTGCACCGGTCGGCGAGTGGAGCTGCGAAGCCAATCCCGAGAGCCTGGACGCGGGAAAGCTCCGCGTTTTGCGGGACGCGGGAGTGAACCGCGTGAGTCTCGGTCTCCAGGACATGGACGACGACGTGCTTCGGGCTGCCGGGCGCGCATCGACGACGAAGGCCGATGCCCTTCGGGCGCTGGACTTGATCGCGGCTGAATGGAGCGGAAGGTTCTCCGCGGATTTCATCTGTGGCCTGCCCGGTCAAACCCCGGCCAGCTTGACCGGCGGGCTCGTCCGCGCCATCGATGCGGGCGCGGGCCATGTCTCGCTCTACGACCTGACGCTCGAAGCTGCTACACCGCTGGCCGGGGCGGTGCGCGCCGGTCGCACGCGGCTTCCCGGCGAGGATTCCGACCGGGCCGCACGCTGCGAGGCCGAGCGGATCATGGGCGCCGCCGGCCTCCGCCGGTACGAAGTCTCCAATTATGCGTTCCCCGGACAGGAATCCCGTCACAATCAGCGCTACTGGGAAAGCGGTTCCTGGATCGGCGTCGGACCTTCGGCTTCGGGAAGCGTGTCCCTGCCCGACGGATCGGTGGCGCGCTCGAACTGCGCGCGCGACCTCGACGAATACATCGCCGATCCAGTGGGAAGCTCGTCGGAAGAGATCGTGGCGCCGCGGGATGCCGCCTTCGAGTTCCTCATGATGGGTATGCGGACCTTCCGCGGAGTCGACGCTCCCGAATTTCACAGGCGTTTCGGCGTCGGGATAGAAACCCTGTTCGGGCGGTCGATCGACAGGCATCCCGATCTCGTCATCGCAGGGGAACGGGGTCCGGCACCGACGTCGGAAGGGCTTGATCTTCTCAACGTATTCCTGCGTGATTGCCTGGCGGAACTGGCGGAATCCGCGTGGCGTCCCGGTTCCTGATGCCGGGGAATCATGCGACGATGTTCCCGTCCGCCGGAGGGAGGCTTTCTTGTCCATCCTTTCGATCCAGTCCCACGTCGCGTACGGGTACG
Organism: Spirochaetota bacterium; assembly: GCA_026398615.1. Taxonomy (GTDB): domain Bacteria; phylum Spirochaetota; class Spirochaetia; order Treponematales; family UBA12059; genus JAPLSN01. The sequence goes on along the minus strand of JAPLSN010000041.1, from coordinate 23,251 downwards.
TCGGCAACAGGTCCGCGGCCTTCCCCCTGGAACGGCTCGGTTTCGACGTTTGGATCATCAATACGGTGCAGTTCTCGAACCATACCGGATACGGCTCCTGGAAGGGCGAGGTTTTTTCCGGCTCCCACATCGACAACGTGTTTTCCGGCATCGCCGAGCGGGGCGTCCTCTCCTCATGTTCCGCGGTGCTGTCGGGATACATGGGTGACTCGAGCACCGGCGACGCCGTACTGCGGGCGGTTCGCGCGGTGAAGGAGGCCAATCCGCGGGCTCTATATTGCTGCGACCCCGTGATGGGCGATTACGGACGCGGTTTTTTCGTCCGCGAGGGAATTCCCGAGTTCATGCGGAAGTCCGCAATGCCCCAAGCGGACATCATCACGCCGAACCAGTTCGAAGCGGAGGCGTTGAGCGGCGTCCGCATGCTCGACGATGACGACGCCAGGCGCGCGGCCGGGGCCCTGCATGCCCTCGGACCGCGCATCGTGCTTGTCACGAGCTACCGGCCGAAGCGGCTTGAAGCCGGGCAGATCGCCATGTTCCTGAGCGACGGCCTGGAATGCCGCGTGATATACACCCCGGAACTGCCGTTTTCACCGGCTCCCAACGGCGCAGGAGATCTCGCCTCTGCGCTCTTCCTGGCCCACTTCATCAAGACGGGAAGCCCGTGGGACGCCATGGAATTCACCGCGGACGGTGTTTTCTCCGTACTGGAACGTACTTACGCGGATGGGGGGCGGGAACTCAGGCTCATCCAGTCGCAGGAAGAAATCGCGTTTCCCCGCAAGCGCTTTGAGTCGATCGTCGTGTATGGCGCATGACGGAAAGGCCGACCCTTTTCGGGATCGGCTGCATGAACGGGCAGCCGGCATGTTTCGTGCATGCAAGCAGCCTGCAAAGAAGGAGCGCTATTTCTTGAGGCCCAGCGTCGCAATCTCGGAATCGGGCACTCGCTCCCAGACCGAGGTGGCGCCGAGGGCCTTGATACCCATGTAACCACGGAAATCCAGGTAATCCACGCCATTTTTGGGCTTGTAGGTGCACATCGCGCTGTAAACCTTGCCTTTGCCCGAGTGGATGACGATTCCGTCCTGCCAAAGGCCGGGCGTCTTGGTGGGTTTCAGGCCGAACATCCAGATGGTTCCCACGATCGGACTGTTGGCCGTGATCGGCGCGGACGGCGATTTATTGTATTCTTTCTGGTTTTTCGCGATGAACTCCTTGAATTTCTCGGTGTCCGGCTTCTCAGGCAATTTCACGATGGTTCCGCGCAGGAGTCCGTCCTGCACCCACACCTTCCAGTATGCGTTGACCTTGCCGGTTTCCTCGTCGAAGCTTTTCCAGAGGCCTTCCGCCGGATCGGCGAAAGCAGGAACGGCCAAGGCCATCGCGAACGCTATCATCAGGAATCGTTTCATCGACATCCTCCTCGTGAATATTGTAGAGGCACTTTCAAAATGCAGATGCATTTTGAAAGTGCTGCCTTTTTGATGCACGATTTACATAGCGGTTCATCCAAATGTCACGAACCGCGAGCGCCAGTATTCTGGCGATAATCGCAAAGCCAATTTCAGAAGCAACCGACTTTTTAAATTGGCTCTATATTCCGCGAATATCATCATCGAGGGTGATGGCGGTGTCAAGACGGTTTTCCTGCTTCGAACGGACATTTCCTGTTGCGGCCGGAACGTTTTCAATTTACTATCCTGCCCCATGGGCGCGATATTGTCCGTAATCGGCATCATCGGACTCTTGATGCTCCACGATTTCCTCGTCAGGATCGTGGCGATCGTCTCCTATCCCGCCGCCCGCCGGCTTTCCGGCGCCCTCATGGTGCCTACCGCGTGCCGTATATTCACGGTCCTCTCGACCTACACGGGACTCCGCCTGGATTTCGGAAAGTATGACAGAAAACGCCTGCCCGATCGCTTCCTGGTCGTTTCCAACCACCAGAGCCTTTTTGATATACCCATCCTGATCGAATTCTTCGGCGGCACGGCAGATCTCCGGTTCGTGGCCAAACTTGAACTCGGACGCTGGATTCCCTACGTTTCATCGGCGCTCCGCTATCAACGGCACGCTTTGATCGCGCGAACCGGCGACCTGCATGGTACGATGCATGCGCTCGTTTCCTTCACCAATGCCGCCAAACGTTCGGGAGCCTGCCCCGTGCTTTTCCCGGAAGGGACCAGGTCGAGGGACGGGAAAGCACAAACCTTCCATTCCGCAGGGTTTCGGAAGATCCTGGAGATCGACCCACTCCCGATCGTCCTCGTGGCCCTCGACGGCGGATGGAAAATCGCCTCGCTCGGGGCGGTTTTCTCGGGGATGAAGGAAACCACGTTCAGGGCCAGGCTGGTTTCGGTGGATGAAATGCCCATTGACAAGAAATCGCAACTCGCCTATCTGGAGGACGCGCGGAATCGGATCTCGGCTGAACTCGTCGCAATGAGGGCGGAAACTCCTTCCGCGGGCGGACGGGCGGGTGTACACAACAAACGGCGACCGGCCACTTGAAAAGTATTCCGAACCTTGGTATATTTATTCCGGAGTTGGATCGACTCTATTAACCCCGGGGTTTTCTACCTCCTTTTTCCCCGGGGTTTTCTTTTTATCTTGGCTTTTTTATCGATTGATTTATATCGTTAACCGGTTGCCGATTTATAATTGGTGTGTATACAACGCCTGGCGAATCGGTATGGCATGAATGGTCGATACTGGCTGTCCAAAAGACACGATGCGAGCCCATTCTTCCGTCCAGCCGGATGGGAATGATCATGACCAGAGTCAAAGTATCCTTCGCCCCATCCATCAGGCGTCTTCCTTCCTACCTCATCATCATCCGCCAAGCCCTCCAGAACGGGGAGTCATATATCTCTGGCACGGTAATAGCCCAGGAACTCAATCTCGAACCAATCCAGGTCCGGAAAGACCTGGCCATCACGGGGATCATCGGAAAACCCAAGAAAGGCTACCCGGTCGCCGCCCTCGTCGCGGCCATAGAGCATTTCCTTGGCTGGGACAAGGTTCACAAGGCTGTGGTCGTCGGCGCCGGCAACCTCGGTTTCGCCCTTGCCGGCTACCGGGAATTCAAGCTTCACGGGCTGGAAGTCATTGCCACCTTCGATATCGACCGGGACAAGCTCGGAGCCATCGTGCATGGCGTCCCGGTTTTGCCGCTAGAAGACCTGTCCGCCTTTGTCAGGGACAATGGCGTCGAGGTAGCCATCTTGACCGTGCCGGGCCCTGTAGCCCAGGACGCGGCTGACCGACTCGTGGAAGGCGATATCAAGGCCATCTGGAATTTTACCGATCACAAGCTCGATACCCCATCCGGCGTTGTAGTTCACCGCGAGGACCTTTCGTCCGGCTATGCCCTCCTTTCCGTCATGATCCGTAACCAGCGGGGACGCGAGGCCTGACGCATGGGCGATCCCGACGGACAAATCCCGGAGGATGACATCCGCCAGGCGGATTTTTTCGCCAATCGCCTGAAAAAACGCGATCGCCACCTGCGTAAATGGGCCCGGCGCGAAGGCATTACCGCATACCGGGTGTACGACCGGGACATTCCCGAGATTCCCCTCTCCGTGGACCGGTACGGGAACGAGCTGCTCATGGCACTGTACGAGCGGCCCTACGAAAAACCCGATGACGAGGAAGATGCCTGGCTTTCGCTCATGACCGGCGTCGCCTCGAACGCCCTCGGCATCGAATCCGGCTTGATCCACATGAAGACGCGGAAACACCAGCTCGGAAGTTCCCAGTACGAACGCCATGCCCGGACGGAAAGGTTTTTCGAGGTAGCGGAAGGCGGGCTTGCGTTCCTGGTCAACCTGGACGATTACCTGGATTCCGGGCTTTTCCTCGATCACCGCATCACGCGCTCGATGGTCGGCGGCCTTTCCAGGGGCAAGGCAGTCCTGAACCTGTTCTGCTACACCGGGAGTTTTTCCGTCTATGCCGCTTCAGGCGGCGCGACGATCGTGGATTCCGTCGACCTGTCGGCCACCTACCTGGATTGGACGCGCAGGAATCTCGAGCGCAACGGCTGCTCCGGGGAGAACTGCCGCGGGATCAGGTCCGACGCCCGGGTTTTCATGGAACAGGCTGCCGCGGAGGGCCGGAAATACGGCATAATCGTGCTCGATCCACCGACCTTTTCCAATTCCAAACGCATGCGCGAGGATTTCGACCTGAACCGCGATTGGGCGGAGTTGATCGCCCTGGCCCTGGAAATGCTGGACGACGACGGGTCGCTGTTTTTTTCGACCAACGCGCGCCGGTTCAAGCTCGATGCCGGGCTCGTGGAAAACGCGAAAATCGAAGACCTGACCGATGCCACGACCCCGCCCGATTATCGGGGACATCCCCACAGGTGCTGGAGAATCTCCAAGACTGGATGATCGGGCGGGTCAGGGTTCGCTGAACAGCGTTTCGATCATCGCGTCGATCTCGTCCTGGGCTATGTCGCTCTTCCTTTCGAACGCCAGCTCCTGGTTCACCATGCGAAGCTTGCGCAGCAGGCTGAAGATGATAACGAGCAGGATCTTGTTTCCCGCTTCGGCGTGCTTCTTGATGAAATTGATCAAGTCGGTTCGATGGATGCGGATCACGAGAACGGTATCGAGGGCGGTGATCGTCGCGGTTCTCCTGACCTTCATGAATATCCCGGCTTCCCCGAACACGTCGCCCGGTCCGAGGGAGTTGACGTACACCTGCTTGCCATCGGTTTCCTTGACGGTGACACCGAAAGTCCCTTCGATGATGCCGAAGAAGAACGGACTGATCTCGCCTTCCTCGATGAGAACCTCGCCTTCCGAATACCGGACGAGTTCCGCGAGGTTCAGCAAGTCGACGATCTCTCCGTCGGTCATGAAACGGAACGTGATGATCTTGCGCACGGCTTCGATCTGCTTGATCTTTTCCTTCATGTTTTCCAAGGCCGTGCCTCTCCCTCGTTGTCGTGTTTCCCGGATTCAAGCGTAGCGCGGTGCCGGAGGATATGCAAACGATGTGGCGAAGCGAACCGCGGGTTCGCGACGAGAAGTCCCACTATTAAGAAGCTGTCGCCGTCGAAGCGTCGTCGGGGATTCTGCTTGGATCCCCGACCATGAGAGATATTTACCATAATAGATAATTTTCCGAAACCAGCATTAAACCGCAACGAGTGCCATGCATTATGGTTCGCAGGTAAGGAATACCCGTGAAATGCGGCGGCAATTCGGCTTTCCCAAAGTCCAACTCCGGGGGAAGTTCCTTGCGGTCATCGGCATTCCATTGTACCATGAAAACGAATCAGCTGAAGGGCGGGGAATCTCATGAGAATCACGAGCCGCGAACGGTATGCTCTCAAGGCGCTCATCGCACTTGCGGATTACGGCGATTCAAGCCCCCTCACGAGCATCAGGACCCTTGCCGGCAACCAACGATTGTCGCCGGATTTCCTAGAACAGGTATTCCACAAGATGCGGCAGGCTGGAATCGTCGACTCATTGAGGGGCGCGGGTGGTGGTTTCAGGCTTTCGCGGGCCGCGTCCGAGATCACCCTGCTCGAAGTCCTGGAAGGCGCTGGAGATCCGATCGGATTTCTTCCCTGTGTCTGCGAAAACGGCATCCGGTGCGCGGATCCAGGCAGCTGCGCCGCGGGAAGGGCATGGATGGACATGGATGCCATGTTCCGTGAATATGCCTCAGGCAGGACACTCGCCGAGTTCGTCGCCGCCCGGAAAACGATTTCCTGAACATCCTGCCGACGTAAACGGCGACTTCCCGCGCAGCATCGCGAGGATCCAACCGGCCGCCGATTCCGGATCAGCCCGTTGTTTTTCATTTTTTTCCTCGGTACCTTGTGTTACAGTAGATTGTATACGAAAAACGCATCGACCGAAGGCGTATGGTGGAAACGGGCAAGCCCCTCCGTCGCGCGGCTTTCGGCGTTTTTCGGGACGGAACCCGAAGCGTCGACAGGATGGTTCCGTCGCCGTACCTGTTCTTGCGGGAATCGGCGCGAAGGAGGACACATGATTCGTCGAATGACGATTTTCATCTTTGTAGCGGCAGTATGCGTATTTTCCGGGTTCTCGGAAGGCGAGGTATCCGACCCGGCCGCTGACGCAGGTTTCGGCTTCCAGGCTGCCGTCAGCCTCGGAGCCGACGCGATCCCCGTGAACGGAGCCGTGGAAACATGGAACAAGCTTGGATTCCAGCCTGACATCTCGTTCGGCAAATTCGGCATCGGATTCGACCTTTCCGTCAGGTTCAAGTTCTATCCCGATCCGGATACCGCCATCGAGTTATATCCCGGGGACTGGCTTCCCGATTACGAAGGCTCCGGCTATTCCGTCTTCGACCTTTACATGGCCAAGATCATGTACATCAGGTACGGCAAGCAGGGCGATCCCCTGTACGTCAAGCTCGGTTCCATCGACAACCTCACGCTAGGGGACGGATTCATCGTCGGGGGCTATGCGAACACGCGATACCTGCCCGCCCTGCGATTTTTCGGCCTTCAAGCCGGCGTGGACGGAGCGCTCTTCGACTTTCCGTACCTCGGCCTTGACGTGCTCACGGGCAATCTGGCCCAGCTCGACGTCATCGGCGGCCGATTCTTCGTCCGCCCGCTCTACGGGTCCGAGCTGCCCGTCATCAAGAACCTCCAGACCGGCCTGACCCTCGTGGCGGACACCAAACCCGACCTCTACAACGACACGGACCCCGCGAACGACGCGGACCCCGTCATGGTATACGGTCTCGACGTATTCCTGCCCCTCATGGGCGGGGATCTCTTCCCTCTCGGGCTTTTCACCGATTTCGCGATGGAACCCAAGAACCGCTGGGGCTGGATGGCGGGCGCGGCTGGCCGGCTCGTCGGCGTGATCACCTACGGAGCCCAGGTCCGCGTGCTCGGCGCCGGGTTCATTCCCGATTACTTCGACGCCAACTACGATCTGTTCCGTTCCATCAGATATGACGCCATGCAGGAATCGGTTTCAGGCGGAGCGACCGCCGGCTGGGCCGCCAACCTCGGACTTTCGGTCCTCAAGGACGCGGTCAGTTTCGGCGTTGCGCTGGACGGGCCGTTCCAGGTCATTCCATCGGTGAAATCGGCAAACTCGGCCGAGTACCCGCACGTGCGCGGCGTCGCGAACCTCGCGCAGGGGATCATCGGCGGTTTCTCCTTCGACGCGGCATACGACAAGTACTTCCTCGGCAGTGACAAGGGTTTCTTCCGGGACCTCCTCACGCCGGAGGACGCCGTCATCAGCGCGGCGATCAATTACCACACCGGGGCGGCAGTCATCTCGCTCGTCTATAATTTGAAGTACAATCCCGAGGCCGACAATGGCTTCGACGTAAGCTCGAGCATCCAGAGCACCGTGCAGTTTTGACGGAGAAAGGAGGACGTATGAAGAAATTATGGGCCGTCGTTCTAGCGGCCTTGATGGTTTCCGTTGCCTTCGCGCAGGCCAAGGGCCAGAGGCTGATCCTGGAATTCGTCGAGGGTGATGAAGTGACCATCGTCGGTACGGACGGATCCACGGCCAGTTATGGCTCCGGCATCCTGGAGGGCGACGAGATCAAGATCGGGTCGGCCATCACCACCGGCGCTTCCACGACCGTGGAATTGAAGATCACACCCAACGGCACGATCCTCAAGCTGGCTGCCTCGACCACGTTCAGGATCGCTTCCCTGGCCAGCGACAGCAAGCAGATGAATGCGTTCGAGCTGGTGGCCGGCAAGGTCCGCACGGTGGCGGCGAAGGGTGGGTCCTACGAGATCCGTTCCGCGTCCACGGTCTGCGGCGTCCGCGGCACCGATTTCAGCTACAGCTTCGTCAAGGGTGTCGCGAACACGCTCTTGGTCGGCAAGGGCCGCGTCGATTTCTCCAAGCTCGGCGGCGATGGCAAGCTGATGGAGCAGATCAGCGTCGGCGCCGGCGAGTTCGCGGATTTCTTCGCGGAAAGCTTCAAGGCCTCACCCTTTACCCCGGAGCAGTATGCCCAGGAATACGGGAACGTGGAGTTCAAGAAGCTGGACCCGAAGACCGTGGCGGAGGCCGACGGCACCGAATCGGGCCAGGACGGAACCGCGGCGACCGGTGAGACGGGAACTGCGGAACCTCCGGCGCCGGAACCGGCCGCGAAGAGCGCGCTCCTGTCCTGGCTCTCCGACATGCTCGGCATGGAGATAGGTTCCCTGACCATCGACGGCGTGACCTATTCCAAGGCCGTCATCCAGCCGACCTTCGAGTTCGGGAAGCTCAAGATGGCCCTGTACCTCCCCATCATCTACACGAGCGACCTTTTCGATCCGTCCGACTGGTACCGGCCGTACGGCAACGACGAGTGGAGCTTCGGCTATGACAAGGATTGGGCCGCCCATCCCATCGCCGCTGCCGCGGATGCGGCATCGGATCTCGCGCTCAAGTTCAAGTACATCGAGTACGGCCGGCAGCTGGACGATCCCTTCTTCGTGAAGCTCGGCAACCTGAACAGCTTCACGGTCGGCCATGGCCTCATCATGAACGAGTACGCGAACGACGCGGACTTCCCCGCCGTCCGCAAGCTCGGCGTCAACCTCGGCCTGGATCTCAAGTCCTGGGGCTTCGAGGCGATGGTCAACGACGCGATCAAGCCGGAAATCTTCGGCGGGCGCCTCTATGCAAGGCCGCTCGGCGAATCGATACCGCTGGCGTTCGGCCTTTCCGCCGTCGCCGACATCGCGCCGGCATCCATCCTGGACACCGAGGCGACGCCCGATGCGTCCGACGCCGTCGGGGATCCGATCTTCATCGGCACCGCCTTAGACGTGGATCTTCCGATCATCCCGCGCAACACCGTGTTCGGCATCCGGTTCTTCACGGACCTCGGTGCGATGCTGCCCTACGTCCGCAACGACGCGGGCGGCACGATGGATACCGGACTTCGCTGGGACATGATCATCGATGCCGACTCGAAGAGCCTCAAGAACTGGGGCCTGACGAGCGGTTTCATGGGCAACCTGTTCTTCGTCGACTGGAGGCTGGAGTACCGGCACTTTACCGGCGCCTTCACACCCGGTTTCTTCAACGCGTCCTACGACAGGACGAGGGGCATTGTCGCGCAGAAGTGGGCCGGCTATCTCGATGGCAGCACCCCCTTGAGCGACGCCCCCACCGTCATGGGCATCTACGGCGAGGGCGAGGGCAAACTCTTCGGCGACAAGATCTCGCTGACCCTCGGATACTTCATGCCGTGGTCGTTCGATGCGGGATTGTCCGCCGCGGTGCTGGACGAAGTGAGTCGCAACGACTACTTCGTGTCACGGCTCGAGATCAAGAAAGGCCTCATCCCGGTCGTGGACGTGTACGGCGCCATTTCCTACGAGCGCCACAACTTCTACCGGACGCTCACCGGGCTCGACTCGGGAGCCTCTCTTTTCGACGAGCAGACCGTCCTGAAGGGCGAGGTGATCGTACCCGTCCCGAAAGCGCCCGGGCTCGACCTGGCGATCGTCTTCGCGACCGCGGTTCGCCGCAACGATGCGGGCGACGTGATGTACAAGGACGGCAAGCCCGAGATCATCCCGGTGCTGTCGCTCGAAACCCGGCTTTCGTTCTGACCGACGAAGCATAGGCAGACTGGCGCGCCGTCCGAGAGGGCGGCGCGCCTTTTTAAATGGAGCGCTTCCGGCGGCTTGCCCGCTGGCGCAGGATTCGCCTATAAAAGACGGGAACGCGGAAGCGTCGAACGGCGCATCGAACGGAAGGAGAAACCATGAACGGCGGACATCGGATCAGGATACTGCCGCCGGAGACGGCGAGGAAAATCGCGGCGGGAGAGGTCGTCGACAAGCCCGCAGCGCTCGTCAGGGAACTCCTCGACAATGCGCTTGACTCAGGCGCCCGCCACGTCGTGGTGGAGATCGAAGGCGGGGGTATCGGGCTTGTCCGCGTCATGGACGACGGGGACGGGATGGATCAGGAGGATCTCGGTGTCTGCGTGCTCGACCATGCCACATCCAAGATCGCGGACATCGATGACCTGCTCTCCCTGACGACCCTGGGTTTCCGCGGGGAAGCGCTCGCCTCGATAGCCGCGGTGGCGAGGCTCGAGATCGTATCCGCTCCGGCGGGCGGCGAACCCTACCGCCTCGTGAGCCGTCCTTCAGGCCAGGCGAGCCTCGAGCCCTGGCGCGGCCGGAAGGGGACGACCGTAACCGTGGAGGAGCTGTTCGCCGAGATTCCCGCCAGGCGCAAATTCCTCTCGCGGGCCGGCAACGAATCCGCATCCTGCCGGCAGGTGTTCATCGACAAGGCCCTGACCCATCCAGACACGGAATTCCGCTTCGTGGCGGACGGTGCGATGACGATGTTCCTGCCTGCCGCGAGCCAGTTCGACCGGATCATGGACGCGTACGCGCCGACCCGACCGCCCGAGGGTTTTTTCATCGCCCATTATTCAGGCGATTCCTTTTCCGGGTCGGTGGTGGCGGGCGATCCCTCGTTCGCGAGGACCGACCGCAGGGCCATGCAGGTTTTCATCAACCGCAGGAGGATCCAGGAGTTTTCGATCCAGAGCGCCCTCGATGACGGGTACTCGGGATGGCTTCCGGGCGGCCTTCATCCGGAAGGTTGGATCCTGCTGGACGTCGATCCCGCGGAAGCCGATTTCAACATCCATCCGGCCAAGCGCGATGTCCGCCTGCGCCGCGTCGCCGAAATCCGTCGCGCCATCGTGGCGGCGATCCGCCAAGCCCTTCAAAACCGGTCGGGCGGGCCGCCATCCCCGGAACCCCCGGAGAACCCCGGCCGATCGCTCTGGGCGTCGGAGGAAAATCCCGGTGCCGGGACGTACGGCGGGACGGATCCCGCGTTGACGCCCGGCGGAAGGAGGACGGCGCATCCTTTCGTCACTATGCCGGTCGATCAGGCGGAAGGTACGGCGGGTGGGGGTTTCGGGATCGGCGAGGGTGCCTCTTCATCCGGCGAGGGGAGCGGATTTCGCTACATCGGGCAGACGCTCGGCGTATTCCTCGCGTTCGAAATGGACGATGCCCTCTGGCTCCTCGACCAGCACGCCGCACACGAGCGCCTGATCTTCGACGAACTCTCGAAAGGCAAGCCTGCGGTCCAGGACTTGCTGGTTCCCGTTTCCTTCGCGTCGGACAATCGCGAGGAGGACGACTACATCGCCGCCAACAGGGACGAACTGCTCGCGGCGGGATTCGCGCTTGAGCGCGAAGGGAAGAACTGGGAAATCCTGTCCATGCCCGCGATCCTGGCTTGCAGCGATGCGTCGGCCCTCATCGATCTCGTACGGAGCCGGCCCGATCCCTCAGGGCTCGTGCGAGCCGCCAACGCGTCGGTGGCATGCAGGGCCGCCGTGAAGGACGGGGACGAACTCGATGCGCCTGCCGCCGTCGATCTCATTTCGCGAGCCCTGGACCTGCCCGAAAAGCGCTGTCCCCACGGGCGGCCGATCTTCGTCCGTCATTCCCGGGAGGATCTCTTCCGTTCCGTCCGGAGGATCGTCGCCCGCTAGCGCGCGGCCGGGCTCCCCGCCGCCCTTCGGCGTCGGGGCTCCTACAGGCTGGCGAGTATCTTCTCCACCTCGGCGCGTTTCGGATAGTCGGGTTTTTTCACCAGGAGTTCGGTGAGTATCTTCTTGGCCGCGGCGTTGTCCTTGAGCCCGACCTGGACCCTTCCGAGTTCGTAGTAGGCGTCCCACGCAGTCGCGTCGATCCTGATGAGTTCGGCGAATGCGTCCCTCGCTTTTTCCAGCTTGTCGGCCTGGATGTAGGCGCGGGCCAGGTTCATGCGGACGCCTGAGTCCCTCGGGGCGAGCGAAAGCGCCTTTTCATAATGGGAAACGCTCCTGTCGTACATCCCCTTCTTGCCGTACGCGCTCCCGAGGTTGTTGTTGGCCTCGAGCGATCCCGGGTCGATCTTGTAGGCATCCTCGAGGTAGGGGAGCGCCTTGTCCGTGAATCCGGATTCCAGGTAGATCTTGCCGAGATTGATGCGGGGAAGGGCGTAGTTCCTGTCGAGGTCGCAGGATCTGGTGTACGCGGTGATGGCGCCGTCCGTGTTGCCGGTCAGGTCGTAGACGAGCCCGAGGGTGTACTGGTACACCGCGTCGTTGGGCGCGAGCCTGACCGCGGCTTCGGCGTAGCGGACGGCTTCCTGCGGTTTCCCAAGGTCGATCTTCACCGTCGCCAGGTTGTAGTTAGTCCGCGCGTCCGGTTCCACCGCGAGCGCCTTCTCGAAGGTCCGTTCGGCGTCCTGGAGCTTGCCCGATCTCGCGTACACCAGTCCCAGGTCGCGCAACGCGGTCAGGTTGCCGGGTTCGATGGCGAGCGCCTTCCTGTACGCCTCGATCGATCCCGCGACGTCGTTCTTCTCCGACAGGATCTTCCCGATCTCGACCCACGCCCTCGCGTAGTCGGGTTTCACGGCCACGGCTTTCCTGAAGGCGGCAAGGGCGGCATCGTTGTCCTTGAGGGTTTTCTGGGTGATGCCGAGGTTGAGGTAAGCTGGTTCGAATTTCGGGTTCAGCTTGGCCGCGGCTTCGAAAGCCCGGCGCGCATCCTCGAAGCGCTTCATCCGGTAGTACAACTTCCCGAGTTCGTAGGAATACAGGTAATTCTGCGGATCGAGCTTGACGGCCTTTTCCAGTTCGTCGGCTGCTTCCTTGGCCAGCCCCGAATCGGCATATATCTTGGCCAGGGTGTAGTGCGGCCGGGCTTCGGCGGGATCCTTCCGTATGGATTCCTGCGCGGCCTTCTGGGCGTCCTTCGCGCTCTGGACCCCGTCGGGACTCTGGGGAGCCCTCTTGTACCCTTCGTAGAAGCCCTCGGCGATATCGGCCAACGCTCCCGACGCGAACTCATCCTCTCCCGGGGGGAATCGCGTCTGTGCATCATCGAATTTCGAGCGGCCGGCGTCGTACTCCCCCTTTTCCATGGCCGCCGTACCTTCCTCGATGAGTTTCCGGGCGGCACGCATGCGGTCCTGGACATCGCGGCTCTTCCGCGCCATCTCTTCCTCGGCGGTCTTTTTCCGCGCGGCTTCGGCTTCCGCTTCGGCTTTCTTCCTGGCCGCTTCGTCGGCTTTCGCCCGCGCGGCGGCATCGTCCTGCGACGTCGTGCCGGCAGGCGAAGCCGGGGCGCCGGGGGGTCCGGGCTTGTTCAGCCTGTCGCCGAGATCGTCCAGGGATTCCTTGATCGCATCCTGGCCGCTTTTTTCCGCCTCGGCACGTTCGAGCGCGGCCCGCTCGTCGGCCGCCTTCTTGCCGGCGACGATTTCGTCCCGGAGCTCCCTGGCTTCCTTGTCGTCCGCGTCCCTGATGAGGAGCCTGTCGACGAGATCCAGCGCACGCGCGTAGTCGCCGTCATCCAGATAGTCGCGGGCCAGGCGAAGGGTGTTCGACCGTTCGTTCGCGCTCCCGCCCAGCGCGATGGAGATGCCGATGCCGGCCAGGACGAGGATGGCGAGACCGACGGCGATGATGCCGGCCATAAGGAGCTTGCGTTTCGTTCTGTCATCGATCATGGTAGTTCCTTTCCCGGTGGACGCGCCTTTGCGCCGGATGGGTCGTGATCATGAAACCATGGCCGCCGGAGGCATGTCGAGGGCTCAGCCTTGCGCGGAGGCCATTGTCAGTCTTCAAGCTGGAGGTCGTCGACATAGCCCTGCGGGCCGTCGGTGCCGCCGGTCATGTTGGTCGTGTTTCCCGCCGAATCCTTGAGGGATTGGGCCAAGGCATCGAGCAGGGCTTTCCTGGCTTCCTCCTCGGCGATGCGTTTGGCTTCGGCGTCCGCCTTCGCCTGCTCTTCCGCGTCGATGTCGTCCGAGAGGAGTGCGAGCAGTTTCCGGATGGATTCCGCCTGGGGCGACGCGGGGTCCAGCGCAAGGTACGTCGTGTAGTCGGACGCCGCGTCGTGTATCCGCCCCAGCTTGAGCCGGACATTCGCGCGGTTGAGGTAGGAAGGGGGATAATCCGGGCGCTCGAGAACGGCCTGCCCGTAAGTTTCGTCGGCAAAGGCGTTTTTCGACTGGGCGGCATAGCAGTTGCCCATGTTATAATAGAAGAGATGCCGGTAGCGGACGGAGACGGCCACGCCCTTCCTGAATGCCCCCAGCGCGTCGTCCAGACGGGAGAGTTGCTGGTATGATATGCCGAGGTAGAGCCAGGCTTTTTCGTCGACGCCCGAGGTGCGAACCGCCTGTTCGAGGATAGCCGCAGCTTCACGGGGCTTGTTTTCCATGAACAGACGTTCGCATTCCTGGAAGAGATCCGCCGCGGACAGGGCGCCCGAGACCGTCACCGTGAGGCAGAACGCCGCGAGCGCCCGAATCGACCGGTTCATCAGGAGCCTCCTCGACGGAGCACGGGAAAAGCCGTACGATCTTTTCCCGCACCTTCAGGATAGCCGCGATGTCGCGGCATCGTAATTCCGGGCAACCTGTATTCTTTCAGGCGGGCGGCCGGGGTATGGAAACTGAACGCGCTTTCATATCATACTAGGATAGCACAGTCCGGCAGGAACCGTATATCCCGGGCCAAGCCGTCGAGAACTGGAGTTGCGATGTCGATTACGATCATACTCACCATCGTTACGGGCGTGGGAGTCGGCGTGCTCGCGTTTTTCATCGTGAAGATGGTGATCTCGCCGAAACGCCTTTCCGCCGTGGCGGAACTCATCAAGCAGGGCCGCTACCAGGCCGCCGAACGCGCGGCCCGCGCCCTCATCGCCAAGGACCAGCGACACGGCCCGGCGCGCTACTTCCTGGGCCTGGTATACCTCGCGGAAAACAAGCCCGAACTCGCCCTCATGGAATTCAAGGCGGTCAACCAGATCGGGCAGTTCGACCAGGACCTTCCCGAACGCGAGTTCAGGAAGAAGACGGCGGCCCTGTTCGAAAAATTCGGTCAGCTCGAGGAAGCCCTCAAGGAATACATCCTCCTCACCCAGCTCGAACCCAACAACGGCGAGAACTACTACAACGCGGGCGCGATCTTCGACGACCGAGGCAACGGCGAGGTGGCGATCAAGTATCTCAGGAAGTCGCTGGAGCTGGATTCGCGCAACGCCCAGGCCCATTTCCGGCTGGGGACGATACTGTACCGGTCCAAGCATCCCCTCGAAGCGAGGGACGAACTCGAAGCGGCGCTGAAAAACGATCCTTCCATCCATGACGCCAATTATTTCCTCGGGAAGATACACAAGGAAAACAGCGACAACACGGCGGCGTTGCTTTCGTTCGAAAAGGCGCAGAAGAGCCAGACCTACAAGCAGAAGTCCCTCATCGAACGCGGCGGCTGCTACATGTCGATGGGCGGCTATGAAAAGGCGATCATTGAGCTGGAGCGGGCCATCAAGCTCACCAAGGACGAGGCATCGAACGACGCGCTCTACGGACGCTATTTTCTCGCGGTCTGCTATGAAAAGACCCGGAACCTGGACAGGGCAATAGAACAGTGGGAAAAAATCTACGTCAGGAAGCCGAATTTCAAGGATGTCGCCGAAAAGCTCTCGCAATACCAGGAATACCGGACGGATGACCGCATGAAGGACTTCCTCACTTGTTCCAAGGACAGCTTCGTGGAACTGTGCCGGAAGCTTGCGATGTATGGACTGAGCTTCGCCGTCCGGGATGAGATGGACTTGCCGAACGGTGTGGACTTCATCACGGTCGAGAACGATTCGGAAAAATGGATGGGCGTCAAGAAAATGCCGAGGCTCCTTCGTTTCGTGAGGGTTTCCGATACCCTGGACGATACGATGATACGTTCCCTCCTTGAAAAGATGAAAAAACTCAACATCATCAGGGGAAGCATCCTGACCAACGTGAATTTCAACCGGACCGCCCTTGAATTCGCGGAAAACAGGCCGGTGGAGCTCTTTGCCAAGGAAAAGCTCCAGGAACTACTCGCCAAGATTCCCGTCACGGACGATCAGTCTCCTCGTCCGCGATGAAGATACTCTGCGTCTCCGACCAGATCGATCCGATCGTGTACTCGACCGCCGTCAAGGAACGCTTCGGTGACGTGGATTTCGTGCTGAGTGCCGGCGATCTTCCCATGGAATATCTCTCGTTCATCGTGAGCTGCCTCAACAAGCCGTTGTTTTTCGTGTTCGGCAATCACAACCTGGACTCCCTTTTCCTCTATCGCCCCAAGTACGCGGAGCGTTTCGCGTCCATGCCAGCCCATACGGGTGAGGTTCCCGAAGCATCCTGCGGCGCGACCTACATCGGCTGCAAATCCTTGCGCGAAAACGGTCTCCTCGTGGCCGGCTTCGGCGGCTCGATGCGTTACAACGGCGGGCCGAACCAATTTTCCAACGTGGAGATGCTCCTTCGCATGGTCCTGCTCATCCCGAAACTCCTGTTCAACCGCCTGCGTTACGGCCGTTGGCTGGACATTCTCCTGACCCATGCCCCGCCGAGAGGTATTCATGACCGCGACGACCCCTGCCACCGGGGCTTCCCCGCCTTCAACTGGTTCATGAAAGTTTTCAGGCCGCGTTACCTCGTCCATGGCCACATTCATCTATACGATCTCAACGACGTTCGCGTATCCACTTTCGAGGGCACGACCGTCGTGAACGCGTTCAGCCACTATGTACTGGAAATCCGACGGGATATAGGACAACGCGTCGCTTTTTGACACCCCTCGTGATTTCCGGCAACCGATACGATATGCCGCGAAAAACCTGCATCCATGGCAGCCTGAAGCGGCATTTTCGACTTTGTGACGTTTCAGGGGACCAGCATGAGTGATATGTATTCTGCCCAAGCCGACGGGGATTTCTCACGAGCGAGGATCAAGGAAACCCTATCGAGCATACAGACCTTCCTGAATCCGGACCGGACAAGGCTTCTTTCATTGAACGATGTGCGAACGATCGTCAAGCCCAAAGGTGAAACCTATCGGGGAATGCAGGTCGTCCAGATCGACAGGATCGTCGGCAGCGAGGGACGCTACCGGGATTTCAACACGGCGTTCCTGCCCAAAGCCGAGCACATGCGGCCGCGCTGGGTGAAGGTCGATGTCGCGCATTACCGGGATATCATCCTTCCTCCGATACAGCTCTACGAGATCGGGGGAGCATATTTCGTGCGGGATGGCAACCACAGGGTGTCCGTAGCCAAGCTGCAGGGGGTGGAGAGCATCGATGCCGAGGTGATTTCCCTGGATTCCGAGATCAGCCTCCACTCCGGGATGACGCTCGATGAACTGAAGCACGCGGTCGTCGCTTTCGAAAAGAAGCAATTTTACGAGCAGACATCCTTCGGCACGATAACCGGGGATGAAAACCTGGATTTTTCGGATCCCGGCCAGTACGACGTCATCGTCAACCACGTCCTCGTGCACAAGTATTACATCAACCAGGATTCCAGTACGGAAATAGCCCTGGAGGAGGCGATCGGCTCCTGGTACCTCCATGTGTACTCACCGATCGTTTCCATCATTGCCGTCGAGCATATCGGCTGGCGCTTTCCGGGCCGTACCCAGTCCGACCTGTACGTATTCATCGTGAAGCATTGGCATTTCCTCAAGAAGAAATACGGACTCGGATACCCTCTCAAGGAAGCCGTGCTCGACTTCACCCTCAAGTACGGCGCCGGTTTTCGGGGCTGGCTCCGCTTCCTGCTTGGCAGGAAGAAAACCTGACAGCCGGGGGAGTGTAGGTTGACCCGTGGAACGTTCCGTCTGACCATCTGACACCAAGCGCCTTTCCCCATCCGATTCCAGGAAATTCGGAGCTGATCTCTGTAACTTCGATGCCCGTCCGGTGTATTCAGTATCGAGAAAGGGCAGAGGCGACTGCCCTTTCTTCCTCCTTACCTTGTGCGCGCCCCCGGTGAAAGCCGGGGGCAACTTTTTGCCGTGTTGACATCCGATTCCAATATTCTGTATCTTACGGAACGAGCAGGATCCACGCGAGGAGTACCGGGTTCAGGACTTCAGCCAAGGTCATTCAGCCCTTTCCTGGACGGGATCGGATGCCAGCGCATTTATTATGGAAATACCGCCGTTTCGGGCTCAGATCCGCTGCGGCCGAGGAGATGACATGGGTCAGATCAGCAAGAACGCCCGTACCTCGAGTACGACTCATCGCTTCTATTGCCCCTGCGGCGGAGAAGTCAAGATGAAGACCTTGTTCGAAAACGGAAAGGTCAAGAACGTCGCCGAATGCGATAAGTGCAAACGCACAGAACGCCGCCCGAGCGACTTCACCTGATTCGGGTTTTTTGTTCTGAACGCCCCTTCGGGGGCGTTTTTTTGTGCGACGTGCCGAAACGGGGTGAATGGAAAGATCCGTTTTCATGGCTTGACATTTTTTTTGAGAATCTTTATACAGTAACAAACCCAAACGGGTGGTATGGAGGTATCATGAAGCAATTCCTGTCAATCATGCTCTTGGCCGTCGTCCTTTTGGCCGTCTCGTGCGGTCAGAGCAAAGAGCTCATTCTTGGCGGAGTCGGTCCCGTCACCGGAGAGGCCGCCACGTTCGGCGACTCCACGAAAAAGGGTTTCCTGCTCGCCGTGGAAGAATGGAACGCCAAGGGCGGCGTCCTCGGGAAGACCATCAAGACTTCCTTCGCCGACGACAAGGGCGATCCAGCTGAAGGCGCCACTGTCTACACGAAACTCATCCAGCAGGACAAGGTCGTTGCCATCATCGGAACGGTCATGTCGAAGGTGACCCTCGCTGGCGCACCCATCGCCCAGGCGGCCAAGATCCCCATGATCAGCCCCACGTCCACCAACGAAAAGGTGACCCTGGTCGGCGACTACATCTTCCGAGCTTGTTTCATCGACCCCTTCCAGGGCACGGTCGGAGCCAAGTTCGCGTTCGAAGACCTCAAAGCCAAGAAAGCCGCGGCCATCTTCGACCTCGGCAACGACTACACCAAGGGACTTTCCGAGAGCTTCAAGAAAGCCTTCGAAGCACTCGGCGGAACGGTCGTCGCGTTCGAGGGACACCCGTCGGGAGCGACGGATTTCAAGGCCCAGCTCACGAAGATCCTTGAGGGCAAGCCTGAAGTCCTCTATATCTCGGACTACTATAACGACGTGGCTCTCATCGCCAAGCAGGCACGCGAGCTCGGTTACAAAGGTCCGCTGTTGGGCGGCGACGGTTGGGATTCACCCGACCTCGTGAAGCTCGGCGGCGAAGCCGTCGAAAACGGGTTCTTCACGAACCACTACGCGCCGGATGCCACCACGCCTGAAGTCCTCACCTTCGTGAAGAACTACAAGGCCAAGAACAACGCGACTCCTGACGCGCTCGCGGCGCTCGCCTACGACGCGACGTACCTCATGCTCACGGCGATCAAGAACGCCAAATCGACCGACGGAGCCAAGATCAGGGATGCGCTCGCAGCCATCGACCTGGTCTGCGTCTCCGGCCGCGTCAAGTTCGATGCCAACAGGAACCCGATCAAGTCCGCCGCGATCATCGAGATCAAGGGCGGCAAGCAAGTGTACCGCACGACGGTCAATCCTTAAGGTCTCCGTTATCCAAAGAAGGGGGGACGATGAGTCCCCCCCTTCTTTATTCGGAAAAAGGGGTTCATGATGGGATCCATCTTCAATGTCCAGCAAGTGATCAACGGACTCCAAACGGGTTCAATCTACGCTCTCATCGCCTTGGGATACACCATGGTGTACGGAATCGTACGGCTCATCAATTTCGCGCATGGCGACTTCTTCATGATAGGTGCCTATGCATCCTACGGTTCCTTCTTCCTGTTCAATTCCCTCCTGGGAGCCAAGGGAGGCACGCTCGCCTTCATCGTCCTGATTTTTTCGGTGCTCGCCGGGGGCGCCGTGGCGGCGGTCACGAATCGCTTCGCTTACAGGCCGCTCAGGTACAAACCCAAGCTCTCTTCGCTCATCACGGCGATCGGTGTTTCCATGTTCATTGAATATTTCTTTTCGGCGTTCCCTCCCATTGGGCCATCGTACAAGGCCTTTCCGGAGATACTGCCGAAGATGCAGATAGCGATAGGATCAGCCACGATATCGAACTATACCCTGATAGACATCGGGGTGGCCGCGGTGCTCATGATCGGCCTTACGGTCCTCGTGAAATGGACGCCGCTCGGCAAAGCCATGCGAGCCGTGTCGCAGGACAAGGATGCCGCCAAGCTCATGGGCATCGACGTGGAGCGGGTCATCAGCTGGACTTTCATCATTGGCGGCGCCTTCGCCGGTGTGGCAGGGCTCCTCAACGGCATGACGTATCCTAGAATTTTCCCGTACATGGGAATCCAGCCCGGACTCAAAGCCTTCATAGCTGCGGTCCTCGGCGGTATCGGCAATATCCCCGGCGCGGTGATCGGGGCCTATATCATGGGTCTGGCAGAGACCTTCGCCTCCGCGTACAATTCCCTCCTCGGGGAAGGCATCGCGTTCGCGATACTCATCCTGGTCCTCCTCGTGAGGCCGCGCGGCATCCTCGGCGAGAAGACCGCCGACAAGATATAGGGAAGTAGACATGAGAAACTTGCGGTTCCCTCGCCTCCTGGCGTATGCCGTCGCGTTCTACGCCGTACTGCAGCTGCTGGCGGTCACTGGCGTGTTCAACGGCTACATCATGCATATCGTCAACCAGTCGCTCATCTACGTGATACTGGTGGTGAGCCTCAACCTCATCAACGGCATTTCCGGGCAATTCTCGCTCGGTCACATGGGTTTCGCGGCGGTGGGCGCCTATGTGTCCGGAACGCTGACGACCATCATCTGGAAGCTTGCACCTGACAATCCGGCGGCCATCGTCCTCTTCATCGCCGCGGTGATCGTCGGCGGCGCAGCGGCAGCGCTCGTGGGCGTGCTCATCGGTTTCCCCTCCCTGCGCCTAAAGGGAGACTACCTCGCCATCGTCACGCTCGGATTCGGCGAGATCATCCGGACGATGCTCAACAACATCGATTATGTCGGTGGTCCGCGTGGCCTGCTCGGAATACCGAAGTTTTCGAACTTCACGGTCATCTTCATCGCGGCATTCCTGACGATCGTCGTCGTCCGCAACCTGGTTCAATCCTCGCACGGGCGTGCCATGCTCTCGATTCGCGAAAATGAACTGGCGGCCGAGCTCGTCGGCGTCAATTCGACGAAGTACAAGGTCCTCGCGTTCGCGATCGGCGCCTTTTTCGCGGGTATCGCGGGCGCCCTCCTCGCGCACCTGATCCAGATCGCGCATCCCACGCAGTACGGATTCATGGGTTCCGTGCTCGTACTCATCATGGTGTATGCCGGCGGCGTGGGCTCCATCACCGGATCGGTCATCGCCGCCTTCGGGCTCACCTTCCTTTCGGAAGGCCTGCGCATCGTGATCGATTCCCTGGCTGCCGCCACGGGCCTTCCCATCGGCGGTGAGTGGCGCATGGTGGTTTACGCGCTCCTCCTGATCTTCATCATGCTGTTCAGGACGGAAGGCCTCATGGGCAACAAGGAACTAAAGATAATGGTCATAGAAGAGAGGAAAGCATGAAAACCCTGCTCTCCATCCAGGGCATGTCCCATTATTTCGGGGGCCTCAAGGCGGTTTCCGATTTCAGTTTCGATGTCCCCGAGGGAGTCATATACGGCCTTATCGGCCCGAACGGGTCCGGTAAGACGACCATATTCAATCTGGTCACGGGCATCTATGTTCCTACGGAAGGGAAGATATTTTTCGAAGGGCTGGACATCACGGGCATGAAGCCGTACAAGATCGTCCACCGCGGCGCGGCGCGAACTTTCCAGAATCTCCGTATTTTCGGCAACCTGTCCGTACTCGACAATATCATGGTGGCCAGACACTTCAAATCCACTTCCAGCCTCGTTTCCTCCGTCCTGAGGCTTCCGGGATTCATGAAGGAAGAACGGGAAATCAGGGACGAAGCCCTCGGTCTTCTCGGCGTGATGAATCTTGAGGACCAGGCGCAGGAAAAGGCCAAGAACCTCCCGTACGGCAAGCTCCGGAGACTCGAGATCGCGCGCGCTCTGGCCACGAGACCCAAGCTCGTTCTCCTGGATGAGCCGGCCGCGGGCATGAACCCGAAGGAGGTGGCGGACCTCATGGAGCTCATACGCCGCGTTCGGGATGAATTCAAGGTGACGGTGTTCCTGATCGAACACCACATGAAAGTCGTGATGGGGATTTGCGAACGGGTGAAGGTGATAGATTTCGGAACGACGATCGCCGAAGGACTTCCGGAAGACGTGGGCAGGGACCCGAAGGTACTCGAGGCTTACCTCGGGAAAAGGGGCGCGAAATGCTGAGCGTCAAGAATCTCAAGGTATCGTACGGACACATCGAAGCCATCAAGGACATTTCGTTCGAGGTGCCCGAAGGAAAGATCGTCACGCTCATCGGAGCCAACGGTGCGGGCAAGACCACCACTCTCCGCGCCATTTCCGGCCTGGAGAAGACGGCATCGGGGACGGTGACGTTCAAGGGCCAGGACATCACGAACAGGGAAGCGCACAGACTGGTGCCTCTCGGCATTTCCCATGTGCCCGAAGGCAGGAAAATATTCCCCACGCTTACCGTGCGAGAGAACCTGGAGCTTGCCGGGTGGTCGCTCGGGAACAGGAAGCGCACTGACGAACGCATCGACGACGTGTTCCAGTTTTTCCCGAGGCTCAAGGAGCGCGTGAGGCAACTCGGCGGCACCCTCTCCGGCGGGGAGCAGCAGATGCTGGCCGTGGGGCGCGCCATCGTGACGGGCGGCGATCTCCTCCTTCTGGACGAGCCTTCCATGGGTCTTGCCCCCGTTCTCGTGGACGAGATTTTCGAACGCATCGTGGCAATCAACAAGCGGGGTACGACCGTGCTCCTCGTGGAACAGAATGCCGCAGAAGCACTGGACATCGCGGACTTTGCGTATGTGCTCGAGGTCGGCTATGTGACCATTTCCGGTCCAGCCATGGAGATCGCGCAGGATCCTCGCGTGCGCGAGGCTTACCTGGGCGTTTGAGGCTTCTTCGCGCGGTGTCGCGCGAAAGAGGCATGATGAAGCTCCGGCCGAAAGACCGGGGCTTTTTCGTCGTGTTCGGAGCGGTTTTCTGTGCAATTGCATCATGTAGGTAGTATGGACAAAGACTCCATGGCTTTTTTCAATACCCTGCTGATATGAAGTGACCTGTCAACAGGGATTTTTAACTTTCTCATATTTTGTTCCTGGCAAAGCAGTTCGAGCAAAGGCCGAAGAAGCTTTCGACGACGGTTGATCACTCTGATATTCGTGGATCGAACCCGAAGGTC
>JAPLSN010000023.1 GCA_026398615.1 Spirochaetota bacterium | reverse complement strand
GGATTGTCGATAAGCTCAATAATCGCCCTAGGAAGTTGCTAGGCTACCGGACACCGCGAGAGGCCTTTTGGGGTCTTCCTCTCGCACTTCAAACTTGATTCCGGGATTGTAAAACCAACAATTAGGAGCGCGACATGGTCTGGCACGTCGCATGGTTCAAGGAAGGTTCCGTTCAACGGCCTTGTTGCGACATTCCCCTTGTTCATGTCGCCTTGTCAACGAAGGCCTTTGCAGCCCCTCCGGAGAAACCCGCCGCCGGTTGCGGCGGGCTGGATGTCGTTCGATCGGGAGTGATCAGAAGTTCCTGACCGCCATGATGATGAAATTGATCATGAACAGGACCGCGGAGCCGTAGAGGATCGGGTGGACTTCCTTCCCCTTCCCGCGGATCAGCTTGAGCAGGGCGTAGAAGATGAAGGCGGCAGCGATGCCGTAGGAGATGTTGTAGCAGAAGGCCATGAGGATGGCGGCGAAGAATGCCGGAACCGCTTCCTCGAAATCGTCCCAGGCGATCTTGCCGAAGGATCCCATCATGAGGATGCCGACGACGATGAGGGCGGGGGCGGTCGCGAAGGCGGGGACGAGCCCAGCGATCGGGGCCAGGAAGATGCAGAGCAGGAAGAGGATCGCGGTGACGACCGAGGTGAGCCCGGTCTTGCCGCCCGCCTCGATGCCCGCGGCGCTCTCGATGTAGGTGGTGGTGTTCGAAGTGCCGAACACCGCGCCGATGGAGGTCGCGATGGAATCGGCGAACAGGGCCTTGTCCATCTTGGACTTGAAGCCGCTGGACGATTCCATGGCTTTCATGTCCGCGTCGCTGAAGATGCCGGTGGCGCGGCCGGTGCCGATGAAAGTGCCGATCGTGTCGAAGGTGTCAGAGAGGCTGAACGCGAAGATCGTGATGACGACCAGCGGGACGCGCCCGGGATCGGCGAAGAGGCTCAGGAAGCCGGGGTTGCCGAAGAGCGCGCCGAAGGTGACGCCGAGGGCCGAGAACGCGTTGCCCCACGACTCGGGTTCGATCTTCACGGCGGCGAGGTTCACGATGCCGAAGGGAACCGCGATGACCGTCGAGGCGAGGATGCCGATGAGGATGGCTCCCTTCACCTTCATCACCATGAGGACGATGATGATGAGGAGGCCGATGAGGGCGACGATCGCCCCGGGGCTGGAGAAGTTGACGAGGGCGGGGATGATGTTGCCGTTGGTGACGACGCCGCCGAGGTTCCTGGCGAGCTCTCCCGCGGGGATGGCGGCCGGGGCGTTGACGCCGGGCCAGGCGGAGAGGATGTTCGGCCCCTCGGAAGTGAACTTGATGAAGTTGGCTTCCTTTATGCCGATGTACGCGATGAAGACGCCGATGCCGCCGGAGATGGCGTGCTGGATGCTGGAGGGGATCGACCTGATGATCTCCTTGCGTATCTTGGTGACGGTGACCATGACGTTGATGATGCCACAGATGAAGACGAGGGCCAGCGCTTCCTGCCACTTGAAGCCGAACGCGAAACAGACGGTGAACGTGAAGAACGCGTTCAGCCCCATGCCAGGCGCGAGGGCGTAGGGCACGTTGGCGAAGAGACCCATGACCAGGGTGCCGACGGCCGCCGCGATGATCGTGGCGAGGAAGACGCCCTGCCAGGGCATTCCGGTAGCCGAGAGGATGTTGGGGTTGACGAAGATGATGTAGACCATGGTGAAGAACGTCGTGAAGCCCGCGAGCAGTTCCACGCCGACGGTCGTCCCGTTCTCCTTGAGCTTGAAGAACTTTTCCAAGGGTATGCCTCCTGGTGTTTGGCAGGCCGCCTCGGGAACCTCGATTCTACCGGGCAGACCTGCCGTGGATCGCGCTCAGTGTAGGTCCACTTTTTCGGGCGTGCAAGCATTTTTTGTATACAAACGGCATTTTTGTATACGGCATTTGCAATCCGCTCTTGCCTCCCGCCAAAATGGGGTTTACAGTCTTGCCATGCTCGACAAGGATCTCATCGACGCGGCGCGGGGAGCGCTCCCCTGCGACCTCAACCTCGCCAACGCCACGCTCGTCGACCTCATCGCCGGCGAAATACGGCGGGGCGTCACGGTTTCGGTCCGGCATGGCACGATCGTCGGGATCGACGACGGGCTCAGGGCAGAGCGGACCGTCGACCTCAAGGGACTCCACCTGGCGCCGGGGCTCGTGGACTCCCACGTCCACATCGAGTCCTCCTTCCTCACGCCGCCCGAGTACGCGCGCATCGTCGTCCCGCGGGGCACCACATCGGTCGTCGCCGATCCTCACGAGATCGCCAACGTCCTCGGCTACGACGGCATGCGCTACATGCTCATCGCGAGCGAGGGTCTCCCCCTCGACGTCTACTTCATGGTTCCTTCCTGCGTGCCCGCCACGGACTTCGATACCGCGGGAGCCGCGTTCTACGCCTCCGACATGTATCCGTTCCTCCGGGAACCGCGCGTCCTGGGGCTCGGGGAGGTTATGAACTACCCAGGCGTCCTTTCGAAGGACCAGAAGCTGCTCGACAAGATCGCGCTCTTCCGCCAGGCGGGCAGGCCCGTCGACGGCCACGCTCCCGGGCTCTCGGGCCGCGATCTCTCGGCCTACGTGGCCGCCGGGATCGGCTCCGACCACGAGTGCACCACCCCGGAGGAGGCGCGGGAGAAACTTTCCAAGGGCATGTACATCATGATGCGCGAAGGCTCGACGGCGAAGGACCTGCGCAGGCTGCTGCCGGCCCTCACCCCGCGCACGGCGGGAAGTTTCCTCATGTGTTCCGACGACCGCCATCCCGACGACCTCGTCGACGAGGGTCACATGGACCACGCCCTCCGGCTCCTCCTCGCAGGCGGCGTGGATCCCATCGACGCGTTCCGCGTCGCGAGCATGAATCCCGCCCGCTGGTTCGGCATCAGGGGTTCGGGCGCGATCGCCCCCGGATACCGCGCCGACCTCGTCGCCTTCGAAAGTCTCGGGCGCTTCGAGGCGAAACTCGTCTGGAAGGACGGGATACTCGTCGCCGAGGACGGAAGGCTCCTGCGCGAGCCGCCCGTCTCCCTGCCCCCGCTGCGCGACTCGGTCAACATCAAGTCGCTGACGGAGGACGACTTCCGGATTCCCGTACCGGCGGGCGCGGAAGGCGGGAAGATCAGGGTCATCGAAGCCCGGCCCGGGTCGATCATCACGGGGGAGATCCTCGCCTCGCCCCGGGTCGAGGGGGGGCTCTGCGTCGCGGACATCGAACGCGACCTCGTGAAGCTCTTCGTCATCGAACGCCACACCGGCTCGGGCAACATCGGCAAGGGCTTCATCACGGGGCTCGGGCTCAGGCGGGGAGCGATCGGCGAAACCATCAGCCACGACTCCCACAACATGATCGTGGCCGGCGTCGACGATCGTTCCATATTCAAGGCGGCCCGCCACCTGAACAAGCTCAAGGGCGGTCTCGTCTTCGCGGTGGGGGACGAGGTCGTCCTCGATCTTCCCCTGCCCGTCGCGGGCCTCATGAGCGACCGCGACGCCCGTTTCGTAGTGGATCGTCTCAGGGAATTCGACGGACTTTTCCGGCGCGAGGGACTTACCAACCCTTCGCCGCTCATGACGCTTTCCTTCATGGCGCTGCCGGTGATCCCCAAGCTCAAGATCACCGACCGGGGCCTGGTCGACGTGGAGCGGTTCACCCCTGTCGAGCTCTTCGCGGACTGAAATCCGCCGGGCCGGCCGGCATGAAGGCGCTTTTCCCCTTGACGGTTTTTTGTATACGAAATACAGTATCCGCATGTCCATCAGCAGGCAGCGATTGAGCACCGACGTCCACCGCGAACTCCTCGGGCAGATCATCCGCGGCGAGTTTGCGCCCGGACAGAGGCTCAGGGATTCGGAACTCGCCGAAAATCTCGGCGTGAGCCGTACCCCCGTGCGGGAAGCCCTGCTCAGGCTCGAGCGCGAGGGGTTCATCTCCACGCAGAAACATCTCGGATTTTCGGTCAAGCACCTCCACGAGTCGGAAATTCGGGAGATCTACCCCCTGGTCAGCCTGCTCGAGTGCCACGCCCTCCGGAGTTCCCCCCTGCCCGACCCGGGAAAAGTCGAATCGCTCCGGGAGCTCGCGGTTTCCCTGCGCGGCGAGCCCTGCGATCCACTCAAGCGCATCGAGCTCGATTCGGCCTGGCACAGGGCCCTCGTGGAGGGTGCCGGCAGCCACCACCTCCTCCGGATCCTCGCGGAACTCAAGCGTATCGTTTTCCGCTACGAATACTCGTTCATGCAGGTCGCCGAATTCGTCGACGAATCGGCGGCGGAACATTCAGCCATCGTCGACGCCCTCGAACGGGGAGACCGCCGCAGGGCGGTGAAGCTCCTCGGCGACCACTGGAACCGATGCACCGAGGCGACCCTGTCGGATTTCCTGTCCCGGCTCAAGTCGTCCGAATGCGCAGATGCGGTCGCGGACCCGGGACGGAGGGCGTGATGGCAGCTCGATTCCGGGGAGGGATGGCGCCATGACGAAGAGGATGCTGCGGTTCGTCGCGAACGACCGCGAGGTCGGGACGGAAGCCTGGGAAGGCTCCCCTGCCCTCGACTTCATCCGGCGGGAACTCGGGCTCACCGGCACCAAGGAAGGCTGCCGCGAAGGCGACTGTGGCGCCTGCGCGGTGATCCTCGGCGAGCGGCTCGAAAACGGCGCCGTCCGCTACCGGGCCGCACCGTCCTGCCTCCTGGCCCTGGGCGAACTCGACGGGCGCCACCTCGTCACGATCGAGGGCCTGGCCTCGGGGGCCGAAGACGGCCTCACGCCGGTCATGCTCGCCTTCCTCGCCGAGAACGCGAGCCAGTGCGGCTTCTGCAGCCCTGGCTTCATCGTGTCACTCACCGCCTGGCTTCTCGAAGGCGAACGGCTGGATGAAGCGGGCGCTCTGACAGCGGTGGAAGGCAACCTCTGCCGCTGCACCGGATACGGTTCCATACGGCGCGCCGCCTCCCGGCTCCTCGCGGAGTTTCCCGGTCTCCCTGCGGACCCGCTCGCCCGCATCGACGCCCTCGTCGCGGCCCGAGTGGTCCCCGCATCCCTGGCGGCATTCGCGCGCGGGAAGCTCCTTGCCGACGACGCCCGCGTGCGTCCCGCCGCCGGCGAAACTTCGCTCGTCATCGGGGGCGGCACCGACTTCTACGTGAGGAACACCGATCCCGAGCCCCGCGACGGCTTCTTCCTCGCCGGCTCGGATCCCGCCTTGAGGCGCATGACGCGCTCGGGCGACGGCGGCCTCGAGGTCGGCGCGGCGGTCACGATCAGGGACTTCTTCGCCTGCCCCGAGCTACTGTCACTCGTCCCCGGGATCGGGCGATTCGAAGCTTCGTTCGCATCGATCCTGGTACGGAACCGCGCGACCCTCGGGGGCAATATCGCGAACGCGTCGCCCGTGGCGGACATGACCTCGATGCTCATCGCCCTCGGGGCGCGCCTCGGGATCGCGCGACCGGGCGGCGACGGACCGTCCCGGGAAATCCCCCTCGAGTCATTCTTCCTCGGCTACAAGAAGCTTGACCTCGGTCCCGGGGAGATCATCCGGACGATCCTCATCCCGCCGCCCTGCCGGCCGTTCCGCTTCAACTTCGAAAAGGCAGCCAAGCGCGCGAGCCTCGACATCGCTGCAGTCAACACGGCGGTCCTTCTCGAGCTCGACGGGAACCGCGTGGTCCGCGGGCGTCTCTCGGCGGGCGGCGTGGCTGCGACCCCCCTGCTCCTTCCGAAGAGCAGCGCCTTCCTCGCCGGCCGGGCGGTCTCCGCCGGGACCGCCCGCGACCTGGCCGCGCTCGCGGCATCGGAGGTCGAAACCATCGGGGACGTCCGGGGCTCGGCCGGCTACCGCCGCCGTGTCCTGGAGCGCCTCGTCATGGCGCATTTCACGACCCTCTTCCGGGACCGGGTCGCGGACGGGATCGCCGAGGACCTGGCCGTGCGGGTTTCTTCAAGCGAGGAGGATCGACGATGAAGACCATCCCCGAAGCCGCCCTCAACGTCATGGGCCGGACCGCCTATATCGACGACCTCCCCGAACCCCGCAACCTCCTCCACAGCGCCGTAAAACTCTCGGGCAGCGCCCGGGGCCGGATGACGCGCATCGATGCCGCGCGGGCACTCGCCCTCCACCCTTCGGTCCGCGTCATCACCTGGAAGGACATCCCGGGCGAAAACCAGCTCGGCTTCACGGTAGCCGACGAGCCCCTCCTCCCCGAACGCGAGTGGGAGTACTGGGGCCAGCCCCTCGTCCTCTGCCTCGCGGAGACGAAGGGCCTCGCGCGGCGCGCGGCCGAACTCGTTGTCGTCGAGGGCGATGCGCTCGCACCGACCTTCGACCCGCGGGAAGCCGCGGCGAAGGGCGATTTCATCCTCCCGCCCAGGACCCAGCGTTCCGGCGATCCCGCGGCCGCCTTCGCGCGCGCGGCGTACGTCGTCTCGGGCCGCGCCGATTCAGGCGGGCAGGAGCACGTCTACCTCGAGACGCAGGGCGCCATCGCCGAGCCGCGTGACGGCGACCGGATATTCATCATCTCCGGGACGCAGGGACCCGCGGTCGTCCAGCGCGCCGCGGCGCGCGTGCTCGGGCTTCCGATGAACAAGGTCGAAGTCGAAACCCGCAGGCTCGGCGGCGGATTCGGCGGCAAGGAGGATCAGGCCACTACGTGGGGCTGCCTCGCAGCCCTCGGCGCAAGGCTCTCCGGAAGGCCGGTCAAGCTCTGCCTCGACCGCAAGACCGACATGCGCGCCACCGGAAAGCGCCATCCCTACTCCTCCGACTGGAAGATCGCCGCGGACGCCGAGGGCCGCCTCCTCGCCTTCGAGGCGGACTATTACCAGAACTCGGGCTGCTCCTGCGATCTTTCCGCCGCGATCATCTCCCGCACGCTCTTCCACGCCGTCGGGGCCTACCGGATCCCCAACGTGCGCGTCACGGGATTCCTGTGCAGGACCAATCTCCCCTCCTTCACCGCCTTCCGCGGCTTCGGCGCGCCCCAGGGCATCTTCGTCATGGAAGCCGCGTTGGACGCCCTCGCCCGGCGGATGGGGATCGATCCCGTGGAACTCAGGCGAAGGAACCTCCTCGAAGAAGGCGACATCACCCACTACGGCATGCCCATGACACGCGTCCGGGCCCGCGAATCGTTCGACTCTCTCCTCGAAAAAACCCGCTGGCGGGAACTCCGCGCCGAAGTGGATTCGTTCAACGCGTCGCACGCGCTCGAAAAGCGGGGGCTCGCGGTCGTCCCGAACTGCTTCGGCGTCTCCTTCACGAAGCTCCAGATGAATCAGGGCGGCGCCCTCGTCCACGTCTACCAGGACGGCTCGGTCCTCGTCTCCACCGGTGCCATCGAGATGGGCCAGCAGGTGAGCCGCAAGATCGCCCGCGTGACCGCGTGTACCCTCGGCATCCCGATCGAGCGCGTCGCCATCGAGCGCACGACCACGCTCACCGTCGCCAACACCGTCCCCACCGCGGCCAGCACGGGCAGCGACATCAACGGCATGGCGGCGCTGGCCGCCTGCGAGGAAATACGCGGACGGCTCGTGCGGCGGGCCGCCGAGCTCGTCGGCGGGCCGGCCGCCGGGCTGTCGATCGAGGACGGCCGCGTCGTGCGGGGACGCGAGGATACGGGCCTTTCCTGGGACGATCTCGTCCTGAAGACCTACGAGTCCCGGGTCGACCTCTCCGCCCACGGCTTCTACGCGACCCCTGGCCTCTTCTACGACATGGAAGCCGAAAAGGGGAGCCCCTTCGCCTACCACGTCTACGGCGCCGCCCTCGTCGAAGTTCGCCTCGACGTCCTGCGCGGGCTCTACGCCGTCGAGCGGGCGCTCATCGTCCACGACGTCGGCCGGAGCCTCGACCGTGCGGTGGACCTCGGCCAGATCGAAGGCGCCTTCGCACAGGGTCTCGGCTGGGCCCTCCTCGAGGAGCTCGCCTTCGGGGCCGACGGCCGCCTGCTGTCCGACACCCTCTCGACCTACAAGCTCCCGGACGCCCATTTCCTTCCGGCCCGACTCGAGGTCGAGATGATGCGCGAGACCGACAATCCCAGGGCGGTCCTCAACTCGAAGGCGATCGGAGAACCGCCCCTCGTCTACGGCATCGCGGGGTACTTCGCGCTCCTCGACGCCCTCCGCTCTGCGCGTCCTGACGGGCCGGGAATGTACGACCTCCCGCTCACGCCGGAAAAGGCGCTGGACTACCTCACGGGCGACCGCCCCGAGTACGGGCGCGAAAAGGCCGCGAAGGGAGACACGCCATGCTGATCAGGAACGGCCTCCTCGCGCTCCCCGGCGAGGACAGCCTCGTCCGCGCCGACCTCAGGACCAGGGACGAACGTATTTCGGGAATTTCCCTCGCCGCGGGCGGGAGCCTCGCTCCGGCCGACGGCGAAGTCGTCGTCGACGCGTCGAAATTCCTCGTCTTCCCCGGGGCTCTGGACCCGCACGTCCACTTCGACGAACCGGGTTTCGAGAGCCGCGAGGATTTTTTCCATGGATCGAGCGAAGCCGCGAAGGGCGGCGTGACCACCGTGATCGACATGCCCTGCACCTCACTGCCTCCCGTCACGAACAGGGAAGCCCTGCATGGCAAGCTGGAGGCGATGGGCGGGAAATCGGTGGTCGACTTCGCCCTCTACGGCGGCGTCGCGGGGAACGGGATCGGTGAAAGCCTCGCCCACGCGATGGCCGACCTGGCTCCCGACGTCGTCGGCTTCAAGTGCTACTTCATCTCGAGCATGGAAACCTTCACCAGGATCGACCACTACCGCTTCCCGGAAGTCCTGCGCAAGGCGGCCGGGCTCGGCCGGCCGCTTCTCCTCCACGCCGAGGATTGGGACCTCGTCACCGCGGCCACCGCGGCCGTGAAATCCGCGCGCGGGAACTCGCCGCCTGAATGGGCAGACTACGTCGCCTCACGGCCCGAGGCGGCCGAAACCGTCGCGTGCGCCGCCGCCGTCGCGCTCGCGTCAGGCTTCGAACCCAACCTCCACGTCGTCCACGTCGGAACCGCGGAAGCCGCGCGCATCGTGGCTTCCGCCGGGGCGAGCTGCGAAACCTGCGCCCATTACCTGGCGTTCTCGTCCGACGATTTCGCGTCGAAGGGTTCCTCCCTGAAGACCGCCCCCGTCGTCAAGGAGAAGGGGCAGTCGGAGCTCCTGTGGAAGCACCTCGCGGACGGATCCATCGCCTTCTGCGCGAGCGACCACGCGCCGTCCCCGTTCGAAGAGAAGAACACCGGCTCCGTCTGGACGGACTACGGCGGGATCCCGGGCACGGGGACCATGGCGCCCTACCTGCTGTCGGAAGGGCTTTTCGCCGGACGGCTGACGCTCCGGCGCTACGTCGAGATCAGTTCGGAATCCGCGGCGAAACGCTACGGGCTCTGGGGCGGCAAGGGATCCCTCGAACCGGGGAAGGACGCCGATTTCTTCCTCGTCGATCCCGAGGGCTCGTGGACCGTGGAGGGACGTTCGCTCCTTTCCAAGGGCCGGATCACGCCCTTCGAGGGAATGCGCCTCCGGGGCCGCGTCATCTCGACCTGGGTCAGGGGCAGACCCGTCTACGAGGCGGCCCGGGCCGACCGCGGCGAAACCGGCATCGCCGTGGAAGCGGGATACGGCAAGCACCTGCGTTGGGGGTACAGATGAGCAAGATCATGTCGACGACGTCCACGGGGGATCTCTTCGCGCGGATCGCAGGCGAGTTCGCCGCCAAGCGGAGCGTCTACGAGATTCCGGAAGAGATCATCGAGCGGGTGTTCGCGCTCGAAGCGGTGTCCCCGGGCTTCACGGTCTTCGGGAAGCGCGTGTCGCTGCCCGTGGGTCCGGCGGCCGGCCCGCATACGCAGATCGCCCCGAACCTCGTCGCCGCCTACCTCGCGGGTTCGCGCGTCTTCGAACTGAAGACCGTGCAGGTCAACGACCGCCTGGAGATCGACAAGCCCTGCATCGACGCGGTCGACGAGGGGCACAACGTCGAATGGTCCACCGAGCTCACGCTCCGCGAGGCGCGCGAGGAATACCTGCGCGGATGGATAGCGGTCAACGCGCTCGATGCCATGTTCTCCCGGGGCCCTCGCGGGGCCTTCGCCTTCAACATGTCCGTCGGCTACACCCTCGAAGGCATCAAGGGCGGAAAAGTCGACTCGTTCATCGAGGGCATGCGCTCGCCATCGGCCGGCCCGTTCTGGACGGAAACCCTCGCTGACGCGGCTGCCGTCGCGGCTTCGCCCGGCTTCGCGGCCGCCTTCGGCGCCGAACGCGCGGCCGGGGCGAATGAAGTCCTCGCGGCCATGCCCGCCTCCCCCGTCCATTCCGTTACGCTGTCCACCATGCACGGCTGCCCGCCCGCCGAGATCGAGAAGATCGGGGCTTACCTGATCGAGGAAAAGGGGTTCGATACCTACATCAAGCTCAACCCCACGCTGCTCGGTTACGACGAAGCCCGGGACATCCTGGACGTCTGCGGGTGGCGCCGGATCGAACTCAAGCGCGGCACCTTCGAGCACGACCTCCAGTTCGCCGACGCGCTCTCCCTCGTGGCCTCGCTCCGTGCGCGCGCCGCGGCGAAGGGTGTGCGCTTCGGCATCAAGATGTCGAACACCCTCGCGAACGCCAACGTCGGCCCGAGGCTCCCCGGAGGCGAGCGCTACATGTCGGGGCGCGCGCTCTTCCCCGTCACCGCCCGCCTGGCTGCGAAAATGGCCAGATCCCTGCCCGAGCCCATCCCGTTCAGCTTCTGCGGCGGCGTGTCGGCGCGCAACGCCGCGGAATGCATCGCCGCGGGGCTCGGTCCCCTCACGGTCGCCACCGACATCCTGAAGCCGGGCGGCTATCTCCGCATGGCGGAGATAGCCGCCGAAGCCGTCGGAGCCCTTGTCAGGGCCCCGGAATTCCCAGACGCGGCCGCGCTCGAACGGCTCGCCGAAGAAGCCCTCGTCCGCCGCGAATACCGCGAAGACTGGAAGGAGGGAACCGCGTCGATCGCGAAGCTGCTCCCGGCCTTCGACTGCTTCGCGGCCCCCTGCGTCGAAGCCTGCCCGGTCCACCAGAAAGTCCCCGAGTACATCCGCCTGGCCGCCTCCGGGGACGACAAGGCGGCGCTCGAGCTCATCCTCGCCGACAATCCGCTCCCGAACATCACCGGCACCCTCTGCGACCATATCTGCCAGGCCGCCTGTTCCCGCGTCGACTACGAAGGTTCGGTACGCATCCGTGACGTGAAGCTCCGCTGCGCGGCGGCCACTTCCGTCCCCGCGGTTCCCGCACCCCGGAAGTCCGACGCGGGGAAAGTGGCGGTCGTCGGCGCGGGTCCGGCGGGGCTGTCCTGCGCGCACCACCTCGCGCTCGCGGGCGTGGGCGTCGTCGTGTTCGACCCCGCGCGCGGCGCGGCCGGCGTGCCGGCCAACGTCATCCCGCCCTTCCGCATTTCGCGCGAGGCGATCGCGGCCGACGTCGACCGTATCCGTTCGCTCGGCGCGGAAATCCGGCTGGGCGAAAAGGTCGATGGCCCGATGCGCCTGGAAGCCGAAGGCTTCGGATCCGTCTTCATCGGCACGGGAGCCCCCGTGGCCCGCAAACTCGCCCTCGAAGGGAAGGGCGTCCGCGTCGAGGACGCGCTCGTCTTCCTCGAAGCCCTTTCGCGCAATCCCGCCGCGTACGACGGGACGAGGAAAATCATGGTCGCGGGCGGCGGGAACACGGCCATGGACGCCGTGCGCTCGGCGCTCAGGATCCCGGGCGTGTCCGAGGTTCGCCTGTCGTACCGCAGGACTAGGACCGAAATGCCAGCGGACCGGGAGGAGCTGGAAAACGCCGTGGCCGAAGGCGGCATCCTCATGGAACTCACCCTGCCCGAGCGGCTCGAACCCGGCACGGTCACCGTGCGGAAAATGAAACTCGGCGAACGCGACGCGTCCGGCCGGCGGTCTCCCGTCGCGTCCGGGGAGACCGCCGTTTTCGACTGCGAGCTCCTCGTCGCCGCCATTGGCGAAGCCCCTGACGCCGTGTTCCTCGGGAAGTTCGGGGTCTCGGTGGGAAAGGACGGGCGGCCCGTCGTCGATCCGGAAACTCTCGAAGCCGGCGGATCGGACGTCTACGTGGGCGGCGACGCCGCCCGGGGCCCGAGCTCCATCATCGCCGCGGCCGCGGACGGCCGGAAGGCCGCCTACGCCATCATGGAGAAGCTCAGGCTCCACGCGCCGACCGTCCCGTACGCGCCGCGCGCCCCCCGCCGCGACAAGCTCGCCGGGCGCGGCCGCCAGATCGAATCCCTCGAAGCGGGCACGCCCGACTTCGCCCGCCGGGAAGCCGAGCGCTGCCTCGAATGCGACTCAGCCTGCCTCCGCTGCGTCGAAGTCTGCCCGAACCGGGCCAATACCTTCGTGGACGCCGGGTTCGGCCAGGCGTATCAGATACTCCACGTAGACGCGCTGTGCAACGAGTGCGGCAACTGCGGTTTCTTCTGCCCCTGGGAGGGCGAGCCCTTCCTCGGCAAGCCCACGCTCTTCCCCGACGCCGCCGCCCTCGAAGCGTCGAAAAACGCCGGGTTCGCGTTCGAGGGAAATCCCTCGGCGCCGGCCCTCGTCCTGCGGCAGACACCCGGGGACAAGAGCGTCAAGCTTGCCTGGGAGGCATGGAAAGGCACGAGCCTCCGGGGAGACGCAGGCCGTTACGCGGCGTTCGCTGCGGTCGTCCTCGAACGCCATCCGTACCTGATCGGAGGAAAACGATGACCGTCGTCGAAAATGTCCGCGTCGTCGGTTTCAACCCGCCCTCCGTCTCCGAACCCGTGGACGTCGCGTTCGGCGACGAATCGCAGGGAGGCTCCATCATCGCCGTCGGGAAGGGAGGGGGAAGAGGCTACCCGTCCGCGAAACGGGTGACGGGAATCCCCTACCTCTCGCCGGGCCTCGTCTGTTCGCATACGCACCTCTACTCAGCCCTCGCCCGCGGGCTCCTCGCCGACATCAAGCCCTCCAAGGATTTCGGAGAGCAGCTCGCCCACCTGTGGTGGAAGCTCGACCGGGCCATCGACCGCCCCATACTCGAGTACAGCGCGCTCGCAGGCTGCGCAGACGCGGTCATGTGCGGCGTCACATCCCTCGTCGACCACCACGCGAGCCCCGAATTCATCGATGGCAGCCTTGACGTCATCAGGGACGCGTACGAGGCGATCGGCCTGCGCGGCGTCCTGTGCTACGAGACGACCGACCGCAACGGCATGGACGGAGCGCGCTCAGGCGTGCGCGAAAACGTCCGCTTCGCCCGCGCGGTCGACGCGGGGCGCAAGGCCGGCGGCAAGCCGAAAATCGAGGCGATGATCGGTGGCCATGCCTGCTTCACGATTTCGGATGAGACGATGGCCCTGCTCTCCGACGCGGTCGCGTCCACCGGGCGCGGCCTCCACATCCACGCGGGCGAGGACAGGTACGACGCGAGCGATTCCCGGCACCGCTTCGGCGCTGACCTCGCGGTGAGGCTCGACGAGGCGCGCTGCCTGGGGCCGAAGTCGATCGTCGGCCACGGCGTCTGGCTCTCGAAGTCGGAGATCGAGCTCGTCAACGAGCGCGATGCCTTCGTGGCGCACAACGCGCGCTCGAACATGAACAACAACGTGGGCTACGCGACGCTGCTGCCCGAGGTGAGGAACGCGGTCATCGGGACGGACGGGATGGACGGCGACGTCCTCGCCGAGTTCAAGTTCGCGTTCTTCAAGAACCGGGATGCAGGCGGGCCGCTGTGGCCGGATTTCTACCTGGCCGCCCTCGACCGGGGCAACCGCCTCCTCGAGCGCTGCTTCGGCGGCTCCTTCGGGAAGATCGAACCCGGCTACCCGGCGGACCTGGTCCTCTGGAACTACGCGACGCCGACCCCCCTCGTGTCGGCCAACGTCCCCGGCCACTTCGCGTTCGGCCTCTCGGCGAGGCACGTGCGCTCGGTGGCGGTCGGCGGCAGGTTCCTCGTGGAGGACGGCCGTCCTGCATTCGACATGGAAGCGATTTTCGCGCGCTCGCGCGATGAAGCGGCAAGACTCTGGAAGAGAATGGACGAAAGGAGCTGACGACATGGCAAACAAATCAAGGGAAATCCTCGGACTGGCGGAAAAGTACCGCGACTGGACCGCGGAAAACCTGGCCGCGATGATCCGCGTACCCGGCTTCAGCTGTACCGAAAAGGAGCGCGTTCTCCTGTTGAAGAAGATGTGCGAGGACTCGGGCTTCGACGAGGTCAGGATCGACGGCCTCGGCAGCCTCCTGGCGCGCGTCGGAAACGGACCCCGGAAACTGGTCATCGATGCCCACATCGACACGGTGGGCGTCGGCGATCCTGCCCAGTGGAAGAATCCCCCACACTCGGGGCTCATCAAGGACGGGATCGTCCACGGGCGCGGCTCGTCGGACCAGCTCGGCGGCGCGGCGGCGATGATCACCGCCGGCCGCATCCTCAAGGAACTCTCCTGCGCAGGCGACTGGACGGTCTGGTTCACCTTCACCGTCATCGAGGAGGACTGCGACGGCCTGTGCTGGAAGTACCTCATCGAGGAGGAGAAATTCGTCCCCGACCTCGCCGTCTCCACCGAACCCACGAGCTGCCGCCTCTACCGCGGCCACCGCGGGCGCATGGAGATCGAGATCCGGATCAAGGGCGTCTCCTGCCACGGCTCCGCGCCCGAGCGCGGGGAAAGCGCCGCGTACAAGGCCGCCAGGGCCGCGCTCGCCATCGAAAAGCTGAATGCGGAACTGCAGCCGGACGACGACAGATTCCTCGGCAAGGGCACGATCACCGTCTCGCAGATCAGGGTGCAGGGCCCGAGCCAGTGCGCCGTTCCCGACCAGGCCATGCTCTACTGCGACCGCCGCCTCACCTGGGGCGAGGACGACAAGCTCGCGATCTCCCAGGTGGAAAAAGCCCTCCGCGACGCCGGCGTCGACAAGTTCGAGGTCTTCATGCCCGAGTACTCCCAGAGCGCCTACACCGGCAAGGTCTACAGGCAGGAGCTCTACTTCCCGACCTGGAAGATCGCGGCGGACCACGCGCTCGTGAAGGCCGGCGTTCGGGCGTACGGGGAGCTCTTCGGCAAGGACCCGGTCGTGGACAAGTGGACCTTCTCCACGAACTGCGTCGCGATCTGCGGACGCCACGGGATCCCCTGCATCGGATTCGGCCCCGGCGACGAGAGCCAGGCCCACGCGCCGAACGAGATCACCCGCGTGGGCGACCTCCAGGTCTGCGCCGCCTTCTACGCCGCTCTGCCCTGGACCCTGGAGTCGTCCCGATGAGATGGTTCTACCGGTGCCCGGCCTGCGGCGCCGAATACGACATCGAGCCCGGACGCTATCTCTGCGATCCTTGCGGGGCGCGCAACGCGCCGGGGCTCCCGCTGGAAGGCGTCCTGGAATGCCATTGGGACGGCTTCTCGGTCTCCGGACCGAAGGACATCCCCCTGCCCGTCGAGCGCGAGCACTTCCCACCCCTGCCCGTCGGCGACACGCCCCTGTGGAAGCCCGGGCGTCTCAGGAAGGAGACGGGCTTCCCCCGGCTCTGGCTCAAGGACGACACCTGCAATCCCTCCGGCTCCTTCAAGGACCGGGCGTCGTACCTCGTTGCGGCGTTCGCCGCGAAGCACGGCATCACGGAGATCGCGCTCGCGTCGACGGGGAACGCCGCCTCGAGCATGGCCTGCGTCGGAGCCGCAGCCGGGCTCAAGGTGACGGTCTTCCTTCCCGCAGAAGCGCCAGCGGCCAAGCGGATCCAGGTGCTCCAGTACGGGGCGGAACTGAAGGAAGTCGATGGCACCTACGACCTGGCGTTCGACCTCTCCCTGGCGTATTCCCTCAAGACCGGCGTGCTCTCGCGCAACACGGCGTACAACCCGCTGACCATCGAGGGCAAGAAGACGGCATCCTTCGAGATGGCGCGCTCCCTCGGGCGCGAGGGCGAACGGGGACCCGACCACGTCTTCGTCCCGACGGGCGACGGGGTCATCCTGGCCGGCGTCTACCGCGGTTTCGAGGACCTCCTCAGGCTCGGCGAGATCGAGCACATGCCGACCGTCTGGGCCTGCCAGGCGCAGGGCTCGAGCGCGATCGCGCGGGCGCTCGAATCGGGGTTCTTCGGCCCGCCGGTACCGTCGGACACCATCGCCGATTCCATCGCCGTGGACGTGCCGAGGAACGGCATCTACGCGCTCGCCAAGCTGAAAAAGTACGGAGGCAGGGCCGTGGTCGTCGGGGACGATGAAATACTGGAGGCGCAGCGCGCGCTCTCGGCGGGTTCCGGGCTTTTTGCCGAACCATCGTCGGCCTGCGCGTGGGCCGGCTTCCTCAAGGCCCGGGCCGGCATCGACCCCGGCGACCTGGTCGTCGTGATGATCACCGGCTCGGGGCTCAAGGATATCAAGAACGCGGCGAGGGCCGTCGGGGCGAAGGCCTGACAGGGTGTTGAAAAAGGCTAAGGAGCCTTCTGTCAACATTCCCATGAATCCAACGCAGGAGGAATTCTGATGATAGATCTCAAGGTCAACGAGCAGCAGCGGAAGAGGAACATCGAACGATGCCGGGAAAAAGGCATCATCCTCCCGACCTACGCGCAGATGCGCGATCCGGCCCTGATCCCGCAGAAGGTCAAGGACGAACTCAAGGGTGTCGGGCTCTGGGACGTGCACAGCAGGAATCTGTTCCGCGTCAACTGGCACAACGAGCCGGTCGAGAAGGGCGGCGGTTTCGGCGGCGTCAACCACTTCGAACTG
Source organism: Spirochaetota bacterium (assembly GCA_026398615.1). Classification (GTDB taxonomy): domain Bacteria; phylum Spirochaetota; class Spirochaetia; order Treponematales; family UBA12059; genus JAPLSN01. The sequence continues at coordinate 89,184 of JAPLSN010000023.1, read as the reverse complement.
CCCTCTTCCATCACAGGAACGAAGGCGCGCATCGTCGGCCTCGTCGGCAAGTGGTTCCCCACCGGCGCGCACAAGGTCGGCGCCGCGCTCTCCTGCCTCCTGCCGGAGCTCGTGACGGGCCGCTTCGACCCGACGACGAAGAAAGCCGTCTGGCCGAGCACGGGCAACTACTGCCGCGGCGGCGCGTACATCAGCCGCCTGCTCTCATGCCCGAGCATCGCCATCCTCCCCGCGGGGATGAGCCGCGAACGCTTCGACTGGCTCAAGACCATGGCCGAGGAGGTCATCGCGACGCCCGGCTGCGAGAGCAACGTCAAGGAGATCTTCGACAAATGCATCGAGCTCGAGCGCACGCGCCCCGACGCCGTGATCTTCAACCAGTTCGACCAGCTCCCGAACCACCTCTGGCACTACAGCGTCACCGGCCCCGCCATGGAGGAAGTCTTCAACAGGATCGCCCGCCCGGGCGACCACGTCTCGGGCGTCGTCCTTTCGTCCGGCTCGGCCGGAACGCTCGGCGCGGGTTCCTGGCTGCGCGACAGGCACGGCGCCAAGGTCGCGGTCGCCGAGGCGCTCCAGTGCCCGACGATCCTCGAGAACGGCTTCGGCGACCACCGCATCGAGGGCATCGGCGACAAGCACATCCCGTGGATCCACAACCTCCGCGACACGGACGCCGCCATCGGCATCGACGACGAGCTCCCGATGCGCTTCATCCGCCTCTTCAACGAGGAAGCCGGCCGCAAGCTGCTCGCCGAGAACGGCGTCACCCCCGCCCAGATCGCCGCGCTCGACCTCATGGGCATCTCCGGCGTGGGCAACCTCGTCGGCGCCATCAAGTTCGCCAAGTACTACGAGCTCGGAGGGCAGGACGTCGTATTCACGATGTTCACCGATTCCATGGTCATGTACGGCAGCCGCCTCTCCGAGCTCACCGCGGAGCGCGGCAGGTACGACCAGCGCCAGGCTGACCGTGATTTCGAGCGCCTTCAGGCGCTCGAAACAGATCACGTCCTCGAGCTCTCACAGGTGGACAAGCGCCGCATCCACCAGCTCAAGTACTTCACCTGGATCGAGCAGCTCGGGAAGGACCTGGGCGAGCTCCGAGCCCAGTGGGACGATTACCGGAACTACTGGGGAGGCTTGCGCGCCCAGGCCGCGGAGCTCGACAAGCTGATCGACGACTTCAACCGGGAGGTGACGCGGTGATTCTCCTGAAAGACTGCCTGCGGGTCGTCCGGCATTCCGGGCCCGATCTCGCGGGGGTCGACGTCCTCGTCGAAGGAAATCGCATAACGCGGGTTGGCCGTGGCGTCGCCGCCCCGGCCGGCGCGCGCGTCGTCGACGCGTCGAAGATGGTCGTCGCCCCCGGGCTCGTGAACACGCACCACCACTTCTACCAGACCCTCACCCGGAACCTTCCCGCCGTGCAGGACGCGAAGCTCTTCGACTGGCTCGTGTACCTCTACGAGATATGGAAGTGCATCGACGAGGAAGCCGTGCGCACGTCGAGCCTCCTGGCGATGACCGAGCTCCTCAAGACCGGCTGCACCTGCACGACGGACCACCACTATCTCTACCCGAACGGCTTCGCAAAAGACCTGCCGGGCATCCAGTTCCAGGCGGCCTCAGACCTCGGGATCCGCTTCGCCCCCACGAGGGGCTCCATGTCCCGCTCGAAAAAGGACGGGGGCCTGCCGCCCGACACGGTCGTGCAGGACGAGGACACGATCCTCTCGCACAGCGAAGCGACCATCCGGAAGTACCACGACCCGTCCCCCGCTTCGATGCGCCGGGTGGCCCTCGCGCCCTGCAGCCCCTTCTCGGTCACGGAGTCCATCATGAAGCGCTCCGCGGAGCTCGCCCGGAAGCATGGTGTGCGCATCCACACGCACCTTGCCGAAACCTCGGACGAGGAAGCATACTGCGTGTCCATGTACGGCCGGCGTCCCCTCGAGCTCATGGGCGACTGCGGGATGATCGGCGAGGACGTGTGGTACGCCCACGGCATCTTCTTCAACGACGCCGAGCTCGACCTGCTCGCTCGCACGAGGACCGGGATCGCCCACTGCCCCTCCTCGAACATGCGGCTCGGCTCCGGCATCTGCAGGGTGCGCGAGATGGTGGACCGGGGCGTCCCCGTCGGCCTCGGCGTCGACGGCTCCGCGTCCAACGATTCCTCCGACATGCTCGGCGAAGCCAGACAAGCCATGCTCCTGCAGCGGGTCAGGTACGGTTCGGCCGGCCTCACGGCGAAGGAAACGTGGAAGATCGCGACGGAGAACGGCGCGCGGATCCTCGGCTGGACGGAATCCGGCCACATCGAGGAAGGCGCGCTCGCGGACATCTCGTGCTGGAACGTCGACACCCTGGCGTACTCCGGCTCCATGTCCGACCCCTCGGCCGCCCTCCTCTTCTGCGGCTACGACCACTCTGCCCACACGGTCATCGTCGACGGCCGGATCGCGGTCGACTCAGGCCGCGTCGTCGGGGTGGACGAAGAACGGCTCAAGGACGACGCCAACCGCGTCGCCCATAGACTCTACGTCAAAGCTGGGATAGCCTGACGCCATGGTAACGAAATTCCTGAAGCCGCGGGACGCGGCCGAAGCACTCTCCATGCTCGCCTCCGTGAAGGGAGCCGTCCCGCTCGCCGGAGGGACCTTCCTCCTTTCGAGCCAGTTCAGGGACGAGCCCATGACCGTCGTCTCGGTTGCGGGCATTCTTCCCTCCGGCGTCTCCCGTACGGGGAACACGGTCGAGATCGGGGCGGGCGCGACCTTCCAGGACATCATCGACTCGCCCGACGCTCCCGCGGTCCTGCGCAAAGCCTGCCTCGGCATGGCCGACCGCAACATCCGCAACCGCGCCACCGCGGCCGGCAACGCGGCTGCCGGCAAATCCTGCGCGAGCCTCCCGCCGGTCTTCCTGACCGCGGAAGCTTCATTCGAGTTCGCGGGCGGAAACGCGCCCCTTCCCGCAGAATCCTGGCTCGCGTCTCCTTCCGGCCTCATCACGCGGATCAAGCTGGTCTTCGACCCCGAGCGGCTCTACGGTTACGAACGCTGGTCGCGCACGGCCTGCGACGTCTCGGTGCTCACGGCGGCCGCGTCCTGGAGGCTCTCCGGCGGCGTCGTCAAGGATCTGAGGATCGCATGCGGCGGGCTCTCGAGCCACCCGAGGCGCTTCCCCGAACTCGAAAGCCTGTTCGAGGGCAAGCCCCTGCCGAAACGCTCCGATATCGAAGCCGCCGTGTCCCCGTTCCTGTCGCCGATCGACGACGTCCGGGGCAGCGCCGCCTTCAAGCGCCTGCGCGCGTCGATCCTGGTCGCCGACGCCATCATGAACGCGGAGGCCCAGCCATGACCGTGAATCTCGAACTGAACGGCCGCCGTGTCGCGTGGGACTGTGCGGACGGCGAAACCCTGAAGGAACTCCTCAGGCGCAAGGGCGTCGTCTCCGTGAGGGACGGGTGCGACGGCGAGGGAGCCTGCGGCCTCTGCGCGGTCATCCTCGACCGCAAGCTCGTCAATTCCTGCATCATCCTCGCGGCACAGGCCGAAGGTTCGAGCGTCGTCACGGTCGAGCACTTCTCCAAGGATCGCAAGCTCTCCATCGTGCAGCGCGCCCTCGTCGACGCGGCCTGCGTACAGTGCGGCTACTGCACACCGGCGGTCGTCCTCGCCATCCATGAACTCCTCGGGCGTTCGAACGCCCCGTCGGATGTCGAGATCCGCGACGCGCTCTCCGGCACGCTGTGCCGCTGCACCGGCTACGAGCAGTTCTACGCCGCCGTGCGCATAGCGTCCATGCGCCTGACCGACCCAGCCTACTCCGAGGCCGCTGCCCCCGAGTTCCGCCCGGATCTGCGGCATGTCGGCAAGGATCGCGACAAGATCGACGCCTTCACCCTGGTGCGCGGCGAAAAAGCCTTCGTCGAGGACCGCGTCGACGCGGACGCGTGCCACCTCAAACTGCTCTGCAGTCCGCACGCCCACGCGTGGATCAGGTCGATCGACACGAAGGCAGCCCTCGCGATGCCCGGTGTCATCGCCGTCTTCACGCACGAGAACTGCCCGGACAAGGTGTACACCACGGCCGGACAGGGCTTCCCGGAACCGAGCCCGCACGACCAGCGGATGTTTTCCCGGAAGGTGCGGCACGTCGGCGACCGCGTCGCGGCCGTGCTCGCGGAAACGGCCAGACAGGCCGAAGCCGCCTGCAAGGCCGTCAGGGTCGAGTACGAAGTCCTCAAGCCGGTCCTCTCGATCGCCGAAGCCAGGGCCGACGGGGCCCCCGTCGTGCACTCGGGCGAAGTCAGGTACGTCTCCGGGGAGCCGCCCGAGGGGACGGGCGTCGCTGGAGACGGCCGCGATGATCCTGTCGTCTACCAGTTCCCCCTGCACGCCGACCCTCACCGCAACCTCGCTGCCAGCGTCTCGAGCGGCATCGGCGACGTCGAGCGCGGTTTCGCCGAAGCCGACGTCGTGATCGAGCGGACATACCGCGGCAACCGCGTCCAGTGCACGCCGCTGGAACCCCACGTCGTGTACGCCAAGGTCGACGGCGGACGGCTCGTCCTCCACGCGTCGACGCAGGTCCCCTGGCACGTCAGGCGCATCGTCTCGCGCGCGATCGGGATACCCGAAAACAAGGTGCGGGTTATCAAGGAACGCGTCGGTGGCGGCTTCGGCGCCAAGCAGGACATCGTGGTCGAGGACATGGCCGGCTACGTCGCCTGGACCACCGGCCGCGGCGTCTATTTCCGCTACGACCGCGAGCAGGAATTCGTCTCCAGCCGCACGCGGCACGTCATGGAAATCACGGTTCGCCTCGGCGCGAAGAAGGACGGTCGTCTCACCGCCATATTCATGAAACTCGACGCGGACACCGGGCCCTATGGCCAGCACTGCCTCACCGTCCCCATGAACGCGATATCGAAGAGCCTCCCGCTCCTCCTGTGCGACAACGCGCGCTTCGAGGTGAAGTCGTACTACACGAACCTCTCCCCGGCCGGGGCCTACCAGGGCTACGGCGCGCCGAAGGGATCCTTCGCCCTGCAGACCGCGCTCGCGGAGCTGGCGGCCGAACTCGGGATGGACCAGCTCGAGCTCATCGAGAAGAACCGGGTCCGCTCGGGCGCGCGCATCGAGATCCTGAAGAGCCTCGGCGAAGGCCGCGAAGGCATCGCGGTCACGCTCGGCGAATGCGGGCTCGGCGAAATGCTGGAGCGAGGCCGGAAAGCCTTCGCCTGGGGATCCAAACCCGTTTCGGACGATCCGGACTGGAAGATCGGCCACGGAGCCGTCATCATCCAGCAGGGATCCGGCCTGCCCGGGCTCGACGCGGCCAACGCGGAGATCAGGCTCCTGGCTGACGGGACGCTCCTCCTCCTTTCCGGGGGCGCGGACCTCGGCACGGGACTCGACACCGTCACCGCCAAGGCCGCGGCCGAGATACTCGGGCTCGAGATGGCCGACGTCACGGTCATTTCCGGCGATACCGACGTGACGCCCTTCGACAAGGGCGCGTACGCGTCCTCGGGGACCTACTTCTCGGGCAACGCCGCGGTCAAGGCCGCCGAGGACCTGAAACGGAAAGTGCTTGCGGCGGCGGCGGCAGTCCTGGGCGAGCCTGAGGCGGACCTGTCCATCGCCCCCCGCGGCATCGTGAAGGGGAAGATGGGCGAAGTGACGCTGGCCAAGCTCGCGCACATGTCGACGCAGGGCGAGTACCACGACGACCTCACCGGTTTCGGCACCTTCAAGACCGACCATGCCGCGTTCCCCTACGGCGCCCATTTCGTGGAAGCGGCGGTCAACGTGCGCTCGGGCGACGTCAAGCTCAGGCGCTACCACGCCTACCAGGATTGCGGCACGCCGATCAATCCGGCCCTCGCGCTCGGCCAGATCTACGGCGGCGTGCTCAAGGCCGTCGGCCATTCGCTCTACGAGGAGATGATCTACGACGCGAACGGCCGCTGCGTGAACGCGCGCTTCCTCGACTACAAGATCCCGACGATTTTCGAAGTGCCCGAGGACTTCACCGTCGAGTTCGTCCCGGTCGAGGACGAGGTCGGCCCCTTCGGCGGCAAGAGCGTGTCGGAGATATCGCTCAACGGCGCGGCGCCGGCGATAGCCATAGCGATCCACGATGCCTGCGGCGCGTGGATGCGTGAATGGCCGTTCACGCCGGAGAGGATCCTGCGGGCGATGGGGAAATTGAGATAACTCGATGCGGAAACGGCGCTCCGCGTTTCGGGAGCGCGGAGACAGGAGCCTTCGGAATTTTCAGGCGTGTTCCCGAAAATCCGGCAGATCGGTTCTCGGGCTGGGGACCGAAAAACAAGGGCTCCTGACATACGGCAGCACAGGAGGAACGAAGATGGAGAAGAACATCGGAAAATTGATTGAAACCCTCAGGTCGAAGAAAATCAGCATGTTCAGGAAGGATTTTCTGCTCACCTGGGAGAAGTCCCGCGACGAGATCGACGCGACCTTCCTCGTGGCGGACGCGCTCCGCGCCATGCGCGACGCGAACATCAGCACCCGCGTCTGGGACTCCGGTATAGCGGTATCCAACTTCCGCGACAATTCCACCCGCACCCGCTTTTCCTACGCGAGCGCCTGCGACCTACTGGGCCTCTACGTACAGGACCTCGACGAAGGCAAGAGCCAGATCGCCCACGGCGAGACGGTCCGCGAGACCGCCAACATGATCAGCTTCCTTTCGGAAGCCATCGGCATCCGCGACGACATGTATCTGGGTGAAGGCGACAAGTACCAGCGGGAAGTGGCCAAGGCCCTCGACGAAGGCGTCGCGGCCGGTGTCCTTCCCGATCGCCCCGCCATCGTCAATCTCCAGAGCGACGTCGACCACCCGACCCAGGCCATGGCCGATTTCCTCCACCTCTCCAATCACTTCGGCGGTATCGACGGGCTCAAGGGCAAGAAGATCGCCATGACCTGGGCTTACTCGCCCTCCTACGGCAAGCCCCTCTCCGTCCCGCAGGGCATCATCGGGCTCGCGAGCCGCTTCGGCATGGACATCACCCTCGCCCATCCCGAGGGCTACGACCTCATCCCCGACGTCGTCGAGCTTTCGAAACGCCAGGCGAAGGAGTCCGGCGGTTCCTTCCGACACGTCACGTCCATGGACGAAGCCTTCAAGGGCGCGGACATCGTCTACCCGAAGAGCTGGGCCCCCTTCGACGTCATGCAGAAGCGCGTCCCGCTCCTCAGGAACGGCGACCAGGCGGGGCTCAAGGACCTGGAGAAGAAGTGCCTCGAGAACAACGCCCGGTACAGGGACTGGGAGTGCACCGAGGACAGGATGAAGCTGACAAGGTCGGGCACGGCGCTCTACATGCATTGCCTGCCCGCCGACATCACCGACGTGTCCTGCAAGGCAGGCGAAGTCGCCGCGAGCGTCTTCGACCGCTACCGCGACGATACCTACCGCGAAGCCAGCTACAAGCCCTACATCATCGCCGCGATGATACTCCTCGGGAAAGAGAAGGATCCGGCGGGATTGCTGGCGAAGATGCTCGAGCGCGGGACGCCGCGGGTGGTCAGGCCATAGTTGTCACGGGCATGGCGGGATGGATCGGATCGAGCCCGTTCGTCGACCAGTCATGGGAGCCGACGAGTCGCCATGCCGGCATCGCCGTCCCCGTGAACGCTACTCTTTCGGCGCCCAGGCCCCGCCGAGCAGGCGGTATTCCTCGGAATAGTCCGCGTCGTCCTTCGGGGCCACCTGACGCTTCACCTTCAGGCCGGGCCCGAACCCTTCGAGCGTCCATTTCTCGTCGTCCTTTTCGTCGCGATCGAAATCGATCTTGAGGCGATTGGCCTGCGCGAAGCCTGAGTCCTTGTAGACGTTCACCTTGTAGGAGCGCGACGGGAACGCGTCCTTGATCCTTTCGCCGCTCATGGGCTTGTCCAGCAGATCCAGGATCGCCCTGTCCATCTCGCGCAGGGCCTGTTCGCCCGCTGCCAGGTCCCGTTGCGGCGCGGATGGCCCGGGAGTCGCGGGCTGCGGCGTGGACGTCGTCGATTGACCGGTACCGGCGCCCGGCTGGCTCCCCGCGAAGTCCCGGCGCGGCCTCGATCCGCAGGCGCGAACGCCCAACACCGATCCTCCCCCGACGCCGACGACGAGAGCGGTGATCGCGATGGCCCGAAAGGTCTTGTATTTCATGACAGGTCCTCCTCGAAATCGATGCGGGAAGCCTCGAGCCCCGCCAGGGGCATCATGCCACGCGCGATCGGGACTGTGCAATTGCATGCCGCGTAGAGACAGGGGGAAGGTACGTCCGCGAGGCGAAAACCCTGGGCGATGAACCGGCCCATCCTCTCCACCCGGAATCGGCGCGCGGGATAGCAGCGATACGCGGTCCCCTCGTCGTCCAGGATGAAGTACCGGCTCCCCGCCCAGCAGGGCCGTCCCTCGAAACGATGGACGATCCGGCCGGTGAAGTTGTGCCCTCCGAGCGCGAGGATGGTCCGCTCCTCCCCGTCCGTGTACCGGATCACCTCGCGGTCCTGCTTTTCCGGCTGTAGCTTGAACGGCAAGCCTGCTGCCTTGGATCGCCTGGCCAGGTCGCCCAGTCGCGGAAGGGCGTCTCGCGTGGCCACCGTCGTCACGCAGACGCGGGGTCGGGGAAGGTCGGCAGGGGCTCCTGCCCGGGCAGGGGTCTCTGCCCGGGCATGTGCGGCCTGCAGCTCGGCCTGGAGCCACGCCGCTTTCCGGAAGAACCCGTCCAATTCGTCATCGCCATCGACGTAGGGCAGATGGAGGCTGCACGAGAACACGCCGACGCGGCCGGCGGCCGCGGCGACGAAGGCTTCGAGCTTTTCGCGCGGTGCCGAGAAATTCGTGACGATCGAGATGCGGTGCCCGAGCGCGGCCAGGCCGGCGACGATACCCTCGAGCGTCGGCTGGACGAAGGGTTCCCCGCCCGACAGCTTCACTTCCCATCGGCCGGGCAGGCGCGCGAACGCTTCGAGGAATCGCGGCGTGTCCCGGCTCCAGCGGTTGCGGTCTTCCTTGAATCGCTGCGTGCAATAGCCGCAGCGGTAATTGCAGGCCGTGTTGATGTTCCAGCTCACGACGCCCTCCTGGGGGCGGGGGGTCGGTTCGCACGGGTCCGCGGGGCCGGCGGTCATCCGCTCACTCCTCACCGATCATCCCGCGATTGGCGGGAACGGTACAGGGACACATTCGATAGCTGCAGGGTTCGGGGTCATCCCGCAGCCGGACGCTGCCGTCCAGCGCGTTGCCGAGGAATCCCTCCTTTTCCCTTTTCGCGCTGCGGCAGGCCCATGCGTCCCCGGTTTGCGTGACCGTGAAATACTCCACGCCCGCCCAGCAGGGGCGGCCATGATAGCTCGGCGCCGTGTTCGCGCGAAGAGGGCCGTACCGATCGGCGCTTCCCGTGAGGGCATCGACACGCGGCCGGTCTTCCTCGTCGTACGGGAAGACCCCGGCGGGCGTTTTCACCTTCATGACCTGGGGAAAGAAGCGCAGGCCGGCGGATTCGACCATCCGCCCGGCCTCCTCGATCTCGGGAAGGCGGGAAGGCACGAGCACAGTGTTGACCACGAACTGCGCCCCGGGCCCGATCAGGCCGCGCATGGCCACGGCCTTGTCGACGAAATCGCGGACCCGGACGCGCTCGAGATGCAGCGATGCGCTCATGATGCCGAGTCGTCCCCGCGTCGCGGCGGCGAAGCGCTCCAGGACGGGCATCGGCGCCGAAAGGTTCGTCAGCACAGAGACGGTATGCACGGTGCGTTCGACCAGTCCGGGCACGACATGGGTCATGAAGAGGTCCGCGGCGAAGGGCTCGCCGCCGCTCATCTTGATCTCCCAGCGTCCCGGCAGGCGGCCGAAGAACCCCAGCAGCCCTTCGACGGTCCCGGCTTCCGGCTGGCCGGTTCGCGAGGACCGGCTCTGGATGCAGTAGCTGCAATCGTAGTTGCAGACGCCGCATACCTGCCATTCCACGGTGGGCTGACGATTGCCTACGCGCACGGCGATCCGTCCCTGCGGGCATCATGACCGTTCACGGCCCCGAGCCGCTCCTCGCCGAAGGTCGCCGCGAACTGCGCTCCGAGCTTCACGTTCTGCGCGAGCTTCCCGCAGCGCGCGCAGCCCGGCAGGAAGCGCCCCTGGCGCATGCGCGCGCGCAGGTCGTCCCAGCGCGGCGACCGCCACAGGTCGGAGAAGCGATTCCCCGGCCCGGCCCCCAGGGTCCCGACCGCGGTCTCTGTATTGCAGCAGAAGAGGACCGTGCCGTCAACGGTGACCCGCGCGTACGCGTAGCCCATGAAGCAGCCCACCTCGTCGACGGGCGCCGTGGCCATCGTGGTTCCCGCCGTCTCGCCGGGGGCGGCAAGCTGCCGGGAGAACAGCTCCAGGTTGCAGCGCACGCCGAGGCTCGCGGCCAATGCCGCCGCTTCGGGCACCGTCCTCTCCACCAGGCGCCGCCTGAGCGTTTCGTCGATGCGGCAGGCTTCCGTGCCGCCGCCCAGGCTGGCGAGCTTGAAGCTGACCTCGGCCGCCTGGTGGCGTTGCCCCAACGCGATCATGGCCGGCAGTTCCGCGGCGTTCGGCGCGCATATCGCGTGCACGTGCTTGCAGGCGACGCCGGTTCCGGCGAGGCGGTCGAGGCGCCGGATGAGCTCCGCCCATGCGGCGCCGTCGAAGTTGGGGTGCATCGCGCGGTAGGTCGCCTCGGTAGCGGCGTGGATGCTGACGAGGATCTCGTCCACCCCCAGGGACGCGAGCCGCTGCAGGTCGGCCGCTCCGGCGGCCAGGAGGTTGCTGATGAGCGTCAGCCGGAGGGAGCGCGATTTCACCGACGTGATCAGGCGATCGATCTCCGGGTGGACGAACGGCTCGCCCATCCCGGACAGGATCACCGTGCGCAGCCCGCCGAGCAGGACGGCATCGTCGAGGAGGGCTTCCACGACGGCCGGGTCGATGCGCCGTTTCTTCCATTCGGACGGGCGCGGTGTCTCGAGCAGCGGCGAGTGGTCCCAGCACGTGATGCAGTTGGCGTTGCAGGCATTGGTCACGTCGATGTGTATCGTCTCCGGGCCCGCGAGCGGCCGGCCGGCGTCGATGCCGGCCAGGACGAGCGCTTTCCCCGACGACGGAAGCGGAGGTTTCATCCGCGCTCCCCGGCAAGGCGCGCGGATGCCCGCCGCAGCAAGTCCCGGTTGTCCGACAGGTCGCCGGCTCCCGCGTCCTGGGCAGCGCACAGGCACGCGATCCCCCCATAGAGGTCGTCGCCTCGAGCGTGCAGGCGGCCGAGGAATGTCCCCACGTCGGCGGCAAATTCCGGGGCCGCCAGATCCCGTTCGACGACGAATACCTTCATGAGGCTGTCCGCCCCGGCCCAGTCGTCGAACGCCGCGAAGTCGCCGAGCAAGCCGAGGACTGCGCGCGCGCGGGCTTCGGCTCCCCCCAGCGCGATTTTTTTGACGATGGTGTTGATGATCCTCATGGCTTGCGGCATCGGGATACCATGGGAAGCGGTGGCCCGCGCGATGGCGGCCGCATGCCTGCTGACGGAGGCGGGATCGGCCTCCGGTATCACGGCATCGGGCGCCTGCCGGGGGTTGGCTTTCCGGAGCGTCAGCAGGCGGCCGATCTCGAACAGGCGATCGATCCCGGTCCCGAGCTCGACCGAAGCCGCCAACAGCTCGTCGGTGACTCCCTCCTCGGCCGCTTCGATTTCCGAAGGAGGCAGCACGAGGCGCAGGAGCTCCGCCGCCATCGCGCGGGCGTTGTTCCGCGGGACCAGGGCGCTCGCGGCAGCCGAAGCCCGGCGGCGTTCCTCCGGATCCCGGAACCGCCCGATCGCCGCGCGAAGCGAGCTCGCGTCGAGCCCGTCCAGGATGACGGCCGCGCCCGCGGAAACAGCCCGTTCCGCGCGTCGGCGCTGCTCATCTGCCACTTTTTCCTGAGGCAGGAACACCGAGGGGATGCCCGCGTGCATGAGCTCGAAAAACGTGTTGTAGCCGGCGGCCGATATCGCGACATCCAGTCCGGGCATCAGCTCCGCGACGCCGGCCCCGGCCAGCCAGGTCATCCTCGGCCCGTGCACGACGCGTCCGCGATAGAGCGGCCCGGCGCCGATGACGAGGTGGATGCCGGTATCGGATCCCAGGACGTCCATCGTTTCCAGCAGCCGGCGCTCGACGCACGGATCGCCGCCGCCCCCGGCGGACACATAGACGGCGAGACGGTCGCCTTCCACGCCGAGCCGGAAACGCGCGGTATCGCGCGCGAGCAGCTCGACCCGCTCGCGCGCCATCACCGGCCCGGTGAACGTGACGCGATCTCGCGCCTCCTCCGGCACCGCCATGTCCGCCGGAGCCACCGCGTCCCGATCGTCGGGCACGAGAATGGCGTCATACAGGGGAAGCATTGCCTGGAAATCGGCGCGCGAGGCGAAGCTGTCCTTGATCGGGCGATAGATGAAAGTGCCATACCCACTGTTTCGCCAAGGCAAGATAGGTCGTCTTGTCGATGCCGCTTTCGCCCACGATCGTCTTCGACGGGAGCTTGAACGAGGCGAAACGATCGGCGAACAGGATGCCGTCGGCTTCGCTCGAAGTGAGGAAGTATATCTCCGCCCGAACGCCGGCGAAGGCGCAATAGCGCCGTATCCACCTGTTCACCGCGGACAGGCGGACGAGGTGACCGATGCCGCTCCCGTTGACCGCGTAGTTGACGATGCGAATCGATCGCGCCATGAAAACTGCTCCTGTTGCCGTCCCGCCTGCGGCCGGGGCATTGGGCGGCGGCCGGCAAGCGCCTGCAATCGCTTGCTACGAAGCGTCGGTCATCCTGTCGGAAGCGGAATCCTCGCGATCGGCCGCCGCGGCGGCGGCGGCGGCCCGGTCGTCATCGAACTGCTCCGGGCGCCAGACATAGTCCGGGTGGGCGCGGCGGAATTCCTCGACTTCGGCGATGAAGTCGCCGTCGATCCGGCCGTCCGTCATCAGGTCCCACCAGAGGAAATCCTCGGCGAAGCTGGCTTGCCGATAATCGGTGAAGGCGCTGATCGTCCGTGACGCCGCGTCGTAGCGGCGGCTGTGCTTGCCCAGGTGCTCGGAACGGTCGCGGAACCGCCGCTCGAAGATATCGGCGGGAAAGAGCTGGCCGGCGTTCTTCGGCCGGGTGAACTTCCTCCGGTCGCGCTCCAGCTTCTCGAGCAGGGCCCTGACCTGTTCCAGGGGCTCGTCGAGCTGCGTGGTCGCGAGCTGGCCCAGGTAGTCGATCTTCTTGCCCAGGCCGACGACCGTCTTGAGCAGCGCCTCCAGGTCGGGCTCGCCGCTTAAACGATCCGCCACCACCTCCGGGCTCTCCACGACGTAGCGGGCGAGACGCCCCTGCCATTCGGCGAGGTGGATGGAGGCGAGGTTGGTCAACCGCAGCGCGGCGGCATCATGGTCCTTTTCCAGCTTCTCGCCCGCTTCGATCTCGCTGCGAAGCTCGCCGATCCGCTGGTCGTATACGCCGAGATCGTCGCGCATCTTGAGAAGCTCGGTGCGCAGTTCGCCGAAGCTCTTCCAGTCCGGGAATCTCTCGGTTATTTCGTCGCCCGCTTTCCAGTCGGCATAGTAGCTCATGCGCCACCAGCCCACTTTGTACTGGTCGGTTCCGTAGCCTGCGGCCAGCAGCCGCTCCAGGCGGGGATGATCGGCGCGCTGGATCACGTTGGAGATCGATGACCGGTATTCCTCGAGCTCCTGGAGATCGCGGGCGAGCTTCCCCACCCCGGGCGCCCTCAGCGCCAGGCGGTCCCTGTAGCGCGGATCGGCTTCCATGCGCGCTATGTCGGCTTCGAGCCGCTTCGCCTCGGACTGCATCGTGGACATCGGATCGGACGTGAGCAGCGGCGCATAGGCGGAAAGTTTCGCGGCGCGCCGTATGGCTTCCGGGGAGAGGACCGGCAGGAGGAGGCGCGCCATGCCCGTGACGGTCTCGTCGAATTGGCGGCGGAGGTCCGCCATCCGCGTCTCGTGCTCGCCGCGGTGGAGTTCGAAATCAGCGGCCGCGGCCTGGAGAACCCCGACCTGGCTGGCCGCGGCCTTCATGAAATCTTCGACGGTATAGATCTTGGCGCTCATGGCAGTTTCCCCATCGACCGCAATCGCCCGAGAAACTCGTCCGCGGCGGCTCCGAGCGACGGAACATCAGGTATCTCCCTCTCGTCGACCAACAGGACGAACAGCTCGCCCCGAAGGATGCGGGCTTCCAGTTCATCGATGACCGAAGGCGTGAACTCCCCATAGTCCCCCGCCTCCGCGGTGATGAACTCGTAGCCCACGCGAGCCGACGGATCGAAGCCGTCGAGCAGGACCTTGACGTCGCCCATGGTCAAGGGTTGATCGTCGAGGATCCGAAGACCCGCGGCCTCGAAGCGGCCATGAAGGATCGCACGCCCTTCGTTTTCTGTCATGTGCTGTCCACTCCTGGCATATGCAACGGATTGAAACTCGTTTGCCGGCGTTCTCGAAAACGGCCACTGCCGGCATGCCGCGACGCGGCGTCTCAAGACCCTGAACAAAGACTATTGCCGCCATATCGAACTGTCAATAGCGATGCGATCAACGCGCATGATTCCTGCATGATGGGGCATCCGCGATCCGACGGGGAGGTCGCATGCGTACCGGTCCGTGCCCGGTTTCCGGACGGCGGTTCCCGCGGAAACACGAAGGTTCCCGATCGTGACTCGCCATATTCGCCGGTTGCATCGTTCGTCCAGCCGAAAACGACCCGATAATGGTGCGATTCCCGAAGTCATGCTAGACTTCCCGTACCGTGCGGATTCCCGTGAAGGGCTGCGGCACGCAAGGGTTGGAGGAAGAATGGCAGTCGACAGGAAGCATTTCAAGATTCCGCTCGTCGTGTTGCTGATACTGCCGTTCCTCGTGGTCTGCGCGATCGCCATCGGGACCATGACCGTCAGTTCGGTGCGCGCCGGCTACGGCATCGTCTCCGACCTGTCGAGGTCATTGAGCTGGGAGACGGCTGGCGAAGTGTCGTCGAGCATCGGCGGCTACCTCGACAAGGCCCATCTCATTCTCGGGAGCTTCCTTGCCCTCGCCGAGGGCGGCGCCATCGACGTGGACGACACGCAGGGGCTGCTCCCCACGCTGTACCGTTTCGCCGGCATAGCCCCGTCGGTGTCGACGGTCTACTACGGCGACAGGCGGAACCATACGGCGCTCGTCGGCCGCGGCCCCGACGGTTCGGGCGTCGCCGCCCTGCAGGACGAAGGCACCGCGGGACTCATGGAATTCTACGACGTGCAGAAGGGTGGCGCGCTCGGTGCGATGACGAAGGCCGTGGAATTCGCCCCCACCACCAAGCCCTGGTACACGGGAGCGGCCGAAAGCAAGGCGGCGGGATGGACGGAGATCTGCACTGACTTCGTCACGAAAGGTCTCGTCATCACGCCCTTCATCCCCTTCCTCACCCAGGATGATTCCGTGCAAGGCGTCATTGGCGCCGATCTCCCGCTCATGGAAGTCTCGAACCTGCTCGGGAAATCGGTCCGGGATTCCACATCCGTGGCCTTCGTGCTGGATGCCGCGGGCAACCTGGTCGGCGCCTCGAACGACACGCCGCTCACCCGCGACGAGGGGGGCCGGACGCTCAGGATGGCCGCCGGGGTTTGCGCCGATCCGGTCATCGTCAGATTTTCGGGCCTCTCGGAGACAGACGCCCCCGCCTCCGGCGAAGCCGCCGCCGGGAGCTTCACATGGTACGATACCATCGCGGTCAATGGAGACAGATATTTCGTGAGTTCCAGTCCCTTCCGGACGGATACCGGCATTGATTGGCGCATCATCGTCTACACGCCGCTTGAGTCCATCCTCGCGAGCATCGTGATGCCCATCTTCTTCTCCCTCGCCTCGGCAACGGTCATCATGATCGCCGGGGCTCTCGTCTTCATCCTCCTGAGCCGTTCCATCGCGAAGGACGTGAAAGGCATCGTCCGCATCGTGAACGCCGTCGCCTCGGGCGACCTGACCCTTCAGGTTGAGGTAAGTTCGCATACCGAGATCGGCGACATCCAGGCCGCCCTCGCTTCCCTTACCGCGGGACTCTCCGACATCATCTCCGGGATCAGGACGGCGTCCGACCGGGGCGCGTCCGCGAGCGAAACCCTCGCGGCGCACTCGGTGGAGACAGCCGCGACGATCACCGGGATGAGCGCGAGCATCTCATCGCTGAGGGAACAGGCCGAACGGCTCGACGCGGTGGCGGCGGAAGCCGAACGCGCTAAAGCATCCGTGGAATCGGCCTCCGGAACGGTGTCCGTTTCGGTCCGGGACCTCGAAACCTCCTTCGGGCCGACCCGGACGCTCATCTCCGGGATCACGACCGGACTCTCCAGCCTGGCGTCCCGCGCCGAAGGACAGAGCCGGCTCGTCTCCAAGGTGGGCGGCATGGGCGCCGAAGGCAGGGACCGCACGGAAAGCGTCGGGCAGGCCATGCGGATCGTCGAAGAAAAAGCCGGGCGCACCATCGAACTGGTCGGCATCATCGACGGCATCGCGGAGCAGACACGGCTCCTGGCGATGAACGCAGCCATCGAGGCGGCGCATGCCGGAGACGCCGGCCGCGGATTCGCCGTGGTCGCCGAGGAGATACGCAAGCTTTCGGAGAGCACGGCCGAGAACGCGCACAGCATCAGCACGACCATCGAGGAGACGGTGGAAGCGATCGCCGGGGCTGCGCAGGCCTCCGAGGAAACCAACCTGACCATCGGCTCGGTGATCGACGGGATCGACGAGCTGACGAAGGATCTCGCCGCGGTGTCCGAGTCGCTCATCACCACCTCGCGCCGCGGCTCGGAAGCGGGGGACGCGCTGGAAACCCTCTCGGGGACATCGAAGATCCTCGCGGGAGCGGCCGACAGGCTCGAGCAGGGATCCAAGGCCATCTCAATGACCGTCGACGACGTGCGCCGCCTGACCATGGAAAACCGCAGCGCTGCCGACGGAATAACCCTCGGCATCCGCGGGATCGACGAATCGGCGACGAAGCTGTCCTACCTGAGCCGCGAGAACGCCGAAAACGCGGAAACGATCAGGCGCTCGGTGGAAAGATTCAGGGTGACGGACGGAGGGGCGGCGGACTCCCAAAAAGCGGGCAATGCATGAGCAAGGGTCTGTGAAAAAATGTTCTTCATCGCTCAGGATGCAGACTACGCCAGTCTTGAAAGGCAGAAGATCGTTCAATTGCGTCAAAGCCCGGTTGCGTGAACTTCAGTCTTGCTTCAATTCCGCATCGGTGCCCGGGACGGAGGACGGCGCCATGGATTTCCCGATGAGCGGATTGGCTCCCGTACGCGTCTTGAGCTTGCAGGCGCACTGGCCGCCGAGCTCGTATGCGCCGTCCCTGCGCACCGGCATGCCGTTCCGATCCCAGTCCAGCATGCCGCCGGCTAGATAGGACAAGTTTTCATAACCCTCATCGCGGAGCATGCGCGCGGCTTTCCGTCCGTAGATTCCCGCCGCATCCGCGAGAATCAGCGCCTGGTTCCGGGGCAGTGTCGCGCGGCTCCAGGCGAATCGGGTCCATGGAAGGTAGACGATATTCTCCTCGTCGAAGACGCGGAAATTGGTCTCATAGGCTTCGCGGAGGTCGACGAGGAGGGCGCCGCGCGCGAGGCAGGCTCGGGCCTCGGAGGAGCCGAGCACGGCGATTCCGTCCACGCGCGGAAGCTCGCCGACGTAGTCACGAAAATCCATTCCCGCCTCCGCGGTGTCCTCCCGCGTCAAGCCGCCCCCGGAAACCGGTTTCTCGTCGCCTTCGCGATGCGGACGAGCGAAAGCATCACGGGCACCTCGGTGAGAACCCCGACGACCGTGGCGAGCGCCGCGCCCGAGGAAAGACCGAAAAGGCTGATCGCCACCGCGACGGAGAGTTCGAAGAAATTGGAAGCTCCGATCATGCCCGCCGGGGCGGCTATCTCGTAGGGCACCTTCCACGCTTTCGCCCAACCGTAGCCGATGAAGAAGATGAGATAGGTCTGGATGACGAGGGGAACGGCGATGAGGACGATGGCAAGGGGGTTCTTGAGGATGACCTCGCCCTGGAAGGCGAAGAGGATGACGAGCGTGAGGAGAAGACCGCCCTCGGT
Organism: Spirochaetota bacterium; assembly: GCA_026398615.1. Lineage (GTDB taxonomy): Bacteria > Spirochaetota > Spirochaetia > Treponematales > UBA12059 > JAPLSN01. The sequence continues at coordinate 71,009 of JAPLSN010000023.1, read as the reverse complement.
GATGCCGTCGAACTTCTTCAGGAAGACTCCCTCGAACCATTCTTTCCCGCGGCGCTTGATGAGGCGGGAACGGGTTACCGCTCCCAAGCCCAGGGGAATGACGACGAAGAGGACGACGGAGAGGATGAGGGTATCCCAGGGAACGTGCACGTCGCTGACGCCGAGAAGGAAGGCGACGATGGGCGTGAAGGCGAAAAGGATGACGAGATCGTTCACCGCGACCTGGACGACCGTGTAGCCGGGATCCCCGTCCGACAGATAGGACCAGACGAAGACCATCGCGGTGCAGGGCGCCGCCCCGAGCAGGACCGCACCGGCCAGATATTCCGTGGAAAGGTCGGCGGGGATAAGCGCCTTGAATACCAGTTTCAGGAAGCACCAGGCGATGAGGTACATCGTGAACGGTTTTATGAGCCAATTCACGACGAGGGTGATGATGAGACCCTTGGGCTTCTTGCCCGCGTTCTTGATGCTCGTGAAATCCACCTTGAGCATCATGGGATAGATCATGAGCCAGATGAGAACGGCGACGGGCATCGAAACCCTGGCATACTCGAACTGACCGAGGAAGGCGGGAACACCTGGCAGGAAATAGCCGATGGCCACGCCGAGGGCGATGCAGATCGCCACCCAGAAAGAAAGGAATTTCGCGAAGAAGCCGATCCTGGCCCCGGGACTGTCGCTCATGGACTCTCCTTATCAGGTTCGGTTGACACGATGCCGAGTCGTCGCTAGGATTATTGGCGTATCAGCCAACAATGTCAAGTGATTGTTGGCTTTTATGCCAACAACCCGGAGAAGGATGGACAATGACCGATCAGGACAGAAAACGGTTGGGGCGGCGGGCGCTGCTCCTCAAGTCCCTCGCCCACCCATCGCGCCTCCTGATCATCGAAATGCTCGAACATGGTCCCCGCTGCGTGGGTGAACTCACGGAGGCCGTCGGCGCCGACATCACGACCGTGTCCAAGCATCTTCTGGTCCTCAAGCGCGCCGGCCTCGTCAGGGATACCAAACACGGCACCTATAGCGAGTATGCGCTCGTCTGCGGCTGCGTAAGCCATTTCGTCGACTGCATCGAATCGGGGATGAAGGAAGAGGCCGCTCCCGGCAATCGCAGCAAGGGTCGCGGCGTGCCATGACCGGCATGATGATCGACCTGGTATCCAGAACAACGGGGAAAACTCCCGTCCGCTACGCCGAAGCGTCCCGTTCCTCGATTATCTCGGAGGTCGAGTAGAAGCGTATCGCGGGATTGGCCGCCTTTACCCGCTCGAAGGACCATGGCGAATCGGACATGAAAATGCGCGTACCGCGTATGTCCATCAGGATCCTGCGCGAGTTCCCTTCGACGAAGGCCTTCAACGCCCTGGCGTCGCCGGACGTGACCCAGTGGGCCATGGTCAGGTCGATGGGCTAGTATGTGCACACGCGCATGAAGGCCACGCGGTCCCCATGCTTCGGATTCATGTTCGCGTGTATCCTGAATATGAAGCTGCTGAATTTCCCCTCGTCCTGTCTCACCGGCCGCCCTTCGGTCGTCTTGGGAGTGGGATGGGGCGCCGGGCGGATCGATGCGTCGGGGAGTTCACGTACGCCGAAGTTGTTGAGCGCCGGGCCGAAGAATACCGGAGTGGCCTTGCTCTCCAGGTCGAGCTCGTCCATGAAGGTGGCGATTGGCATCTGCCGCATGCGGCGGACTTCGCGGAGCTTGCGCGGTGCGCCGGGATCACGACGGGTCCCGCGGGGTCGAGCCATCCAGACGCACGTTCCGGTCTCTCAGGCCTTCCGGGCGGCCTTGGCTTCCAGCCTGGCGGCAAAGCGGGCGACGTCGATGATCGCCCGCGTGTGCACGCCCTCGCCGATCCGTTCCTTCTCGTCCGAGGCTTCCACGCGGAAGGTCAGCATCCTGCCGTCGATCCCGGTAAGTTCCGCCGTCGCCTTCACCTTCATGCCGAGCGGCGTGGCGGCGAGGTGCCTTACGTCGAGCGAAACGCCGACGGTCGCCATGCCGGGTTCGAGGAACCTGTCCACCGCGTCGACCGCGGCTTCCTCCATCGCCAGCGCCATCATGGGCGTGGCATATACGGCGACGGTGCCCGAACCCAGGTGTTTCGCGGTGTGCCCGTCATCGACCATGAGCGAACGTTCACCCTTCGCCCCGATCGCGATTCCTTCCATGACCTACCTCCCCGTTTGCCTCAATCGCGGCGCCCGCGAAGGGCGTCGGCACGTCCGAGGTCCCGAACGGCACGCCGAAAGCTTCCTCGAGCCGGTCGGCCCGCAGGGCTTCCCCGGACGATCCCGAGTGCACGAGCTTCCCGTCCCTCATGATCGCAACGAAGTCCGCGGCGTAGCGGGCGAATAGCGCGTCGTGCGTCGAAAAGAGGACGGCTTTCCCGGAGCTGATAAGATCGCGCAACGCGTCTGCCAGGAGCAGGGAATGCGCCGGGTCGAGCATGGACGTCGGCTCGTCGAGGACTATCGTCCCGGTGCGCTGGGCCAGGCACCTGGCCAGCCGGACGAGCTGGAGTTCGCCCCCCGACAGCTCCGTGACGTGGCGGCCGCGCGCCCCTTCCATGCCCACGCGCGAGAGAGCCTCGCAAGCTTCCGCCTGGTCGTCCGTCCCGGGGCCGCTCCAGGGATCGACCCAGGGCACCCGTCCGAGCATGACGTACTCCAGCGCGGTGAGCTGGAAGGTGAAGCGTTCGATCTGCGGCAGGTAGGACAGCTTCTTCGCGGCGTCGCGGCGCCCGAGGGATGAACGATCCGCGCCGCCGTACAGGACGCGACCGGAACGCGGGACGAGGGCGCCGACGGCGAGGGAGAGCAGCGTGGACTTGCCGCAGCCGTTCGGGCCGATCACCGCGAGCGCCGTGCCTTCGGCCAGGTCGAGCGAGACGCCCGAGACGGCATCCCGCGACGAGCCCGGATACCCGTAGCTGACCGAATCGGTGCGGAGATTCATCGAGCCAGTTCCTTGCTTCCCTTCGAGAACATGGCGACGAAAGCGCCGGCCCCGAGCAGCGCGGTCACGGCCCCGAGGGGCAGTTCTCCCGGGAGCGCGGCCCTTGCGATCGTGTCGCAGACCGCGGCGAAGGTGGCGCCGAGCAAGACGGAGACGGGCATGGAAAAGCGGGCATCCGCGCCGGCGAGGCGGCGCGCGACGTGCGGCACCACGAGCCCGACCCAGGTCACGGTACCAGCGACCGCGACCGCGGCGGCCACACCGGCGGACGCGAACACGAGGATGATCGCGCGTTCTACCCTGGGCCGGAGGCCAAGCGACGAGGCCACCGTCTCGTCCACCGAGAGCGCGGTGATCCGCCAGCCGTACGCGACGAGGAACGCCGTGGACGCGATGCAGGGAACGGCCATGAAGGCGGTTTTCTTCCACCCGGCACCGGCAAGCGAGCCCATGGTCCAGTAGGCTATGTCGGGAAGCTCCTTCAGGGGATCGGCGCCGAACTTGACGATGGCCAGGCCCGCGGACAGGGCTGCCGACACGGCGAGGCCGGAAAGCGCCATGCGCAGGACCCAACCGCCGAACGAAAACGCCCTGGCCAGACGCACCGACGCGCCGAGCCCGAGCAGGGCCACTGCGAAAGCCGAGACCGCGATGGCCGCATCGCCCTGCGCTCCCGAGACGAGCGCGAGGGCCGCCCCGAGGGCGGCGCCCTGGGTCACGCCGAGAAACCCGGGTTCCGCGAGCGGGTTGGCGAATACCATCTGGAAGGCGTTGCCCGAGGAGCCCAATACGGCCCCGAGGAGGATCGCCGCGATCAGCCTGGGAAGGCGCGAACCGAACAGGACGGCCCGGGCTGTCGGATCCGAGAGGAGCAGGGAGATAGGCATGAACCCCGGTTTCGGGTAGCGCCCGACGAACAGGCAGGCGACGGTCACGGCGACCGACGCCGCGGCGACGGTGAAAATCCCGAGCGCTACGCGCGACCGACACGGCGACGGGTCCTTGCCCTCAACGGACGGCGGCATGGTCTCCCTTGAGCCGGGGCGCGATGTGCGATTCGAACGCGGCATCGTCCATCAGGTAGACTGACTTGAAGAAGCGGCCGGCTTCGCGCCGGATGTCGACGTCGGCGAACGCGGAGGGATGGAGGAGCTTGGCCTCCCAGCGCAAGCCCAGGATCCAGCGGGTGTCGGGCTGGTCCCAAGAGTAGAAATCCTGCGGAAAGCCGTAAACGGATCCCGACTTCCACGCCGCGAGCGCCGAATATGCGGGGTCCTTCCCGAGGGCCGCGGCGGCGATCCCGGAATCGGCCCGGTAGTCGACGACGAACACGAAGTCCGGGTTCCACGCGGCGATCTGTTCGAGCGTCACCTTCCCCCACCCGTTCCCCGGATTCGCGCCCTTCCACACGGGAATCCCGCCCGCCATCTCCACGATCCTGGTCTGCATCCACGAAGAAGGCGGCACTTCGAAGGCTCCGCCCGCCGCCTGGACGACGAGGACTTTGGGCTTCGCCGTTTTCACGTCGGGCGCGACGCGCTTGGCGGTGTCTTCCATCGTCGTCCCGTAGTATGCGGCCAGTTCGACGGCGCGCGCCTTCTCTCCGAAGCGTTCGCCGATCGCGGCGATATCCTTGAAGTAGTCTTCGGGCGTTTCGAGATCGACGTAGAAGGTCGCGATCCCCAAGGCTTCGAGCTGGACGCCGAGGGTCGACCGCACCGAGGATTTGAGCGCGACAAGATCGGGTTTGAGGGCGGCATAGGTTTCGGCGCCAGCCTGCCTGTCGAACGCGGGCTTGGAAGCCCAGGAAGGGTCGAGTGCGGTCAGGAAGGTGCCGAGCCCCTGGTCTGAGCCGGCTACCGCCGCAATGCGGGTCCGGATGCCCGGAAAGGCGTACAGGATGTCGGCCACCATGACGAGGGCCTTGGCGCCGAGCACGACGCGGGCCGGAGCCTGGACGGATGGCTGGGCGGAAGCCGCACCCGTGAAAGCCGCCGACAGCAGGAGCGCCGCGGCGAGACGAAGGGAGAGCCTGGTTGTTTTCATGGCGACGGGATGGTAGCACAGGACCCGGCCCTTGGCAAGGAAGCCTGCGCCCGCTCAGGCGTCGAAACGCTTCCGTGCGCTCTCGTATTCCCCAGGCAGATCGAGGTCCTCGAGCGTCCCCGGGTCGTCGACGGGAAGGAACAGCGCTCCCCGCGACACGAGGAAGGGCTTGAGCCTGCCCCCGGGCGGTTGCCTGAGGATGTCCGGGACGAGCTTTCCCGGGATGTAGACGGGGTGCCCTGGCGCTTCACCGAAGGTCGGGAAAATCGGCAGGTCCGGAAGGCCGTCGGCAAGCCGTTCCGCGGCTTCATTCGCCACCGCCAGGAACGTGGCCGGTGCGACGAGCGGCATGTCGGCCGGCACGCAGAGAAACGGCACGGAACCGATGTCGCGCAACGCGGCCTGGATGGATCCGAGCATGCCCGCTTCCCAGTCGGGGTTATGGACGACCCTGACGCCCCGCACGCCTTCGAATGCGGCTTCCAGCTCCGGAGCCCGGTATCCGGAAACGAGGATCACCGAGAACCCCGTGGAGATGGCCGCCGCCGCCGCGGTGCCGGCCACCGTGGATTTCCCGAAGGGGAGCAGCGGTTTCCATCCGGACATGCGCGAGGAAGCCCCCGCGGCCGGCATGACGCAGATTGTCACCATCCGTTCCATGGACCGGATCATACGCCCGTGAGGCCCGCGGAGGGAAGACATGGCTGTCCACCGGTCAGGGACCGGGTGCCAGCCACGAACTGGCGATGAGTCACCCCCGCGCGTCGGCCGTGAACGCGCGCAAGCGGGCTATTTCCTCCATGACACGCACGGGAGCCGGCCCGCCGGTCTGTGCCCGCCTGCCAACGCAGGCATCGAGTTCGAGATACAATGCCAGCTCGCCGTCATCCCTCACCACGCCGGCGAAAGCGGGGTGGATGCCCGCGAAACCGGCGGCTGTAAGCGAGGAGATGCGAATCCCCTCGCCGATGCAGTGCCCGACGGCGGCCTTGGCCGCCGCGTACGCGGTCCTGAACGGCAGTCCCTTCGCGACGAGGAACTCGGCCAGGTCGGTCGCGTCCAGGAAACCTTCGCTGGCCGCCTCCCTCATCCTCGCATGATCGGGCTCCAGCGCGCGGACGAGGATGGCCAGCGCACCCAGGCAACCGAGCGCGGTGTCATGGGCGTCGAAGACGGCCGCCTTGTCCTCCTGGAGGTCTCGGTCATACGCGTAGGGAAGCCCCTTCTGCATCGTCAGCAGGGCGACGAGCGAGCCGATCACGCGCCCGGCCTTGCCCCGGATGAGTTCAGCGGGGTCCGGGTTGCGCTTCTGCGGCATGACGCTCGATCCCGTGGACGCCCGCGTCCCCACGCGGACGAAGCCGAATTCGGAACTGGACCACAGTGTCATTTCCTCGGCGAAACGGGAACAGTGCGTCATGAGGAGGGCACAGGCGGCGGCGAACTCGGAACAGGCGTCGCGGTCGCCCACCGCGTCCATCGTGTTGCGGCCCGGCCGCGGGAAGCCCAGGCTCCGGGCCGTGGCCTCCCGATCCACCGGCAGACCCGATCCGGCGAGCGCGCAGGACCCGAGCGGGCATTCGTCCGCCCGGGCCGCCGCATCGCGGAAGCGCCCGTGATCCCGTTCGAGTCCCGCGCACCACGCGAGGAGATGGTGCGCGAAAGTGACCGGCTGGGCGCGCTGGAGGTGCGTGTAGCCCGGCATCACGGCATGGATGCCCCCCGACGCCAGGTCAAGAATGGCGTCGACGGCGTCCGCGATCGCCAGCATGACCCGCTTCGAGCCTGAACGGAGGAAGAGCCGCAGGGCGACCGCGACCTGGTCGTTGCGGCTCCTCCCCGCGTGCACCGACTTCCCCCCGTCGCCGAGGCGCCGGGTGAGTTCCTCCTCTATGAAGGAATGGACGTCCTCGGAATCCGGGTCGACGGGAAGTCTCCCATCGCGGGCCGAGCCGAGCATGTCGCGGAGTTCCCGCGTCAGGGCTTCCGCGACCTCCCGCGGTACGATCCCGTTCGCGCCGAGCATGCCGACGTGCGCGAGGGATCCCTCGAGGTCCTCGGGGAGCAGGCGTACATCCACGGGCAGCGAACGCAAGAATCCGTCGATGGCCGGATCGAGTTCCGAACCGGCCGTCTCCCATAATCGTGCCATGATGCCTCCTTGCGGAGGGACGCCGGAAAGGCTCCACGGCTTTCGTCGGCGCCCCGAGGGTGTTTTCGTTCAGTCCCAGGCCGTGGTTTCGTAGCCGGAAACGCCGGGCCTGGCTCCCGGGGGCAGGGCGCTCCCGGTCGCGGCGACCCGCGCCGCGAGCCTGGCCCTCACCTTCGTCGGGAGCCCGAACAGGGAAATGAAGCCGCTCGCGTCCTTGTGGGAGAAGAGCGGGCCGGTCGTGAAGCTCGCCAGCGACGCGTCGTAGAGCGAATACGGCGAGCTCGCCTTCGCGGGCACGACAGAACCCTTGAACAGCTTCATCGTCACCGTTCCCGATACGTTCGCCTGCGTCGAGTCGACGAAGGCGCGCAACGCGTCCATGAGCGGACAGTACCACTCGCCCTCGTAGAGCAGCTCGGCAAAGCGCTGGGCGGCGATCATCTTGAACGAGAGGGTCTTCCGGTCCAGGCAGAGCTGTTCGAGCCTGCCGTGGGCGGCCATGATCACGGTGCCGCCGGGAGTCTCGTACACGCCCCGCGACTTCATCCCGACGACCCGGTTTTCCACCATGTCGAGGATGCCGACGCCGTGCCTGCCGGCAGTCGCGTTGAGCGATTTCACCAGCTTGTGCCCCTCCATCCGGACGCCGTCCAGCGCGACCGGCACCCCGGCCTCGAACGAAATCGAAAGGTAGCCCGGTTCGTCGGGCCCTTCGTCCGGCGGTACGGACATCCTGAGCAGGCCCTTCAGCTTCGGCTCGTTCGCGGGATCCTCGAGATCGAGCCCCTCATGGCTGACATGCCAGAGATTGTCGTCGCGGCTGTAGGAATCTTCCTTCTTCATCGGGACCGGGATTCCCCGCGTTTCGAGGTATTCAATCTCCTGTTCGCGGCTCGAGATGTCCCAGATCCTCCATGGCGCGATCACCTCCATCTCGGGCGCGAAGGCCTTGACCCCGAGTTCGAACCTTACCTGGTCGTTCCCCTTGCCGGTGCACCCGTGCGCCACGGCGTCGGCTCCTTCCGCGATCGCCGTGAGGGCGAGAGACTTCGCGAGCAGGGGCCTGGCGGCGGCCGTCCCGAGCAGGTATTCGCCTTCATAGCGGGCCCCCGCCTTCACGAGCGGCCACAGCTGCTCTTCGACGAACTCCTTTTTCAGGTCCTTGACCAGCAGTTTCGAAGCGCCGGAAGAAACAGCCCGCCGCCCGAGGCCCTCCCAGTCGCAATCCTGTCCCACGTCGCCGCAGACGGCGACGACCTCGCAGTCGTAATTTTCCCTGAGCCACGGAACTATGACGGTCGTATCCAGACCGCCTGAATATGCCAACACGATCTTCTTAATCATGGAATCCCCTTTGCGCCCGATCACCGGGCTTGCCGGTGCCGGCGAGCGGATGCGTTGCCGGCATGGAACGCCAGCTGCATCGCAATACGATTAACCCCGGCATGCGCCTGAGGTTTCGGTTCTGGATGGAAATGTCGAAAGGTGGGGATCAGCGACGACGGAGGCGGAGGGCGGGGCGGGCGGAGGGATAAGCGGTCAAGGCGGAAGGGGAGCACGAGGACCGGGACGGGAGCGGAGCCGTTTCGTGAACGCGATGTTCGTACGGACTTGTCATGACAAACCTCCTTCAGGTTGTATGTACCTACAGATATACCCCGGGGCCATGAAAAGTCAAGTACCTCGCCGCGTAGCGGCGTCCGCGTAGCGGCGTCCGCGTGGCGGCACGCATTTGTCTAAGGGCAGGGGATTCGGTATACTGATCCCGAGGGGATAAACGCGTGTCGACGAGCATCGCCCGGATAGAAGAATTCTTCAAGGAAGAAGGCCTCAAATATACGTTGTCAGAGGACTACCTCAGGACGAGCTTCATTACCGACAACTACCGCGATCAGGACGGCGAACGGAGCCTGTTCCTCGTGATCAAGCTCGAGGAAGACGGGGAGTATTTCAAGCTCATCGCCCCCCACCTCTACCACTATCCCGAAGGACCATACGCCGAAGCGGTGTTCCGCGCCCTTCTCGTGGTATCCTGGAAAACCAAGCTCCTGCAATTCGAATTCGACGAAGTCGATGGCGAGATCCGAGGCATCGTCGAATTCCCGCTCGAGGATTCCCAGCTTACCCGGCGCCAGCTCATGCGCTGCGTCAACGGCATCGTGCGCATCGTGGATGAGTACCACCCCGTGCTGGAACGGGCCATCGAGTCGGGCATCGTCGATTTCGAAAGGGCCGAACGCGCCGCGAAGATCGAGCGGGAGGCCGACGACATCTACGGGTATATCGGGAAGAACGAGATCAACGGTCCCGGCGTACCCGAGCGCGTCCTCGCGTTCGAAGACTGACGGGCTGGAAGGATCCATGCCATGAAAGGGCGATACGAACGGTACTCGGGAAAATCCATCGAAATATTCCTCGCCATGCAGGACATCGCGCTGCGGGACGGCAGGGCCGTCACCGACGCCTCCGACCTCTCGCGGGCGCTCCTGTTTTCCGCGGTGCCCGAACTCCTGGCCATCGCGCACGAAAACGGCTGCGACCTGGACCGCGACCGCATCAAGCGGCTCTTCGACGAAACCGGTTCGAAGGAACCCGGCCACCTCCCGCCGGTCATGAAGCTGGCGCCAGATTTCCGGGGCATCCTCGACGAGGCGGAAAAGCTCGCGGGCGACGGCAAGGTGGAACCCGGCCACATCATCAGGGCTGCCTGGCCCGTCGTCAGGCAGGAAGTCTCGGCCTGCTTCAAGCCTTCGGACGATCCGCTCTCCGGACCCGAGCGAACCGAGATCACCCTGCCCGAGCCTGAAGAGACTCCGGAACGCAACAAGGCCCTCAGGGTGCTCGAGCAGTTCGGCCGGGAGCTAACCTCGCGCGATCGCAGTTTCGCGGTATTCGGGCGGGACGAGGAGATCGACAACCTCGTCTCCATCCTCATGAAATACTTCAAGCCGAACCCGCTCATCATCGGCGAGCCCGGCGTGGGAAAGACGGCCCTCGTGGAGGGGCTCGCCGAGCGGGTCAAGGCCGGCAACGTTCCCCCGGCGCTCAAGGGGGCGCGCATCTTCGAGGTCCGCGTCGGGGACCTTTCCGCGGGCACGAACGTGCATGGTGCCTTCGAGGAACGCTTGCGCGACCTCGTCAGGGCGGTGGAATCCAATCCCGACATCATCGTGTTCCTGGACGAGATACACCAGATCGCCCAGGCTTACGGGAACGAACCGACGGCCGACATCCTGAAGCCCGCCCTTTCCAAGGGCCGCTTCCGCTGCATCGGCGCCACGACCACCTCGGACTACCACCGCTTCCTCGAGCGGGACGACGCCCTCTTGCGCCGCTTCCAGACCGTGCTCGTGAAGGAACCCGACCGCGCCACAGTCCGCGTCATCATGAACGGGCTCAAGCCCAGGCTCGAGACCCATTACGGCATAGAGATCCCGGACGAGACGGTCGAACGCGCCATCACCGTCAGCGAACAGTACCTGCCGATGCGCTTCTTCCCGGACAAGGCCATCGACGTGCTCGACCGGGCCTGTTCCAAGGCCGGGTTCAAGCTCGAGCGCCGAGTCAACGAGCGGCACCTCCGCGACGCGGTGACCGATATCGCGAACATCCGCTTCGATCCCCAGTCGGACGCGCCCGGCGAAAGCGTCGACCTCACCGGACTTGCGAAGCTCGAAGCCAAGATCGCCACCGACATCATCGGGCAAACGCCCGCCATCGCGAGCGTCGTCAACGTGCTTCGCATCTGCAAGAAGCACCTCGACCTCCGGCCGGAGCGGCCCGACGGCGCTTTCCTCTTCACCGGGCCGACGGGCGTCGGCAAGACCGCCCTCGCCGAAAGCCTCGCCCGGCACCTCACCGGCCGGGACGACGCGCTATTCAGGATCGACATGAGCGAATTCTCCGAGAGCCACTCCGTCGCCCGGCTCATCGGCGCGCCCCCCGGGTACGTGGGCTACGGCGACATGGCCCTGCTGTCCCAGGCCGTGGAAAAGCACGCAGGCGGCGTGGTCCTCCTCGACGAGTTCGAAAAGGCGCACCCCCAGGTCCACCGGCTCTTCCTCCAGATACTCGACGCCGGGCGGATCATGGACGCGTACGGAAAGACCCTTTCCTTTTCCAACATGACCATCATCGCCACCTGCAACGTCGGCGACGACAACCGGACGCCGATCGGCTTCAGCGGCTCCGGACCGAGCGAACGCCCCGCGGTCCCCCTCGCCCGGCTCAAGCAGGTCTTCCCCCCGGAACTGCTCAACCGTTTCGACGAGATCGTTCCCTTCAGGGCGCTCACCCGCGACGACTGCACCCTCATCCTGCGCGAGGTGATCGTCCGCAAGGCCAACGCCGCCATCGAGGCGGAATACGGATTTTCGATGGAATACGATGCGTCAGCGCTCGACCTCATCGTGGACAAGGGCTACTCGGCGGACTTCGGCGCGCGCAATCTCCAGCGTGCTTTCCAGGATCTGGTGACGAGCCCCCTCGCGGTGGCCATCGATTCCTTCCGCGGCTCAGGCACGGTATCCGTTCGCGCGGAAGGGGGCGAACTCCGCTTCAAGCCCGTTTCCACCGCCCTGAACGACAAACCGGCGTCGCGGACCGCCGGGCGGACGGCCGGTTCCCTGTAACCCGGCTTGCCGGGATAGACATCGACGATGTGAGGACGCGGTGCCGGCCGCACCGGCGGCGAGGAGGACAAGGCATGCAGGATTCCATCGTTCTCGAGGAACCCCGGTTTTACAGGATCATCAGACTCTCCCCGTTCAGGCGTACGGAAGGCGTTTCATTCGATCTCGTCCCGATGGGCTTCCTGCCCAGGATCGACGGCATCGACCGCGTCGTCCACGCGCGGAGCGCCGTGTCGCCCGGACCCGTGGGCGCTATCCGGAATCCGTGGTACATGCATCCCCACCAGGAAGACAACCTTCTCGTCCTTCATGGAATACGTGTCGTCGACATCTTCACCGTCGAGACCGGCCGCGTGGAAACCTTCTCGGTCGAACCCGACAGGATCGTCCGCAACGGCGAGGTGGTCTGCGGGGAACCGTGCATGCTCGTCTGGCCCACGGGGGTGTTCCACCGCATCATGTCCGGCGAGCATGGTTCGGCGTCGCTCAATTTCGCGAAGAGGGCGGAAGGATTCGACATCGCGTCGAATTTCGACATCTTCGACCTGGACATCAAGACGGGACGTTACGAAGTGATCAGGAAGGGATACCTGGACCAGGCTCCGGGCTGAACCCGGGGAAACGGGGCGGCCGACAGGTCCGGCGCCTCCGGGTCAGCGTGAAGCGGCGAAGAAGAACACGGCCATGGCCGCGAGGAGCGCCGTGAGGGCGGCCGCGTAGACCCACGGCGGCAGGGCTTCGATGGAGCGGTTCGGGGATTTTACGGGAAGCTCGGGCAGTTCGCTTGCCGGGGAGCCGGCGGAATAGCCGCACACCGGGCAACCGTCCCTGAAGGCCGACGGCGCACCTGAATAATCGCAACGGGGGCATCGCACGGCCGAGAAGAACCTGCCGCAACTGGAACAGTACTTGGCGTCGCGGGGCACTTCGAGTCCGCAATGCTCGCAAAAATATCTGGCGCTGGCCATGCTCTGATTGTCGGCGCGCCGGGGTTCGCGGTTTAGGCGAGCCCGACCGGATCCGCCGTCGTGCGTCTCAGGCGCTTTCCTTGGCCTTCGGGCTTTCCTTGGCCTTCGGGCTTTCCTTGACCTTCGGACATTCCGTGGCGCCGCAGGATTCCCCGCTTTCTTTTTTCCTGGAGTCATTCACGTAGAAACCCGATCCCCGGAAAATGATGCCGGTTCCGCCGTGGATGACGCGGCGTACCCTCTTCCCGCAGGAAGGGCATTCCTTCAGGGGATCATCGGACATGCTCTGGAACTTTTCGAAGGATTGACCGCAGGACGAGCATTCATATTCGTAGGTGGGCATAGACGCTCCATTCAGGGCAGATCATCCTGCTTGACGAGCAGGTCATAGATTTCCTCGATGCCGGCCGCCTGGGTCAATGCCCCCCGCAGTTCCGTGTTCTTCAGCTTCGAACTCAGGAATGAGAGAGTCTGCAGGTAATAGGCATGCTGGTTGTACGCGGCGGCGACCATGATGAGCAGGCGGATGGGCTGGTCGTCGAACGCGCTGAAATCGATGATGTCGCAGCGGCTCATGCCGACCGCGATGACGAGATCCGTCACTGACGAAAGCCTGACGTGCGGGATGGCGATACCGCGTCCGATCGCCGTGCTCATCAGTTCCTCGCGCCTGAGGATCTCGGACACGAGTTCCTGCCGGTTCTTCACCTGAGGAGCCTTGGCGATGCTTTCCGCGAGCGCGACGATGGCATCGCGTTTGCGGGGATGGTCGAGAAAGACGACGCGTTCCGGGGAAAGCATGTTTCTGAGCTTGACGGTATTGGCGGCGATGGAAGTCTTGTTGGAGGAAAGCCGCTCGTTGACCCAGCGTTCGATCTCGGTTTTCTTGAAGCGCCAGACGGTACCGATCTTTCCCGAGGGTATTTCACCCTTTTGCGCCCAGTCGTATACCGTGCGTTCGGAAACGCGAAGGTAGCGGGCGACTTCTTCTATTGTCAGGATATCGTCATCCATCGGGCGGACTCCTCAACGCTGTGAAGGTTTGCATCATATTGTAAAATATGTCGCCAAATGTCAAGTGGCGGTTTTTAACCGCTGTAAACCATCATCCACTTCAGCCCTGCTGAAGCCTTGCCTGAGAAGTTTGGCACGTGTCCGGTCCGGGTCGAAGGTGGAGCGTCGGGCGGCTTTCGCGAGCGCCCGGTTGAGGGAGAGGAGCCTCGCGTCCCGGTCGAACAGGTTTTCGACGGTCGACCGGGCCAGTTCGGGGTCGATGCCCCTGGAGCGTAACCCGGCTACCACCGCGTCGGGCCCGTCGGCGGAGCGACGTATCCTGGATTCGACCCATGCGGCCGCGAAACGGGCGTCATCGAGCAAACCCAGGCTTTCCAGACGGTCAAGGGCCATCGAGGCGGCCACAGGCGCAAAACCGCGGGCTGCGAGCTTGGTTCCGACCATGTACCTGGATTGTTCGCTCCGTGCGAGGAGGGAAGCGGCCCGCTTTTCGGCCACCCAGGCATTTCCGGCGGCGTCCAGGGCATCCTCAAGGTCGTCCCCGATATCCATCGCTTCCACCGCGCCGTCCACGCCCCCGGCGCAGAGCCTGCGGATGGAGTCGACGGCGGACGGACCGATGCCCGCTCGCTCGAGATACTCCGGACGGGTAAAAAAAGAACTCCCGCCCTCCGTCGTGATGCGAACGGAATCGCGGGAGCTCCGTCCGGCGAGGATACGGTGCATATCGCGGCCGGCGAGTGTAAGCGCCGACTAGCGCTTGGAGAACTGGAAGCGCCTGCGCGCGCCGCGCTGGCCGTACTTCTTGCGTTCCACCATTCGGGAATCGCGCGTCAGCAGCCCGCTCGTGCGGAGCGCCACGCGGTTGGTCGGATCGAAGGTGGACAGCGCGCGGGAAATGCCATGGCGGCAAGCCCCGGCCTGGCCGGTGATGCCGCCGCCGACGACGGTGATGACGATGTCGAACTTGTTTTCGCTGGCGGTAAGCAAGAGGGGCTGGCGGACGCTGGCGACCAGCTCGGAGAGCGCAAAATACTTTTCGAGCTCGATGCCGTTGACCGTCACCTTGCCGGAGCCGTCGCGAAGGTATACGCGAGCGACCGCGGTCTTGCGGCGACCGGTACCGATTCCGATATTCTTTACCATTCCTGTCCTCACTTACACTTCGATGGCGGTGGGTCGCTGGGCGACATGGGGATGGTTGGGTCCCACGTACACTTTCACGTTCTTGTACAACTTTCGTCCGAGCGGCCCTTTCGGGAGCATGCCCCGGATGGCGATCTCGAGCGGCACAATACCATTGCGCTCGACGAGGGAGCGGAAGGTGTTCTTCTTGATTCCCCCGGGAAACCCGGTGTGGTAATAATACATCTTGTCGTCGAACTTGCGGCCGGTGACTTCGATCTTGTCGGCATTCACGATGACGACGAAATCGCCGGTTTCCTGGTTCGGCGTATAGGATGGCTTGCACTTGCCTCGAAGCATGGCCGCTACCTTGGCTGCGATGCGTCCGAGGCGCTTGCCTTTGGCGTCGATCACGTACCACACGCGGTTCGCGTTTTCGGGTTTCACGGAAACGGTCTTCATCGATCTATCCTTGCACGGCATGGAGTTTACCCTGAAAATTGCGGCGTATATTCCCACAGAACGCCAATCATGTCAAGGGAAGGGAGGCCAGGTCAAGGTTCCGGGCTGCGATCCTCCCCCGCCATCGGCAATTTCAGTCCTTCTTCTGCGCGCCCGCCTTCGTTTCCGCTTCTTCTTCCTTCCGGGCTTCGCGACGGTCCTTGATGTCGGCAATGCCGATGAACACGGCGAGCAGGCCGATAAAGGCGAACATCACGGGCACGGCTCCCCGGAGAAAGGCCAGTATGTCGTTCCACCAGCCCAGGAATCCGGGAATGCACGAGAAAATGGCGAAGCCGATAAGCACGAGTCCTACGATCAAGGCAGTCATGGGTGTACCCCCTGTGTTTCGGTTCTACATGATGCCGAAGCCCCGCGGTCCGGGTGTGGCTCGTCCTCCTCGGCGATACCCCAGCATATCGATTTGACCGCTTTCGTCAATATGGCAGCAGGACGGATGACCTTGCCTTTCGGGACGTGAAACCCGCTGGGATTTTCCGCGGGTTTTCGGGTACGATGCACTTCCATATCCCAGGATCGAGGTTGCGATGATCAACACGGGCGCGCTGGTCGCGTATAAAGGAAAAGCGGCGGTCGTCGCGTTCTCGGGTGATCGGCTCGAACTGGCGCTGGAGGGCGGTGACGCGGTCAAAGTCCGGGAAAAGGACATCGTGTTTCTCCACCCCGGCCCCCTCGCCGAGCCACCTGCCCCCCGTGACGGCGGGGACTTCGAGACGGCCCGACAGATGATCGCGGGCGAGACCGTGGAAATACGCGCCGCCTGCGAGCTCGTCTTCGGCGAGTACGCCGCGGGGACGGCGCTCGCGTGCTGGAATGCCGCACTCGACGGTTCGCTGTTCAGGGCGGAGGGCGACCGTATCGTGGCCCTGACGGACGAAGAACGAGAACGGGAAGCTTCCCGTCGGGCCAGGAAGGAAGGCGAAGCCGCCGAGCGCGAGGCTTTCATCGCCAGGGCGAAACGGGGCGTGGCGGGATCCGGCGATGAGCGCTTTCTCGGTGAAATCGAATCCCTCGCCCTCGGGAAAATCGTCAAATCCAGGATCGCGGCCGAGATCGGGCTGTCCGAGACCCCCGAAGCCGCCCACGCCTTCCTCGTGTGCGTCGGACGCTGGACGGCTACCTTCAATCCCTGGCCTTTGCGATCCGGCCTCCCCCTGAAAGCGCCCGTCCTGCCCCTGGGGTCCGACGATGACGATGGCCGGCTGGATTTCACGGGCTTCGCCTCATATGCCATCGACAACGCGTGGAGCCGCGACCCCGACGACGCCATCGCCTTCGAGGACGGCGCCGTGTTCGTCTCCATCGCCGATCCGGCGAGCGTCGTGACACCTGGCAGCTCCGCCGACGCGGAGGCTGCCGACCGTTCGGGCACGCTGTACCTTCCCGAACTCACCGTACCCATGCTGCCCGACGAAGCCCTCCCCCGCTTCGGCCTCGGACTGTCGGAAGTCTCACGCGCCCTGAGTTTCCGCATCGAACTCGACGACTCGGGAGCCATCGGGGGAATCGGGATATTCCCGAGCTTCGTCCGCGTCGAGCGGCACTCGTACGAAAGCGCCATGGAACTGCTCCCCGGGCCACTTGACGGGCTGGATCGCGTCGCGACCCTCCGTGCCCGGCTCAGGGCGGCCGCTGGCGCCATCGACATCGACATCCCCGAAGTACGGATCTGGGTGGCCGACGGCGTGCCCGCCGTGGAGCCCGTCCCGCACGCGCGCTCAGGCGCCATCGTCCGCGAAATGATGGTCCTATGCGGCGAGGCGGCGGCACGATGGGCGTTCGAACGCGGCATTCCCTTCCCGTATTACGGCCAGGAAGCGCCGCAAATCCGCGAACGGCTCCCTTCCGGACTCGCGGGAGAGTTTGCCAAGCGGAAACTCATGAAAGCGGGGAGCGCGGGCACCCACCCGAGCGCCCACAGGGGGCTCGGGCTGTCGTTCTACGCCCAGGCCACCAGCCCCTTGCGCCGCTACGGCGACCTTCTGGCCCACCAGCAGCTGCGCGCGGCGCTAGCGGGCCGTCAGCCGCTCGACGAGGACGAACTGGCATCCAGGCTTGGCAGGGCTTTGGCCGCCCTCGCGCTCAACCGCCAGGCGGAGCGGGCGAGCGAACTCCACTGGACCCTGGCCTGGCTGGCCGCCCGGCCGGGCTGGGAAGGCGACGGCGTCGTCACGGGTTCCGGCGGCGGCCTTTCGTCCGTGTACATTCCCGACCTGGGCCTGGAAACGCGCATCAAGGCGGGGGAGCTCGAAGACAATGCGTCCGTCCGCATGAAATGCACGGGCGTGGACATCCCGCGGCGGGACGCCAGGTGGTCGACGGCTCGAGCGGCCGCTCATCCTTGACCTTGCGGCGCGGCGCGTTCTATGCTGGTTCACATGGAACAGAAGGACTACAGGCTCGCCGCCATCATGTACACCGACATCGCGGGTTTCTCCCGCATGATGGAAAAGGATGAGACCGGCACTCTCAAGCTCCTTCACATCCACAACGCCCTCATAACGGAGATCGTCCAACGCCACCACGGCACCGTCATCAAGACCATCGGCGACGCGTTCCTCATCGATTTCAGGAACACCGTCGAAGCGCTCCAGAGCGCCCTCGAAGTCCAGGACAAGCTCTATGTCCATAACAAGGAAAACCCCGACCTCCCGCTCCTCGTCCGCATCGGCATCCACCTGGGTGACATTTACTTTTTCGAAAACGACGCCCTCGGCGAAGGTATCAACATCGCGGCCAGGCTCCAGTCGCTCGCCCATCCCGGCTGCATCTGCTTTTCCCAGGACGTCTACAACCAGGTCCTGAACAAGCTCGATTTCGCCGCGGCCAAGCTCGGCAAGGTGTCCCTCAAGAACATCACCAAGGAAGTGCATGCCTACGAGATCACGACGCCCAACGTCGATTTCGATCCCAATCGCGACAAACCCCGCCCCGGCTACAAACCGGGAACCTACCTCGACGGCGACGAAGCCGGAAGCGGGATACCGGTTCCGCCCGCGATACCGTCGGCTCCCGCCATGGCGGGTAGCCCGGAAGCGGATCGTTCCTACACGCCCGAAGGATCCGCCGACGTCATCGCCGAAATCCGCAGGGCCATCCTCGCCGACATCAAGGCAGCCGGCCGCCGGATGTCGGTCCAGGAAGCCCTGGCCAAGTACGGCGAGTACGGCGTGGAAGCGCAGGAAGTCATCGCCACGATGGCCGACCAGGGCCTCATCATCAAGAAGCGGCCCGTCGAGGACTACGGGTTCAATTCCCAGGATTCCGATTCCAGCGAACTCGCACGCGGGATCGGCCGGGAGGTGAGTTCGGCGGTGGAAGGCATCGTCGGGGCCATCGAACGCGGCGTGCACGAATGGGACCGTCACGACGGCGGCCGGCACGGATACCGGTCCGAACGGATGCGCCAGCGCTTCGAGCGCGCCGCGGCCAGGTTCGAACTCAAGCGTCAGGACCGCGAGCTCGAGACGGGAAAATGGGACAGGGACCTGTCGGGATCGGATTACTTCAAGCCGGGCAAGGAAGCCCTGTCGAGGGACTTCGAGGAATACAAGACGGCCGTCGCCACCAACGAGCGCAGGGTCAAGGCGGGCCTCGTCGGCAATATCGCGTCGTTCCTCGGCGTCAACGCCCTGCTCTGGTTCCTCAACCTGACGACCGCGACCGCCTTCCCCTGGGCGGCCATCGTGACGGCCGCGTGGGGCATCGGCGTCGTGTCCAACATCGCGGCCGCCTTCCGCCATGCGGCCAAGCGCAGGGAACTGGAGCGCCTGCCCGCCCTGGACGGGAACCAGCTCGACCTCTACAAGAAGTTGAACCGCGTCAAGGACTCGATCGTCCACCACACCGCGAGCACCCTGACCGTCCCCTTCCTCCTGTTCCTCATCAACCTCGTGACGAGCCCCGAATTCCTC
Source organism: Spirochaetota bacterium (assembly GCA_026398615.1). Classification (GTDB taxonomy): domain Bacteria; phylum Spirochaetota; class Spirochaetia; order Treponematales; family UBA12059; genus JAPLSN01. Next base: position 51,669 of record JAPLSN010000023.1, on the reverse strand, counting down.
TGGGCCGCCATCCCGTCGGGCATCATGGTCATCGGATGGATATCCCACCTGATCACCTACCGCTTCACGAAAGGCAGCCTCGAGCGCCGCTTCTTCGACAGCCTTGGCCATTCCGGCGGAAGTCGCGGTTTCTTCCGCAACAGGGACACCGTCCGCGCCGAGACGGAATCCATGGGCAGGTATGCAGCGCTCTACGCGGAAGCGCGCGCTGCCAGGGACGCCATCGTCTCGCAGGTGAAGGGTCTGAAAAAGAAGGACCCGGCATACGACCCGGACCTGGCTCCCCAGCTCGAAGAGTACGTGGGCCAGGTAAAGCTGCTCACGCAGTCGGCCAACGAGATAGACCGCATCATCGACGCGATCCCGCTGGGCGACCTGGAAAAGGACAAGGCGGAGCTTTCCCGGAGACTCTCCGAGTCCGACAATCCATCCTTGCGCAGGGAATATGAAAAGTCGGTCGGCGAGATCGAAAAGCAGCAGAAGGCCTGCAAGGACCTCGAAGACCAGCGCGAAGTGGTGAGGCTCAGGCTCAAGTCGTCCGTGAACGCCCTCAAGCAGATGCAGATCGACATGGCCCGGCTCAAAACCCTGCCGGATTCGGGCGACCAGACCGCCATCGATGCGGTCAAGCGCCGGACCGACGAACTCCAGGGCTACCTCGATGACATGCGCAGGGGCTGGGACGAAGTGTCCGTCGACCCCTACGCCGAACTGGAAAAGCTCGTCGAAGAACGTGAACGGCGCGAACGCCTGGCGCCCCCCAAGGAAGAAGGATCCTCGACGCCCGGTTGATCATGCATCGTCGGCGGAGCATCCGCCGCGGCCACATGAAAAGAACGCCGTCCCCCGTGGACGGCGTTCTTTTCATTGACCCAGGAGGGAATCGAACCCCCGACCTGCTGCTTAGGAGGCAGCCGCTCTATCCTGCTGAGCTACTGGACCGATCCGATCGGGCTCGTACGCTTTCCCCAATGTAAAAACATGCCGGGAAAGCACTTGCCGCGCCCGCAATGCATAGCCTATCACCAATGCACGATTTTTTCAAGTGAGCGGGTCCCGGGATCGGCGGGCAGCTGCCGGACGAATAAAACGCGACCAGTGCACGCCCTGCCCCGATCCGCCGCTTCGAGCCGGAGAATCGGCCAAAGCGGGATTCCGGTTGGTTTTCCCGCTCCTTGTTTTGAGAACTTAACTGCGATACACTATTGTTGATTTGCCTTGCCGAGCCTTTCGTCACCCGGAGTCCGACAAGCGGCGCATCGCGACAAGCCACCATGCCACACGAACTCCCCGAATTCCAGGGCTCGACGGGGAAGGGGGGGCGGCCATGCGTACTCGTTATTTGTTATTCATGATTCCCTTGTTGTTTTCCTCCTGTCCGGATCCGGGTTCGGACGCGCCTGAGTCATTCACGATAGGCGGCCAGGTCCGGGACGGTATCACCGGTTCGGGCATCCCGTCCGCCTTCGTGCAGATCGCGGACCGCGTCACCCTGACCGACGCCGACGGGGACTTCAGGTTCACCTATGCCGACGACGCGACGGTCACCGGGAAGATTTTCGCGAACAAGGGCCTGCTGTACGCGTTCTGGGGCGTCCAGGAAGTATCCCTGAACCCGGCGGCCAATCCGCGCTACAACATCTACCTGGATCCGCAGGATTTCGCTTCCAATCCCGCGAAGACGGTGACGGTGGTTTTCCAGTTCGTGAAGGGGGCCAATCCGCACCTGTACGGCTTCTGCACGAATGCGCTCGAAGGCAGGTACATGACCGAAGACCTGGGCGCCGCCGCGAGTTTCCAGACCTACACCTACGGCTCCGACTGCATTGTGGCCCTCAAGTACAGCGATGACTCCCATACGACGCCCATCATGCAATATTACCGCTTGGACCTCAGCAGTGACATAAATATCGACTTGGCCGATGAGAGCGATGATACCGTCACGGTGAACGGCTTACTCGACGACCTGTTCTCGGCCGAGCTGGATTTGGGTCCCTTCCACAACATACCGGATTACGCGAGCGGCGGGATAGCGAGTGGAACCAGCGTGGATATCCAGGTCTACAACCCCGACGACCACCCCATCATCTGGAAAAACGTGGTGCTGGCGGCGGATTCGCCCGTGGCGGATTTCACGTCGTTCATGATGCATCTCGGGAAATCGACGGCTCACGGGGCGAGTGTACAGCTTCCGGCGGCGCCGACGACTGCTCCGACCGAAACCGTGGATATCGACAGCGACGGATGGGACCAGGCTACCGGGACCATCTCGTTCAATTCCCCCGCGGGCTCCACCTTCTGCGTCCTTGAATTCACCGACAACGACGGCAGGAGAGGCTATGTCTTCAGCAGCCTCCCCCAGGTGGACTTTTCGGGCAATCTCTGGGATTACACCCTGTACCCGGGCGAAGGCTGGGATGTCGCGTATCGACCCGTATACACCACCAGTTCGATCAATTCATTGATCGACATGCGCATCGGCGGCTCGGGTCCGTGCGAGCTGGAGGATACCGAGATCAGCTACGTCATCGGGAACGATATCAACGACGTGAGCGTCGACATCATCCCCTGAACGTACGATGGCGATCGGCGGTGCGATCGCCATTGAAGCTGACCGGGTCATGCCATACGAAACCTCGCTGGAAAAAACCGACCGCGCCATGGCCGAGACCTTCGGGAACAGTCCAGGAATCCTTCAAGTCGGGAGCAAGGCGGGGAGCCGCACTCAAGCGCAGGATCGACCGCTTCAAGCCATACCGACACGAAAATGAACCGCCTACTCCAGAATGAATGACAAGTTCAAGGACAAACCATGCCCGACAATCGGCGCGATATCCAGTTTATACAATAGGGATGAACCGAGAAGGTCGGTTTCAACGCCGATCCTCAACGCAATGCCTTCCGCTATTTCCTCCGACCATCCGAGTTCATTCAGCAGTCCGAATAGCAGGGACATCGAATCGGACAATTCGAAATATTTGGAAAACTCGAAAAGGTTCGCGTATTCGAGCGCGCCATTCAGAAAGAAGGCGGCGACCTTGTGATCGTCATCCCGGGTCAGGGTGATGCGGTCGTTGACCGGGTCGGTCGCGCTCCTGACTGAGACGCCGCCGTATTCCAGGGAAACCTCCGTGCTGACTTTCGTGGTTTCCATGACAACCAGGATCCTGTCGTTGAACAGGGCACGGGAAGACATTTCCATGATCCAGGGACGCGAGCCCGGAAAGGCGGATCCTGGCGGGCTGCCGGGAAGCGAAAACCGGCAGCCTGTAGCCCGTGCCCAGGGTCGAGCCCGGACCCACGAAAAGACCGAACTTGTGAGCCCATGCGGCTTCGAGGCGGATCGGCGATTCCCGGTTGACGTCAAGGCCCATGCCGGCGCCGAGGATAGGGGGACTCTGTAGATGGCACCTGCCATCAAGTCCGCCTCGCCCCTGACGATTTACCGCGGGAAACAGCGCGGCAAGCCTGATTCCTTGTCGGCAGCCGGAAGCGCTCACCGTGCGCTGGATCTTCCCGTCATCCTCGTCCGTCGCCAGCCAGCGGGTGAAGGACGCCACACCGGCCACGGCGATGACCACCCTGGCCCTGTCCTTCCAGCCCGTGGCTCCCGCGCCGGCCCCGTCGATACACGCGTTGGCCCGGCAGCCGAAATTGACGTAACCCTCGGCCAGGACCTTGAAGGTCACGTTCTTCGAGACCCGGCTGATCAGGGTCCACCCCGATCTCGTGCCGGGCACTTCCACCTGGTTTGAATCGGTTTGAAGGCATGATGAGGCAGATTCGGCCTCTGGAGAAACGAGCTGCTTTTCAACAACCTGCGGAACGGTGGCGGATCAGATGTAGTGCGCGATATCGCGTTCGACCCTGGCGCCCTGCCATTCCGCGACGACGAAGGCGGCCGTGCCGGCCGTCAGGATGTCCAGCGCAGCGGCGCACGCAGCCAGCGGCACGGCGACGGGAACGACGAGCAGGTAGCCTGATTCGAAGCCCCGGCCGTACATCGCGCAGAGGGCCATGACCGCGCTCGCCGGCCCGGCGCCGGGGGCCGCGCCGAGCAGGATCATCACGAAGGGCACCGTGGTCAGGACCCACCATACGCTCGCGAACGACAGGCCGAGGTTGGAATAGGAGCCGAGCACGACGATGAAGGCGGTGGACGTGATGAGGGCCGTCCCCGCCCTGCCGAAAATGATGGCGAGCGGGATGGCGACGGTGCCCACGCGGCGGCGGATGCCGAGGTTTTCCTTGCCGTGCCTGAGATGGGCGCCCATGGAAAAGAGAACCTGCCCGCCGGCCGCTGCCGCGATGACGGGTCCGATCATCGCATAGATCCTGGGGAATGGATTCTTCTTGCCGCCGGCAAGGTAGATGACGAGCGGCAGGACGGCGAAAGCCATGAATACGGTTTCCATGGCCACGACGAGCAGGAGCGAGCGATATACGGGAGAAGCGAAACTGGTGCGCTGCCCGTACGCGGCCGCGGCCGCGATCGGTATCACGAGCACCGCGATCACTTCGACGAGGAAGCTGTTGATCTGGTACACGATGCGCGACAGCGCATCGAACAGCATGACGACGGGTTTGGAAAGGACCTTGTCATGGGTGAGCGCCAGGCCAAAGGCGAAGCCGAGTATCACGAGCGGCAGCAGGAAGTCGCCGCCGAGGATTATGGACTGGAACGCGTTCCCAGGGAAGAGCGAGAGGATGATGTCCTCCTGCCCAGGTACCGTCGGGAGCCTGGCGGCTTCGGCCACGAGCGGAATCCTGGCCGGCTTGACGAGGATGGGGGCGAACACGCCGACCAGGACCGCCGCGCACACGGCAGCGAAGGCGAACACGGTGGAGTGCCATGCCGTCTTCGCGAGTTTCCTGTCTTCGTACAGTTCGTAAACCGCCACCGGTATGGAAAACAGGAGGAGGGGGACGAGCGCGTAGCGCCCGAATCCGAGCGCGAAGGCCGTGATGGTGCCGAAAGTCCGCTCTATGGCTTTCGAACCGGCGGGCAGGACGAGGCCGATCGTGATGCCGAGCGCCGACGCGATGGCGAGCTTGATCCAGATTTTCATGGTACGACCATACCGGAGCGCCGAAGCGGCGTCAATCACTGACTGCGGATGCGGGCCTTTCCCGAATTTTCCGTCAGGTTGCATCGAAGCGCCGAATTTGCGATACTCGCGCAACGATCCCCTGCCCGAACCGCATGAAAAAATCGAACCGGGCGACCTCCGCCCGGCCGAGGAGGACGTTTTCATGATCTTTACGAGTACGCGCAATCCTTTCGCGCGCGCGAGCCTGCACGATGTCGCGCTTTCAGCGTTCCCGGCCGATGGCGGCCTCTATATTCCCGTGTCCGATCCCGTGCTCCAGGAATTGGCATACCACCTGTCGGGATCGGAAAGTTTCCGGGAAATCGCGACCTGCGCTTCGGCCGCGCTCCTGGGCGATGTACTCAACCCGGTGGAAGCCGGCCGAGTGGCCGAGCGGGCGTTTACCTTCGCGCCCGGGGTCGAAATCCTGGACGGGCAGGTGACCCTGATCGACCTCTCCACCGGACCGTCCCGCGGTTTCAAGGACTACGGCATGGCTTTCCTGGCCTCTGTCATCGATTCGATCCTGGAAGCGCGCAACGCGAACGCCACCGTCCTGCTGGCGACGACGGGCGATACGGGCGCGGCTGCGGCGCATGCGTTCCGGGATTCCCCGCGCGTGCGGACTGTGCTGCTCTACCCGGGCGCCGAGTGCAGGGGCGTCGATCCCGGGCTCATGGAGGCGAACGGCGGCCGGGTCCTCGTTCTGGGCGTCCGCGGGAACCTCGACGACTGCCGCAGGATCGTCCGCCAGGCCTTCGCCGACCCCGAGGCGGCGAACTCGCACGCGCTCGTGCCGGCCACGAGCGCCAACGTCGTGCGGCTCATCCCCCAGGTGATCTGTTGCCTGTATGCCTTCCTGTCGCTGAAACGCGTCTCGCCGGGCGATATCAGGTATGTCGTTCCAGCCGGGAATTTCGGCAGCCTTCTCTCGGGGCTCTACGCGTGGAAATGGGGGGTTCCGGCGTCGGGTTTCGCGTTCGCGGGTGCGGCCGACGGAATCTTCCCGGACTCGGGCGGGAAGGACGAACTCCCCGCCGACGATCCGGAAAACCGCGACAGGATCAAGGCGCTCGCGGCCGGGGCGCCGGGCGTCCTCAGGTCGATGATCGACTTCCTGCCCTGCGGCGAGGTCGACCGAGCCGGAGCCATCGCCTTCGCGTACGGGCGTACCGGGCGGCTCCTCGATCCCGAGACCGCGGTCGCCTATCGAGCCGTCGCCGCGCATGCCGGGGCGGGCGCGTCCGACGATTCGAACTTCGCGCTGTTCGGGGTCTCCCATCCGTCCCGGCACGCCGACGAGGTGGAACGCGCCTGCGGCGTCCGGCCGGAAGTCCCCCGCGCCCTCGCTGCCGCGCTCGAACCCCGCCCCGTCGCGCACCTCATCGAACCGGAGGTCGGAGAGCTGCTGCGGGCCATCGGAAACGGGCCGTGAAGGACCGGCCGTACCGGGACATCATGACCATCGCCCTGCCCATCATCGCGGGCAGTTTCCTCGAAACCCTGTACAACCTGACCGACGCGTTTTTCCTCGGCAAGCTGGGCGCGGCGGAGATATCGGCCCCATCCATCGCCTTCACGATAGTCTTCTTCCTCATAGTATTCGGCATGGGCATGTCGGGCGCGGGCACGACCCTCATCGCCCAGTCGAAAGGCAGAAACGACGGGGAAAAGATGAACTTCTACCTGGGGCAGATGACATCCCTCCTCATCGCCGCGTCGATCGCCATCGCCGCGCTGGGCTTCTTTTCGTCCGGCTGGATCCTGCGCCTGCTCGCGACCCCGGAGGAGGTCTTCCGCCACGCGTACGATTACCTGCGGATCATCTTCCTCGGTATACCCTTCATGTTCGGGTACTTCGTGCTCCAGTCCTCGTTCAGCGCCGTGGGCGATTCCATGACGCCGTTCTGGATCCACCTCGGGGCCATCGTCGTCAACGTGGCGCTCGATCCCCTCCTCATCTTCGGCATCGGTCCCTTCCCCCGCCTCGGCGTCCCGGGTGCGGCCATCGCGACCGTGGCAAGCCAGGCGGCCGGGTCCGTTTTCTCCTACTCGGTCCTGGCCCGGGGAAAGAACGGGCTCAAGCTCCGGCTGTCCGCCATGAAACCGGACCGGGACGCCCTCGGGCTCTTCATCAGGATTGGACTGCCGTCCTCCGTCGGCGAAAGCCTGTCCGCGCTGGGCTTCACCGTGCTCCAGGGCGTCATCAACGGCTTCGGGACTTCGGCCATCGCGGCCTTCGGCATCGGGTCGCGGATCATGGGGCTCTTCGACATGCCGGCCAGGGGAATTTCCTCGGCCACCGCGGCATTGTCCGGCCAGGCCATCGGCGCGCGGGACGAAGCCCGGGTCGGGCGCGTGGTATCCGCCGGGCTCATCCTCTGCGTCGTCCTCATGACCCCGCCCCTCGTCCTCTCCATGATCTTCGGCGGGAACCTCGTCAGGTTTTTCGTGAACGATCCCGGAGCCATCGAACTCGGCGACCTCATGTTCAAGGTCGTGGCGCCGTCCCTCCTGACCTTCGGGCTCTATGTCGTCACGACCGGCGCTTTCCAGGGCGCGGGCGATACCAGGATCATCATGTTCCTGGCCGTCTTCAGGCTCTGGGTGATCCGCGTGCCGATCGCCACCGCGCTCGCGGCTTTCACGAAGATCGGACCCCTGGGCATCTGGATAGCCATGTTCGCGTCGAACCTGCTGACAGCCACGGCGGGGATACTCTATTTCCGGTCGGGGAAATGGAAAGGCGCGCTCGACGCCGAATCGATCTGATCCGGCGACCCGCGGCTTTCCGGCGTTTTCGTTGACTTTTCGCCGGCGCGGCCGTACACTCGCTCCCATGCATCTCACGAACGTCCTGACGCGGGATTCCATCGCCCTTCACCTGAAGGGAGCCACGAAAGCGGCCATAATCTCGGAAATGGTCGACCTGTTCCACGCCACGGGCAGGATACCCGACAAGGCCAAGGCGCTCGCCGGCGTCTTCGAACGCGAACGGATGATTTCCACGGGCATGAAGCACGGCATTGCCATCCCGCACGGGAAGACTCCCTCGGTCCGGGAAATGATCGCGTTCGTCGGCATCTCCGACAATCCGGTTGACTTCGACGCACTCGACGGTGAACCCTGCCGCATTTTCATCCTGACCCTGTCGCCTCCCGACCGCAACGGCCCGCACCTCCAGTTCCTGGCGGAGATCAGCATCCTTTTCAAGAGCACGGAAAAACGCGCGGCCCTGCTCGCCGCAAAGACCCCAGAAGAGGTGATCGGTATACTCTCCGAGTGACCCACCCCTGCCCGAATGCGAAAAAGCCCGGCTCCCTTTCGGGGATCCGGGCTTTTTCGCGGTACCGCGGTCGTCGGCTTACTCGATGATCGCCAGGATATCCGCCATCTTCACGATGAGATGGTCGCTGCCATCGATCTTGATCTGCGCTCCCGCGTACTTGTCGTACATCACCTTGTCTTTGGGCTTGACCTTGATCACCTCGGTGTCGGTACCGATGGCGATGACGACGCCGGCTTGGGTTTTTTCCTGGGCCGTCTGGGGAATGATGATGCCGCCAGCCGTCTTGGTCTCGCTTTCCTGGATCTTGATGAGTACGCGATCGCCAACGGGTTTGACTTTCATGACGAGGTTCCTCCTGAAAATGATGAACGAAGTGTTGTGCTGGGTTCGCCGGAAATATACGAAAACTGACGGCCCGGGGTCAAGTCGTTTCCGCGCGCCGGCAGTTTTTGACCGCGAACGTCGGCGATGCATCCGCCTCGGACCGGAAAAACACGCTCCCGGATAGCCTCCATTGGGTTTTTTGGGTAGATTCAAGCTTGAAAACGATCACCTGTCGACAACGGAGTTAGCCATGGCCCCCCGCAAACCATCCGTCTGGAACAAGAAACCTGGACCGGGAAACAAGAAACCGGGCGATCCGATCATACCCTCCCCGAATTTCCGCCAGTTTTCCATCTGGCCTATCCTGGTCGCCCTCGTCTTCATCAGCGTCGTCAACTGGTTCCTTGTCTCGTCGGACCGGACGGTCGTTCCCTACAGCCGGTTCAAGGACCTCATCCGTTCCGGGGAAATCAAGCGGGTGGCCATCGAAGCTTCCTTTTATACCGGATTTTCCGAAAACCCCGCCCCGCCATCGCCGGAGCAACCGCGATCACCCTTCCCATCCGTCAACGACCAGGTGAAAGTCTGGCGCACGGTGCCCGTGCCCGATCCCGATTTCACGAAGCTGCTCGAGGAAAAAGGCGTTGTGTACGCCGCCGTTTCACGCGAGGGGAACGCCGCCTTTTCGATCATCCTCAACTGGATACTGCCCATCGCCGTCATGTATTTTTTCTGGCGGATCCTCCAGAAGCGGATGTCAGGCGCGGGCGGCAACGTGCTGGCGCTCGGCCAGAACAAGGCCATCATCGTGGCGGAAGGCGACGTCACGACCCGCTTCGTCGACGTCGCCGGCGTCGACGAGGCCAAAGAAGAGCTCGTCGAGGTCGTGGACTTCCTCAAGAACCCCAAGAAGTACACGGACATCGGCGGGAAGATCCCGAAGGGCGTCCTGCTCGTGGGCCCCCCGGGCACCGGCAAGACCCTGCTGGCGCGCGCGGTGGCCGGCGAAGCGGAAGTTCCCTACTTCCGGATGTCGGGCGCAGAGTTCGTCGAGATGTTCGTCGGCGTGGGAGCCGCCCGGGTACGCGACCTTTTCAAGCAGGCGCGCGACAAGGCTCCCTGCATCGTATTCATCGACGAACTCGACGCCATCGGCAAGAGCCGCGCCTCGGGCGCCATCGGCGGCAACGACGAGCGCGAACAGACCCTCAACCAGCTCCTCGTCGAGATGGACGGCTTCGACGCCACGAGCGGCCTCATCATCCTCGCGGCCACGAACCGGCCCGACGTGCTCGACCCCGCCCTGCTTCGCCCCGGACGTTTCGACCGCCAGGTCGTCGTGGACCGACCCGACATCGTCGGGCGGGAGGCCATACTCAGGATCCATGCGAAAAACGTCAAGCTCGATGATTCCGTGGATCTGTCGGCGGTGGCCCGCAGCACGCCCGGCTTCGTCGGCGCCGACCTCGCGAACATCGTGAACGAAGCCGCTCTCCTCGCCGTCAGGGCCGGAAGGAAGAAGGTGGGCGATGCCGATTTCAACGCCGCCGTGGAAAAGGTCATCGCGGGCCTCGAAAAGAAGAGCCGCGTCATCAATCCCGAGGAAAAGCGGGTCATCGCCTTCCACGAAGCCGGCCATGCCGTCGCCGCAGCCTTCACGCCGGGCGCCGACCCGGTCCACAAGGTGACGATCGTCCCGAGAGGTTTCGGCGCCCTCGGTTTCACGCTCCAGATACCCACGGAAGACCGTTACATCGTGACCGAGACGGAACTTTTCGCCCAGATCGATGTCCTTCTCGGAGGCCGCGCGGCGGAAGAGATCACTTTCGGAAAGGTTTCCACGGGAGCGTCCAACGACATCACGCGGGCGACCGACACCGTGAGGCGGATGATCACCGAATACGGGATGTCGAGCCGCTTCAGGAACATGGCCCTGACCAAGCGCGGCGGGGGCGTCATGGGGGGAACGCAGGAAGCCTTCCTGACCCGCGAATACAGCGAAGAAACCCAGCGATATATCGACGAAGAAGTGGCCCGCGTGATCGCCGTCCGCTATGAAGTCGTGCTCAAGCTGCTGGGCGAGCGCAAGAATGCGTTGAAAGCCCTCGCAACCGAACTCCTCGAGCGCGAAACCGTGGACGGCAAGGCATTCAAAGCCCTTATACTCGCGTCCTGATCGGCTACAGGAGTGGACCGCGACGGGTGACGCGATGAGGGACATCATGCTCATCGACCTGCGTCATCGGCATCGGGGAAGTATCTCGGACCACAGGTCATCGCGGCCGCCCCAGGCCGAGTTCGAACGCCTGGCGGCGGATGTCCGAGGCCGCCCTTCCACAAGAAACCGGTATCGGGGACTGTCGAGAACAGTTTGTTCATAATTTCAACTAACTACTATACAGATGACGGGTTTTCCGCATTTCCGGTGATCTGTTCGAGAGAATTGCACTATTTACCCGTGGACATTTGTTAACCGGTTTATTAGAATGCGTTCCATGTCGCCCATGTGGCGATCAAGATAAACCCCGGAGGTATCAAGTATGAAGCGACTCATCGGAGTCCTCGTAATCTTCGCCGTGCTCTTCGCCAGCTTTGGTTGCCAGGCGGCAGCCAAGAAACCGAAGATCGGCGTCGCCATCTACAAGTTCGACGACACCTTCATGTCGTATGTCCGCAACAAGATCGAAACGAGCGCCAAGGACAAGATCGAGATCTCCGTCCAGGACAGCCAATATGACCAGCCGAAGCAGAACGACCAGGTCGACCAGTTCCTGACCCAGGGCTATACCTCCCTCGCCATCAACCTCGTCGATCCGTCGGCCGTGTCCGTCGTCATCGGCAAGGTCCAGGCGAAGAAGACCCCGATCGTCTTCTTCAACCGCGAGCCCGTCGCCGTCGACATGGCCAAGTACGACAAGGCCTACTACGTCGGCGCCAAGGCCCAGGAATCCGGCACCATGGAAGGCGAGCTCGTCGTCGACTACTGGAAGAACACCCCCGCCGCCGACAAGAACAAGGACGGGATCATCCAGTACGTGATGCTCATCGGCGATCCGTCCAACACGGATGCCCAGTACCGCACCGAGTACTCGATCAAGGCGATCGAAGCCGCCGGCCTCAAGGTCGAGAAGCTCGCCGAAGACACCGCCATGTGGGACCGCGTGAAGGGACAGGAAAAGACCGCCGCCTGGCTCGCCAAGTTCGGCGACAAGATCGAAGTCATCCTCGCCAACAACGACGACATGGCCCTCGGCGCCATCGAGGCGTGCAAGGCCGCCGGCCTCACCGCCCTTGGCGGCAAGAAGCCGATGGTCATCGTCGGCGTCGACGCCACCCCGCCCGCCCTCGACGCGCTCGAGCAGGGCTTCCTCGTCGGCACCGTCCTCAACGACGCCGAGCGCCAGGGCCTGGCCACCTTCGACCTCGCCTTCGCCCTCGCCACCGGCGCCAAGGAAGTCAAGTCCGACGTCGCCCCCCTCGCCAACGCCGCAGGCAAGGCCGATCCGGCGGGCAAGTACATCTGGGTGCCCTATGTGAAAGTCACCAAAGAGAACTACAAGAGCTTCAAGAAATAGCCTTCCGCTTGGGCCGGCTGGCCGCCGGCCGCATGGCGTCCGGCTGCCAGCCCAGGCTCGATGCGTTCTTGAATCTCTGCAGCATGCGGGGTGTGCGCTCATGGCGCGCACCCTCTTCATTTCCGGAGGCGGAGGCGGTCCCAGATGGCCAGCAACGAATATGTCCTGGAGATGAGCGGCATCTCCAAGAGCTTCCCCGGCGTCAAGGCGCTGGACAACGTGAGCATCAAGGTGAAGCGGGGGAGCGTCCACGCGCTCATGGGCGAAAACGGGGCGGGAAAGTCAACCCTGATGAAGTGCCTGTTCGGCATCTACAGCGCCGACTCCGGCGAGATCCTGCTGAACGGCAGGAAGGTGGCGTTCGCCGATACGAACCAGGCCCTGACCAGCGGCATTTCCATGATCCACCAGGAACTGCATCCGATTCCCTACCGCAGCGTCATGGAGAACATCTGGCTCGGACGCTACCCGGTCAGGAATTATGGCATCTTCAGGCTCATCGATACGAAGAAGATGTTCAGGGACACGAAAAAGCTGTTCGAGGATCTCAAGATGGAGATCGATCCCGCCAGGTGGGTCGTGGAACTGTCCGTTTCCAAGATACAGTCCATGGAGATCGCGAAGGCGGTTTCATACAGTTCGGAAGTCATCATCATGGATGAGCCGACATCGTCCCTGACGGGAAACGAAGTCGAACACCTCTTCGGCATCATCCGCAAGCTGCGCGCCGAAGGCGTGGCCATCATCTACATCTCGCACAAGATGGAAGAAATCCTCGAGATCGCGGACGACGTGACCATCATGAGGGACGGCCGCCATGTCGGCACCTACGCCGCCTCCGAGCTCACGACCGATCTCATCATCAGCAAAATGGTCGGCCGGGACCTCACGAACCGCTTCCCGCCCCGTGAGAACGTCCCGGGCGAGGTCACCATGCGCGTCGAGAGCCTCAGCTCTTCCGAGCACATGTCGTTCAAGGACGTTTCCTTCGATGTCAGGAAAGGCGAGATCTTCGGGATCGGGGGCCTCGTCGGCGCCAAGCGCACCGAACTCGTGGAGTCCCTGTTCGGCTTGCGGGGCATCAAGTCCGGGAAGATATGGATCGACGGGAAGCAGGTCCACATCCCCAACCCCATCCAGGCCAAGCGGCACAAGATCGCCCTCCTCACGGAGGAGCGCCGCACCACCGGCATCTTCCCCGTGCTGTCCGTGTTCGACAACACCCTGATCGCCAATATCGACAGGTACGTGCGGCCGAACCGGCTGCTCGACAGAAAGCGCGGCAGCGCGGACGTAGCGAGGAGCATCGACATGCTCCACGTGAAGACGCCGTCGGCCGCCACCTTCATGAAGAACCTTTCGGGCGGAAACCAGCAGAAAGTCATCGTCGCGCGCTGGCTGCTCACGGAACCCGAGATCCTCATCCTCGACGAACCGACGAGGGGCATCGACGTGGGCGCCAAGTACGAGATATACACCATCATCGCGGACCTCGCGAGGCGCGGAAAGACCATCATCATGATCACGTCGGAAATGCCCGAGCTTATCGGGATGTCCGACCGGATCATGGTCATGTGCGAAGGTCGCGCCACCGGCATCCTGGACGGCAACGAAGCGACGCAGGAGCGCATCATGACGCTCGCGACGCAGTTCATGTGATATGATGGAAACGGGAGACGAATATGGGGAATACTGATTTCGCTTCATCGCTCAAGAAACTCGGTCCCGCTTCCGCGAAGGAGTTCGCGAGCAAGAACGCGATCATGCTCGTGCTCGCCGGGCTCGTCATCCTGATCGGCATCGTCCAGCCGAGCTTCCTGTCGATCGACAACCTCCTCAACATCCTGAGGATTTCCTCCGTCCGCGCCATCATCGCGATGGGCGTCGGCGGCATCCTCATCACCCGGGGCACGGACCTGTCGGCAGGACGCACGGTGGGACTGGCCGCATGCATCGCGGCGTCGTTGACCCAGCGCCCCGATTACGTCAGCAAGATGTTCCCTGACCTTCCGCTGCTCCCCTTCATCCTGCCGGTACTCGCGGCGGTGAGCGCCGGACTCGTGGTGGGGCTCTTCAACGGGCTCGTGGTGGCCTTCCTCAACGTGCCGCCGTTCATCACGACCCTCGGCACCATGGTCATCGTGTACGGAGCGGCGTCCCTCTACGTGGACCGCCCGCCCCGCGGCGCCCAACCCATCGGGGGTCTGCGGGAAGACTTCACGAACCTCGGCACGGGATCGGTCGGCTTGCCCGACGTCTTCTCGATACCGAACCTGATCATCCTGGCCGCGATCGTCACCGTCATCATCTGGGTCATGCTCAACAAGACCAGGCTCGGCAAGAACATCTACGCGATCGGCGGCAACCCGGAGGCGGCGGCCGTTTCCGGCGTCAACGTCAAGAAGAACCTGATCCTCGTCTACGTGATCGGCGGCTTCATGTATGGCCTGGCCGGCGTGCTTCTCGCGGCGCGCTCCGGCGGCGCCACGAACAACTACGGGCAGATGTACGAACTCGACGCGATCGCGGCCTGCGTCATCGGCGGCGTCTCCACCTCGGGCGGCATCGGCACCGTCGCGGGGATGCTCACCGGCGTCCTCATTTTCGAAGTGCTCAACAACGGCCTCGTCATCCTCGGCGTCTCGGCCTACTGGCAGCAGATAGCCAAGGGGCTCATCATCATCGCCGCTGTGGCGGTGGATATCCGCAAGTACCTGGCCAAGCGCTGATCCGCGCGATCCTTTCGTGCTTTCGGGGCCGACCGGCGACCAGCCGGCCGGCCCTTTTTGATTCCTGCCGCGCCGGCGGGCATTCACATTTTCCGCTTTGCGCGCTAGCTTGTCGGTATTCCCAGCCTGATGGAGGCGTTCCGACCATGACTTACGCCGCCCACGGTTCGCCTTCCGCCGATATCACGGACGACGAACTTTCCGCTCTCGTCGAAGGAGTCCTGTCGCGGGTCGGGATGATCCGCAGGGCCATCGTCGTCCCTCCCGACGCGACGCGGGCCCATTCCTGCGCGGGAACGATCACCGACACCGCCGCGCGCTTCCTCGGGCCGCGGCTCGGCGCCGTCCTGCCGGCCCTCGGGACCCACGCCCCCATGTCGAAGCCCGAAATCAGGCGCATCTTCCCCGCCACGCCCGAATCCGTTTTCCTCGTCCACGACTGGCGCCGCGGCTGCGTGGAACTCGGCCGGCTCGAGCCGGGCTTCGTCGAAGCGGTTTCCGGCGGCGTCACCTGCTTCGACTGGCCCGCGCAGGTCAACCGCGTCCTCGCCTCGGGTGGCTTCGACCTCGTCGTCTCCGTGGGCCAGGTCGTGCCGCACGAAGTCGCCGGCATGGCCAACCACGCGAAGAACCTCTTCGTGGGAACGGGGGGCAAGGAAGCGATCGACAAGAGCCACTGGCTCGGCGCCGCCTGGGGCATGGAACGGTTGATGGGCATGACCGACAACCCGGTCCGCGCGCTGTTCGACGAGGCGCTCTCCCGCTTTGGGAAAGGGTTGCCGCCCCTGCTCTGGATGCTCACCGTGGTGGGACGACGCCCCGACGGCGCTCTGGCCTTGCGCGGCTTCTTCGCGGGCGACGACCGCGACTGCTTCGAGCGGGCGGCCGAACTCTCCCGCATCGTCAACATGGAAGTCGTCGACGAACCCGTCCACAAGGCGGTGGCCTGGCTGGATCCCGCGGAATACCGCTCGACCTGGCTTGGCAACAAGGCCATTTACCGCCTGCGCATGGCCATGGCCGAAGGCGGGGAGCTCCTGATCCTGGCGCCCGGCGTCGACCGTTTCGGCGAGGATCCGGGGATCGACGCGCTGATCCGGAAGTACGGCTATCGCCCGGGGCCGGAGATGCGCGTACTCGTCGACCGGTCTCCCGAGCTCGCGGGATCCCTCGCGGCGGCCGCCCACCTGGTACATGGCTGCCCGGAAGGCAGGTTCCGGGTCGCCTATGCCCCAAGCCCGAGCCTATCCAGGGAAGAGCTGGAATCCGTCGGTTTCGGCTGGTTCGATCCGGCGATTGCCATGGCACGCTACGACCCCTCGCGCATGCGCTCCGGCTGGAACCCGATGCCCGACGGTGAACGCGTTTTCTTCGTGCCCAATCCCGCCCTCGGCCTCTGGATCGACGCCAGGCGCTACGCACGGCAACGCGGCATTCGGGGCACGGCAGGCCGATGACATCGAACCGATTTTTGTCATATTGACATGATTGCAGTATATTGTCACACTACGGACATTGAAGTCCGGATTCCGAACGTTCCGCCGGCAGGCCACATGGCTCGCTTCAGGACGAGGCGTTCACGAGGAGGCAATCATGGCAGTGTTCATACGATCCATGGGTTCATGCATTCCCGAGCGGAGGATGACGAACGACGATCTGCAATCCATCGTCGAAACGACCGACGAGTGGATACGATCGCATACGGGCATCGGCGCCCGCCACATCGCCGATGACGGAGTCCTTTCGAGCGACCTGGCGGCCGAAGCCGCGCGGCACGCCCTGGCCAAGGCGGGCCTGGGGCCCCACGACATCGATGTCATCGTCCTCGCCACCGCGTCGCCCGATTATCTCGGATTCCCGTCGACCGCGTGCATCGTCCAGGACAAGATCGGCGCCCACGGCTGCGCGGCGCTCGATATCGTCGCCGGCTGCACTGGTTTCATCTACGGCGTCGACGTGGCCGCCGGGATGCTCGAGACCCGAAAGGGCCGGAACGCCCTCGTCATCGGCGTCGAGACCCTCTCCCGCCTCGTCGACTGGAACGACCGGGCTTCGTGCGTGCTCTTCGGCGACGGCGCCGGTGCGGCGGTGCTTTCGTACACCGAGGGGAAAGGCGCGGCGATCCTGAAGACGATACTCGGGGCGGACGGCGGCGGCGCCAGGGACCTCTACCTCGATCAGTCCATGCAGACGAAAGCCTTCGAGCGAACCCCGCCGACGACGCCGAAGATCGTCATGAACGGGGGAAAAGTGTACACCTTCGCCGTGAAATCGATCACCGTGCTCATCGAGCGCCTGCTCCACGAAACCACGTTCAAGCTGGACGATTTCAAGTGGCTCGTTCCCCACCAGGCCAACGCGCGCATCGTGCAGGCCGCGGCCAGGCGCTTCGGTATCCCCGAAAGCCGCTTCTATATGAATATCGAGGAATACGCGAACACGTCCGCGGCTTCCGTCCCCATAGCCCTGAACGAGATGCTGGACAAGGGCCTCATCGTTCCCGGCGATCTCGTCATGACCCTCGGCTTCGGAGCCGGTCTGACCTACGGCGGCTCCATCATCAGATTCTGAAAAATCGCCGGAGACCGCCAGGTTTCCGGCCAGGCCAAGCGCCAGCAGGCGACATGGAGGACAGCACATGAGGACCAAAGTTGTAGTCACCGGCATGGGCGTCGTAAGCCCCATCGGCAACGACCTTCCGACGTTCTGGAACAATATCAAGGCCGGCAAGAACGGCGTCGGCCCCGTGACGCGCTTCGACGCGTCCCGGCTCGACGCCCGCATCGGCGCGGAAGTGAAGGATTTCGATCCCACCCTCTACATGGAAAAGAAGGATGCGCGCAAGATGGCGCTCTTCACCCAGTTCGCCGTGGCCGCGGCCGTGCAGGCGTGGAACCAGGCGGGTCTCGAGGGCGCGGGGGTGCCGAAAGACCGCATAGCCTGCGTGATCGGCAACGGCATCGGCGGTATCGAGATCTTCTCCGAGTCCCACAAGAAAATGCTCGAAAACGGACCCGGCCGCATGCTCCCGATGACGGTGCCCCTCATGATCGCCAACGAGGCGTCGGGCAACATCGCGATGCGCCTCGGGATCCACGGTCCCGCCTACACCGCGGTCACCGCCTGCGCGAGCGGCACCGACGCGATCGGCCAGGCCCTCGACATGATCCGCGTCGGGCGCGCCGACGTCGTCGTGGCGGGCGGCACCGAAGCCGCCATCGTCGAATTCGCCATGGGCGGATTCTGCATGCTCAAGGCGCTTTCCGTCCGCAACGACGATCCTGAGCACGCATCCCGCCCCTTCGACCGCGACCGCGACGGGTTCGTGATCGGCGAGGGCGCCGGGATCCTGATCATGGAGGGCGAAGAGCACGCACGCAAGCGCGGCGCGAAACCGCTCGTCGAACTGGCGGGGTACGGGGCTTCATGCGACGCATACCACCTCACGTCCCCCGACCCCGAGGGCGAAGGCGGCGCGCGAGCCATCGGCCTCGCGTTGGCTGACGCGGGCCTGAAGCCGGAAGAAATCCAGTACTACAACGCGCACGGCACGTCGACCCAGATCAACGACCCGACCGAAACCCTCATGGTGAAGAAGGCCTTCGGCGACCACGCGCGGAAGCTGAAGATCAGCTCCACGAAAAGCATGACCGGACACCTCATCGCGGCCGCCGGAGCGGTGGAAGCCATCGTCTGCGCCATGGCCATCATCGACGGGTTCTACCCGCCGACCATCAACCTCGCGAATCCCGATCCCGCGTGCGACCTGGACTACGTCCCGAACGTCGGCATCCACGGGAAGATCGACGCCGCCGCGAGCGGCTCCCTCGGCTTCGGAGGCCATAACGGCGTCCTCGTCGTCCGGCGAGCATGATGGCCCCGTCCGAAGTGCCCGCGGTCCGCGACGAGGCCGCATTCGAGGAAGTGAAGTCGCTCCTGCCCCACCGCGATCCCTTCATCTTCGTCGACAGGGTGGAAGCCGTCGGCGACTCGATCCGGGCGTATCGCCGCTTCACCGAGGCCGATTTCTTCTTCAAGGGGCACTTCCCCGGCTATCCGGTGGTCCCGGGAGTCATCCTCGTCGAGTCGATGGCGCAGGCGGGCGGCGCAGGCCTCAAGAAATCGGGCGCCATCGCTTCGGGACTTTTCTTCCTGGCCAGCGTCGACAAGGTCAAATTCCGCCGCCAGGTGCGCCCGGGCGACCTCTTCGAGATGCGCGTGGAAACCCTACGCAGCTCGAACCGGGCCATCAAGCAGGCGGGTAAAGGCTACATCAACGGCGAAGTCGTCGTGGAAGCCGAGTGGATGTGCATGATCGGCGAGGAACCGCGCGCGTGAAACCGATGATCCGCAACAACATCTGCATGAACTGCCACCCCGGCGGCTGCGCCGCCTTCGTCCGCTCCTGGATCGGCCGCATGGCCGAGACCGCTCCCTCCCTCGCTTCGGCCGCGATCGCGGCCGACAGGACCCCCCCGAAGGCCGTCCTCGTCCTCGGGGGATCCACGGGCTACGGCCTCGCAAGCCGCGTCGCCGCGGCGTGGGGCTTCGGGGCCTCCACGGTGTCCGTGTCCTTCGAGCGGGTACCCGACGAGAAACGGCCGGGCACCCCCGGCTGGTACGACACCGAAGCCTTCGACCGCGAGGCCGCGGCGGCGGGGCTCGTCGCCCGCTCCTTCAACGCGGACGCGTTCGCCGATTCCACGCGTGAAACGGTCATCGCCTGCGCGAAGGAACTGCATCTCGCGTTCGACCTCGTCGTCTACTCGCTCGCCTCGCCGGTCCGGATCGATCCGAAAACGGGGACCATGTACCGCTCGGTGCTGAAACCCCTGGGCAAGCCATATTCCGGGATCAACGTCGACGTCTGGACCGGCTCGCTCTCGACCGCGACCATCGAGCCGGCGACGCCGACCGAGGCCGAGGGGACCGTCAAGGTCATGGGCGGCGAGGACTGGCGCCTGTGGATTGACGCGTTGCGCGACGCCAGCGTCCTGGCCAAGGGCGCCGCTACCGTCGCGTACTCATACATCGGCCCCGAGCATTCCTGGCCGCTCTACCGCTCGGGCACCATCGGGGCCGCCAAGGAACACCTCGAGCGGACGGCGGCGGCGATACGGGCATCTCTTTCCCCGCTGGGAGGATCGGCCTGGGTTTCGGTCAACAAGGCCCTCGTCACGCGGGCGAGCTCGGTGATCCCCATCATCCCGCTCTACGTCTCCGCGCTCTACAAGGTGATGAAAGAGAGAGGCGTCCACGAAGACTGCCTGGACCAGATCGTGCGGCTCTACCGCGACCGGCTCTACGCCGCGCCCCCCGTCCCGACCGACGCCGCAGGCCGCATCCGGCTCGACGATCTCGAGATGCGCGAGGATGTCCAGGCCGAGACCACCCGGAGGCTCCGCGCGGTCGACGCGTCGAACTCCGGCGCCCTCATCGATCTCGATGGCTTCCGCGCGGATTTCCTCCAGGCCCACGGCTTCGAGGTCCCGGGAGTCGACTACTCGGCCGACTGAACCTTCCCAAGCGCTTGATTCCCGGGGGAAGGGCACTATACTTCGAACGATAGCCTCTTTCAGACAGAGTATCGTGGAAGGCCATGGAGCCTTTCTGGATATTGCCTTTCCTGATGCAATTGCGCAGAGAACCGAGAGGTTTTCGGGAAATTGCCAAGCGGGTTTAAAGCTTCGGGTTTTTCAGAAACCTGCCGGGAGGATCGCCATGCCGAAACGCACGGGCGTCGTTCTCGCTCTCGCCTTCCTTCTCGCCCCGGCTCCCCCGCTCACCGCGGGAATCATCACCACGTATGACATACCCTTCTACGACGAGGGAACGACGTATGGAGGTTTCGCCTTCGGGACCGACGCGCTCTACGTCGTCGCCAGGGATCCTGCGACCGACAGGAGCAGGCTCCTCGTCATCGACTCGGCCACCGGGAAATCCCGGACTGAGATCGACCTGTACGGGAAGTCCGGCCGGGATTTCAGGGCCGTCGACGTCCGCGTCGACGGGGACAGCGTCTGGGTGGCTTCGAGCAACCGGTTCTACGAATTTTCCGCCGGGGATTTTTCCTACCGCGGCAAGCTGAGCCCGGACGTGCAGGAAGGGATCCAGGGCTTCGAGCGCCATGGATCGATTTTCCTCTTCGTCGAGTACAGGGTTCCCGTCATCAAGTCCTTCGACCCGGCGACGGGCATCACCGCCGAATGGGCCAGGCTTCCCGACCCCTGCAGCCCGAGGGGAATACGCTTCCACGCGGGAAAGCTCCTCGTCACCGATTCCCTACACTGGATCGCATGGGCCCTCGCCCCGGAATCCCGCGCCGTCGAGTTCGAGATACCGTTGGCCTACCGCTCTGCGTACGCCCTGGCGACCCGGGGCGAGCTGCTCTACCTCCGGAAGAACAAGGGAGCCAGGATATCGCCGTTCGAGTACGAACGCCTTCCGTCCGGGCGGGTCATCGCCGATCCCGCGGACGCGACGATCCGCTACGCGTTCTCCCTTCACAACGGCTCGTCGACCGCGCTCGTCGACACGGAGCTCGTCGTTCCCCTCCCGAAAACCGACGAACGCCAGAAGGTATCCGTGCCGGACTTCGGAACCTGCAAGGTCGAGCGGACGAAGGACCGCTACGGGCAGGAGCTGGCCGTCTTCCGCGTCGCGCGGATCGAGCCGGGGGAATCCATCGAGCTGGGTTACGGCGTTACCGCCAGGTTGTGGGCCCTGCGCCCCTTCGTATCGCCTGAAACAAGGATGGAGTTCCGAGCGCCTCCCGAGGCCGAACGTACGACCGCCATCGATCCGTCGCTCGACTACCTCTCCGCCACATCGCCGGGCGTCATCGAACTCGCCCGCTCGGTTTCCGGCGGCAGAGCTTCCCCGCGCCGTTTCATGCGCGAAACGCGGGACTCCGTCTTCCGCCTCCTGTCCTACCGCCTCGACGAACGGAGGGAAACGGCCGCGGCCATCCTGGAGAGCGGCGTGGGTTCCTGCACCGAATACAGTTTCGTCACCGCCGCGGTCTACGCGCTCAATGGCTACGCGGTGCGCTTCTCCGGCGGCAGCGGCGCCTTCGGCTGGAACGGCGGGGAGTACGTCGATGATACGTTTCACCGCTGGATCGAGGTCTGGATGGAAGGCTGCGGATGGGTGCCGGTGGACTGCAACCGGAACGATGGCGGCGATCCACCGTGGTCGGACGAGTACGTTCCCGGCGTGGACAGGAACGCGCTCGTGCTCGCGCGGGGCGGCGGTGGCGACCGGGATTACCTCGGGATCAACAACACCTACGTATTCAGCTATGGCCGCGCCGTGCGGGGGACGGATACTTCGGGCGTGGAGTCCGCATCGCGTTTCATCTGGACATTCGCCGAGTGAACGAGCCCGGCACGGGATCGATATGGTTTCCGCGGGGCGATCCGGCCGCCGCGGATATAGCGCAGGCGCAGATTCAAGGAGGACGGCATGGCTGACGTAATGAAGGTGTACGGAAAAATCCAGTACGTCGATTCGTTCCCGGATTACAGGGTCGAAGTCGTGAGTTCGTTCCCCGACCTCAAGGTGGAGGAAGTATCGTCCTTTGCGGACGCCCCGGGAAAATGGCAGATCGTGGATTCGTTCCCCGACTACAAGATCCAGAAGGTGTCGTCCTTCGGCGATTTCAAGATCCAGTACGTGACGTCGTTCCCCGGCAAGCCCTGACGGAACCGACCTCCCGGAAACGGCGACCGGATCAGTGCGCGGTCGACCGCCCCGACTCCGGCCAGACGACGCGGAAATCCTCGCAGAGCACGGGGCTCCCCAGGTCGAAGGAAATGGCGAGGACCGCGTGCTCGGCGGAGAAAAACCGTTCGTGGCAGTCGCGCCAGTACCCGAGGCTCCCGTCGCCTTCCCTTTCGCGGGCGGCGAAAGCTTCGTCCACTTTCCCGAAGGGCTTCAGTTCGAGCCTCGTCGTTTCGATGACGCAGAGTGCGGTGCCCTGCCAGTCGGTGACGACGCTGTAATCCCCGACGGAGGGGAGCGCCTCGCCTTCGGCTTTGCATGCCCGCAGGGATGACGCCGTTGCCCGCTTCCGCCCTGCGAGGACCAGGCGGCCGAGTTCGTTCGCGTCGGCCTCGTTCGAGCAGAAATACTGGGCGGTATGGCCCCTGAGCTTGACCCGTTCCCGCTCGACGGTGGGCAGCGAGCCCAGGAAGGCCGCCCATAGCCCGGCCACCGAGGCGTTCGAACTTTCCGTGGACGCGCTTCCCGTCACGAATTCGGCCGCGGCCACCGCATGGAGCCGGGTCGTATCCCAGAGCGGGAACGGCGCGTCCCCCTCCTTCATGGCAAGCGGAAGTTCCGTACAGCCGAGGATGACGCCTTCCGCCCCGGCGTCCGCGAGGCCCGAGGCGACGGCAGGCAGCCGCCCGCGCGACGCATCGGAAAAGATGCCGCGGCAGAGTTCGTCGAAGATGATGCGATCCACCTCGCGCCGACCGGTTCCGTCCGGAACGATGGTTTCGATGCCGTGCCGTTCGCGGAGCCTGTCCGCGTAGAATCCATTTTCCATCGTCAAGGCCGTCCCGAGGAGCCCGACGCGCTTCGCGCCGGCTTCCTTCACGACGCGCGCGGCGGCATCCGCGATGTGGAGCAGGGGCAACCCGGCGGCCGCTTCGATTTCCTGCGCGAACAGGTGCATCGTGTTCGTCGCGACGAGGATGCCGATGATCCTCATGTTTGCCCCTTTCCGGATGCCACGACCGCCTTTCCGGGTGGCAGGGGCAGTTCGAACCTGAATACGACCGGGTTGGCGAAGGCGAGGAAAAGCCGGCCGCCGTGGTGCCGTTCGATGATGTCCTTCGACACGCTCAGGCCCAGGCCGGTACCCCGTCCCGATCCCTTCGTGGTGAAGAAGGGCTCGAAGATCCGCTCCAGGTCGGTGTAGGCGATCGGCATCCGCAGGTCGACGATGACCATCTCGGTGGCGGCGCGAGGGTAGTGCTGAAACTCTATCTCCGCACGGATGATCGGTCAAGCGACGCCGTGGAAGGAACCGCGTTTCCGCCTGTACACCAAGCCAGGGGCCGGCTATTATGGATTCCACATGCACGTTTCAGTCATCATCGCCACCCGCACGATGCCGGCAGGAACCACGCCGGCGATGACCCGAGCGAGGAGCCAACGACATGACCGATACCTTCAAGCAGCTGGTCGCGAACCAGCTCGAAGCCTCCCTGTGCGCGCTGAACGCGTGCATCGACCCCTGTCCGGATTCCGCCTGGACCGAACGAAGCAAGGACGACGCATTCTGCCGCGTGATTTTCCATACGCTGTTCTACACGGACTTCTACCTCGGGAAGGACGAGGAATCCCTGCGCGGCCAGCCGTTCCACCTCGACAACCCGGGCTTTTTCCGGGACTACGAGGAGCTCGAGGACCGGGAAGCCGTCCTGCCCTACGACAAGCCGGGAATCAGGAAGTACCTGCGGTTCTGCCGCGACAAGGCGCGGTCCGTGATCGCCTCCGAAACGGCGGGAACGCTGGCCGGCGGGTCGGGGTTCGAGCGGCGGACCTTCACCCGCGCGGAGCTCTACGTCTACAATATCCGCCACGTGCAGCACCACGCCGCGCAACTGAGCGAACGCCTCCAGCTGGAGGGAGGCAAACCGGTCCCCTGGATCGGGTCCGGCTGGAAGGAGCGCTGAAAGGGTTCACGGGGGTGAAAACCTGAAATCGGCCGCCCGTTTGCGCTATACTGGCGGCCGTGAACACGGAACTGCTATCGAAAGGCCTCGTCGAGCTGGAACTCCCCGGAGACGGCGAAATCGCCGAAAAACTGCGCCGATATATCGAAGCCATAGAAGCATGGAACCCGTCGTGGGGCCTCGTCGGGGCGAAGGGCGACGAACTCATCATCAAGCATGTTTTCGACAGCTTGGCGCCGCTCGCGGTCTTCGACCGCATATTGACGAAAAAGACCGCCGGAACGCCCTCTCTCGCCGACCTCGGGACGGGAGCGGGACTCCCCGGCATCCCCCTCGCCATTGCGAGGCCGGGCGTCCGGGTGGTCCTCATCGAACGGATGACGAGACGGATCCGCTTCCTCGAAGCCATGCGGACGGAACTCGCCCTGGACAACGTGGATATCATCGAAGAACAGGTGGAACACGCGCGCGGCAGCCACGACGTGGTGACCTTCCGGGCGTTCAGGCCCTTCGAACGCAAGCTCTTCAGGCGGGTTTTCGCGCTCTGCGCGCCGGACGGACGGATCGTCGCCTACAAGGGCAAGGCTGCCAGGGCCGCCGGGGAACTGGCCGCGATTTCCGAACTCCATGACGGCTGCGAGATCCTGCCCGTCAGGGTGCCCTTCCTCGACGACGAGCGTTGCGTCGTCGTCATGAAACCCGCCCGTCGGTAATATTCGGGATGCTGACATTGCGGGTTCCCATCGCATGCACCGGTACGATGAAATCGGAAGAAAATTGAACGGATCCAAACAAGCCGCCATCGTCGCGGGCATTTTCTACTGGAACCGGCCGGAACCGCGTTTCCCCCCCGGCGGGCAACAACGGGATTGACGCGCATTTCCCCGGAAGAGTATCGTTCCGGCGGTTGAAAAATGGTCCGCTTGGGGTTTCCCCGGACCGCCCGTCCGATCCAGAACTCCTCCTTGAGGTATCGACCATGCAAGCAATAAAGGGGACAGGCATGCCTGGGCGTCCGGAACTCGGGAAGATGATCAGGAGAAACGGGAGCATGGTCGCGATGCTCAGCTTGGTCATGCTCGTGGGGATGGGCGAAAAGATGGCCGAGCGCTTCCTGCCGCTCTACCTGATCGCACTCGGCGGGAGCACCTGGTCGGTGGGCTTTCTCAACGCCATGGACAACCTCCTCTCCGCCCTGTACTCCTTTCCCGGCGGTTTCCTTTCCGACCGTCTCGGCAACAAGAAGTCCCTCCAGCTTTTCACCGTCGTGGCCATGTTCGGCTACGTCCTCGTGCTTCTCATCCCTTCATGGCAGGCGGTTCTGATCGGAGCGGTGTTCTTCATCTCCTGGACCGCCGTTTCCCTTCCTGCCGTGATGAGCCTGGTGGCGAAGGCCGTCCCGAAGGAGAAGAGAACGCTCGGTGTCTCGCTCCACTCGTTTTTCCGCCGTATCCCGATGGCCTTGGGTCCCGTCGCGGGCGGGATCCTGATCGGCGCATTCGGCCGCGTCCGCGGCATACGGATGGCCTTCGGCGTGGCCCTGGCCATGGCAGCCCTCGCCCTCGTCGTCGTGCAACGCTTCATGGCCGACGACGCCGGGGGGGAGAAGGAGAAGATCGTTCCCGAAACCGGGTTGAAGGCGCTGTTCAACCCTTCCCTGAGGAGTCTTCTCGCCGGCGATATCCTCATCCGTTTCGCCGAGCAGATACCCTACGCCTTCGTCGTCATCTGGGTCGTGGACAACAACCGCCTCACGCCCCTCCAATTCGGCATCCTGACGACGATCGAAATGGTCACGGCGATGCTCGTCTACATCCCGGTCTCGTTCATGGCCGACAAGTACGGCAAGAAGCGCTTCGTCATGATCACGTTCTGCTTTTTCACCCTTTTCCCCCTTGTGCTCCTCGTTTCCCATGGCTTTGCGATGTTCGTCGTCGCCTTCATCATCAGGGGTCTCAAGGAGTTCGGGGAACCGACGCGAAAGGCGCTGATCATGGACCTCGCGCCCGAGGACGCGAAGGCGCGTACCTTCGGTGCGTACTATCTTGTTCGGGATGTCATAGTCACGGCGGCGGCGCTCGCGAGCGCCTGGCTCTGGAACATCGCGCCATCGGTCAACTTCCTCGTCGCGGCGGGATTCGGCGCGCTCGGGACCGTCCTGTTCGCGATCTTCGGCAAGGACATGCAGAGAGCTGGGGACAGCGGTGTGAAATCGACGTAAGGACAGCCCCTGACCATCCCGATCTACAGCGCCTGAACCACATCCAGTTTTTTCCGCCTGTTCTCCAGGATGGTGCCTTCCGCGCAGGCCGCCATGTCGAGGACGCAGGGAGCCACCAGCCGATACACGACGAGGGTGCCTCGCTTTTCGTCGTCGACGAGACCGGCAGCCTTCAACTGGCTCAGGTGCTTCGATGCGACCGACTTGTCGATGCCTGCTTCCGCGGCCAGCTCGCAGACGCACCACGGCCGTTCCTTGAGCTTGTCGAGCAGGTAGATGCGCATGGGGTGAGCCAAAGCCTTGAACATTTCCGCCTTGAGGGCGTAACGCCGTTGAGTCCGTTCATCCATACAATAAAGTTGCAATGTTTCGAAACAAATGTCAACAAGGTACTTGACTTTTTACTGCAATGTTTCCAAAATTAGAAACAAGAGGTGAGCATGGATACGATTCTTCTCTATGTGATCGCCGGTGCCGGACTCCTCGTATCGGTTTTCAAGGATCCGGCCAAAACCATGACCGCGCTCAGGAAAGCCTTGAAGGCCCTGGAAGGAATCCTTCCACAGTTCCTCGTCGTCCTTGCCCTCGTGGCGGTGACCCTGGCCGTCCTCGATACGGAGACGATTTCCAGGTTCATCGGCACCGGCTCGGGCGCATGGGGGGTTCTCGGAGCATCCCTTGTGGGAGCCATCACCCTGATACCCGGCTTCGTCGCCTTCCCGGCGGCGGCCGCCCTGTTGGCTGGCGGAGCGGGAGCGACGCAGATTGCCGCCTTCGTCTCCAGCCTCATGATGGTAGGCGTCGTGACCCTGCCCATGGAGATGAAGTACTTCGGGAAGCAGGCAGCCATCCTGCGGAACGTCCTTGCCTTCGGCTTCTCCCTCGTCGCGGCTGTCTTCGTCGGATGGGTGGTGAGCCTATGAAAAAGCTCTTAAAGCGTTATGCATCCGTCATCATCGCTGTGTTTGCCTTCGTCGCATTTATCCTGCTCTTTCCGGCCTGGCGCGGCAAGGCCCTGAACTCCATCATCTTCCAGGCGAAGACGATGCTCCTCGTCATCCCGCCCATCTTCATCCTCCTCGGCCTCCTCGACGTCTGGGTGCCGCGGGAAAAGATGATCAAGTACATGGGGCCGGATTCGGGACTCAAGGGACCTGTCCTCGCATTCCTGCTCGGCTCTTTCGCGGCCGGCCCCCTCTACGGAGCCTTCCCCTTCGCGGCCATCCTCATGAAGAAGGGCGCGGGCTTCATGAACATCCTCATCTTCATCGGCGCCTGGTCGACCACCAAGATCCCGATGCTCCTCTTCGAGATTTCGGCGCTCGGCCCCCGCTTCGCCCTGTCGCGGCTCGCGATCGACATCGTGGGCATCATCATCATAGCGTTCGCCATCAAGGCGACGCTGCCCAAAAAGGAAGTTGAACGCCTCTATGCGGAGGCGGCGCTGATCGATTGAACGGATATTCAGCGACATTCAAGATATGGAGGTTTATATGAGGGTTCAGATTCTGGGAACGGGTTGTCCCAAGTGCAAGTTGCTTGAGCAACACGCTCGCGAAGCAATAGCCGAACTCGGCATTGCCGCCGAGCTTGAAAAAGTGACCGATATCGATGCGATCATGGAAATGGGTGTGATGATGACGCCCGCCCTCGCGCTCGACGGCGTCGTCAAGAGCGTCGGCAAAGTGCTGACGAAAGACCAGGTAGCGTCATATCTCAAGGGAGGCAAGTAAAATGGCCGGATGTTCCTGCGGCGGCGACCGCGAAACCAATCTCATCTATGCATGCTCGGGCGCGGCGAATACCGGTCTCCTCGCCGACCAGGTGATGCGTACGCTCAACCGCGACAAGGTCGGCTCGAGTACCTGCCTCGCGGCGATGGGCGCCGATCTATCGGGCTTCCTCCAGTCGGCGCGCAACGCGACGCGGAACATCGTCCTGGACGGCTGCAAGGTGTCCTGCGGCAAGAAGATCTTCGAGAAGAACGGCATACCTTTCCAGCACTGCATCATGACCGATTTCGACGTGGAGAAAGGCAGGACCGCCATCACCGGCGACCTCATCGAGACGGTGGCCGAGCGGATAGCCGGACTGGTAAAAGTATGAGCGCCAAGGACCTGTCCCCCGACAAGAAGCTTCTCATTGTCTCCGGCGTTTTCCTCGCCGCCTGGTTCATCCCCTGGGGCACTGCCCGGATCCTGGGCGCCACGAACGAGGCCTTCCTCATGCTCGGCGAGTACGCCCGACAGCACGTCCTCCTCTGCCTGGTACCGGCCATGTTCATAGCCGGAGCCATCACCGTATTCCTGAACCAGCAGGCGGTGATGCGCTACCTGGGCCCCGACGCGAACCGCTTCACGGCCTACGGCGTGGCTTCCGTATCGGGCGCCATCCTCGCGGTCTGCTCCTGCACCGTCCTGCCGATTTTCAAGGGCATCTACAAGAAAGGCGCGGGGCTCGGGCCCGCCGTCGCCTTCCTGTACTCGGGTCCCGCGATCAACATCCTGGCCATCGTGCTCTCGGCCAAGGTCTTCGGCTGGAAGCTCGGTACGGCGCGTGCCGTCGGCGCCATCATCTTCTCCATCGTGATCGGCCTCATCATGGCCTTCATCTTCCGCAAGGACGACAAACAGCGCGCCGCGGATGCCCGCATGTTCGCCGCGCCTGACGAGAAGCCGCGGCGCCACCTCGGCCAGATGGTCGTCTACATGGCGAGCATGATAGGCATCCTCGTGTTCGTGAACTGGGCCAGCTCCAAGGGTGGCAGCGCAGTCTGGGACGCGATCTACAACACCAAATGGTGGATCACCGGCGCCTTCGGCCTCGTCCTCATCTATTCCGTCGTGAAATGGTTCAACAGGGACGAGCGGGTCGAGTGGGTCATCGCAACGCGCGATTTCTCCCTTCAGATCCTTCCTCTCCTCTTCGGCGGCGTCCTCGTCGCGGGCTTTCTTCTTGGACGTCCCGGCCACGATGCCCTCATACCGAGCTCCTGGATCGGGGGTCTCCTCGGCGGCAACTCGCTCTTCGCCAACTTCTTCGCGGCCTTTTCAGGCGCCCTCATGTATTTCGCTACCCTCACCGAGATCCCCATTGTCCAGGGTCTTATCGGCACGGGCATGGGGCAGGGACCCGCCCTGGCGCTCCTCCTCGCGGGGCCATCTCTCTCGCTTCCGTCGATTCTGGTCATAGCGGGCGAACTCGGCTGGAAGAAGACGCTTGCCTATGTGGGTCTCGTCGTCATCCTTTCCACCGCGGCCGGCATGGCTTTCGGGGCTATCGCTCAAACAGCTTGATGGATAAACGGAGCGCACATGAGCAAGGTACGAGTCGCCCTCGCCGCCATCGTCCTGGTCTTCGCGGTATCGGGTTGTTCCAGGGTCGAAGCGGCTCCTGTTGCGAATACTTCCGCCATGAAGGCTTCTTCCCTGCCGAAGGACTCTTCAAGGTGCTCGAAAAGGGCGGAGTGAAACCGTGATGGATTCTCTCGTGGAAGCCGTCTCGGCGGCCCTGTCGCGGCCGGGTATCCCGTCATTCGGGGCGGCCATACTCTGGGGGCTCATGAGCGTGCTCCTGAGCCCCTGTCACCTGGGATCCATTCCGCTCATCGTAGGTTTCATCATCCTGTGCGGGCTCTGGCTCATGGACGTACCGCCACTGTCGAGGGTAATGTTCTCGACCAAGGCCGCACCCACCGGGCGCGGAGCCTCGGGCGCCCTCATCCTCGGCCTCATCTATGGAGTGATCCTCGGCCCCTGCTCCTTCGCCTTCCTCGCGCCGATGATAGGCGTCGTCTTTCAGGCGGGCGGAGCCGATCTCGGCTTCGGCATCGGCCTTATGGCGTCCTTCGCTCTGGGCCACTGCGCCGCCATCATCGCGGCGGGCACCTTCGGCGACGCGGTTCGCGCTTTCCTCGCACGGCGCGGATCGGGAACGGCCGCGACTTGGTTCAAGCGGGCTTGCGGCGCCGTCGTGGTCGTCGCGGGAGCAGCACAGCTTCTCGGATGAGAGGCGCGGGGCATTTCTATTTGGAGCTTGTATGTCAGCTGGTCATGATCCTTCACATGGTTCGGTACCGATAACCGAGGAAACGACGGGCGGGAAGTTCGTCCTCTCGATACTCGTGACGAGCCTGACCCTGGTGGCCGAAACAGTCGGCGGCATCCTCACGGGAAGCCTCGCCCTGCTATCCGACGCGGCCCACGTGTTCCTCGACATCCTCGCCCTGGCCCTGAGCTACGGAGCCGTGCGACTCGCCTCGCGGGCCCCGAGTGAAAAGCATACCTACGGCTTCCATCGCATGAAGGTCATCGCCGCGTTCATAAATGGCGCCACCCTCGTCATCGTCGCCATAGAGATATTCCGTGAGGCGATCAAACGCTTCGGCCATCCGGAGCCCGTCATTGCCGGGCCCATGCTCATCGTGGCCGTCATCGGGCTCGCGGCGAACCTGATCGTTGCTCTCGTATTGGGCCATCACGAGCACGATGACCTCAACACGCGCGCGGCTTTCCTCCACGTGCTCGGCGACGCCCTCTCGTCGGTCGGCGTCATGGCGGCAGGCTTCATCATCCTCTTCACCGGCTGGACCTGGGTCGACCCCGCAGTAGGCATTCTCATCGGCGTCATCATCCTGTCGGGAGCCTGGCGCGTTCTCAAGGAAGCCACCCATATCCTCAACGAGGGCGCTCCCGACGACGCGAGCGTCGGTGACGTGTCGAGCGCGATGGCGGCGGTGGAAGGTGTCCTGGAAGTGCACGATGTCCATGTGTGGACGGTCGGGCCGGGATACAAGGTCCTGAGCGCCCACGTGCTCGTATCCGACCTCGCGTTGAGTGAAACGGAGGCAATAATGCGCGAGATGAAAGAGGTCCTCGCCCATCGTTTCGGCCTCGAGCATACGACCATCCAATTCGAGTGCGCCAACTGCGGCCAATGTTCGGGTGCTTCATGTGCCGAAGGGAAAATTACATGAGCGGGAATTGTGACTTTCGTCACTTTCATGCGGCATTTTCATGATTATCGTATATAAACAGCGGATCTGGAACGAGGAGTCCATATGGGCGAGAGAATAGTGATCGTGGGTGGCGTGGCCGGCGGGGCCACCGCGGCCGCGCGCGCGAGGCGCATTTCCGAAAAGGCCGAGATCACCCTGGTCGAACGGGGACCTTATGTCTCCTTCGCCAACTGCGGCCTTCCCTACTACATTTCGGGCGCGATCGCCAAGCGGTCGAAACTCCTCCTCCAGACCCCGGAAGGTTTCGATGCCCGTTACGGGGTCAAGGTCCTCGTCGACACCGAGGCGATGGAGATAGACCGGGCCGGCAAGCGCGTCCGGGTGAAGGGACCCGAAGGAGGGTCCTGGATCGAGTACGACAAGCTCATACTCGCGCAGGGCGGCAATCCCGTCATGCCGCCCCTTCCCGGCGCGGATTCTCCCAATGTCTTCAAGCTCTGGACAGTCCCCGACGTGGACAGGATCAAGGCATACCTCGAGTCAGCCGCGCCCGCGTCCGCCCTCATCGCGGGTGGCGGCTTCATCGGCCTCGAAATGGCGGAAGCCTTCCGAGAGAGGGGTGTGACCACGACCGTCGTCGAGCTCCTGCCGCGCATCATGTCGACCATGGATCCCGAGTTCGGCACGATGATAGCGGCCAAACTCGAGGAGAAGGGCGTCCGCGTCATCACCGGCCTCGGTCTCAAAGCCATCCTTCCCGCCACGGCGGGCGCTACGGCGAGCGCGGAAGGCAAGGCCGAGCTTTCCGACGGCAGCCTCGTCGATGCCGGCATCGTCCTCCTTTCCATCGGCGTCAGGCCCGAGCTCGCCCTTGCCAAGGCCGCCGGCCTCGCCATCGGTCCCTCGGGCGGTCTGGAAGTGGACGAAGAGCTCAGGACTTCGGATACCTCCATCTGGGCGGCTGGCGACATGGTCGAGGTCGTCCACAAGGTTTCCGGGCGCAAGGTCCGCGTGCCGCTCGCGGGGCCCGCGAACAGGCAGGGGCGCATCGCCGCGTCGAACGCCCTCGGCATGCACATGAAATACCATGGGGCCCTCGGCACGAGCGTCTTCAAGGCTTTCGACGGCGTCGCGGCCTCCACGGGCTTGAGCGAAAAGGCGGCGCGGGAAGCCGGCTTCGACGTCGGCGCGGCAGTCATTTACAAGGACCATCACGCGTCCTACTATCCCGGCGGCAAGGAGCTCTGTCTCAAGCTGGTCTACGACAGGAAGAGCGCGCGCCTCCTTGGAGCCCAGGCTTTCGGCGGAGAAGGCGTGGAGAAACGCATCGATGTCCTCGCCACCGCCCTCCACGGGAAAATGACCCTGGACGACCTGGCCGAACTCGACCTTGCCTACGCGCCGCCTTTCTCGTCGGCCAACGATCCGGTAAACCTCGTGGCCTTCATCGGGCAGAACGACCTCTCCGGCTACGCGCCGACAGAGACTGCCGCCGCCCTCACGGCCGCGCTCGCCTCGGCGGCGGCAGGCGGTCCGCCGGCCCTGGTCCTCGACGTGCGCAACCGGAATGAGTACGAGGAAGGCCACATCGCGGGTTCGCTCAACCTGCCCCTCGACGAGCTGCGATTCAGCCTCGACGAGGTTCCGAAGAACATGGGCATACACGTGCATTGCCGTTCCGGCTTCCGATCCCATCTGGCCTTGCGGATATTGAAAGAAAATGGCTATGCCGATGTCGTCAACGTCACCGGCGGCTTCCTTGCCGTTCTCGCCGACGGCGGTTTCGACCTCGAACAGGAATAATGGAGAAGGAGAGAACCATGGCTGCATCGATCGTAAAGGACAAGATCAAGGCGGGCGCGAAAATCATCGACGTGCGCACCGCCGACGAGTTCGCCGACGAAGCCTATCCGGGCGCCGTCAATATCCCCCTTGGCGTTCTTTCCGCGCATGTCGGGGAACTCGGTCCCAAGGACAAGCCGATAGTCATCTATTGCGCCTCGGGCGCCCGCAGCGCCTCCGCGGCGCGCATCCTCAAGCAGGCGGGATTCACGGATGTGGTGAATGCCGGCGGCCTGGACGACATGCCTCATTAGAAGGCGGGATCATGAATCGGGAAACCGTCGGCAAGGCCCTGTCGACGCCTGCATAAGGCCCCCCAAGCCCATGACCTTATCCTCTCAAGGAATCCGGTCTCCGGCAATCCCGGGGCGCTTCGCAGGGCTCGCACTCGATCCAGAGTTTCTCAAGCTGCCGGTGGAGGGCATAGCCGGTCGGTACCGGATGGAGCGCGAGTACTGGTCGAGGACATAATCCCTGAAGGTGGCGCCCTCGGCGAAGAGCCTCCGGACCGTCCCGCACAGCAGGAAGGCGGCGCTCGTGGCCTTTTCAGCGACGACGGACGCGGGAAATGACGCGATGCCCGCCCCGCAACCCAGGCTCAGGATGCAGCTCTGGCCCTTCTCGATGCCGTACAACGCGATCTCCCGCCCCGAGTCGGCGATCTTGCAGCCCTGATTCCACACGCTCTGGCACCTCTTCTCCATACCGGGCCTGTTTCCGGGTCGATAGATCCGGGGCTATCCCAGGAAGGGTGATGGGAAAATATTGCTCACCTCATGGGTAAAAAACTTCCTGTCATGGTATTTGCGGCCAATGATGCGGAGTGGATGCACGCAAAACACGCGATAAACGAAGGAAACACCCTGAATAGGCCGCCTTACAAGTTGGCACGGATCTTGCATAATAATTTTCGCATATTCCTTGGAACGGAGGTTTTACCATGTTGCATGGTTGGAATGGCGGCGGATGGGCACAGGGCGGAAATGCCCTCGGTTTTCCCTGGGGAAGCCTTACGATGGGCATTTTCCTCGTCGCACTCATCGCCCTCGTTGTTGTCCTGATTGTCCGCCTGTCGAGGTCGGGGACGCAGGCCAATGCGGTTTCGAAGGACAGGGGACTCGATATCCTTTCCGGGCGTTTCGCCCGCGGCGAGATCGATGCCGAAACCTTCCGCTCGATGAAGTCCGAACTGGAGGCCAAGGCTTAAACTCGATTATCATCCAGCTCCCACAACAGTATCGCTTATACTTCAAGCACATATGCATATAGGAGGCCTTCATGGCGGTCAAGCTCGCTCCGGTACAGATCATCAGGCGAATCACCCTCGGCATCATGCTCGTCGGTTTGACGACCCTCACCATCCTGCATCAGAAGCTGCAGGGCATTCCTTCCATCGACGCCCTCGATCCCTTCGGCGGGCTCGAGACTCTCCTGAAATTCGTCTCGGGCGGGGAGCTTATAAAGAAGATCGAGCCCGGCACCCTCATCCTTTTCGGGGGCATCGTCGCCCTGGGCATCGTCCTTTCGCGCTTTTTCTGCGGCTGGTTCTGCGCCTTCGGAGCACTCCAGGGGGTTTTCGGCTGGCTCGGGAAGAAAATCTTCGGCCGACGCCTCACCGTTCCGCCCAAGGTGGACAGGGTGTTGCGCTGGGTGAAGTATCCGCTTCTCGCGGCGATCATCTGGTTTACCTGGAAGGCTGGCGAGCTCGTGATCAGACCCTACGATCCCCTTGCAGCCTTCGGCCACCTCTCCGCCGGCCTGACGGCCGTCTGGGCCGAGTTCGCCGTAGGCCTTGTGATGCTCATCGCGATCCTGCTGATGTCGATGCTCTACGAGCGCGTCTTCTGCAAGTACCTCTGCCCCCTGGGCGCCGTCAACGCCATCCTGGGCCGCATTCCCCTTTTCAGGATCAAGCGCGTCGAATCCACCTGCATTTCCTGCGCCGGGTGCGATCGCGCCTGTCCGATGAACATCGACGTCTCCCATGCCGGGACGATCGATTCGCCGGAGTGCATCTCCTGCATGGAATGCGTCACCGCCTGTCCCACGAAGAAGAACAGCCTCGTTGCCGCCTTGGGCGGCAAAGCCGTCAGGATCGGGGTCATCGTGGCTCTCGGCTTCGGCATCTACTTCGCTGCCGCCGCCATCGGCCAGGCCGCCGGGATGCTGCGCTTCGTCGCCCCCACATTGCAGGACCGTGCTGCCGCGGGGATCCTCGGCATTGAGGATATAAAAGGTTCATCGACCTACGCGATGGTTGCCGAGTCATTCGGCATAGATCTCGAGAGGCTCTATCGCGAGGTGGGCATCGACATGAAGACGGTCCCCCCTGAAACCATGCTCAAGGACACGGGCAAGCTTGCCGGTATCGACGGATTCGAAGCGGACGCCGTGCGCTCGGCCGTGGCCAGAATCCTCGGCATTCCCTATGCGGGTGAAAAGGGCGACCTCGCCCCGGCGAGTCCGGAAGGGGAGACGCCCCCTGCCGCGGACACGACGAAGCCTGCCGCAGCCGTGCCAGCCCCGGCCGTGCCTGCCGCGGCGCAGAAGGCGAAACCCGCGGCCGCCAGTCCCGGAGCCGGCGCCCTGGTCGTACCGGTCGACTTCGAACTGGAAGGGACCATGAGCATCAATGACATAGCCCTCGCGCTCTCGACCAGCACCGCTGCCGTCATCGCCAAGCTGGGCCTGCCTCCGGACATCGCCGTGGACAAACCCTTGCGGGACATGAAGGACCAGTACGGCTACACGATGCCGTTGCTGAAAGAAAGGATCAAGAAATAGAATCCAGGCCGTCAAAGGCAGAATGCACAAACCGCCGCCGGAAAAAACGTCGGCGGTCTCTTTTTAACGGTTCGGTGAACCGTGTTCCAGAGCTCGGTTCCCGCCGCGTGGCTCCTTCAATCCTTGCACTCGTGCCCCGGTTCTCCGTGTCCGGCGCAACCGACGCCTGAGTCCGCGAGGCTTCCCCTCGCGAAGGCTTCCGCGGCGGCGCGGGCCTGTCCCGAGGCGCCGCGCACGACGATTATGCCCTGTGACCCGAGCACGCGGACCGCGCCTTCGCCCATGTTTCCGGCGACGAGGTGGGTGACGCCGGCGCGGGCCAGTATCGAGGCCACGCCGGACTTGCAGCCGCAGCCTTCGAGCGAGGGAATGCTCGGCTCTTCGACGATGTTTTCGCCTTCCACCCGGAAGATGAGGAATTCCTTGCAGTGGCCGAAGTGCTCGTCCACGATTCCGTTCATTGAAGGTACCGCTATTTTCATGTTCATTTCTCCTTGCTCCCGTATGACTATCTCGCCCCCGTCGATGCGGATGGCTTTTCCGTTCAGTATGGCGTCCGCGACCTTCTTCCTGGCGATCTCCACGATCCGGCCGAAGGTCTGCCGCGAGACACCCATGGATCTGGCCGCGGCCTCCTGGTAGAGCCCCTCGAGGTCGGCCAGGCGCAAGGCCTCGGCCTCGTCGAAGCCGAGGCGCACCTCTTCGAGATCGCGGGCGGGGATCCCCGCGGGCTTCATGACCCGGGGCGGGATGGGCGCGCCTAGCCGACGCTCGTTGATCGGGCGGGGCATGGGACTACCGGGCCGAGGGCGAATCGGCGCAGGACTCGCAACAGGGACCCGTGCCGCACTCGCAGCCGCCGGGGCTATGCACCGATTCGGGCTCCCTGTCCACACCCGAACGGGAGGAAGCGCTCGCGGCGAGGGCGAGTTCAACCCCGCCCGCAATACGGTCGGCGTCCTTCCGCACCGCCTCGGGTAGCTCGCTCCAGCGGATGGAGCGGGCTTGCGCCACCTCCTTGCGCCAGGGAAAGCTCGCGATGAGGGGAATCCCCAGGCGCCTTGCGCTCCCGCCCCCCCCGTCGTCAAAGAGCTTCACTTCCTCGCCGCAGGAGGGGCAGACCATCGTTCGCATGTTCTCGACGATGCCGAGGACCGGAGCCTTGAGCATCCCGGCCATCTTCACCGACTTCATCACGATCATGGAGACGTAGTCCTGAGGCGTTCCGACGACGACGACCCCCGCGAAGGGTATGGTCTGGAAAGCGGTCAGGGCGATGTCCGACGTGCCTGGAGGGAAGTCGACGATGAGGTAGTCGAGCTCGCCCCAGTCGGTGTCGCCCCAGAACTGCTCGATCGCCTTCCCGAGCAGGGGACCGCGCCAAATGACGGGCTCCTCCTCGTTCTCGCCGAGGAGGTTGATGGATAGGACCTTGAGGCCATCCTCATTGACGATGGGGAAAAGCACATGACCGTCGGATTCGGCCCTGAAGGAATCGACCCCGAGGAGCCTGGGAAGGCTCGGCCCCGTGATGTCGGCGTCGAGGACTCCGACACTCCTGCCTTGGACCGCAAGGGATTGTGCGAGGAGGACGGCGACGGTGGATTTACCGACGCCGCCCTTGCCGCTCATGACGCCGATGACGCGCTTGATCCTGGGATTGCGCTTCTTTTCCGGAACGAGATCCACGATAGACTCCTATCTATAGAGAAATACTCATACCGCAGGAAAGCCAGGAGACTTCCCCGGGAACCGTTTCCGAGAGAGCCGCGTAGCCCCTGAGGCCAGTGCAGTGAGCGCATAGAACAAATCCAGGCTCGAGTGCCGCGATATCCCGCGCGACCTGGGAGAGAACGGCATCCGACGCGTCGATGAGATGGAAACCGCCGACCAAGGCCTTCACCGGTCTGCCGGGAAAGGCTTGCGCCGCCGCGCGGGCGATATTGAGGATGCCCCGATGAGCGCAGCCCGTCACGATCACGATTCCGTCCTTCCCGTCAAGGACGAGCGAGAGTTCGTCGTCGAAATCGTCGACCATATCGGCCTCTCCCACGATCCTCCGGAAACGGGGCATCGCTTCAGTCCCGTCGACCCGCTCCGCATGGGGGAGAAAAAAGACGGCAGGGACAAGCTCCTCGAAAGCATCAATAACGATCGCGGCAGGGGCGCGCGCGGGCAATATCGGAATCGGAAGGCCGATATCCCTGTAGCCGCCCTCGCTTCGGGATCGCCTGGGCTCGTCGAAACCTCTCCCCGCGAAGAGAGGCGGGGGAAGTCCTCCGAAAGTTCCGTAGAGAGCCATGAGCCCGCCGCCGTGATCGTAGTGCCCATGACTCAGGACGACCGCGTCGAGCCCTGACAGGTCGATTCCGAGGGTGCGGGCGTTGACGAGAAAGGCGTCGCCCTGTCCCGTATCGAAGAGCAACTTAGTATCGTTGGCTTCCATATATAGAGACAGCCCGTGTTCGCCGCGAAAACCGCGGTTCGGGCAATAGTCGTCCACGAGAGATGTTATAGTCATTAGCCCATAATGAAGGGAAGGGAGCGGACTGTCAAGCGATGGACGTATGTGCCGGGGAAGCCGCAGGGACAGTGCAGGATACGACCCTTCCCTTGGCCAAGGTCGTACTCGCCGATAGCCATCTCGCGCGACGCGCGATCCAGGAGCTGTCGTGCGGTCAGTACCACCGTTTCGCCATCGCGCGCGCGATGGCCGCCGAGCCCGAGCTCTACCTCCTCGCCGAACCGGGCTCCCACCTCGATCTGGACGCAACCCCGCGCACTGGAACCGGGTTCCGCACGCGGGGTCGTCCGTCACGAGGGCACTTCCGAAAGCGGTATCCCGAGTGCGTCGGCGGTTCCTTTCCCGTAGGCCGGATCGGCCTTGAGGCAATTCCCGATGTGGCGGACCTTGATCTCCCGCGGCGCGTCGACCGGTATCGACATATCAAGCTGGAATTTCCGGAGGATAGGTGGGACACCGATACTCCGAAGCTGTTTCTGGGCATTTGACAATTACAAATCAAGGGCATACCGTCTTCTGGATAGCTAAGGAGGTTTCCATGGACGATAGACAGAGAATCGGCATCATTATCTGCGACCGCTACAAGACCTGCGCGGGCGGAAAATGCTTCCGCGCGCTGAGAAATCGCGAAGGCGCCTTTTCGATTTACCGGGGCATCGAAGTGGAGCTTGCGGGCTTCACGAGCTGCGGCGGCTGCCCGGGCGGGAACATCGAGTACGCGGGCGAGGAAATGGTCAAGAACGGCGTCACGGTCATCCACCTGGCCACCGGCTTCCTCGTCGGGTACCCGCCCTGCCCGAGCATCGATCACTTTACCCGTTTCATGGAAGAACGCTACAGGGTTCGCGTGATCGTCGGTACGCACCCCATCCCCGCCAAGTATCTTGCCATCCATGAAAAGCTCGGGACGTGGAAAGCTCCGGAATGGAAGCAGCGCCTGGATGCCACGCTCGCGGACGAAGCGACCCGCGCCGCGTACGACTGAGGATCGAGCCACCAAAACCGCGGGAAAGACGGATGAGGCTTGATTATTATTGGCATATGCTTATATTATTGCGTGAGTCGTAATAGGCATATGCTATTTATGGCAAGCGTGCGCCGTTGGCGCACTACCGATCTTTCTTTCAGGTGGAGGTGTATATGCCCAATTTCAATGGAACAGGGCCTGATGGGGCTGGAGCGATGACAGGCAGGGGGTTGGGTCCCTGCGGCGGTGCTCGAGCGATGGGACCCGGATACGGTCGAGGCCATGGTTTCGGTCCCGGATATGGCATGGGCTACGGCGGCGGCTACGGTCGAGGGCGCGGAATGGGGATGGGTCGTGGTCGGGGCTTGGGCTGGCTCGCCGTGGGCTATGGCCCAGGCGGCGATGAGGCTGTGACGGCGAATATCCAACTTGCACTCGAGGAGCGCCTGGCGTTCCTTCGTGCCGAACTTCCCCGCACCGAAGCCCTGCTGCGCGGGGAAGCCCCGGGGGAGAACGTCCCGGCGAACGTAGACGCGGTGAAGTGAGCGACGCTCGCGCGGCGGTGATGGCCGTCGTGAGCGGCAAGGGCGGTACCGGCAAGACGACGATCGCCGCCCATCTCGCCCTCGCGAGCTCCCGTTCCCGGAAGACGCTCCTCGTCGATCTCGACGTCGAGGCGCCCGACGATTTCGGGTATTTCCCCGAGGCTTTCCACGTCGGGAAAGCATCCCCGGTTTCACTTGCAGTACCCCGCCTGTCGGAGCACGCTGCGACGGCTGTGGCCTCTGCGCAAAATCCTGCCGCTTCGACGAAGAGATCCTCAGGGGACCATATCCCGGGGTGCCCCTTGAATTGAATCTTTTCGTTGCCTGTGAGACCTTGGCGCCGAGGAGCGCGCAATGTTTCCTGTTTTCAGGAATTCCACCGATGGTATTCCCGAAAAGCTCGGGAAACCATCACTGTACTGAAGCCAAGCGATCGAGCAAGCCAATCGTGCCGATGCCGGGGTTATCCACGACGACCTCCGCATGATTTCGCGTCAGTTTTTGCGACATTCCCCATGGCCTTCATTGCTTCCGGCATGGACGCATACACGTGGCAGGCTTTCACGCAGAGCCCGCAACGCGAGCAGGTTTCCAGGTACATGCGCATCGCGCCGTGGAACTTCGTTTCGAAGAGGGTCTTGAGCGCCGCGCCCATTTCCGAATCCATGGTTTCTCCTCAGGACTTTGAGCGGCAGTGAGAGGAAGGCGTAGACCACCTTCGAGAACGGCAGGACGAGCAGGGTGAGTTCGGCGAGAACGGTGTGGAGCACGAAGAAGTGGTAGTGGGATCCGTGCAGGACGTCACGCGGGTTGGCGAAGGTGGAGCGCAGGAGGCCGTCGAAGTACTTCGCGAAGCCGGCCTTCGTCATGCCGAAACCGTCGGAAACGCCTTCATGAGGAAACAGGAGCGGGAACTCCGCCGTCACTTGCCGCGGATGAGTGCATCCAGCCCCTTGCCCGTGAGACCCAGATATTCCCTGAAGAATGCCGCGGGCACGCCGAGGTCCAGGGGAGCCTCGTCCCGCAGGTACACGCGCACCCGGACGACGTGTGAATCGGCCAGGGAGAGCAGTTCCTTCGCGGTCGCGGGATCGAGGGGGTCCGCGAAGAGGAAGGAGTTGAGCTGGCCGTCGAAATTGTCCAGGTCCATGTAACCCCCAAGACGCTTCGTGCCGCTCGGCAGGCGAAGGTCGATGCGTTCCTCGAGGTAGTGCCAGGTCCGGCCGGAGACGGTGATCAGGAGGTCGCCTTTCTCGAGGGCGCCGGCCCCGCGTTCCCGTCCGGCATTGAAGCTCAGCGACAGCTCGTCGATCCCCGGCGAGGGGGAAGCGACGCCGAAGGAAACTATCGCGACTTCCCTGCCCTCGTCGTCGTCGTACCACCAGGACAGATTGATCTCGGCCTTGCGGCCGTCCATTGAAGCATCGAGCCGCCAGAGCACCCGGGGTTCCTCGGCGACGGCCGACGCCGCCATGCACGATAGCAGGAACATGGCGATTGCATGTCTCTTCATGGAAAGTACCCTCCCGGAGCCGCGTGTGGTCGATCGCCGTCCATGGAAAGGATAGTGCATGGCCGCACGATTCGACAGGAAAAACCCGGGCGACCCACCCATTGCATTCCGGACCGGTACGCGGCACTGTTCATCGCATGCCGCCACGGCGGGGGACGACGACGGGTCCCGGGACCAGCCGCGATTTTCCCGCTCTTCTCACGGTGCCATCACATTGGCGATGTACCGTATGGTTCGCATACCGGAACACGGACCGGAAGGAGCGTCACCATGACCATGACCCGAATCACGGGACGGACGACGGCCGCGGCCCTCGCGCTCGTCATCGCCCTGGCGTCCGCGCAAGGCGCCTTTGCCCAGAAACAGCCGGGGCCGGGCTCCGGGCAGGGCAAGCCGCCACCGGCCCCGAAATCCCCGGCGGAAATGTACACCATCGAGCAATCGGTCTCGGACAAGGCCCAGCTCAGCACGATCGCCTTCTCGGCGCTCGCGTTCGTGACCGGCACGTTCGGCGCCGACACCTTCCTGCCTCCCGGCAAGGTGGCCGACTTCTTCGGCTTCCAGTACATGCGCGACATCGACGCGAAGGAAGCGGGCCACAACATGATGTTCCTGACGAACATCGGCAACAACGTCCTGGCCATGCTGGACTCGAAGCAGGAAGCCCTGCTGCTCGCCCTGGCCAGGGAGCAGGAGCCGCTTTTCGCGGAACTCGGCCGCAAACGGCTGGTCCTGATCAAGGCGTTCCGCGACAACATGGAAGGGAAACGCCCGGCGGGGACGACGGGGCTGTCGGAAAAGGCCGTCACGGCGTGCGTGGCGGACATCTTCGCAGTCGACGGCAGGCTCGCCTTCCGCCGCGCGCAGGTCTACGGGCAGATCGTGAAGACGCTGACCGCCGCCCAGAAGACCGCCATCGCCAGGCTCAAGTTCGGGGACTCGGGCACGTGGCCGGCCCTCCCCGACCAGTACGACAAGCGCACGATGACCCACGGCCAAGACGTGCTCTACATGACCTACGCCAGCGAGTTCTTCAGCTGGTACGCGGGTTCCGAGACGGCCGACGTCTACTTCTGCCCCGAGCGCCACGGCACCTACTTCGGCGGCTTCTACATGAAGGACTACCCGGCCATGGGCAACGCCGACTACTTCATCCCCACCGCCCTGACCGGGGACTCTGGCGAGGCCTTCATCGCCTTGCTGACGCCCGAACAGGCGGCGCTCGTCACCGGGATCATGGAGCCCCTCGCCCCGATACTGCAGGAGATCCTCGCGGTCCGCACCTCGGTCTCGAAGGAATTCAGGAAGTACCTGTCGGGCGTCTCCGCGAACGAGGCGGCCGTGGCCGCGCTCTCGCGCCGTTACGGCGAACTCGACGGAAGGCTGTCCTTCCAGATGGCGTACCGCTTCGCCGCGGTGCATGCCACACTGACGGCGGCCCAGAAGGCGGACCTGGCCACGCTCAGGAACCAGGACATCTTCCCGTCCGGGTACTACCTCTACGCCGATCCGGTGGATGGTCCCGTCACGCTCGAGACGGCCTTCCTGTTCTCGAAGTGACGCGGGATGGGGAGCCATCCATGGACGACCGAACCCCCACCGCGGAACCCCTTGCCATGATGGCGCGCGGCGCTTCGTCGGCGCGGAGCGTCCGCGCGGCGCTGCTGGCGCTTGCGGTGCTTGCGGCGCTGCTGGCCCTCGGCGGCGAAGCCTGGGCCCAGGAACCGGGCGGCGGCCAGACCGGCAAGGGAAAGCCCGGGCCCTCCCGCGAAGCGCCCTTCCCCGCCGAAGTCCAGCCGTTCCAGAGGCTGTCCGCGATGCTCGGGCGCCCCACGGACACGTCCGTGACGATCAACCTGCTCGGGAACCGCGACCAGGACGTGTTCGTGGAGTACGGGGCCGCCGGCGGCGCATACGACCGGAAGACCGGGACGACCAGGCTCGCCGCCGGCACCGGCGCGGAAATCACGATCACCGGGCTCGCCCAGGACCGCGAGTACGGCTACCGGCTGCAGTCGAGAGCCCCGGGGGAGACGGCCTTCACCCCCGGCCCCACGGGCCGGATGAGGACGCGGCGGGCCGCCGGCTCGACGTTCTTCTTCGAGATCATCGGGGACTCGCATCCCGAGCGCCCCCAGCAGTTCGACTCCGCGCTGTACGTCCGGAACCTCGGGCGCGCGGCGGCCGACGCGCCGGATTTCTTCATGACCATCGGCGACGACTTCAGCGTGGACACGCTGGACGCCGTCATGAAGGAAGCGGTGGACGCCGTCTACGTCCGGCAGCGCCTCTACCTCTCGCTCGTCGGGAGCGTCGCGCCGGTCTTCCTGGTCAACGGGAACCACGAGCAGGCGTCGCTGGCCAACCTGGACGGCACGGCCGCCAACGTCGCGGTCTGGGTCC
Source organism: Spirochaetota bacterium (assembly GCA_026398615.1). GTDB lineage: Bacteria > Spirochaetota > Spirochaetia > Treponematales > UBA12059 > JAPLSN01. Next base: position 7,220 of record JAPLSN010000023.1, on the reverse strand, counting down.
AGAACGCGCGCAACGCGCTCTTCCCCCAGCCCGCCCCGGACGGCTTCTACTCAGGCGACGCGGAGAAGGTCGAGCACGTCGGGTTCCTGCGCGACTACTACGCGTGGACCTGGGGCGACGCACTGTTCGTCGTCATCGACCCGTACTGGCACTCCAAGGAACCCGTGGACAACGTCTTCGGCGGTGGGGAGAAGACCCGCGACCTCTGGAACGTGACGCTCGGGCGGGCCCAGTACGACTGGTTCCGGAAAACCCTGGAGGGCAGCAAGGCGACGTTCAAGTTCGTCTTCGCGCACCACGTGTCGGGCACCGGGCGCGGCGGCATCGAGCGGGCGCCGTACTACGAGTGGGGCGGGAAGTCCCCGGACGGCAGGGACGGGTTCGCCGCTCGCCGGCCCGGGTGGAAGGCTCCGATCCACGAGCTCATGGCGGAGCGCGGGGTGACCGCCTTCGTCCAGGGCCACGACCACGTCTTCGCCAACCAGCTGCTGGACGGCGTGGCCTACATCACGCTGCCGGAGCCCGCCGATCCTTCGTACGCGCTCTACAACGCGGACGCGTTCAGGAGCGGAGACATCCTGCCGAACTCGGGCAGGGTCAGGCTCACGGTCTCCCCCTCGAAGGTCGTCGTGGAATACCTGCGCGAATGGCTGGACGGCGACGGCCCCGCCGACGGGACGGCATCGGGTCCCGCCTACCGCTTCGAGATCCCCGCGGGCGGCCCGCCCGCCGCGGGCGTCGTCGATCCTGCCCAGTCGGCCCCGGGCACGACGGTGGCGCAAGCCGGCAAGGAAAGGACCGACGGCACTACGCAGCAGCGCAAGAAGGACCCCGGCGCGGTTTCCGCGGTCCCCAAGGACAGGGCGGCCCCGAAGGGCACGGAAGCGTCCAAGGGGAAGGGGTCGCCGGATGCCGGGGCCGCGCCGCCTCCGACCGGCGGCGCGGCCGTCACGATCGCGGCATCCGGCGATCTCCATGCCCGTACGCTGGTCGAGTATCCGGGAAAGACGGGCGCGGGGCTGGCCACCGCCTTCACGAAGGCCGTCGACTACCGCTACCGGTGGGGCGAAGATCCCGCGAAACTCGACCGGACGACGCTGACCAGGAGCGCCAAGGCTGGCACCGTCACGCGGGACGCCATCACGGGACTGCAGGCGGGGCGCACGTACCATTTCAGGCTGGAGTGGGCGGAAGCCGGCTCGAAGAACTTCGCGCTCGGCGAACCCGGACGTTTTTCGACGATGAAGGCGGCGGGATCGTCCTACACCTTCCTTGTCGAGGCCGACCCGCATTTCGACGAGAACTCCAGCGAGCCGGTCTACTCCGCCACCCTCGCGCGCATGGCCGCCGACAGGCCGGACTTCGCGATGGACCTCGGGGACACGTCCATGGTCGAAAAGCTGGCCACCGACGCAGCTTCGTACCTGGCGCGCAACCAGCTGGTCCGTTCGTACTGGGATGACGTCGGCGCCTCCCTGCCCTTCTTCATGGTGCTCGGGAACCACGACGGGGAGCACGGCTGGCCGGCCAGGAAAGGACAGCCTGAGAGCGCCGAGGCGGCCGCGCTGCGCAGGACCTGGCTCGTGGACCCGAATGCGGCACCCGCCGATAGTTTTAGTATCCTCAGTGACATGGCGTACGCCTTCGAATGGGGCGACGCGCTGTTCGTAGTCCTGGACCCCTATGCCGCCGAGACGGTCAAGCCCGGCGACGACAGCTGGGCCTGGACGCTGGGGAAGAAGCAGTACGACTGGCTCGCGGGAGTCCTGTCGGCGTCGAAGGCCGCGTACCGGTTCGTGTTCATCCACAACATCCTCGGCGGCTCCGGCAAGGACGCCCGGGGCGGCGCGGACTGGGCCGGCCTCTACGAATGGGGCGGGTCTGACGGGAACGGCGCTGACCTGTTCGCGGCGAAACGGCCGGGGTGGGCCATGCCGCTGCACGCCCTTTTCGTGAAATACGGGGTCGATGTCGTGTTCAGGGGACACGACCACTTCTACGCCCGCGAGGAGAAGGACGGTGTCGTCTACCAGCTCGTGCCCCAGCCGTCGCTGGGCAACACGCAGCGGATCACGCCCGAGGGCCTCGCGGAATACGGCTACTCGTCGGGCACCTTCCTGCCCTCCCCCGGCTACCTGCGGGTCTCCGTGGCGCCGGGCAAGGCCACGGTGGAATTCGTCCGGGGCGCCGACGGCGCGGTCGTCCACTCGTACGGCCTGAAGCCGTGAAGGGCGCGGGCGCGGTGGGCGACACGATACTCTACGCCGACGACGAGCCGCGCTACCTGCGGCTCGTGAAGCTCTTCCTGGAGCGGGAAGGCTACGAAGTGCTGACCGCCGGGGACGGGCGCTCCGCGCTCGAGGCGCTCGGCAGGCGCCCCGACACCGCGCTCGTGATCCTCGACATGATGATGCCCGGCATGGACGGGCTGGGCGCCTGCCGGGCCATCAGGTCCTTCTCGCGGGTGCCCATCCTGATGCTGACCGCGCTGGGCGACGAGCCGCACGAGATACGCGGGATCGACACGGGGGCGGACGACTACCTGGCCAAGCCCTTCAGCAGGGACCTCCTGTGCGCGCGTGTCCGGGCCTTGCTCCGCAGGGCCAGGGCCGCCGCCCCCGACGTGCTGTCCGGCGGCGGCGTGACGCTCGACACGGGGACCAGGGAGGTCGCCGCGGACGGGCAACCCGTCGCCCTGAGCTTCCGCGAGTTCGAGCTGCTGCGACACCTGATGGACAACATGGACACGGTCTGCCCCCGCGAGCGCATCCTGGACCAGGTGTGGGGCTGGAACTACGAAGGCGACCCGCGGACGCTGGACACCCACGTCAAGTCGCTGCGCCGGAAGCTCGGGCCGGCGGGCGGGCTCGTCGTCACGTGCAGGGGCGTGGGCTATTCCTTCCGCAGGGGGATTCCGTGACGTCCATCCGGGCGAAGCTCACGGTCGGCGCGTCGATCCTGTTCGCGGGTGGCCTCGGCATCCTGATGGCGGCCAACGCGCTTTTCCTGGAGCCGTACTACGCCGCCGGCACGAAGGTCGAATTCCTGCGCATCCTCGCGGCCATGCGGGCGTCGCCCGGGGGCGCGCCTTCGCTCTCCCGGACCGCCAGGGAGCTCGGCGCGGGCACGGGCTGCAGGATCACGGTGTCCGACGGGGACGGCGTCGTCCGCGTCTCCTCGGCCCCGGAGTTCACCGACGGGCAGGCTTTCCCGTTGCCGAAGGACCAGCTCGAGTACTTCGCGTCGAACAGGGAGCGGCTCGGGCGCGGGGAGCCGCTGTTCGGCATCCTGGACGCGGACCCGCGGGGGCAGTCCGTCATCCAGCTGGTCGCGCGCCTGGAACCAGGTCGGTACCTCGTGGTCACCCAGCCGCTGGACCGCCTCAGGCGCGACATGGCGATCGCCTCGAGGTTCCTGCTGCTCGTCGGCGCCCTCGTGCTCGTCCTGGAGTTCGGCATCGTGCTGCTCCTCTCCGGCAGGATGGCGCGGCCCATCCTGGAGCTTTCGGAGGTCGCGCGACGCGTCGCCGGGAATGACCTCGCGGCCCGGTACCGGCACTCGAGGAACGACGAGCTCGGGATCCTCGGTGACAGCCTGAACGCGATGGCCGCCGCGCTCGCGCGGAACATCGGGGAGCTGACCGCCGCCAACCGCGGCCTGGCGCTGGAAGTGAAGGCGCAGGAGGACTTCATCGCCGGGGCCTCCCACGAGCTCAAGACCCCGGTCGGCCTCATGCGCGGCTACGCCGAGGCCATCCAGCTGGGCTTGTACGGCACCGACGCGGAGCGCGACGAGCTCGCGGACGTGATCCTCAAGGAAGCGGACCACCTGGACCGCCTCGTCCGCGACCTCGCTCAGATCGCGGCGCTGGGGGGGACCGGCAGTTCCCTCCTGCCGGCCGAGGGCGACCTCTTCGACACCGTGTCGCGCGCGGTCTCGCGCTTCGCCCACGCGGCTCGCGAGAAGGGCGTGGCGCTTGGCATCACTGGACGCGGGCCGATCGCCGCGAGGTTCGACCACGACCGGATACTGCAGGTGGTCGACAACCTCCTCTCCAACGGCCTGCGGCACGCGCCGGAAGGAGGCGCCATCGCGGTCAGCGTCGCGTCGATGGAAGGCGAGGCGCTCGTGGAGGTGGAGAACACGGGGGAACCCGTGCCCGACGCGCACCTGCCGCACCTGTTCGAGCCGTTCTACCGTGTCGACGCCTCCCGGTCGCGCGGGAGCGGGGGCTCAGGCCTGGGGCTGGCGGTGGTCAGGAGCGTCGTGGAAGCCCACGGCGGGACCTGCGGAATCCGCAACACGCGGACCGGGGTGGCCGCGTGGGTGCGCCTGCCGCGCGGAACGCAGCCCCCCGCCGGGTTTATTCCTGCCCGATGAGCCCGTCCAGTTCCTTGCCCGTCCACCCGATCGCCGGGTCCAGGGGATCCACGAACAGGAACGAATGGAGCGTCCCGTTGAAGTTGTCCAGGTCCATGTACCCCGTGAACTTCTCCGTGCCGCCCGGCAGGCCCGGATCCAGCCGTTCGGCCAGGCAGCGTGGTTCCCGCCCGGCGATATCGATGAGCATGTCGGACTTTTCGAGTACGCTCCAGCCCCGTTCGCGCCCCGCGTGGAGCCCTGGCGACAGCTCGTCGATCCCCGGCGAGGGGGATGCGACGTCGAAGGAAACTATCGCGACTTCCCGTCCTTCGTCGTCGTCGTATCTCCAATACAACTTGATCTCGTTCCCGTCCAGGTCGCCGGGCTCGTCAAGGCGCCATAGCGTGACGAAGTCCCGGGCGGCGATGGGGGTGGGCAGGAACGACAGGACGAAAAGCACGGGAATGTTTCTTTTCATAGAACCGAACCTCCCCGGACTGCGGGATGGATCCCTCCAATCTCCTCGATGAAAGGATGGTGCATGCAGGGAAGGTTTGGAAACTCGCATGCACCGCCGTTCCCTCCCGCCGGAAATTCCGCGCACGGTGCATCCACATTCACCATCCCCGCATCAGGCTTCTTTCGCCGGAACCCTTCATGCGCTATGCTCGAGGCAGAGCTGAATGCGGCGCCGAACTCGACCGCATGATCCGGAGGCATGCATGGCCCTTCTTCCAAGGTACTTTTCGCCTTCCGTCGCACGGAAAGCGATGACCACCCGCAAAGGCAATGCCGCGGACGAAGGGCAACTCCGCAAAGCCTGCACCGTGCCTGCCGAGGCGGCGCTCACGCTTCTCGATGCCCGTGCCGAAGGTCTCTCCGGCGAAGAAGTCGAGGATCGAAGGAAGCGCTTCGGGCCCAATGTCCTGGCCGGCGAGAAGCGGAAGAGTTTCTTCGCGGACATGCTTTCGCGCCTCGGGGATCCCCTCGTCGCCATACTCCTCGTCATCTGCGCCGTCTCCTACGCGACAGGCGATATCGCGTCGGGGAGCATCATCGTCGGCATGATCCTCATCAGCGTGTTCCTCTCCTGGTTCCAGGAACGGCGATCGGGCAACGCCGTGGAAAAGCTCAACCTGATGGTCAAGGCGAGCGCCGACGTGGTCCGCGAAGGCAGGGAGGCCGAGATCCCGATCAGCGAAGTGGTCCCGGGCGACATCATCGTCCTCGCGGCGGGTTCGATCGTTCCGGCCGACCTGCGCATCCTCTCGGCCAAGGATTGCTTCGTCACGCAGTCCGCTCTCACGGGCGAATCCATGCCGGTGGAGAAGTTCGCCGTCCCCGACGCGTCCGCCTCGGGCATGTTCGAGCTGGCCTCGGCATGCTTCCAGGGCTCGACCGTGCTCTCGGGTTCAGCCAGGGGCGTCGCGGTCAATACGGGCATGAGGACGGTCCTCGGATCGGTCGCCAGGGAGGTCGCCGCGCCCAAGGGAGCCACCGGGTTCGATGTCGGCCTCCGGTCCTTCGTGCGGCTCATGATCGGTTTCATGCTCGTCATGGTGGCGATAATCTTCGCGGTACAGGGACTGCTCAGGCACAACTGGCTCGAAGCGCTTCTTTTCGGCCTCTCGGTGGCCGTCGGGCTCACGCCCACCATGCTCCCCATGATCGTGACCGTCTGCCTGTCCAAGGGCGCCATCTTCATGTCGCGCAAGAAGGTGATCGTCAAGAAGCTCAAGTCCATCCAGAATCTCGGCGGCATCGACATCCTCTGCACGGACAAGACGGGAACCATCACCCGTGACAGGGTCATCCTCGAAAAGCACGTGGACGTGGCGAATCGCACGAGCGAGGATGTCCTCCGCTACGCGTGGATGAACTCGTACTACCAGACTGGATTGCGGAACCTGCTCGACAACTCCATCCTCCTGAACGAGGACCTCGACGTCGAGCGGAGCCTCCGGAAGGTCGACGAAATCCCGTTCGATTTCACGCGCAAGCGTATGTCGGTCATCGTCGACTGGGAGGACGACCACGTCCTCATCTGCAAGGGATCCGTCGAGGCGATATTCGAAGTCTGCGAACGCTACCAGGTCGACGACGAGATCCTCCCCCTCATCGACATCGTGAAGCAGGACATCCTCGAGGAGTACGCGCGGCTTTCTTCCCGCGGCTACCGCGTGCTCGCGATCGCCTACCGTGAGTACGAGAGCTCGAAGGAAAATTTCACGGTATCCGACGAGAACGGGCTCGTCCTCCTCGGATACCTCGCCTTCTTCGATCCCCCAAAGGACTCCGCGGAAAAGGCGATAGCGTTGCTCCGCGATCACGGCGTCCGCGTGAAGGTTCTCACCGGCGACAACGAGCTCGTCACCGCGACAATCTGCGAGGAAGTCGGCTTCAGGGACATCGAGGTCGTGACCGGGAAGAAACTCGATTCCCTCGACCCGGCCGCCTTCGCGGGAATGGTCGAGACCCACGATGTCTTCGCGCGCCTGACGCCTGCCCAGAAGGAGCGGATCGTCCTCGCGCTGCGCGGAACCGGCCACATCGTGGGATTCATGGGCGACGGCATCAACGACGCCGCCGCGATGCGAGCCGCCGACGTGGGCGTCTCGGTGGACTCGGCGGTGGACGTGGCCAAGGAATCCGCGGACATCATCATCCTGGAGAAAAACCTCCTCGTGCTCGATGACGGCATCCTCGAAGGCCGGCATGTCTTCCACAACATCATCAAGTACATCAAGATGGGCGCAAGCTCCAACTTCGGCAACATGCTCTCGATGCTCGGCAGTTCGCTCTTCCTGCCCTTCCTGCCCATGACACCCGTCCAGATCCTCCTCAACAACCTCCTCTTC
>JAPLSN010000022.1 GCA_026398615.1 Spirochaetota bacterium | reverse complement strand
ACGTCGACAGCGAGAACGTCCGGGAGCCGCAGAATTGGGACATTTCCTTCATCCGGCGCTTCATGGTCTTCCTGGGGCCGGTATCCTCGCTCTTCGATTATGCGACCTTCGCCCTCATGTGGTGGTTCTTCGGCTGCTCCGCCTGGCTCGCGCCGGGCACAGGCGACGCGTCGAGGGCGTACCTCGAGCAGCTTTTCCATACCGGCTGGTTCGTGGAGTCCCTGCTGACGCAGACCCTCATCGTCCACATAATCCGGACGAACCGCATCCCCTTCATCCAGAGCCGGGCCAGCCTTTCGATGCTCCTCACGACCGCGATGGTCATGGCCATCGCCGCAGCACTTCCCTACCTTCCCTTCGCCCGGTTTTTCGGATTCGTGCCCCTGCCAGGCATCTACTGGATATGGATAGGATGTTTCCTTCCCGCCTATGCCATGCTCGCCCATACACTGAAGTCGTGGTTCGTCTCGACGCGCGGACGAAGGCGGGCCCGGCATGTCAATGCCCCGAGCGCGACCGGAGGCAACGCCGCATGAAAAGCCTGCTTGCAGCCCTGGAGAGGGGCCGACTCATCGAACTGCCGGAAATTGAAAAGGAAAAAGCGCTCGAGCTTCTCGCCCATCTCATAGAAGCCATCCCCGACATCGGGACGAAAAACCGCCTCATGAAGAGCCTCATGGAACGCGAGAACCAGGCGAATACCGCCATCGGCCGCGGCGTTGCCTGCCCGCATTGCCGCTCCCCGAACGAGGGGGCGCTCCTGTGCGCCGTCGGCTGGTCTCCGGCGGGCATCGACTATGGCGCACCCGATGGACGCAAAGTCCACCTCGTCGTCATGTACTACGTGCCGGAATCCGAGCGGAACGCCTACCTCAAGGAGATATCGGCCCTGGCCAAGGCCATCTCGGCCGGCGACAGCATCGAATCGATTTCAAACCTCCCCGACCTCCACACCGTGCGGGACAAGCTCCTCGACTGGGTAGGGCTCGCGATCAGCGAAACCCTCCCGGAGGTGAAGGCTCGCATGATCAAGCTCGAGATTCGCCAGGCGACATCCTCTGCGGCAGCGACACCGGGCTCCCCGATAACCCTTGCCCCGAACGCGCACTTCTTCCCCTTCCGGCTCGTCACGTGGCAGGGCGGCGCCGTCGTCCTTTGCGGGGACCCCGCGCTCGCGGAGGCCCTCGAGCGCACGGCTGACCTGGTCAGCCGCATATCCGCGGCGCGCGAGTTCGACCTTCCCGACTACCGGATCGCGGTGCTCGCGGAAACCATCTTCGCGGCCAACCGCAGGGAGTACGAAGCGGTCGCCGTCAGGATGGTATAGTACGGAAATAAAACAGGCGCTTGCGCAAATCGTCAGGGTTTCCTCCTGGCTTCCTGACCCGCTGAACACTACACTGTTAGACAGAGTATTGAACCAAGCCGTCCTAAGGAGGATCAGCATGATCGTCGTTCGTGTCTCCATGGTAATTCACAGGGGGAAAAGGGAAGAAGCCATCCGTCTATTGGTGGAACGTGACAAGATCCTTGAAGATGAGGGAGTGCCGAAAGCGGCGCGGATGTACGTGCGCAAGGTAGCCTCCGCGGGTTCACCCGAGATCATTCGCGAGTACGAATTCAAGAACTTCACCGATTATGAGAAAGCCTGGGCAAAACGTTTGAAACCGACCGCGGACTCCAAGAAATGGGCGTCCCAGTTCGACGCGCTGGTCGCGCCGGGCACCATGGGCTACGAGATCTACGAGCTGGTATAGAAGGGCTCATTCGGGCGTCCCAGACCTGGATGTAGTAGCGATACTGTCCCTTCTTCGACATGGGGCGCCTGAAAACAGAAACCTGCTTCCGATCAAAAAAGCCGCTTTCCAGCGGCTTTTTTGGAGAATGGGGGATTCGGCTTACGGCTCTCGCCATCGTGGTTCGAGCCTTAAGCCCGCCTCGCTCGCTTTCGCGCGCATCCTTGCGCGCTTTTCGGTGCTATCGCGCCGCGCTCGCTCGGTTCGAAACCCCTATTCTCCTAATTAAAAACCGCCCTGAAGGCGGTTTTTTGGAGAATGGGGGATTCGAACCCCCGACCTATAGATTGCGAACCTATCGCTCTACCAACTGAGCTAATTCCCCGTTTGTAAGATACGGCGTACTATATACATACCCATAATACCTGTCAAGATCGGCGATATTACGGCTTCGTGCCGGCGGTGACCTCCACGGTTTCAGGCAGGTAACGCAGCCACTTTTCGGTAGCCTTGGAAAGATCAGCGTACTCCCCGCGGAGTTCTTCCGGCATGAGCATGGCGAGCCGGTACATCATCTCGTCGGCCATTTCCTGGCGGATTTCCCGGGTGACCTTTTCGCCATGGGCGTCGAGGACAAAGATCCTTCCGACGCGCAGGGTCACCCGTGGTCTCCGGAAGCGCTTCCAGCTCTTCATAAGCCCGACAGCTCCCCAGTGGGCGACGGGCTGGAGCGGGGCGCCGCTGTGGAGGGCAAGCACGGCGATCCCGCCATGGCCGCGGATCAGCTGGCCGGTGTGGTTGCGGGTTCCTTCAGGCGCCACGCCGAGAATGTACCCTTCCTTGAGCCGCTCAATGCAGGTCCGCATCGCCTCGATATCGGATTCCCCCCGCCGGACGGGGATGATATTCCAGAGCTTGAACACCCAGCCTATGAAGAATTTGCTGAAGGTTTCCATCTTGGAAAGGCCTGTTACCTTGGGCCGCGGCGCGAGGTGGCTGAAGAGGATCGGTGCTTCTATCTGGCCGGTGTGGTTGCTGTAAAGGATGAGGGGGCCCAGGACGGGAACTTTTTTCAGCTCGGTGTCATCGATCCGGTAGGCGATCCTCATTCCGAGTTTGCAGCCATAGGTGATGAACCACTGCATCGGGGTCATGGTCGCCTCCGGGTTCCGGGAATTTTTCGGGGAACCACCGGCCGTCGTTGTTCCTGCGGATGCCGCGGTACCCTCAAGGTCACTATACCAGACCGGTGGAAGGTGCGCTACCAGGCCAAGCCAGGGACGCACGGCAGCTACATCCTCCCGCGAGCCTCCGGCTTCCGGGATCCAGCGAGTCCTTCCCTGCAGAGCCAGTCGCAGAAAAAACACCGGTCCGCCGTCGTGCCGGGAAAGATGATGCCTCCTTTTTCGAGTTCCGCCCTGGCCGCCCCGAGCCCGGTTCCGTAGCAGGACCGGACAAAGCCGTTGTCCCCGGCCCGCCGCATGAGCCCGTCGTAGCCGTCCGTCGCGATGTTCCCGATGATGAGGGCTTCGTTCTCGTTCGCGAAGCCGCAACATGCGGCCACGGAACCGTCGGGATGGACATAGAACACGTTGCCCGGCCCCGCGCAGCGATCGTCCTCGAACCACGGGCCGTTTCCCCACGCCTCTTCGTCCGCGGACGCGGAGTACGGGACGCTCACGATGCCGATGCGCAATGCGTCGGGCTCGTCCTCGCCCGTATCGGGCTTGTCAAGGAAGCGCTCGTTGACGATCGCCGGCTGCCCGTCGTCCTCCATCGTCACGCTGCCGCCGAGCCGTGGGGCAAGGGCTTCGTACAGGCCTGTCGCCGGGCTGCCGTCCGCGGCCTGGACCGAGACTATCTCGACACGGTCCTTCCGCCCCCAGGTCTCGAATACCGTTCGGATGAAGAGCCAGAGCGTCGCGGGATCCTGCCCGTGCCAGGCATCCGCGCTCACGCCGAAGGTACCGTCGAAACCGGCGTCGAACAGCCTTTCGAGAATTTCCCGCAATTCGTTCCCATCGGTGAACCAGCAGGCGTTGGTCATGAGGCGGTCGAAAACGAAGTCCAGCTCCACGGCCGCGCGGGAAACATCGCACAGGAAATCCGGTTCCAGGAAGGGTTCGCCGCCGCTGAACCCCATGCGGTCGATGCCGTGCGGTCTGCACGACTCCATGAAACGGATCGCGTCGAGCGACGACAGTATTTCCGGACCGCGGCGCACGCGGCAATGGGCGCAGACGAGCTGGCAGCGCGAGGTCGGGGCGAAGATGATCTCATCGGGTTTGAACATGTCCCCTCCCCGGCGTGCGGGCCGAATCGGCCGGGGTAAGTACAGCATGGGCGCGAAGGCTTCCGCAAGCGCCGAAGCCCGATGTCTTCCCAGCGGGAGCCTGACCGCGTGTCGGGGCAGCGTCGTAGCGCTCGCCGCACTGCCCGAATCGGCTGCATCCGGGAGGCCGGTTACCCCGGCCTGAACCGCTCGAAGGTTAATGCGCTCCCGCTGCTGTATATTATTCGAAGGCGATCGTCCACGAAGCGATACGCGCGGCGGATGCCATCCCGAGGAGTAAAAATGAAGCTGCATTCCCTGGCGCTCATTCCCCTTGTACTTGCCATTGCCGCCTCCTGCGCCGGCAAGCCGCCAGCCGCCACGCCCGACGGTTCCGCGGCACCGGCTGCCGACGCCACGTCCGCTCCCGCCATGACTCCCGGGCGGCTCGCGGTCAGGGCCTACGCCATCAAGGAAGTGTCGGACAAGAACGGCGTCTACTTCGACGCCATGGTCGTCACCGGCGCCATCGCACGGTTCGCGGCCCCCGTCCGCTATGTCCGGTCGAAGGCTGGCGTCGAGCTGTCGAACGAATCCGGCATCATCATTTCCGCCCGCGAATTCGACATCGTCGTCCGCAACGACGAATTCATCCTCATGGCGATATCCGGCGAAGCGGAAGCGGCGCCCCTGCCCTCCCCGAAGGAGACGGTGACGGTACGCTTCGGGCTCGATGAACTGCGCAAGAGCCGCTTCTACAAGGACGATCCGGGGACATTCGCGCTCCAGAAAGCGGCTTCGGCGTTCAGGAAGGCGTCAGGTTCCATCTGGCTCGTCAGCGCGTCGTTCGACCCCGGCAGCGGCTTCCGCTTCATCGTCGCGTTCGTCGACTGACTCCGGCCGCCCCGACCCCGGGATCCCCGGCATTGATTGTCCCGACCCATATACTATACATTTGTATAGTATATGGACGATCCGAAGCGCCTGGATACCTGTCTCGTCACGCAATCCTGGTTTTCACTCATGGAGGGAAGCTCGTCCCCCGACGCGATCTGCGCTGCCATGGCCGCAGGCGGCTACGCTTCCGTGGCGCTTACGGACCGCAACGCCCTCTATGCCCTGCCCGAATTCGTCGATCTGGCCATTGAAGCGGGCCTCAAGCCGATCGCCGGGGCCAAGCTGGAATTCCCGGGCGAAGTCCCGCTCTTCGCCTGGTGCATGGACCGGCTGGGTTACGGCCGCCTTTGCGCCGTCCTGAGCTCCATCCTCGCGGAGGAAGCGCCGCGACGCCGCGCCCGTCTGCCGCCCGAAGCTTTCGTCGAAACTTCGGCCGAGGATTGCCTCGCCTCCGACGGCGCTGAACCGCGCGGAAGCCGCCTCACCTCAAGCCGTGCGCCGGGTTTCGCCGCCCCCCGGCGCGTCAACAAGCCCGACGCGGACGAAGGAAAACCGGCAGAACCGGGGCCTGTGGTGCGGTACCTGGGTCCGACGGCTGACTTCCTGTCCGGAGGCTGGGAGGGCCTGGCCCTCGCAAGCGGCGATCCGGCCACGCTCGAACGGCTCCGTGGGAAGGCCATTCCAGGATCGGCGCCGCTCTACGGGCTCCTGGCTGCCGGACGGCCCCAATTGGAGCTCGCGCGCTTTTGTCGCGACCGTGGACTGCCCCTCCTAGCGGTCCAGGACGCCGCGATCTTCGGCCCGGACGACCGCGAACTCCGGGCGCTGCTCGCCGCCGTCGAACGGCGGACGACGCTGTCGGCCCTGCCGGCCAGACCGGACTGGGCGGAAGCGGGGCCTGAGCGCGAACTTTTCGACGCAGGCAGCCTTTCCGCGCGCTTTTCGGCCTTCCCGGAGGCGGTGGCGAACGCGAACGCCCTCGCGGCGCGCGCCGCGGACGCTCGGGACTTCTTCTCGGAAACCCCGGTCTTCCCGGCCTGGCGGGGCCTCCCGAACGGGGAGGCCTTCCGCCTCCTTCGCGCCGACTGCGAAGCGGCCATCCCGCGGCGCTTCGGCCCCGGGGGCCCGGGGCGGCGGGACCTTCTGGACCGGCTGGCCTACGAACTCCGCATCATCGGCGACAAGGGCTTCGCCGGCTACTTCCTCGTGGTGCGCGACATCGTGGCCCGCTGCCCCCGAACCTGCGGACGCGGCAGCGCGGCGTCGAGCGTCGTGTCCTACCTGCTCGGCCTCACCCACGTGGACCCGCTGGCGCACAACCTGTTCTTCGAGCGCTTCCTGAACGACGACCGCCGCGACCCGCCCGACATCGACATCGATTTCCCCTGGGACGAGCGGCACGGGGTGCTCCGCTCGGTCTTCGAGGAGTACCGCGGGCGTTCGGCCCTGGTGGCGGACCACTGCAGGTTCACGGGCAGGTCCAGGATCAGGGAGGCTGCCTGCGCCCTCGGCATCGACGTCGACGAGATCGGGAAACTCGTGCGCCTCGCACGCCGCGAAGGTCCGGCGTGCCTCCCGCCGCGGCTCGCGCGCCTCGCCGAGCTCGTCCGCGACGCGCCGCGCTACATCGGGTCCCATCCCGGCGGCGTGATCGTCACGCCAGGCCCGATCACCGACTACCTCCACGTCCAGCCTTCGCCATTGGGTTTTCCCGTCGGCGCGTGGGAAAAGGACGGGACGGAGCGTGCCGGCCTCGTGAAGATCGACCTCCTGGGCAACCGCTCGCTCGCGGTCCTGCGCGACTGCATCGGACTCGTCAACTTGAAGGAGGAAGCCGGCAAGGCGGCCGGCGCGCCCGAACCGCTCGCATGGGGCAGCTTCAATCCCATGGACGAGCCTTCCGCCCGCACGCTCATCGAATCCGGCGACACGATGGGAATCTTCTATATCGAGTCGCCCGCGACGAGGCAGCTCCTGCGCAAGATGCGCGTCGCGGACTACGGCCACCTCGTGGTCGCCAGCTCGATCATCCGGCCCGCGGCCAACCGCTTCATCGGGGAATACGTCCGGAGGCTCCGCGGCGGCTCATGGAGGCGGCTCCCGGAGGCCATCGAGGACGCGCTCGCCGAAACCTGCGGCATCATGGTCTACCAGGAGGACGTCTCCCGCGTCGCGATCGCGGCGGCCGGCTTCGGCGCGGCCGAGGCGGACGGGCTCAGGAAGGTACTCACGAAAAAACGGAAGGGCGACACGCTCCTGCGCTACCGCGAACGCTTCTTCGCAGGCTGCCGTGCGAAGGGCGTCCCGTCCCGCGACGCCGCCGAGCTCTGGGAGATGATGTGCTCCTTCGACGGCTATTCCTTCTGCAAGGCGCACTCCGCGTCGTACGCCCTCGTCTCGTACCGGCTGGCATGGATGAAGGCGCGTCACCCGGCCGAGTTCATCGTGTCGGTGATCAACAACGGCGGCGGCTTCTATGGCACCCAGGCCTATCTCGGCGAGGCCCGGCGGATGGGTTTCCGGATACTCCCGCCGCATGTCAACCAGAGCGCGACGGCCTACCTGGCGGTGCCGCCGCGAAGCGCATGCGACACCGGGGGCGTGCTCGTCGGGCTCGGCCAGATCGCGGAACTGTCGTCCCGGACGCTCGAACGCATCGCAAAAGCCAGGGAGCGTTCCGGGCCTTTCGGCTCCCTGGATGACTTTGTCTCCCGCGTCCGCCCCGACCTCGCCGACGTCCGGGGGCTCATCCGCTCGGGGGCGCTCGACGGCCTGCCCGCCCGTCCCGGCGGCCCTCACCTCACCCGCCCGCAGGCTTTCTGGGCCTGCCACCGCGCGCGCCGTTCCCTGGCGACGGATGGGTCGTCCGAGCCCGGGCTCTTCGAGGCCGCGGGCGACGCTTCCGCCTCCGTCGACGCCCCGGCTTTCATCCGGGACTACACGGAATCGACGAAGCTTGCGGACGAAGTGGCGACGATGGGACTCGTCGTGTCCCGCCCGCCGTCGGCCCTCTTCCTCGAACGCGCGGCCCGGATCGCGGCGAGGGAAGGGCTGCCCGCCCTCGCGGACACCAGGACCCTCCCGGAGCGGCTCGGCAGCCGGGTATCCATCGCCGGCGTGACGGTGGCCGAAAAGGAAGTGCTCACGAAGCGCAGGGACGCCATGTGCTTCGCCTCCTTCGAAGACCCGTGGGGGCTCTTCGAGACGGTCATTTTCCCTCAAGCGTACGGCCGCCTCATGCCGATGCTTGAAACGTATACGGCTCTTCTCGTCGTGGGGATGGTGCGATCGGATCAGGGCGCGCTCGTGCTCCACCTCGAAACGGCTTTTGGCCTGAACCGCCCGGGAGTCTGAAAACCGATCGCGATCGAGGGAAGACCGCTCCGGGCTTTCCCGTTCGCGGCCCAAGGAGGACGGGTGAACGTCGCGGTGCTTGCGTCCCCGGACGACGCGCATTTCATCCCCCACCTCCTCAAGGCTTTCAGGTCGATCGACGTCGACGCCTACGGCCTCAAGATACAGGCAGGATGGGTGAACGAGGACCGGGCCCGTCTCGACGCGGCCCTGTTCAAGGCGACGCACTTCCTCGCCGTGCTCTCTCCCGCTACGGTCAGCTCCACGTGGTTCCCGTTCATCGCGGGTTACGGGCACGCATACGGCCGCCGCCTGGCCCTGTTCCGCGAAAACGGCGTGACCCCGGTCCCGCCTTTCGTGGGATCGGTCGCCCTGATCGAGTCGGTCGACGATCTCATGCTCTATTACGGTACGGAGAAGGCGGAATGGTTCGTCTTCGAGGAGCGCAGGACCGCCAGGGCGACGCTGCTCGAGATGGGCGTCTCGTTCCACGAGGACGCGCTGGTCGCGAGCGTCTCGGGCGGCGATCTCGAAGCGGTCAGATTGTTCATCAGGGGAGGCTTCAATCCCGACATCCGCGACCGCCACGGCGTACCCCTCCTCAACCTGGCCATCAGGTCGAAGCACCTCAACGAGGTGGAGCTGCTCGTCGAGTGCGGCGCCGGCACCGAACTGCAGAGCGAGGATCGTGGCTATTCACCGCTCATGGACGCCGTGAAAGTCGGAACACCCGAGATCATCGCCTACCTGCTCTCGATCGGGGTCGACACGAACCTGGTCAGCAAGGACGGTCAGACCGCCCTCATCATCGCCGTCGGCCGGAACGATATCGAGACGGCTCGGAAGCTCCTGGACGCGGGGGCAGATCCTGACCTGGCCGACAAGCTCGGGTTGAGCGCCCGCAAGTACGCGAGTCTCTTCCACAACCCCGACATGACCGCGCTGTTCCCGCAGCCCTGAGACTCTCCCGCTCCCGCAATTAGGCAGAAAACATCCGGGATTCCGGGCGACTGCCGAGCAGGTTCCTGAAAAACGCCGGGTTTTGAAACCTGCCGAGCTTGCGGAAAAATCCCGTACGGTTTACAGTGTTAATCCAATGTTCAGGCTTTTGAACGATCTCCTGTGGTTCGCGCGAGGCGTTCGCGTTTTCGCGCTCGTCGGCGAAAGCGGATCCGGCAAGAGCTTCAGGGCCAAGCTGGTCGCGCAGAAATATGGCATCGACATGCTCATCGACGATGGGCTCCTCATCAAGGCCGAGGCGATCCTCGCCGGCAAGAGCGCCAAGAAGGAACAGCTGTACATGGCCGCGGTGAAGACGGCGCTGTTCCATGAAAAAGCCCACCGCGACGAAGTCGCCAGGGCTCTCCAGAAGAACCGGTTCAAGAAGATCCTCATCATCGGCACTTCCGAACGGATGGTGGAGCGCATCTGCGAACGGCTCCAGCTCCCGCATCCGTACAAGGTCATCAAGATCGAGGAGATTGCCTCCCACGCCGAGATCGAAAAGGCCATCCGGAGCCGCAAGGTCGAGGGGAAACACGTGATACCCGTCCCGGCCATCGAGATCCGCAGGAATTATCCCCAGATATTCTACGATTCGGTCAGGGTTTTCCTCCAGCGGAGCATCGGCGCTCCCGTCTTGACCGGCCCCAAGGTCTACGAAAAATCTGTCGTCAGACCGCAGTTTTCCAAGCGCGGACGCGTGGCGATCTCCGAGGAAGCGCTCTCCCAGATGGTCGTGCACTGCGTCGACGAATACGACGAGAAGATCAGGATCCGGAAAGTGTCGATCCGCTCGGATACACGGGGCTACCGGCTCACACTTTCGATCGAAGTCCCGTTCGGGACCCAGCTCACGGGCACGATCCACGGGCTCCAGCAATATATCATCGACAACATCGAGCGCTTCACGGGCATACTCATCGAGGAGGTCAACATCCTGGTCGACCGCTTCGCGCCCCGCTGAAGCATGCCGGGTCAGCCTTGAATTTGACAAGGGACGCCGCCAGCGCATACAATTCGCGAAGCCGTCGCCTGAAGCGGTACCGGCGCAGACGCTCAAGAAATCGGCCATTGCTGCCGATATTCTATGGGAATTGTAGCGGTCCGCCCCGGGCGGACGGTTCTCGTCCATTTCCATTCCGTATGCGGCCGGCACGAGCGTCCTTTTCCCGGACCTTCGCCATCCGGAGAACGGTCAACCGACAGGGGGAAGCATGAAAAAGATAGTCGTCGCAGTCGCGTTGCTCCTGGCAGCGTCTTTCGCGTTCGCCCAGAACGGGACGTTTTCGCAGACGCGCAGCGATCATTACGCGGTCCTGTCCGAGATCGGGCAGGAAAACGCGGACAATCTGGCGAAGCAGCTTGAAGGACTGTTCCAGCTCTTCAACGAGCACTTCCGCTTCGATCCCGCGTCCTTGAAAGGTCCCCTGACGGTGCGCATATTCAAGGACAAGAACAGCTTCGACGCATATCTCGTCAAGGTCGTCGGGGTGACGAAGAACGATTTCGTCTACCTGCACTACCCGACCGTCGAGCGCTCGGAACTCGTGATCTTCCAGAAATCCGGCGCCGATTTCGATTCCGCACTCGCCCACCAGGCTTTCGTCCAGTTCCTCAAGGTCTTCATACCGAACCCGCCGCTCTGGCTGCGCGACGGTTTCGCGGTGTACTTTGAAAAGGCCGCGTGGAACGCGTCGGCCCAGAAGATCGACTTCACCGGCAACGATGACTGGCTCGAACACGTGAAGATCGTCAAGCAGGAAGACAAGCTGGCCGGCCCCAAGGCCCTCTTCAACATGAGCGCCGACGAAGCCGCCAGCAACAACGCGGTGCTCTACCCGCAGTCCTGGGCGTACGTTTCGTTCTTCGCCGACGGTTCCGACAAGCGCTACAACCGCTTGCTTTGGGATTCCATAACCAAGCTCCGCCGCGAAGCCACCCTCGAGGAAAACCAGGCCGCGATCGGCGCACTCTTCGACGCGTGGTACACCGAGGAAGGCACGCAGAAGGACTTCATCTCCTGGCTCGACACCCGGAAGACTTTCTCCGAGCTCATCACCGACGGCGTCAAGACCTACGGCGAGAAGAATTACGATGCCTCCGAGGATTCCTTCACGAAGGCCTTGGCCGTCAACAAGGACAACTACCTCCCGTACTACTACCTCGGGCTCATCGCCTACGCCAAGAACGACTATTCGACGGCCGATTACTACTACAAGACCGCCCTGCAGCTCGGCTGCGACGTCGCGATCACGAATTACGCCCTGGGCCTCAACGCCTACGCGTCGAACCGCTTCACCGAGGCGAGGACCTTCCTCGCGAAGGCCAAGGAAACGGCTCCCGACAAGTACGGCGCCAAGGTCGACGAAATCATCTCCAAGATGGACGCTTCCGGCAAGTAAACTGCCCCCCGCGAACTTCCGGAGCCCGGGCTGTCCGCCCGGGCTCTTTCGTCATGCGCGCCCCCATAAACCCGTCGCTGTCGCGGATTGTCCTCAGTCTGCCGGCAAGCCATATCCAGTGCGGCAGGTTCCGGGAATTCCCCGTAATCCACGGTTGCCGTCCTCCCGGATTGGGTCTATAGTGGTATAAAGGTTCAATGCTCCATATCCCTGTTCGAAGAAGCCGAACGCTTGACGCGGCTTTCAGCCACCGGGCGGATCGGGAACGACGCACGTCGCTTCGACGGCGCCGGTTGAAAGATGTAATTCCCCGCCACTTGGCAGGGATTGCCATAAAACACCACCAAACAGGAGGTAAGTAATGAAAATACGGTACATCGCCATCGCGGCCTTGTTCTGTTTCCTGGCCGTGAGTTGCGTCACGAAACCCAAACCACCGGTCGAGCCGCCGGTCGACACGACCCAGCCGGGTCCGGATGCCACGAAACCCGTCGATTCCACGCCTGCCGGAACGGCTCCCGCCGACCTGGACGCCCTCGCCGAAAAAGCGGCCGCCGTTCGAAAAAAAGCCTTCGACCTCAAATTATTCGAAGTGCTTCCCGACGACTACCGCGCTGCCGACGAAAGTTACGGCACCGCCAAGGCCGCCTACGACGCGAAGAATTCGGCCGAGGCGGAAACCGGTTTCAGGAAATCCACCGGCATGTTCGAGGACGTGATCGCCAGGGGCATCACGATCCTGGAGCAGGAGAAGAAAGCCCGCGCCGTCGAGATGAAAACGGCCGCGGTCAAGGAAGGGGCGCTCGAAAACGCTCCCCAATGGTACGGAGACGCGGAAAATGCCTTCGCCGACGCGGAAGCCCTGGCCGCCTCGGGCGACCACGAAGGAGCCATCGCGGCGTACGAGAACGCCCGGCTCCTCTATGAACTCGCCCAGAAACGGACCCGTGCCGCATCCCTCAAATCGCGGATAGACGAAAAGGAACTCTCGTCCTTCGATTCGGGCAACTACGCGATCGCGACCGAAAAACTGCAATTCGCCGACTCCTCCTATTCCACGGACCCGGAAGCCGCGCTGGACGCGCTCGATGAAGCCATACTCAGGTACAATCTCGTCGTGCAGAAGGGGTACGAGAACTATGCCGCCTCGCGAAAGGAACCGGCTGACGATTCCAAGAACAAGGCGGACGAGATCAAGGCTCCCGTCGCCGTGAAAGCGGACTACGAGGCCGCCCAGGCCGTCTACGACGAAGCCAACGCGGCCATGGCCGCCGGCAGGTACGAAGAAGCGGCCGCATCGTACGACCAGGCCCAGTCGCTGTTCGAAAAAGCCTGGGAAACGGCTACGGTCAAGAAGGAAGCCGCGACCAAGGCCCTGGACTCCCTCGAGGAAACCACGGCCGTGTCCGAGCAGAAGATCAAAGAGGCAGACGAAGCCCTCTCCCAGTCGGAACAAGGAGGAGCCGAATGAAAAAACTCGTCTGTATCGCGTTCGCGGTGGCCATCCTCGTTTCCGGGGTCTTCGCGCAGAGCCTCCTGGACAATTCCTACTACCAGCGGAGCCGGGAGCTGAAAGCCCTGGCGAATGCCGCCTTCGAAGACGGCGACTACGACGCCGCGGCCGACTACGCGGCCCAGGCGGAGGAGTATGCCAGGCTTTCCGATCAGTACGTCGACAAGATGGTGGCTCTCGACCGAGCCGACAGGACCATGGCAACGGCGCAGGAAAAGATGGCGTGGGCCGATTCCACCGGCGCCGGCGCGAATCACCCCGAATCCTTCGAAACCGCGATCGGCGCGATGGAAGCTTCGGAAGCCTCGTACGGCGAAGAGGATTACGAAACCGCCGCGTCCTGGGCGGAAACCGTCACTTCGCTCATCGATGAGATGTACGATGCCGAAAAGACCCGCGCGTTAGAGGCGAAAGCCGCAGCGAACGACCGGATGGCGTGGGCCCTGGAGAAAATGATCGGGGAGACCTATCCGGCCGAGTACGCCGCGGCGGGCGACGAGATGACCGCCGCCGAATCCACGTTCGTCGAGGAAAAGTTCGGCGAATCGGTCGGGCATTCGGAAGCGGTGCTTGCCGCGCTCGCGAACGCCGTCGAGTTCACGCCCTTCCCCGCCAGCTACGTGGTCAGGCATATACCGGGCAGGGCCGATTGCCTCTGGAGGATCGCCGAATATCCCTTCGTATACGGCAACCCCCTCAAGTGGAAGGTCCTCTACGACGCGAACAGGCGCACGTTCCGCGATCCGGCCAATCCCGACCTGATCTTCCCAGGCCAGACGATCCTCATTCCTTCGCTTTCGGGAGAGACCAGGACCGGCAGCTACGATCCTTCCCTCAAGTACGCGGTCTTCGAATAGATCCGATCACGACCGTCATGGAGAAAAAAACCGCCGCGTTGAACCGCGGCGGTTTTTTTCCTTTCAGCGTATCCTTTAGCCCATCAGCGGCCCGGGCCTTCCCCGTACGCCGCCCCGAGTGCGTTCGCCATCATGCCGTGGTCCATCGCGCCCGCGGTTTCTCGTATCGAATGCATCGACAGTATCGGGCTCCCTACATCAACCGTCCTGATGCCGGTGAAAGTGGAACTCATGGGTCCGATCGTGGAACCCGGCGTCATGTCCGCGCGGGTCCTGAAGGATTGGCAGGGAACGCCCGCCGCGGCGCACCACAGGCGGAAGGCGGCTTCCGTCACCGCGTCGGTGGCGTAGCGGAACGCGGCGTTGGCCTTGACGACGGGACCGCCGTTCAGGACGGGCGAGTACTGGTCGTCGTACTTGTCGGCGTAGTTCGGGTGGAAGGCGTGCGCAGCGTCGACCGAAACGAGGAAGGACCGGGCGGCTGCCCGGTAGAATGCGTCAGCGGAGGGATCCATCGCCGTACAGATCCTCGCAAGAAGGTCGCGGAGGTACAAGCCTCCGGCGCCCTGGGCCGTTCCCGACCCGATCTCCTCGTTGTCGAAGAAGGCGGCCACCTGGGTGTGGTCGGCAGTCCCCGCGGCGACGAACGCCGAAAGCACGGCGTGGCACCCCGCAAGGTCGTCCAGGCGCGGCGCGTTGACGAGCTCGTCGCCCATCACGGTGGAGCGCTGGATATCCACGAGGTAGAGCTCCGCGCCGAGGACCGCCTGCGGATCCACGCCGATGGAGGCGGCGGCGACGGCGACGCCCCACGGGATGCCGCCTGTGTCTCCGGACTCCCTCGGGTCCGGAGACCCCGTGAGCGCCGGAAGGTGGGTTTGCGTGTTGTATTCGAATCCCTTGTTGAAGTCCCGGTTCAGGTGCACAGCGAGGTTCGGCACCACGGCCACCGGCTTCGCGAGGTTCACGAGACCCGTGACGGGTTCTCCCCCCCCGTCACGGTACGCGATCCTTCCCGCGAGCGAGAGCGGGCGGTCGAGCCAGGTCGAGACGAGCGGCCCACCGTAGATTTCCACGGGCACCGTCAACGCGTTCCTCTTCGTGACTGTCTTTTCCGCGCGCACGCGCAAGCCCGGCGCATCCGTATGGGCCGCCGCGACGAGGAAGCCCGACGACGGAGGATCCTTCCTTCCCGTCCTGAAGGCGATGACGCTGGAGCCGTTCCTGGCCAGGAAGTAGACTTTCCCCGGCTCCAGGTCCCACTTTTCGCGATCGTCCAGCTGCCCCGCACCGGAAGCGCGCAACGCGGCCATGATCGAATCGGCAGCATGGAACTGCGTCGGGGAGGCGTCGATGAAGTCGCACAGGGAACGGACGGAAGGGTTGTGCACGTTGGCCTCCGGCAATCAGAAGAGACCGATCCGTACCCCGGCAGCCAGCGTTCCCCGGATCATCTCGTCGAGGCTCGTTGAAACCTCCGATGGAATGAACACGAGCCCTCCTTCGAGGTAGAGACCGAAGCTCCTGGGGATCGTCCAGTTTTCCAAGGTGAACTTCGCGAATTCCCACTGCCCCACGACGCCGGAGAGCACCATGTACTTCCCGTCCGGCGGCGAAAGGATGGAACCGAAGCTGGTCTGCTGGCTGAAGTACGTGAAACTGGCCCCCACGGCGAAAGACATCGAGAAGAAGTCCCAATCGGGTCCGAAGAAATAATTGAACGGCAGGTAGGCCACGTTCGCCAGGAGCTTGGCGCCCAGCACGTATCCGGTGAACCGGGACGAGAGGGCGTCCGGAACCGGCAGGCCGAGGATGTTATCCCAGGTCGGGCTCACGTCGAAACCTTGCCCCGTCATGACCTGGAGCTTGACGTTGTCGTCGAAGAACGAGAGGCCCAAGCCCGATTCCCAACGCGTGGATCCCATGAAGTGCAGGTCGATGAAGGAACCCTGGATGAAGCCGGGAAGCTGGTAGGACGCCTTGTCGCCGTTGCGGATCTGTATGAGCACCTCGCGCAGGCCGACGTTGTCGCCGGCGACGCCTTCCACCGCGATGGTCTCGTTGAACAGCCCGTTTTCGCGCGGCTTGAGGACTTCCACCGTCGGAAGCCGCGTGTCGACGTTGAGGATGCGTTTCCTGACGACGACGCTTCCATCGGCCATCGTCGCGCGGACGATGAGCCGCAGATCCCCGTTCGGGTAATCCTGGGTCTGGAGGCGGAACTTGAATCTGCCTCGTCCCTCGAGATCGGCTTTTTCGAAGGTCCTGCCGTCGTCCCGGCTGATCTCGACCAGCCTGGCTTCCCTGGTTTTCATGAGCTTCTGGTACGCGGCGAAAGCTTTTCCGTCGGACTTGTCGGGCGCTTGGGCATTCCAGCCCGTTTCGCCCTCGAACCAGGGCCGCTCGACCACGTAGTCTCCGGTCTTGAAGTCCTTCACGGAAATCCAGGGCCCGTCCTTCCGGTACGCGACCGTCCTGGTTTCCGAAACGAGCTTGCCTGAGGCCAACTGAACTTCGGTGTAGAAGGAATGCTCGCCGTCCTCCAGCATGGTCCAGTCGAAGCGCGCCGAGAAGTACCCGGCGGGCGAGAGCTTCACGGTGTCCGCGGGTTGGCCGTCGACGTACAGCACGGCCGTCGTGACGCCTTCGGCGGTGCGGACGCGGCCATCCACGTCGAAGACACCCGTCAGCTCGTCGCCCTGGACCGGAAAGACGAGCTCAGCCGTGTTGATATCCTTGACTTCCTGGACCATGACGTCGCGCGAAGCGTAGGACATGTTCTTCGCGTGGTCGACCGCCGTGATCCTGATATTGTACCAACCGGGCTTGAAGGAACTCAGGTCGACAGCCTGCCGGAAGATCCCGCTGGAGGGAAGCTTCTGGACGACGGGTCCGCCCCCCTGGAAGGGAACCAGTTCCATGGTCAGGCTTTCGACGATCACGCCGTCGATGGCGCGGCCTTCGATGACCACGACGCCGCTCAAGGTATCCCCGTCGCCGGGCTTGTTCAGCACCACCTCGGGCGGCGTGTTGTCCACATTGAAGAGGGAAGCGTAGAAGCCCTCGGTGCCGTACTTGTCCACGGTCTTGACGTACAGGCTCAGCGTGCCGTCCTTCACGAGGCGCGAATCCAGCGAGTATTTCCAGTTTTCGGCGCCTTCCGCCTTCGCGAAGGTGGAACCGTTGTCGAACGACACCCACACTTCCGCGATGCCGTTGGCGTCCGCCGCGGTGCCCGTGAACCCGAAAACGCCGCGGTTCGTCACGTCCAGTTTCGGACCGACGAGCTGGGCCGTCGGTTCCTCGCGGGACACGCGGTAGGTCCGCTTCGAAATCTCGCCCGTAACGCCGTTCACGTCCACGGCGTAGGCTTCGAAAGTATGTTCGTTGTCCTTCGTCTCGAGCAGTTTGAAGGGAACCGAAAACCCCGTGATCCCGTCGGCCTTGGCCCATCCGCCTTCGTCGGTGCGCCACCAGATCCCGGCCACCTTGTCGTCGTCGAAGGCCATACCCGACACGACGAAATCGGTCCGTATGACTTCCATTTCCTGGGGAACCTGGATTTCGACCGTCGGCTTGTCGATCGTGGAATCCACGACGACGAGCGGCGGATCGGCCGCGAATGGTTTCAGGGACGCCGTGTTGCCGGACGCGTCGGTGACCCGGTATTCGACCGGCGCCAGCGCGCCTTCCAGCTTCGAAAGGTCGACGAGGTTCTGGAAGAGGGTTCTTCTGCCCGCGGAAGGCGGGAGGCCAAGCTTGCCCTGATCGTTTTTGACCGGGGCTTCGTCGTATCCCCTCGTCACGAGTTCGAGGGGTTCGAAGGTCTTCCCGTCCGCGGAATACTCGGCTTTCACGGCGTCGCCCCGGTCGAGGACCGAGAGGACCGCGGTGATCGTCCCGTTGACCACGTCCCCGGAAGCCGGGGTCAGTAAGGTGGCTACGGGTGCCGTCGCGTCTTTCGTGACGACCCGGGTCAACGATCCCGTCGACCCGGCGGGATCGAGGGCTCGGACAACGAGGACATGGAGGCCGTCGGGAAGTCCGGAAAGCGGAATCGATGCGTCGAAAACCCAGGAGCCCTGCCCCGAAGGCTTCACGGGCACGGCGACCGGCGCCCCGCCGTCGAGCGCGTATTCCACCGACGCGATACCGACGGAATCCTGCGCCGTTCCCTTCAACGGGATGGCGTCGCGAAGCCAGTCTCCGTCCCTGACGGATTCCACGATGATCGCGGGGGGAGCGTCGTCCACGATGAAGCTGAAAGGTCCGAGGGTGTAGCGGTCGCCATCCACGGTGGTGGCAGCGACGGTCGTCCCCGCGGCCACCAGGTCCGCGGAGGGAGACACCGTGACGAGGTCGCCTTCGAAACTCGCGGCGAGCGAGCCGGACGCGGGTTCCAGCGCGACGCTCTTGAGAGGGCGCCCGTTCCAGAAATACCGGTAGCCTTCGGCCTTCGTGAATTTCACCGTGTTTCCGTCGTCCCGGGAGTCGAACGCGTAGAGCCCAGGATCGTCGGCGATGCCGTCAGTCGGCGGAGCCACCCGGTAAAGGAAACTCATGTGGTCGGTGGCCTGGCTGAACGCGTCGGTGACGCGGACGCGGACCACCGTCCGTTCGTAGGGAAGCGTCGCGGGTAAAGGCAGCTCGAAGGTCCAATCGGAGCCGGAGGCTTTCGGAGCGAGGACCTGGAAGGCTCCGTCCCCGACTGCGTATTCGAATTTCGCCGGGGGATTCGCGACGACGGCCGTGCCCGTGAGCACCGATGCCTGGTCCAGGACCGCCGTCATGCCGGGAACCCAGGGATCCGGACCGCCCTTGATCCTCCTGATTCCCTGGAGACTCACGACCGGCGCGTCGAGGAGCCGGTTGATGGAAACCGAGCCCGAGCCCTTCACGCCGGAGAGGTCCAGTGCATCGATGGGGATCGTCTTCTTGCCCGAACCCTGGTCCACGCTGTGGCGGTAGAGCGGTCCCGGACCTTCCAGCTTGACTGGTCCGCCCGACCCGGTCGCGGTGAGCTGGGCCAACCCGTCGTCATCCTCGACATACGCGACGACTTCGAGCAGTCCCTTGACCGACTCGTCCGGCAAGGGGTACAGGATGCTGACGGCCGGAGCGTCGGCCTTGGCGTCGTAGGTTCCCTTGAACGTGGTTTGCGCCGTATTGCCCCGGCCATCCGTGGCCGTAAAGACGATCTGGACCATCGGGGGCAGCTTGCCCAGGTCGAAGGTTTTGGAAAAAGAGGGATCGCCGGGGTTCAGGGCCAATTCGCCCCGGTCCGTCCCGGCGGCATAGGATACCGAAAGGATGCCGTTGGCGTCGGCAACCCGTCCGACGACCGTGAAGCTGCCGGACGCCAGCTCGGCCGGGCTCGCGATCCCGATCGCCGGCTTGGTGAAATCGGCATCCGTCGGAACGACCGCGTATTTCGTCACGCCTGAATCCTTCACGACGAACCAGAGCTCTCCCGGGCCGTCCGGCCGAGCCGCGAGCTTGATCTGGCCGTCGAAGGTCGACGTGGCTTTCACCGGTTTGAGGGCCACCGGCGCGGCGGCGGATTCGGGCGAAGTCCCATGGAGGACTTCGGGTTTCTTCGGATCGGGCACGACGCCCGACAGCGACAGGGCCAAGGTGACGGCTCCGTTCAGCGAAAGCGGGAGCGCGCTCCCGGCTGCCGCGCGGGCGGCTTCGGGCGTGTCGGCGAAGGGAGCGGTGATCGCGAGCGCTCCCGTCGCGTCCGCACCGGCGGCACGGATGCCCGCGCCGGTCCCGTCCCAGGAATTCCGCGTCTTGCGTTCCGCGAAGGGAACGGGCGCCGCGGCTGCAATGTCTTCCAGCCCGAGATCGGGCGCGTAGTCCTTTTCAAAGGCGTTTCCCGCCCTGTCGGTGATCCTGACGGAGACGGACCTGGTCTTGTTCCGGTCCACGACCCACGCGACGACCGGCGATGCCGCGGTTTCCTTCCAGCCCGAATCGGACTTCACTTCGACCTTGGCTATCCTGGCCATCGGCTCGATGATGCGGATCGCCGCGGTGAAAGCCGCGCCGACCTTGTCTCCCTTGCGCGGCGCGATGAGCTCGGCCTGCGGCGGCGAGACGTCGCGGATCACGGCGGAACGGGCGAACGATACGTTGCCGGCCCTGTCCCGCGCCTTCACGGTCAGGACGATGGGCCCCTCGGTCTGCGGCAGTTTCGCCGTCGCGGCGAAGGACTCGCCCCTGGAAGCGTCCAGTCTGTTCCAGGTGGAACCGTCGAGGCTGTACTCGAGGGAGTCGAGCGCGACGGCGTCTCTCGCCGAACCCGTGATCTCGAGGCTGTCATGTACGTAGGCGCCAAAGACCGGTTTGACGATGGACAGCACCGGAGGCGTCATGTCGGTCACGAACACGAGAGGCTGGCTGTCGAAAACGTGGCCCTTGGTCGTCGTGACCCGGACCCGGGTGGGATCGGTGCGGCCTTCTCCCACGGCGGCCACGGTGATCGTGCGGCCCTCGAAGGTCGCCGCAAGCAGGCGGGAGGGCGGCACCAGATCCACGCTCCTGATATCGTCGGCGGTATACGCACCGACGAGGGGCTTCCCCGGGGAAACCGCCACGACGCCGTCGCCGCCGATCCTCGCGTCGACGAATACGACCGTCGGCTCTTCCCGTATTCTCGTGAAGTTGGTCGCGTGGACGAGGGCCTTGCCCGCCGTCGCCTTGCCGACGCCGTCGGTCACGACAAGGTCCACCTTGAGGATGCCGTAGCTTACCGGGAGCGGCACGGAGAACGGCACCGGCCCGGATGCGGCCTTGCCCGCCTGGAGGACCGCGGGCGCCGCGCCATTGAGCGAATACTCGATTTTCGCGATGCCGTTCGGAGCGTCCACGGTTCCGGCGATCGCGGCCTTGCCTTCCAGCGCCGACAGGGACGCGCCGAGGCGGTATGGCCGCTGGCCGGCGGGATCAGCGACGTTCAGGAAAGCGATTTTCGGCGCAGCGCCCACACCCGTGAAGGGAACGGGAACCGCGGGACCGGCAGTGCCGAAACGGTCCACGGCGCGCACCGACAGGATATGCTTCCCGCCCGTGCCGGAAGGCAGCTCGAAGTAAAAGGCTTCATTGCAGGCGAGTTCGGTTTCGGTTCCCTGGTCGACCTTCCAGAGGATCTTCGTCACGCCGTCGTCGTCCATGACGCTGCCGGTCACCGTGTACTTGCCCTCGATGACGGCGGACGGCTGGGGGGAGATCACGGTGACGACGGGGAGGTCGAGGGTCGGATCGGCCCTGTTCGTCGAAGCGAGGACGGTGACGTTCCCGACGGTATCTTCCGCCTGGAAGACGTACTTGATGTCGCCCGCCTTGAAACCGGAGGGCAGCTCGAGACGCTTCGTGAAATAGGGGTTGCCGGGCACGAGCTCGATGTCGCCCGTCTCGGCGCCGTACTGCCACGAAAGGCGCTTGACGCCGATGCGGTCGTAGACGCGGCCGACGACCGTGAAGGACCCGTCGAGCACAGCGCCCGTCTCCGGCTTGAGGATCTTCAGGTCCGGCTTCGTGTTGTCCACGACGGCCAGGAAGGCGGCGATGCCCGTGGAACCGACCTTGTCGACGCTCCTGAACCAGATGACGGCGGGCCCGTCCTTGTACCGCTTCGTGTCGATGTCGATGGCAAACCCCCCGGTGGTGCCGGGCTTGTCGGTCGCGAGCTTGACCGGTTGCCAGGTCACGGCCCCGTCCATCGAAACGCGCATCTCGGCGAGTCCGTTGGCGTCCATGACGGCGCCTTCGAGCCTGATCTTGCCGGATATGAGGCTTCCGAACGCCGGGTTCCTCACTTCGTGGAGGGGTTTCGAACGGTCGAGGTGGAAGCCGACGGCGCGGTTGACGCTTTCACGGCCCTTGGGGTCGAAGCCGCGCACGGTCAGCTTGTGGTAGCCGTCCGCCAGTTCGCCGGTCCGCAGGTAATACGACCAGAAATCGCGCCCGTTGGCGACGAGCCATTCACCCTCGTCGACCCGAAGTTCCACCCTGTCCACGGCGTCGTCATCGACACAGGTCCCGACGATATTGAGATCGCCGCCGATGCGCATGGACTGCAGGGGGTTCACGACGCGGATCACGGGAAGGTCGGAATTCGGATCGATCATGACGTTGAGGGGAGCTCCGAAGGTGACGTTGCCCGCGGAATCCACCGCCTTGAGGAGGATATTGTACCGCCCTGGCTTGAAGGCGTTGATATCGAATTCGTACGACCAGTTTTCCAGGCCCTTGACCGGATTGAATTCCGATGACCCGCCGGTTTTCAGAGCGGGTTCGGCAGCTGCCGGTTCGGTCGCGGAAACCACCGGTTGGACGTCCGGCGCTGCCTGGGCCGCCAGCTCCCGAACGGGGTTCGAACCCAGCGCGAGGGAAGCCGCTATGGCCATCGTGAGCCGGTTGAAGTGGTAGGTCGTCATCGTGGTACATCCTCTCATGCGGCCATGACATGTTCCGGTCGCCTTTGGAAAAGTCCAGGGATTTCCGGACGATGGGCGGGACATGCGCGTAAATGCGGTTTCTCCAATGTATAATATCGGTTTTGACTCCATTTTTCCCGGGTGGGAGACGGGATTATCGGAAGATTGAACGATTGAACCATGCGGGTCGGTCCGCTTCGTTGCCGAATCCCCTGCTCTCGGCTATAATCTGCGTGTGCCGCGGGGCGATCCATCGACAAATCGCCCGAATGAAGGCCGAGGTACGGGACAATGCCAAGGAAAAGCGTGCTCATCATCGACGAATCCGAACTCTTCCGCGATTACCTGCGGACCCGTCTGGCCAAGTACTCCATCGATGTCGATTTCGCGATCAACGGCCTGGACGGGCTCGTCAAGATACGGAACACCCTGCCCGACCTCGTCATCCTCGACTACAACCTGACCAGGAAGAGCTGCAAGGAAGTCCTGGAAGAAAAATCGCGGGATCCCAACACGGCAGACATCCCCGTCATCCTGACGGCCCACAAGCTCGGCAAGAACCGCCTTCTCGAACTCGTCCCCTTCAACATCCGCAAGGTCTTCATGAAACCGATCAAGGAAGACCAGCTCTACCAGACCCTTGGCGAACTCCTCGGTGTCCGCTTCCAGGCGGATCCCACGCCGTGCATCATCGAAGCCCACGTCAACGACAACATCATCTTCATAGAGATTGCCCAGGGCCTCAACCCGGACAAGATCGAGCTGCTCCGCTTCAAGATCGAGGAGCTCCTCAACATCTACGGGATCGCCGCTCCCCGCGTCCTCGTCATGATGACCGACATGGAGCTTTCGTTCGTGGACGGCCCGAACGTCGAGACCCTGATCGAGACCGTCCTCGAAGCT
The DNA here is from genome assembly GCA_026398615.1 of Spirochaetota bacterium. GTDB lineage: Bacteria > Spirochaetota > Spirochaetia > Treponematales > UBA12059 > JAPLSN01. The sequence continues at coordinate 89,621 of JAPLSN010000022.1, read as the reverse complement.
TCGCACGCCCGGACGAAGTACGTGAAGCTTCTCACGAACTCCTCGTTCGTCCGTGAATTCGTCCGGGGCCGCGCAAGCTATGCGGACATCGAGGTCACCAACAACCTCCAGAACGCCGTGGACCGCCTTCTCGCCGATGTGGCGAAGACGGAGTTCCCGGCCGAAGGAAAGCACGGGATCATCAGCGACCGGATCCTGTCGGCGCAGGCTGCCGCCGCCGCCGAATCGATCGAAATGCGATTCGAGGGCGAAAGGAAGCCCGAGTTCACCCCGGAAACGGCCAAGGAACTCTCGATCGCGATCGTAGACGACGATTTCGTGATCCAGGAACTCGTCAAGACCACCTTCGAGTCCGTCGACGCGAAAGTGGTTTCCTTCCCGAACGGACGCGACTTCCTCAACGCCCTCGCTGGCAGCGATTTCGACATCGTCTTCCTGGACATCCTCATGCCCGAGGTCAACGGATTCCAGGTGCTCCAGAGCCTGCACGAGCTCGAGCTGGATCTTCCCATCATCGTCCTGTCGGCGGTTTCCCGACGCGAGGCGGTCGTGCGCGCTTTCCAGCACGGCGTCAAGAGCTACCTCATTAAACCGCTCAAACCCGACCTCATCCTCAAGAAAACCTTCGAAATCCTGAACGCCAACTTCTGACGGGCGCGGAGCCACGACATGACGACCCCCGAATCCGTTTTTGCCGCGGCTTTCCAGCGCGCTGACATCCCCATGGTCATCGTGAACCCGCAGGGCATGGCCACGCTCTGGAACAACGCCTTCGCCCGGCTGTTCCTGGAGACGACCGGCGCCGAGCTCAGCCGCCTCGGCTACCCCCTCTTCGACTGGCTCCAGGAGCGCGAGAGTTTCCAGTTTTCCTACTACCTCTCCGAGCTCCTCGTCGGGAAGCAGACCGCCGTCGCGGTCGAAAGCCCGCTACGGACCCCTTCGGGCGACAAGCGCTGGATCAAGTTCAGCTTCAGCAGGTTCGAGATGGGAGGGCCGGACGAAGTTCCGGAGAGGATGGAACGCTGGGTCATGGCCATCCTCGAGGACATCACCGACAGGAAACTGCGCGAAAACCGGCTCCTGACGGAAAAGGAAGAAGCCGAGCGCGCCACGCAGACGAAAAGCATGTTCCTGGCCAACATGAGCCACGAGATCAGGACGCCTATCCAGACGATACTCGGCGTGACGGAACTGCTCGCGGAAACGAAGCTCGACGACGAACAGAGCGACTACGCGCGCGTCGTGCATTTCTCCGCCGATGTGCTGCTCGGTCTCATCAACGACATCCTCGACTTCTCGAAGATCGAGGCGGGCAGGCTCGACCTCGACCTCACCGACTTCGACTTCCGCACCCTGGTGTTCCAGTCCGTCGACCTCGTCGTCCTGGACGCCCACAAGAAGGGGCTCGAAGTCCTCATCGACGTGGACCGGCGTTTCCCCGGCATAGTCAGGGGCGATCCGGGCAGGCTCAGGCAGATCATCGTGAACCTGTTCAAGAACGCGGTGAAGTTCACGAAATCCGGCTCGGTGACGGTGAGTGTCCGCGAAGCCCCTTCAGCCTCCGGGAGGGAGGTCATCCTCTCGGTCATCGATACCGGGAGCGGCGTGCCCGAGTCGATGCGTGCCCGGCTCTTCACCCCGTTCACGCAATCCGACACCCTCGGCACGCGCGGGGGCACGGGACTCGGCCTCGCGATCTCGAAGCGACTCGTGGAAATCATGGGCGGATGCGTCGAGTACGAGCCGAACAAGCCGACCGGCTCCGTCTTCCGCTTCAGGATGCCCCTCGTCGAAGCCGACTATTCCATCCCGCCCCGCATAAAAAGCTTTGACGGATCCTTGCGTGTCCTCGTCGTCGACGACCATCCCGCCGCGCGGAACTACGCCGCCGGCGTCATCGAATCCTTCGGTTGCCGCGTCGACGACTCCCCATCCGGCGACGACGCGCTCGTTCGCATGCGTGCGGCCGTCGCCTCGCCGGAAGGGCCGTACGCGGTGTGCGTCGTCGACCAGGAGATGCCCGAGATGGACGGGTGGCGCTTCGCCAACGAAGTCAACGCCGACCGCAGGCTCATCGAGACCAAGCTGGTGCTCCTCATGCCCGTGGGCTACTCCGGCCCCGAGATGAAAATGAAACGCCTGGCCTGGTTCGACGCCTACGCGTCGAAGCCTGCCAAGCCCGGCGACCTCTACGATGCCATCGATAAGGTCGTCCGGGAACCAGCGGCGCTCGAGTCGGTGGAGGATAACACCCAGGTGGCTGGCGCGGCGGCCAAGGCGGTCGGCTCCGGCAAGTCCGTCCTCGTGGCAGAGGATCACGTGGTCAACCAGGAACTCTTCACCGTGCTGCTCCAAAAGCTCGGCGCTTCCGTCTTCGTCGCCGAGGACGGCGACGCCGCGCTGAAGGCGGCCGGCGAGATGAGCTTCGACCTGATCCTCATGGACATCCAGATGCCGATCATGGACGGCTACGAGGCGACGCGCATGCTCCGCGAACGCGGCTTCCGGGGACCCATCATCGCCATCACCGCCAGCGCGCTCAAGGACGAGCGCGAAAAATGCCTCGCCTCCGGGATGAACGACATCCTGAAAAAACCCTTCAAGAAGGCCGAGCTCGAGACCATGCTCGGTTTCTGGTTCAACCGGGAGCGCTCCCGCGAACGGACCATGGAAAGCGCGGTCCCCGACGGCGAACGCCGGCTCTGGGACCAGGAAGTTTTCAGCTTCGCGGGGACCATCGAAACCTTCCTCGGAAAACGCGATACCGTGCTGTCCCTGATCCAGAGGTTCCGTCACAAGGTCGAAGACCAGCTCGCCGAAGCCGCGGGACACCTGGCCGAGGGCAAGCTCGAGCTCGTAGCCCCGATCGCCCATTCCATCAAGGGCGCCGCGTGGAACCTCTCGGCCATGCGCCTCGGGAACGCGGCGAAAGAACTGGAGGAAGCTGCCGGCCAACGCGACCCGGCGGGCGCGTTGGCCGCGCTCGAAACACTCCGGCGCGATTTCAGGGAATTCTCCGATTGTTCGGCCTACTATTCCGGACTTGCATGAGCATCCCGCCGCGGCGCTTGCCCCCGTTCCCGCTTCCGGCTAGTATCGAAGCGTGGCACGGAAGACCCCCGCGGGCAAAAGAAGGAAAAACACGTCGCTCGGGGCTTCGTCCCTGCTCATGGCCAGCGCCAGCTTCTTTCTCGTATTCGCGGCCCTCGCGTGCGCGCTGATCGCCGTGCACGGTTTCCCGCGCGACGGCGCGCTGGTCTCTGCTACGGATCTGGTCAACGACGCTCGGTCGACCGACGCGCCGGCCGGGGCTGTCCCTGCGAGACCCGCCCCGGAGTCGAAGCTGCGCGATGATGGCACGAAGGGCATTCCCGCATCGGCCGCTCCGACGTCGGCGTCCCCGGAGCGGCGCGACGGGCGATCCAAAGGCACCCTCGTCATCGTGATCGACGACGTCGGCTACAACATGAAGCAGCTCGAACCCTTCCTGGCCTTCCCCGGAGCCCTGACCATGGCCGTCCTGCCGAACGTGCCCTACTCGAAAAAGGCGGCGGAACGGATCCACGCCGCCGGCAAGGAACTCATCCTCCACCAGCCCATGGAGGCTATCGGGAACCTGGACGAAGGCGGGGGCGCGCTCCGCTCGGGGATGTCCGCGGCGGAGATGGTCCGGACGATCGAGCGCAACGTCATGCAGCTGCCCGGGGCGGTCGGCATGAACAACCACATGGGTTCGGCAGCCACGCGGGATCCCGTCATCGTCGAGACGGTGCTGGACACGACACGCCGTCTCGGGCTTTACTTCCTCGATTCGATGACCATCGGCGACTCCTTGGTGGGTCCCATCGCCGCGCGCAAGCGCGTAAGAACCTGGGAGCGGGACGTGTTCCTCGACAACAAGCCGGACCGCGAGTCCATGGAAAAAGTCATCGCCGAGGGCAAGCGGATCGCATCCCGCTACGGACGGGCGGTTCTCATCGGGCACGTCTGGTCCGCGGAGCTCGCGCAAACCCTCATGGACCTCTATCCCGCGCTCGTCGAGGAGGGCTTCACCCTGTCCACCATCTCGCGCATCATGCAGGAAGAGGCGCATGAGAATTCTGGGGATTGAGAGCTCCTGCGACGAGTGCGCGGCCGCGGTCGTCGAGGACGGACGGACGATCCTTTCGAGCGTCGTGGCCACACAGATCCCTGTCCACGCCAAGTACGACGGCGTGGTGCCCGAGCTGGCGTCGCGGAAACACGTCGAATGGATATCCGGCGTGGTCGGAGAAGCCCTGCGCACCGCGGGCATGAAACCATCCGGACTCGACGGCATCGCCGCCACGGCCCGGCCGGGGCTCATCGGGGCCCTGCTCGTGGGCCTCTCCTACGCCAAGGCCATGGCCTGGGCGCTCGACAAACCCTTCGTGGGCATCAACCACATCCTCGCCCACCTGTACGCGCCGCGGCTCTCGGGCGACATCGCCTGCCCCTACATCGGGCTCCTCGTCTCGGGGGGGCACACCCTCATCTGCCGCGTCGACGGCTTCGACGACATAATCGTCCTCGGCACCACGATCGACGACGCGGTGGGCGAAGCGTTCGACAAGACGGCCAGGCATTTCGGTTTCGGCTATCCCGGCGGCCTTGCCATCGACGTTCTCGCCCGGAAAGGCGATCCCCTGGCGTTCCGTTTCCCCGTGCCGAACCTTCACAAGGGTGAACACCGCTACGACGTCTCGTACTCCGGGCTCAAGACAGCCGCCATCCGCCAGCTCGAGCAGTTCAGGGCGCCCGGGAGCGAAGCCAGCCCGGAAAACATCGCCGCTTCCTTTGAAAAAGCCGCGATCGACCTGTTGGTTTCGAGGCTCCTCAGGGCCGTTGACGACACCGGGATACGCGTCGTCGTGGCCGGCGGCGGCGTCGCTGCCAACAGTTACCTGCGCAACCTGCTCGGCGAACGGAAGGACCTCGACGTCCGCTTTCCCCCGCTCGAGCTCTGCGGGGACAACGGCGCGATGATCGCCGGACTGGCCTTCGAGCGCTTCCGCCGCGGCGACCGGGATCCCTTCACGCTGAACGCCTCGCCGCGCGTGCCCGTCTTCAGGCGCCTGCCCGGCCGTTCCGGCGCCTGATTGACCGTCCCGACGCCTTCTGGAAAGCCGCCGGACGCGGGTACCTGGTGTCCTGTCTTTTTCAATTGACGTAATGGCATTCGGCAGCAAGGCCGCTACACAGGCACAGCGCGCCGGTTTTCAATCCTTCCAGGGAAAGATGAAATTCCTCAATGTACGCTTCCCGACGAGTTCCTCGTCCTCGGCCAGGAGTTCGGGCCAGGGTATCCTGCGACGGTCGGCTCCGGGGTTGGCTTCGAGCCAATCGTACTTCCGCAAGCGCAGCCTGAGCGCCACGTCGGTGCCGAGCCAGATTCCGGCGGGCCCCGGCGCGAGGAAGGCCGTAAAGAGCGACAGTAGAAGAACGGCGAGGTTGGTGAAGGCCAGGAAAAGCGAAAAACCCGAATTGTCGAACATGAGGATGAAACACTTCCGCAGTTGCCCCGGAAGGGGACCCGGCAGGTAGGCGCAGACCGCCGGGAACCACTGGATCGACAGCGCCACGCCCAGCGCGCACCAGAACACGACGCCGAGGGCGACCGTGCCGATCGGCCCCCGCATCCGCAGGTAGAAGGGAACGGCTATCCATACGCACGCGGCGACGAGGACGAGCAGAAGCCCGAAGAAGAGACCCCGCCCGAAGCCCCGCCGGAGTCCATCCAGGTAATCCGAGAACCGGACGGAGCGAAAATCGGCCGCCGCCTTCAATGCCGACGAAGATGCAACCGCGTGGACGCCGAGTAACAGCGCCAGCGACGCCAGGCCCGCGATGGCGACGGGGAAGGAGCCCGAAGCCACGGGGCCGAGGAGGACGAGGGCGACCGCGGCGATCGCCGCCAGGTTCAGGGCGATGAGGGCGAACGCGTGATCCCACCCGTCGAAGAAGGCCTTTTTCAGGAAGAAAGCGATCATGTTCAATCCATACTCCATTATTGACAAAACGGCAACCGGACACGTACCTTTCATCCTGGCGGCCCGAGGCAGCCCACCATTCCCAACCGAGGTACTAGATGGATCATCCCTACAGCTTCGACATCGAAGAGTACATGAGCAAGGAGCGGTTCAAGCGCTTCAAGGAGTTTTCCGGGGACAAGGAGACGCCCTGCCTGATCGTCGACCTGGCGATCATCCGCGAAAAGTACGAGGAACTCCGGAAGAACCTCCCCTTTGCGAAAGTCTTCTACGCGGTCAAGGCCAATCCCCTCGACGAGGTCGTCACCCAGCTTCAGGACCTCGGTTCCTCCTTCGACGTCGCCACGCGCTTCGAGCTCGACCAGCTCCTCCGCCTCGACATCAGCCCCGACCGCATGAGTTACGGCAATACCATCAAGAAGGAACGCGACATCGCCTATTTCTACGACAAGGGCATCCGCCTCTTCGTCTCCGACTCCGAAGCCGACGTCGAAAAACTCGCGCGCGCCGCCCCCGGCTCCCGGGTCTTCTTCCGCATCCTCACCGAGGGCCTGGGCGCCGACTGGCCGCTGTCGCGGAAATTCGGGAGCCACCCCGAGCTCACGCGCCGCCTCATCGTCAAGGCCAAGGAACTCGGGCTCGAACCCCACGGCATCTCCTTCCACGTCGGGAGCCAGCAGCGCGACATCGGCCAGTGGTCCACCGCACTCACCACCGTCGGATCCATCTTCCGCTGGGCGAGGGAGCAGGCCGGCATCCAGCTGAAGATGATCAACATGGGCGGCGGCTTTCCCGCCAGCTACATCGACCCCACGAACGACATCCAGGAATACGCCGAGGAGATCTACCGCTACATCACGAGCAACCTCGGCGGAGAGACGCCCGAGATCATCATCGAGCCCGGCCGCTCCATGGCGGGCGATTCCGGGATCATCGTGACCGAGATCGTCAACATCGCCAAGAAATCCAAGCATGACCTCAACCAGTGGGTCTTCCTGGACATCGGCAAGTTCGGCGGACTCATCGAGACCCTGGACGAGGCGATCAAGTACCCGATCTACTTCCAGGGAGGGGGTGAGGCGGTGGACGCGATCATCGCGGGCCCGACCTGCGACAGCATGGACATCATGTACGAAAAGCACACCTACAAGATGCCCTCGGACGCGAAGATCGGCGACAGGGTATACTTCCTCACCTGCGGCGCCTACACCCAGAGCTACAGCTCGATCTACTTCAACGGGTTCCCGCCGCTGGCGGCGTACGTGATCAAGTAATACCGGAGTATGCCGGTTTCATGCAGTAGCGCGGCGACGGGGCGTGCCGCGAAAAGGCTGTCGGCGGGTTCATGCACCAGCCCGCCGCGCGCGTCCCCTGAATCTTGAGCATCGGGAGCGGCGGGAGGCCGTTTCGTTCCGCGTCAGCCGACGGGTGGCGACGGGCGCGAGCTTGCGTCCTGACCGGTTGTGCGATAGAGTTGCGGCCATGGCAACCGAACGAACGACCGCACGGGGCATCGTCTCGTACGTCGCGTTCCCGCTCTTCGTCGCGGCGATCCTGACGCTCATGGTCGTGCTGCGGCGGCCCATACTCGCGATCTTCGCGTCCTCGGAATCCGTGCGGTCCTGGGTGCTCGCGCGCGGGGCGTCAGCGCCCCTCGTCTTCGTCGGGCTCCAGGTGCTGCAGGTGGTCGTGTTCGTCATCCCCGGGGAAATCGTACAGGTGGCGGGCGGCTTTCTCTTCGGCGTGCGCGGCGGCGTCGCGTTGTCCAGCATCGGCATCCTCGCAGGCTCCCTCGTCAATTTCACGGCGGGGCGCGTGCTCGGCCGCCCGTTCGTGGAGAGCGTCTTCGGCCGGACGCGCGTGGAGCGGCTCGAGAAAACCACCGAATCGGGGCGCGCGGCCGCCAGCTTCTTCCTGCTGTTCGTCATACCCGGCATTCCCAAGGACGCCCTGTGCTACGTCGCAGGGATGGGGCGCCTCTCCTTCCCGGTTTTCATGCTCATCTCGGGGATCGGGCGCCTTCCCGGAATCCTCGGGAGCACCTGGATGGGAAGCGCCGCCTTCGACCGGCAGTACAACGTTGCGCTCGCGATTCTCGCCGTTTCGTCCGCGCTCTTTTTCATCGGCCTGTTTTTCAAGGAGAAGATCACCTCGGCCATCGCGCGATTCATGAATCCGAAAAAGGATTGAATGCACCCTCAAATTGACTTTCCCCTCCAACATGGACTATACTCACCCGCAGAATGAGCAGGGCCCCAGCTACCGACTTCAAGGTCAACCAGCAGATCGTCTACCCCAGCCAGGGCGTCGGCAAGATCCTCGGGATCAAGGAAAAACAGTTCAAGGACAATTCCGTCCTGTACTACACCATCTATCTCGAATTTTCCGACATGACTGTCATGGTGCCGGTCAACAAGGCGAAGGAACTCGGCATCCGCGCCATCGTCCCCAAGGGTGAAGCCGAGAAAGCCCTCGCCTTCATCTCGGAAGAGTATGCGCCGATCCCCTCCGACTGGAAACTCCGTTACCAGATGAACCTGGATCTCCTCAAGAAGGGATCAGTCCTCGACATCGCCTCGGTCGTCCGTTCCCTCTACCACCGGTCGAAAATCAAGGAACTCCCGATCCTCGAGCGGAAGCTGTACGATTCCGCCCTCAATATCCTCCAGGACGAGATTTCCTTCAGCCTCAACAAGTCCAAGGACGAGATTTCCGAATTGATCCGCGCCCGCCTCGAAAGCTGATCCGGCGGGAATGCCATGAGACTGGCCGTCATCGTCACCGCTGCCGGGAAGGGCGAACGCTTCGGCGCGGGAAAGAAGGAGTTCAGGAGACTCGGGCGCGGCACCGTGCTCGCCGCGGCGGTCCGGCCCTTCACGGAACTTGAGCCTCCCGCATTCATCGTCGTCACCGTGCCTTCAGGCGGTTCGGACGCCGCGGCGGAAGCCCTCGGGCCCGACCTCGCGCGCGGGGTGCGGTTCGTGGAAGGGGGAGCCACCCGCCGCGAATCGGTGCTCCACGGGCTACGGGAGTTGCGCGACGCCGATCCGGACCTCGTCCTCGTCCACGACGGCGCCCGCCCCTTCGTCTCCCCTGCCCTCATCGAATCCGTGGCGAATGCGGCGGAAGCGCACGGAGCCGCGGTCCCCCTCGTCCCCCTCGTGGATACGCCCAAGGAAGTCGACGGCAGCGGAGTCGTCATCCGCCACCCCAGGCGCGGCGCGATGAAGTCCGCACAGACGCCGCAGGGATTCGGGTATCGGGCGCTCCTCGCCGCGCACGAATCGGCTGAAGCCGACGGGATGGACTGCACGGACGACGCCGAGATCTACGCGCGCTACGCTGGCCCGGTGGCCGAAGTGCAAGGCGATCCCGCCAACCGCAAGATCACCTTCGCCGCCGATCTCGAGGCGGAAGGGCATGCATCCGACCCTGTTTCCGGCGCCCGGGTGGGCCAGGGCTGGGACGTCCACCGCCTGGTTCCGGGCAGGCTGCTCATGCTCGGCGGCGTGATCGTGCCTTTCGGGCTCGGCGAGGACGGGCATTCGGACGGGGACGTCCTCTTCCACGCAGTCACGGATGCCCTGCTGGGCGCGGCCGCGCTCGGCGATATCGGGACGCATTTCCCGCCTGACGACCCCCGCTGGAAGGACGCCGATTCCGGCGGACTCTTCCGTACGGCGCTCGGTCTGTCACTGGCCGCCGGATGGGAACCCGCCAATATCGACTGCACGGTCATCCTGGAACGGCCCAAGCTCCGCCCCCACGTCGAGGCGATCAGGGCGGGGATCGCGGCGGCAGCCGGCATGCCCGTTTCGTCGGTGTCCGTCAAGGCCAAAACCTGCGAGGGCCTCGGCCCCGTCGGGGAAGGCCGGGCGATCGAAGCCCACGCCGTCGTCCTGTCGCGCAAGTTCTGACGCCATCCGGCGGCCACCGCTTTCCTGCGCGCGATCGGGACGCAGCCGATCCCCCCGACGAGGCACGCTAGTCCCCGCGGGATACCCTCCCGTTTCGTCCTATCTTCCCGAGGAGCCGCAACAGGCCGTCCAGCGTGGTGAGCGGGTGCGGCGGACAGCCGGGAATGTACAAGTCCACGGGAAGAATGGATTCCACGCCGTCGAGTACCTGGTCATGCCCCGCATACGGGCCGCCCGCGATGGCGCAGGATCCAGACGCTATGACGATTTTGGGTCCGGGTATGGCGTCCCAGGTTTTCCTGAGGGCCAGTTCCATGTTTTTCGTCACGGGGCCGGTGACGAGAATGCCGTCGGCGTGTCGGGGGGAGGCCACGAACTGGATGCCGAAACGTCCCCAATCCCAGCCAATGGTGCCCAGGACGCTGACATCGGCTTCGCATGCGCCGCAGCCGCCCGCGCTGACCTGGCGCAGCTTGAGGGAGCGGCCGAAAAGCCCCTTCATGCGCCTGTCAAGCGCCTGGGCCAGGATCAGCGTCTCCTGATCCACGGTGATGACCAGGTCCCGCCGGCTCCGGGCGGCGAGCCGGTAGTCTCCGGAGAAAGCGACGGCTCCCCCGGGGCATGCGCGCATGCAGTCGGTGCAGAAAATGCACTTGCCCAGGTCGATGGACTTGTTCAACGGATCGATGGCTCCCACGGGACAGGCATCCGAGCATGCCCGGCATTCTGCCCGGCATTCTGCCCGGCACAAGCGGGCGTCGAAACAGGGTCGTCCCCTGAACCGGTCTGGCAAGGCCGGCGCGACGGCCTTGGGAAACCTTATCGTCCGATGACCCTGCCTGATGCGCGCGAGAATCTGCTTATACATGGTCCATCCCCCGTTTAAAGGTCATGCCCGCAATAGGACAGGTTGAAGCTCTTGTTGCACAACGGGAAGTCGGAAATTTCCTGGTCGCGCAGCGCCTGGGCCAAGCCGGACCAATTGTGGAATGACGGATCCACGATCTTGTACCGGGCGAACCTGCCGGATTTGTCCGTGATGGCGACGTGACAGACTTCACCGCGCCATCCCTCGTTGATCGCGACGGCAAGACGCTCCGGCTCCAGCGCGCCGGGAACGGCGCACGTCTCTCCCGGGGGCAGGTTCGCCAGCTGGCTGCGGATGAAGGCGATGGACTGCTGGATCTCCATCCAGCGCACGTAAGCCCGCGCGAAGACATCCCCCGAATCGCAGGTGGAAACCGGAATCTGGAAGAATCGGTAGATGCCCGAAGGTTGATCGTAGCGGGTATCGCGCATGAGACCGCTGGCGCGGGCCGCCGGTCCGACGATGCCCAGCGCCACGACGGTTTCCCCGGAAAGCGGACCCGTATCCTCGAAGCGGGCCATGACGGACTGGTTGTCCCACAGAAGGTTGATCGAATCTGCGGTTTCCCTTTCAAGCGCATGCAGCCGGCGCGACAACTCGTCGGTCAGCGGCCGGTCGACGTCAAAGCCCACGCCGCCCGGGCGGATGAAACCGCGGCCAAAACGGTTGCCGCACAGGAGCGAGGTCAGGTTGAGGAAATCCCCGCGGATACGCCCGCAGAAACTGGCGGTGGGCAGGAAACCGACGTCGCCTGAGAGCGCTCCAAGGTCGCCGACATGGTTGGCGACGCGCTCCAGTTCAAGGGCGACGCCGCGAAGCACCTGCGCGCGGGCCGGTTTCTGCGTAAGGGAAAAAGCTTCGACGATCTGGGCGTAACAGGTCGCGTGGCCGATGGTCGTGTCGCCGGCCGCGGTTTCCATGTAATGGATGGATCGTGCAGTCGGCCCCCTCTCCATGGCTTCCTCGATGCCTCGGTGCTGATACCCGAGGGCTATTTCCAGGTGAAACACCTTTTCGCCATGACACTGAAAACGGAAATGCCCGGGCTCGATGACGCCCGCGTGCACGGGGCCGACGGCCACCTCGTGCACCTGTTCGCCCTCCACGCGGTAGAAATCGCCGACAGCCGGAAGTATGGCCTCCGGAAGCGGTCGGTCCCACGCATCGCGGCCCGTCCACGAGCGGCTATAGCGTACCGGTTTGAACCATGGGTGCCCCACCGCCCGGATGCCGAATTGCTCCGCGATCTCGCGCTCGAAAAGATGGACGCTCGGGCAACGCGGCGTGAGCGAGGGGAAGCCCGATCCCGCCACCTCGGTCCTGCCCGCGGCAAGACCGTTCCCCGCGTCGTCCGCGAGCACGACGTAGAGGGCGGTCGTATCGGGCTTTCCGGTGCCCGCTCCGAACAGGGCACATACGCGTTGCCCGCCGCCAACCGCCGCTAGAATGGCATCCTGGAAATCGCCGAAGCCGAGCGTGGGAATCGTCTCGAGCCGGATCGAATTGCCGTTGTGGATGGGCGCAAGACCGGCGCGTGCCCGGGTCACGATCGGTTCCCCAGGAATTTCACTGCGTCGTCGAGCAGGGTCTGGAGTGGTGCGGGTATGTACAGGCCCAGGAGCACGACGATGGCCATGAATGCCAGCACCGGCGCCGCCGTCAGGAAACTTTCGTGATAGTCGGATCCCTCGACGTCGAGCGGAACGCGCCCTTGCACCACCTTGAGCACGGTGATGCCCATCCCCATGAACACGACCAGGAGAAGCACGAGGAACAGCGCGCCGGCGGCGAAGTGTCCGGCGGTGAAAACGCCGTTCAATATGGAGAACTCGCTGATGAACGGCCCGAAGGGCGGCGATCCCGTTATCGCGAAGAAGCCAGCGAGGAACAAGGCTCCGGACAGGGGCACCCGTCTGAGAGCGCCCTGTACCTGATCGATGCTCTTGCTGGCGTACGCCCTGTGGATGTTCCCCGCCGACAGGAAGAGGACTCCCTTCGTCATCCCGTTGGTGAGGACGTGGAGCATGGTACCGAAAAGCGCCGGCGCGCCTATGCCCAGGCCCAGGGTGAGGATTCCCATGTGCTCGATGCTGGAATACGCCAGCATGCGCTTGAAATCGCGCTGGCTTGCCATGAAGACGCCCGCGACGGTCATCGTGAACAGGCCCATGAAGACGAGAAGCCTGGAAGCGAAGGGGTTTTCACCGGCAGCATCGCAGATCTGGAATATTCGCAGCAGCGCCAGGAACGCGCCGCTCGTCACGCCGCCCGCGAAAATCGCGCCGACGACGCCGGGAGCCTCGCCGTATGCGTCGGGTTTCCATGTATGCATCGGCGCCAGTCCCATCTTGGTGCCGTAGCCCACGAGGAAAAGTATGAATGAAGCCCGGAGCCAGGTTTTGGACAGGCCGGGCGCGTTGCGCAGCAGATCCTCGAATCCGAGGGTCGCTCCGAAGCCTCCCTGCAGGGACGAATAGGCCAGGAAGAAGGTGCCGAGGAGGGCCAGCGCTATGCCGACAGATCCGACAAGCAGGTATTTCCAGGTGGCTTCGATGCTGCGCTGCGAACGGTTGAAATAGATGAGCGGCGCCGTCACCAGGGTGGTGCCTTCGATGGCCACCCACATGAGACCCAGGTCGTGCGACCATATGGCCAGGCTGATGAGGCCCAGGAATGCCAGGAGACAGGCGGTGAAGAAACGGTTGGAGCGTTCCTCGCGGTACTTGAGATAGCCGACCGCGTAGAACGACGAGAAAAAATAGAGCACGGAAACCGTCAGCAGGATCACCTTGCCGACGGGATCGAGCACGAGCCATGCGAAGGTGCTTCCCCATTCCGGGCGCATGAGCACCGCGACGGTGCCGGCCGCATGAACCGCCGCCGCCATCGGCAGCAATACCGGCCGCCAGCGGTTGGATGGGATGGACAGCGCCAGACCTGCCATGGCCAAAGGAAACAGGATCAGGACAAACGCCATGGATCACTCCTTGAGAGAGGCAAGCCTGCGCGTATCGAGGGAAGAAAACGCGCGGTTGATATGGTTGGTGATTATGGAAACGATGAATACGCTGACGAGGAGATCGAGCAGGATTCCCATCTCCACGACCAACGGAATGGCCTCCACGAGCAGGAGGCTGAATATATAGATGCCGTTCTCGAGCACGAGGTAACCCAGGACCTGGGAGAGCGCCTTGAAGCGGGTCGTCAACAGGATGAAGCCTGCGAGGACGGTCGTGATGGACGTGGGAATGATGAGGGATGCGTCCGACCGACTGGCCGGGTCAACGCGGCTGAAAACCAGGAAAGCCAGTGCCGTCACCAGGGCCCCGATGATCGTCGAAGGCAGGAGGCCGACCAGTGGTTCGACTTCGCGCTTCATCTGGGCGTCGCGCAGGGCCTTGGCCATGATGCCCGGTATGACGATGCCTTTCAGGGAAATGGCCGCGGCCGACGAGAGTACTTCCGGGAAGGTGAGATGCTCATGCATCAACAGGGGCAGGATTCCCAGCAAGACTCCCTGCGCGGCCACGATGCGGATGACGGACAGTATCCTGCCGTTGCCGAGGGCGAAAAGGTTGAGCGTCAGGATGAGGACGAAAAGGGCGTTGAGTACATCATTCATCGCATTACCTCACCAGCATGACGAAAGCCGAACCGCACAGGAGGATCGCGGCGATGAGCAATGAAGGCACGCGGGGCATGCGCAATCGTGCCATGATCGATTCGATGGTTCCCACGACGACGGCCAAACCCAGCATCCCCGAGATGAAAACCGGCCAGTCGAGCCATCCATTCCAAGAAAACCAGGGGGTCGCGACGCCGAGGAGGACGGAACCCATCACGAACAGCTTCAATGCCGAGGAATACTCGATGATGCCGAACAGAGGTCCGCTGTGATCGAGCACCATGACTTCGTGGATCATGGTCAACTCGAGATGCGTGGCGGGATCATCCACCGGGATGCGGCTGTTTTCCGCGAGGAGGACGATGAAAAGCCCCAGTACGGTCAGGACAAGGGGCGCGACGCTTCCCGCGGGATACGCGGACGCACCGCCTGAGTGCAGCATGCCGCCGAGGGAAAGCGAGCCGGATAGTTTCGCCAGCACGAGAAAAGCGAAAAACATGGCGGGCTCGGTCAGCGCGGCGAAGGTGACTTCGCGCGCGGCTCCCATGCCTTCGAAGGCCGAACCCGTGTCCAGGGCGGCGCTCGTGGTGAAAAACCTGGCGAGGCCGAAAAGATAGGCGAAGAGCAGGAAGTCCCCCGTGAAAGCGACGGGCGCGGGCGAGTTCCCGAACGGAACCAGGACGCCCGCCGCGAGAACGGATGAAAGGGTAATGATCGGGGCGGCGCGGAAAACCCAGGTCGTCGTCGTGCTCAGCACCATGCCCTTGCGCAAGAGTTTCAGGATGTCGTAGTAAGGCTGGAAAAACGGCGCGCCGACGCGGCCCGCCCATCTCGCCTTCGTCTTGTTGATGACGCCCAGCAACAGGGGCGGGAAAACCAATAAAAGCGCCAGATGAACGACGATGTCTGTCATGGGCCGGCTCCCCTTCCTTTCATGCGGGTGAAAAACCGGCTCGCCCGGTCTCAGGATACGAGCAAGCTGGCCAATAGAGCCCTGAACGGCACCAGCGTCGCCAACAGCGCGAGGAGTGCCGCCAATATGTAAAAAATGTAGTTTTGGATCTGGCCTTGCTGGAAACGGTTGAACCAGCCCAGGCGTTTCCTGAACGATTGAAAACCCGGGATGAGCGCACGATCCAGCACCACCTCGTCGACGTGGCTGGCCATGGCGGATGGGGGCGGGGAATACCCCTGTATATCCGGTTCATGCGTCCGGGGCTTCAAGATCGACTTGAACAGACAGACCAGGGATTGCGCGAACGATGAAGACGTATATTGCATCCGTGGTCCGGGCCGCGCGTATCCGCAATCCCAAGTGCCCACATCCTTGCGCACCGTGCGCCTGGACCAGACATACAGGGCCGGGAGAATCGATGCGGCCAACAGGACAAGGACCATGCTGCCGAGCGCTCCCAGGGGGACCAGGGTGGTCAAGGCGAGGCCGTCTACGGTTGATGCCGGATGGAACTGCCATGCAGCGACGGCCTGTTCCAGGACGGGCGCCACGAGACCGGGCGCAAACCCGATGGTCAGACATGAAATGGCCAGGACGAGCATGGGGATGACCATGGTCGCCTGAGATTCATGGGCTCGCGAAGCCGCTTGCGTTCGAGGCAAGCCCAGGAAAACCGTTCCATAGACCTTCACGAAACAAGCCACGGCCAGAGCCCCTATCATGGCGAGTGCGGGCACCGCCACTATCGCCAGGGAAGCGGCATGCATCGGCTGCAGGAATGTCCGGAAAAGCCCGACATACACGAGGAACTCGCTGATGAAACCGTTCAGCGGCGGCAGCCCGCAGATGGCCACGGCACCGACGAGGAAAAGCGTGGCAGTCCATGGCATGCGCCTGGCGAGCCCTCCCAGTTCGTCGATCTGGCGCGTATGCGCCCCGTGCATGATCGACCCCGCTCCCAGGAACAGCAATGACTTGAACAGGCCGTGATTCCAGACGTGGAGCAGGCAGCCAGCCATGCCCAGCAGTATCCATTCGGGCCGGTCGTAGCTCCGCCCCAGCATGGCCAGGCCCAACCCCATGAGGATGATCCCGATGTTTTCGACGCTATGGTATGCGAGAAGCCGCTTGAGGTCATGTTGGGCGAGGGCAAACACCACGCCCAGCAAGCCGCTCGTCGCACCCAGAAAGAGAATGAGCCCCCCCCACAAGGCGGGCGGGTCGGGCAGGAGCGACAGCATGCGCACGAGCCCGTATATGCCCATTTTAAGCATGACTCCGGAGAGTATCGCCGAAACATGGCTTGGCGCGGCGGCATGGGCGCCGGGAAGCCAGAAATGCAGGGGCATGATGCCTGCCTTGAGTCCGAACCCGACAAGCGCCAGGAAAAACAGCAGGTTCACGACCAGCACCGAAGAGCCGGCGGCGGGCATGGGAACGAGATCGAAGGATCCCGTGGCATATCGCCAGAGAACGAACAGGCCAAACAGGGTCAGCGTACCGAGGTGGGTGGCTATCATATATACCAGACCGCTTTCCCGGCATTCTTTCCTGTCGTCTTCGGTCGAAATGAGGAAAAAAGCGGAGAGGGCCATGATTTCCCAACCCAGCAGGAAGGCCATGGCGTTCTTGCCGATGACCAGCAGCGACATGCCCGCCATCAGCGTACCCCAGAAGAACTGGAGCTTGGGCGCGGTCCGCGCTTTCCTCTTTTGTGGCCAGTAGCTCAACCCATAAATGGATCCAAGCCCCCCCATCACCAGGATGGGAACCATGAAAAACGCGCTGAGCGCATCGATTCCCACCAGGGCGCCTCGCGATGCTTGCCAGGGCAAAATATATATGGTGCAGTCGGGATGGATAAAACCGATGCCGACGCCCGTCAAACCCGCCAGGACCCCGAGGCAAACCATGCAGGTCGCGATGCGCTGGCCCCACGCCGATGCGCGCGGCATGAACAAGCCCGGGATCCCGCTCGTTGCCATGAGGACGATCGCGATGGCGTTCAGATTGACAGGCACGGAATGCTCCTCATATTGCCATCATTTATTCGCTTCGGGTATTTCGGCTTCGGCCCGGGCAAGAAGATCCAGCAGCTCTTCGCGAGGGGCTTGCCTCAACAACGCGTCTTTCAGGTTCCTGTCATGCAGGACGAAACCGACCCTTGACAGCAAGTGCAGGTGGGCACGTACCGTGGGACTGGTGATCGTGAACAGGACATTGACCGGTTTGCCGTCCAGTGCCTTGAAATCTATCGGATTTTCCAGGAAACAAAGGGTTACGGTGGGCTTGGACAGATGGAGGACAACCGGATTTCGCACATGGGGAATGGCAATCCCATCGCCGATGCCCGTCGATCCGAGCGTTTCGCGGGCAAGCAATACCTGGTACAGGAATGTTCGATCCACCTCTTCGGGAAGCTTTATGCTGTCCACGATGGATTTCAGAACCGAAGCCTGGTCTTTCCCGGACAGGCGATAGATGATTCCGCCGGCCATGATCGCCTCCACCAAACTTGGCAGGAAAGCCGTGCTTTCCCCGCTCTCGACGAAAATGTCGGGGGATACCTGCATGCGTTGGGCTGTAGCCCATTCCAGCAGCTCGGTTCGATTGAAGCGATATTGCTCGTTGATCTTGTAGTGAGGAATAGCCGATTGCTTTATCCAGCGATAGATGGTTTTTTCGGATACCGCGAGCATTGTGGCCGCTTCTTTTACCGTTACTTGCATGGACAAACCTCTCTGCTGCCGGACAACTGTCCACCTTGATGGACATTTGTGGATGCTAGTATCATGAGTGGTACCTGTCAAGGGCGGAATCGGGGATGGGGAATGAATACTGGGGATCGAGGCGGGATTCGCGCGAGCGTCCCCACCATGAAGTACGCCCTACTTCTCTTCTTTGGGCACGATACGCAAATGCAACTCGTCGAGTTGCTTTTGATCAACTTCACTCGGGCAGTCATCCCGTCGCGGTTCCCGCGACGGGCGCGGAGTGGAATTGTTGAAGGCGCGGCGAGTCCGCCGCGCGGCCGCGACCATCGGGCCGACCCGTCAGGACTGCCCGAGCTTTCACCCTACTTCTCTTCTTTGGGCACGATACGCAAATGCAGCTCGTCGAGTTGCTTTTGATCAACTTCACTCGGGCAGTCATCCATGGGGGACACGGCGAAGCTGTTTTTGGGGAAGGCGATGACTTCCTTGATGGAGGTTTCGCCGGCCATGAGCATGACGAGGCGGTCGAGGCCGGGGGCGATGCCGCCGTGAGGCGGAGCGCCATACTTGAATGCTTCGGTCAGGAAGCCGAACTTCTTTTCGCCCTCGGCTTCGTCGAAGCCGACGATCTTGAAAATGCGCTTCTGGAGCGCCGAGTCATGGATGCGGATGGACCCGGAAGCCAGCTCGAAGCCGTTGAGAACGAGATCGTAGAGATCGCCCTTAACCGAACCGGGATCCGACTCGAGGGTCGCGTGGTACTTCGCCTGGGGCATCGTGAACATGTGGTGGGCGGTGTCCCACTTCTTCTCGTCCTCGTTGTACTCGAACATGGGGAAATCGACGATCCAGGCGAACTCGAAGCGCTTGGGGTCGCAGAAGCCGAGGTCCTTGCCGAGGCGCGACCTGACTGCCCCGAGGGCCGTGCAGGCGATCTTGCGTTTCGGGTCGGCGACGAAGAGGAGGAGGTCGCCTGGTTTGGCGCCGAGCCCGGCGATAACGTCGGCCTGGGCATTCCCGAAGAACTTGGAAATGCCGCCGTCGAGGCCGCCCGATTCGTTCACCTTCATCCACCCGAGGCCCTTGCCCCTGTAGATCCTGGCGACAGCTTCCAGCTCCTCGATCTGCCTGCGGGAGCAGGAAGCCTGGCCCGGAACGACGAGAGCCTTGACCGCGCCGCCGACCGCAAGGGCGTCGGCGAAGGACTGGAAGCTCCCCTTCGCGGCCATGGCGCCGAAGTCCTTCATCTCCATGCCGAAGCGGAGATCGGGCTTGTCGGTGCCGTAGATCTCGATTGAATCGTCGTAGGAGATGCGCCGGAAATGCTCCGGCAGGTCGATGCCGAGGGTCTTCGTGAAAACATGGTTCATCATCCCCTCGACGAGCTCGAGGACATCGTCACGCTCGACGAAGCTCATCTCTATGTCGATCTGGGTGAACTCCGGCTGCCGGTCGCCGCGCGCGTCCTCGTCGCGGTAGCAGCGCGCGATCTGGAAGTACTTGTCGAAACCCGACACCATGAGGATCTGCTTGTAGAGCTGGGGCGATTGCGGAAGGGCGTAGAACTTCCCCGGGTAGAGCCTCGATGGCACGAGATAATCCCGCGCGCCTTCCGGCGTGGACTTTATGAAGGTCGGGGTTTCGATCTCGTAGAAACCCTTGCCGATCAGGTATTCGCGCACGGCGAAGGCGGTTTCGTGGCGAAGGCGGATCCGGTGCTGCATCCCGCCGGAACGCAGGTCCAGGTAGCGGTGCTTGAGGCGAAGCTCTTCCTTGGCGTCGCTCTCTTCGTCGATGACGAAGGGAAGGACCTCGCAGCGGTTCAGGATGGCGAGTTCCTCGGCCTTGACCTCGATCTCGCCGGTCTCCATCTGGGGATTGACCATGGTATCGGGGCGGGCGCGCACGACGCCGCGGACCGCGACGCAGTATTCGGGCTTGAGCTCCGTGACGAGGCGCTTGAGCTCGTCCGGCGCGTCGGCGTCGATGGTGACCTGGGTAACGCCGTAGCGGTCACGGAGGTTGATGAAAGATATCCCGCCGTGATCGCGCTTGCGGTGGACCCATCCGTTCAGGACTACGGTCTGTCCCGCGGAAGCCTTGCTGAGTGCGCCGCAGGTCGTTGTGCGTTTGAGGTATTCCATGGCGAGCATAGTAGCGCGGCGGGGCGGGGCGTGGCAAGCTTGGACTCGCTCGGGGGCGTGGGACTGGTTCCGGGAATTTGCGCGGGGCTGGCTCAGGGGCCGCCCCGGACGGGTCCCGTCGCCGGTTCAGCGTCTGTCAGCGGCCGGGTTCATGACTCCGCAGGCCTCGCTCGGTCCGTCATGCCGGGGCATGGCGCGCGGACGATCGTCCTTTTTCCGCATTGCTCGAAGATCGCAGCCATGGCCATTTCACGCTTGCTTCGTGACCTTCGCTTCCTTCACGCTCTTCGTGTTCCCTCCGTGCCTTCGTGGTTGGAGTTCCCGACGCTTTCCCTACCGCGCCGGGATTACCGCTCGCCGCGACGAAGGTGGGGCCAAGGCCGGTTTCCAGTACCAGATCCTCGCGGCAAACCGGCCAGCGCGAGCGGATGGAACCGTAGGCTTCCATCACGCGCAGTTCGGCCGCTTCGGACTTGAAGATGCCTGTCGTCATTTCATATCCTCCCGCGCCACGTCGCGGGAGCCGTCGAGCCGTAGGCGTCCAAGCTTCTCCCCGAGGGCACCCGCCCATGCCAGTTCGTCCTCATACACCGCCGCGTTCCGTTCCGCAACCGCGTTCCACAGCAGCGTTTCCCGCGGAGTCCTGGCCGGTTCGGCTTGTCCTCGCCGGAGCGTCTCCCGGCACATGAGGATCTGGTTCCGCAATCGGCTCTCGTAAGCTCCGATGAGGGTATGCAATTCCTCGTCCCCCAGCATGTCGGCCCACGCGAGCCTGATGTGGAAATCAGCGCGGAGCCTGGGCAGTTCCGCCCCCGAGCCCAGCCATGCACGCAGTTCGTCGAATCCGGCCTGAGTGATCGCATAGACTTTTCGATCGGGGTACTTTTCCCGGGCTACGATCTCGTTCGTGACCAGGCCGTCCTTGTGAAGCTGGATAAGGGTGCCATAGATCTGGTTGTTGTTGCCTGACCAGTGAAACGAAAGGGAATCCGCGAACCACTTCTTGAGCTCGTAGCCGGTAAACGGCTTCCAGCTCAGGAATCCCAGGATGGCGTGCTTGATGGACATGCTGGCTCCTTTCGGTATCAATATGATACCAGTATACTATGTTACATATAACACTGTTCCAGTAATTTTGCAAGTCATGTTGGGAAAATATTGGTTTCCCGATCTGTGCGCGGCCGACGTCGAAGCCCTTTTCGGCAAGGGCGCCACCCTCACGAAAACCAAGGACCTCCTGCAGCCGGGACAGTTCGCCTGCACGGAATGCGTGACGATCAAGGGTCCGAAAGGATCGATCGGCAACGTTCACGTCCTTCGGCGAAGTCGTCAGGGGCTGACGATCCACCGAAGAAGGCAAACCGCGAAGGACACGAAAGGAAGATGAAGGACACGAAAAAACGAAGGAAGAAGGCAATCGACTGTTGAATTTTGAACATATCTTTCCTCTTCTCCGTGCCTCCGCGGCTCTGCGTAAGCAAATTCCCAAGAGTATCTCACACAGGGCTTCAGAGAACGCAGGGGGGAAAAGAAGGAAGGAAGAATATAATCGAGTGGCAAATTTTATCAGTTTTATTCTTCTCCCCGCTTTCCTTTCTCTGCTGCAAAATTCTCATCTTTTTCTCCGCGGTTCTGCATGAGCTGTTTTGCGAGCCATGGAACGCGGGGCAGTAGGCCGGAGCCTCTTCCGCCCCACGAAAAGAACATGCTCCCCGCAGGCGCGGCAGAAGTCGTCCTCGATGAAGGTCATCGCCGGTTCGATGCAGGATTCGAACGTTTCCCTGTCGGCGGACTTGATCTGGTTTTCGCAGGGTCCAAGAATGCTCTCCTGGGTGAAGACGCCAAGCCTCTCCAGGCCAAAGCCGACCATGAAATCCCCGATTCTACGCGGGTCCCTGAAGCAGGCGTCCGCAAGACCGGGGTTGTCGCCGGGCTGGAGGACTCCGAGAGCCTTCTCCACGGCGACCCACCGATCCTCCTCATGAAGAAGATGACAAAGAGGCCCCCTGAGAAGTACATAATCGAATCTTCCGGGGCCGACGAGGCTGTCGAGAGCGGGGGCGTTGCCGACGATGCAGGAGGCGAGCCTGACACCGAGTTCTATGGCCTTCCGCCTCGCAAACTCGACGTTTCCCCGAGCGAGATCGAGGAGGACGACCTCGTGCCCTTGCCCGGCGAGCCAGGTCGCATAACGTCCCGGGCCGCCATCTATGTCCTGCATGGATAATCTCATGCATCATTCCCGAAAAGCCTTTTTCGCTTCGGAAATGTATCAAAGAGCAGCACGACTCTCACCGAATACTTGGTTCGTCCCTAGACGTGCACTTTCGCGCACTTGAAGAAGTCTTCCACCGCGGAGGCCAAGATGCGATCCACACCGAGCTTGGCCAAGGTGCGGATGCCGCTCAAATCGGGAACCTTCAACGCCTTTACCGCTTCGACCAGCCATTCCGAGGCCATGTCCGGCGAGATCTTTCCTGTATCGATCACCAGATCGAAGTTCTTCGCCGAATCCCACTTCACGCCGTAAATCGATTCGATGAAGGCCTTCTGTATGCGATCGTTCTCTGCCACGAGCATCTCGCCCCGGCTGGGTTCCGCGATGGAAGGTTGTTCGACCGCCCGCCTGATCCGCAGCTGCAGAGGGGCCTGGACCCTCACATGGAGCACATCCGCAAGACCCTCCAAAACCGCGAATCCTCCGCGTCCGACGATCACCATGTTCCCGTGTCGTGCGAGAGCGATAATGGTTTTATTCAGCATTTCGACCAGGATGAGCCTTCGTTCCATCCGGTGCGCGTCGAACCGGTCCCAGAACCCCGGAAGGGTTTCATACATACGGTCGAATTCCATCAGGCCGTACTCGTTCAGGATTTTCTCGAGCGTGTTCTTGTCCGCGAAATGGTACCCTAGCGCTTGAGCGGTCTTCTCCGCGATGGCGGTTCCCTCGCTTCCGAACTCTCTTGAGATCGTGATGACAGACATGGTTCACCTCCTAAGAAAGAACGGGTTTCAAGACGACTTCCCTCCTGCGTCGATTAATTATACGTAGTGCGCCCGACGACTGTCAAATCTCCTGCAGTTTCGCCACAGTCTGATTTCCTCCCGGAATATGCCTTTGCCATCCCCGCGTTACCGGCCCGCTCGACAGTATTCCAAGGTTGGATGCGACCTTCGGTCGTCAGCCGAGGCGGATATTGCGACGAGGGCATGGATACAAGCCGTAAGACCTCCCCGAACAAGCGACGATTTCCTGAAATGCCCTAAATGATTCGTAATTCATATTGTAAATTAAATATTATACAGCGACCCCGATCGGGCCACGTTCAAAAAACGGTTCCAACGCGAAATATTGTCAAACGCGAATATACGCAACGGAGATCAAAACCGGGTAACCATTCAGGAGGGTTGAAGTTCGGATTCCCAATCGTACGCTGATAGCGGCTTGAAGGGAGTACCGGAAATCGCCATGGCGAGCGCCTTGAGTGCTGACATGCCATGTTTGCGGGCAGTAGAAAGATAGCTCATTATTCGCAGAAGTCCTTGCTTTCACCATCGCTACGGCAAGTACCGGAAACCTTCTGCTGAACCTTCATCATCCTGAAATCCCTGTATAGCGCCTGAGAAATGCAAGCATTCGAGTTCCCCATCACAAAAGAAAGGTCAACACAGGATGGATTGGACTTCTTTGGCCAAGAGGGTAGGGAAAAATCCCTTTCGGTGGGAGTTTGAACTCCTTTTTCTGTCTTTTTTCCCTCTACCTTTCGTCTTCCCGACTCATTTCCAGGTGGCCGCCCTGTAACAGGTGCCGGTGAAGCGGTCCCCCCCCCCTTCCGGCGTCCGCTCATCCTGCATGTCGAGGGAATGTACGGAAATTCCGTTCGCCTTGACCGGGAGGGTAATCTGTGCGCGGCCGACGTCGAAGCCCTTTTCGGCAAGGGCGCCACCCTCACGAAAACCAAGGACCTCCTGCAGCCGGGACAGTTCGCCTGCACGGAATGCGTGACGATCAAGGGTCCGAAAGGATCGATCGGCAACGTTCGCGTCCTCGGTCCCGCACGCAAGGAAACCCAGTGCGAGATCCTGTCGTCAGACGTCTTCAAGCTCGGCGTTCCCGGCTGCCCGGTCAGGGAGTCGGGCCAGCTCGAAGGTTCCATGCCCCTGGAACTCACAGGACCCGCGGGGAGCGTCAGGAAGGACAAGGGACTCATCATCGCAAAGCGGCACATCCACTTCGATCCCGCTTCCGCGGCGCGCTTCGGCGTCAAGGACAAGGAACTCGTGAAGCTCCATGTCGGCGGCGAGCGGGGAGCCACCTTCGACAATGTCGTCGTGCGGGTCAACGAGGCGTTCGCCCTCGAGTGCCACATCGACTTCGACGAGGGGAACGCGGTGGGGATCGGCTCCGGTTCCTTCGGCGACGTGGTCAAGGGCTGACGCACGATACTTCCCCAAGTTCACCATGAAGTGCACGAAGGTTTTGTCACCAAGAACACGAAGGAAATGCAAACAAGGAAGGGAGGAAAGTATTTTTTCCATACCTTCTGCTGGACTTCCTTCCTGATTCTTTTCTTCTCTTCCTTCGTGCCCTTCGTGGTTCGGACTTCGTGCCCTTCGTGGTGACTCTTCCGCAGGCAGGCATTTTCCCACGGCGAGCGCAAGGAGGCAAGATGAACAAGGTCGTCCTGAAAGCCCAGGATCTCGACGGATACCTCACCGCGGGAGATGTCGCAGCCATCGACCGCATGGACGGGATGTTCCGCCATGCGATGGTGGAGTTCAACATCCTCGCGACGACGAAGTCCGATGCGGAGCGGTCCCGTGAGGAAGGGAAGCTCATCGAGCTCTACAATTCCATGGGCGGCCTCATGCAGGAGATCACGCGCCAGGAGCCGAGGATCAAGGTCTATTCGTTCGTCACGCCACCGGAAAACCACGGCGAGGCGAGCAGGCTCATCGCGAAGCTCCGCGATGTCAGGACCCAGCGGCAGGAGTTCGTCTACTACACCCAGCGCGCCTTCGAACTCCTCTTCAACCTGGCGTACGGCGGTGCCCGCGCGGCGGACAAGAACTACCTCATCGTCAGGACCCCGGTCGGCATCCCGGTCCAGAATTTCGCGGTCCACAAGATACCGAACGTGGACGTCAAGATCGACAATTCGGTCATGTGCGTGATGTTGAGGGGTGCCCTGCTCCCTTCCATCATCATGTCCAAGGAAATACAGGAATATTCCTCGAAGGGCTACGTGACGCCCTTCGCCCTCTTCAAGATCAAGCGTGACGACACCAAGAACGAGGAAACGATGGAATATATCCTCGACCTCGACCGTTCCTATTTCGATCTCGGGAACCTGGACGGCCGCGACCTCATCTTCGCCGATCCCATGAACGCGACGGGCGGCAGCCTCGTCACCGTCGTGAAGTACATCCTCGACCAGGGCGTCAAGCCACGGTCCATCAGCTGTTTCAACGTGATCTCGGCGCTCAAGGGCGCCCTCCGGGTCGTCCGCTCCGTGGAAAACCTCAACGTCTTCACCCTCTGGATGGATCCCGCGCTCAATGAAATGGCGTACATCATGCCGGGCCTCGGAGACGCCGGGGACAGGATCAACGGCGCGGACGAGCACGAGAGGCCACGGGACATACTCCAGCTCGTCGCCGACTATGGTTCCAACATATCCAATCTCTACCGATCCCAGATACAGCGGATCGAAGAGACCGTCCTGCGCAGATGAGCGGGCATTCGCATCGGTCCGGCGGCGCCGCGGTTTTCGCGATCGCGGCGGCGGCAGTGCTTCAGCTGTCCGCCTGCACGTCGGGACCTTCCGCCAGGGACCTGGCCATGGAGTACTACAACCTCGGAAACGAATACCTGGCGCTCGGCAGGTGGGACAAGGCCGGGGAATACTACGACAAGGCCATTCGCTACGATTCGAGCCTCGCGACAGCCAGTTACAACCTCGTCCGGGCCCTGGCCGAAGGCGGAAAGTACGAGAAAGCCCTCGAGATCGTCGACAGCCTGCTCGGGGGCGACGGCGACAACGCGGAATTCCTCGCGTTGAAAGCCTATGTGCTTTACAGGGCCGGGCGGGTGGAAGAAGCACTCGCGGTCTATGACCGGATCGCCGCGCTCGACGAATTCGACTTCCCGACGGCTCTCAACCGCTGCGCCATCCTCGTCGAGCTGGAGCGCTACGACGAAGCGCAAGCGTCGCTCGCGGAACTCGAGAAGGTCAAGCCCGACGACGAGACCGTCATCCGCCGCATCGCCCTTGTGGCCATGAAGCGCGAAGACTGGCTCACGGCCGAGCGTTACCTGTCGGCGTATCTCGCCAAGAAGGCGAACGACGCGGCCGCGCGGATCGATCTCGCCGGGGTGTACGAGCGGCTGGAGCGCTACAAGGACGCGATGGACCTGTGGGCCGCGATCGCCGGGGCGGACTCGAAGAACAAGGACGCGTGGTTCGCGCTCGCGCGCCTCCGCCTTACGGTCGCGCACGACGCCTCAGGCGGCATGGAAGCGCTCAACAAGGCGATCGATGCCGGATTCTCGGACAAGCAGGCGATCGAGGCGCTCCTGGCGGCAAAGGACCTCGCCGCCAGGGAAGAGGTGACCGCGCTGTTCCGGGAAAAAAAGCTGCTGGAATAGGATTACAGGGCGGCTGAGAGAATTTCCGAACGGTCGAGGAGGCCGTAGTCGACCCCTTCGACGGCGACGATCCGGCTCGCGATCCGGTTCCCGAGCCGTGCGCAGGTTTCCAGGTCGAGATCGCGGAGCAGGCCATACACGAAGCCCGCCGCGAACGAATCGCCCGCGCCGGTGGTGTCCCGGCAGGCCACCTGTTCGGTCGGCACGTGGATGAGGCGGGACCGGTAGCGCACGAGGCAGCCGCCCTTGCCGATCTTCATGACGACGGTTTCCGCGAGATCCGCGGCAAGGCGGATGATTTCCGCGTCCGTGCCCCCGCAATCGGTCATCCTCGAGAGCTCGAGGCGGTTGGCGAAGAGGATCTTCACCCTGCCCTTCACCCATTCGCGGAGCTTGTCATAGTACCGGTCCACGACGAAGGGATCGGCCAGGTCGAAACACACCGGGATGCCGAGACGGTTGGCCTCGTCCACGGCGGCGAACAGCGCGTACATCTGGGGCTCGGTGTCCCACATGTATCCGGTGGAGTACAGGAACCTGCTGTCGGCGAGCAGCTCGCCCGAGATATCCCCGACACCGAAATCCCTGCATGCGCCGAGGCAGGTGAACATCGTGCGCTCATGGTCCGGCGTCACGACGATGGCGGAAACTCCGGTCGGCACATACTTGACGGCCATGCGTGTATCGATCCCCGCGTCGTTCAGGATGCGGGAAAACCCCTCGCCCGGCAGGTCGGAGCCGACGGACCCCGAGTAGGCGGGCTTTCCGAGGGTTCGCGCATCGGATCCGATGAGCATGGCCAGCGCGCGGGCCGAATTGGCGCCAGATCCACCGGGCAGGATCCTGTACGACGATGCCGACGAGATCACGAGTTCGAAGGTTTCGTGGTCCACGAGGCGCATCGTCCCGGGGTCCGCGTTGAAGCGCTCGAGGAACGCGTAGTCCTCGTGCATGACGTAGTCCATGAGCGGGTTTTCGATGACGTAGACCGAATGCATGGACTATGGGCTCCTGCACGGGGATGATGAAGGGTATCTTCGGTTGACCAAGGCGCAAAGCCATTCTATTATGGACCCAGCGATATGTCCATAATAACCAGCCAGCAAATAACCAGGTACTACGAAACCTTCAAGTCGATCGACGTGACCTTCACCAGGGAGGTCATCAAGTCGACCGGCCTGCTTCCCCCGCACGTCTTCCTCAAATGCCTCGGCGACCAGTGGCCCTGCGTCGTGTATTCCACCTCCTTCGAGATGGCCAAGGTCATCGCTTCCACCAGGACGGGCATCCTCGAGCGTTTCAAGAAATCCAACAACATCACGAACCTGCGTTTCTGTTTCAGGCTTCCGGACAAGGAAGAACCCCTTTCGTTCTTCATCAGCGCCAAGGTCGCGGGCTATGCGCCCTATCAGGGCGGCCAGGATCTCGCCTTTCTCACACTCCAGTACACCCAGCAGCCGCCCGACGACCTGATCGAGATCCTCGGCAAGCTTCTGGAAGCCAACATGAACTCCAAGCGGCGTCGGGAGGAACGCATCCTCGTCACCGCCGATTCCCTCAGGAAACTCCGGATCGTCTCGAAGGAGTCGTTCATCTACATCCAGGGAGTACCGAGGCGCTGCATCCTGCGCGACCTGTCCTTTTCGGGCTCCAAGATCATCCTCGTCGGCATCGCCAAATTCCTGTCCACGAAGGAGTGCATGCTCCGCATCGAGCTGGACGACCCGCGCGAAACCGTGGACATCAAGGGCACCATCCTCAGGTCCGAAGACGTCGAAGGCCGCAAGGATCTCGCGGCCCTCGCGATACGCTTCGACGAAACCCAGCTGCCGATGGCCTACAAGATGCATATCAACGATTTCCTCATCAAGGTAAAGATACTGGTTCAGGATGGCGACAAGAAGGATTCCCCTCCCCCGAACCCCAATGAGCCGCGCCCGCAGGGGCCGGGACAGTCCGCCGCACCTTCCCGGAGTTGATTCCATGCCCGAACCAGAAACGACCGACCGCCTCAGGAACATCGTGTTCATCCAGGTGCCGCCCGCCTTCGCCCGGGAGATCGGCGGCTTCCCCATCGATCCGGCGATCCCCATCCCCGTGGAAACCGGCGGCGGGGCGGATCGGTGGAAGCCGGGGGACCTGACCCGGGAAGCCATCATCGCCGGGATGCTCAGGTTCCTCGCGGACAAGCCCGGACATGGCGACGCGGAGTATTACCGCCGTTTCGTGCTCGCCGTGAGACCCGCCATCCTCGACGAGCTCACGGAAACCGGTGTCCTCAAGGCCAGGAACCGAGAATTCGAGGTTGCCGAGGAGGTGTTCCTCGCGCTGGCCGGACTGTTTCCCGGCCTTGCCGGGCCGCTTTCGAACCTGGCATCCGTCTACGAGGAACGGTCGGACGCCTTCGCCGCGGTGGGGAAGGACGAAGTGGCCGAAGAATACGGAAACCGGGCTTTCGAAACCTACAAGCGGCTCTTCACCCTCGACGACGTCATGAGCGAAACCTACATGAACGCCGGCTACTTCTTCCTCAAGAAGCGCAACTACCTCAGGGCCAAGGAACTTTTCGAAAACTATATCGCCCACGGGACCGACGCCCGCATCAGGGCAAGGGCGAGGGAGATCGTGCAACGCCTCGAGCGGCAGGGCTTCCTGGACACGCTGTTCAAGGAAGCCTACGATTTCATCGCTATGGGGCGCGAGGAAGAGGGCATCGAAAGGGCCCGTGCCTTCCTCGAAAGCTACCCGAGGGTCTGGAACGCGTGGTTCCTGCTCGGCTGGGCGTTCCGCCGCCTCGGGCGGTGGGAAGAAGGCAGGGACGCGTTCCTCAAGGCGACCGAGTTCGGGGGCGGGGAACCCGATACCTGCAACGAACTCGCCATCTGCCTCATGGAACTCGGCGAGTTCGAAGGGAGTCGGCGCTGGCTGGAGACGGCCCTGCGCAAGGAACCCGAGAACATCAAGATCATCTCCAACCTCGGCGTGCTCGCGAAGCGCCGAGGCCGTCTGGACGAGGCGGCGGGCTTCTTCCGTGCCGCCCTCGAGATCGAGTCCTCCGACCCCATCGCACTCAGGGAGCTCGCCAACCTGGGTTCATCCTGATGCGGACAGCCGCCCGTCGCCCCGAACGGTTCCACAGGACTTGAATCCATGCTGCGAAGGAAGGCTGACGAGATATTGGCCCTCGCCGCGGAACTCGGGAACACCCGCGATCTCCAGTCGGCGGTCATTTTCGGCCGCCGCGTCCGGGACGCGGCCGAACAACTTGCCGCACTCCCGCCCGGGATCCGGCCCCGCGGGGACAACGGGCTCCCCGGAGGCATCGTGGACTGCGATCCCGGCCTTCCCGCGCTCGTTCTGCCCGATGTTCACGCCAGGACCATCCTCCTTTGCAGCGCCCTGCGTTTTTCGCCCCCCGGACTCAGGCTGACGATCGCCGAAGCTCTGGAAGCGGGCAAAGCCTCCTTGATCGTCCTCGGGGACGTCCTCCACTCGGAATCAGGCGACGCACCGAGGCGCTGGGCGCTGGCGTTCCGCGAATACTCGGGCGCTTTCGCGACGCGAAAGGCCATGGACGCCGAAATGTCGGCAGCATTGCGCGCCGTGCGGCTCATCCTCGAACTCCTGGTCGCCTTCCCCGGCAGATTTTTCTACCTGAAGGGAAACCACGACAACGCGGCCAACCTCGATTCCGGCGGCGACATGCAGTTTGGGAAATTCGCCTGGGAGGGGGCTATGACGGCGGCATGGTTCCAACTCTATGGAGGACCCGGTCTCCTCGCCGACCTCGTCGCGTACGAACGGTTGCTCCCGCTCGTGGTGCGCGGCGCCGCCTTCTGCGCAAGCCACGCCGAGCCGGCGTTTGCCCTCTCGCCCGACGACCTGGCGTCGTATCGCAGCCGTCCCGAAGTCGTGAAAGCCCTCATCTGGACGGACAACGGCGAAGCCGAACCCGGCTCGGTCCAGCGCTCCCTGGAATCCCTGCTCCGCATCCCGGCTGGCAATGCCGTCTGGATTTCCGGGCATCGACCCGTCGCCGGGCGCTATGCCCTGCGCCAGGAGGGGCGCCTGGTCCAGATCCACAATCCGTCCAGGCTCCAGGGGGCATGGATGCGTCCGGGCGTGGCGTTCGACCCGGAGCGCGACGTACTCGACCTTGCCCTGCGATAGTGCACCCTTCCTCCGGGGGAAGGGCGTCAGGTAGGATCCCGGGGGTTGCCGGCAAAAGATCGGGCGCGCTCCCTCGGGGGAACGCGCCCATTTTCGTTTGCCATTGCCGTGGGGTCTGCCGGGACGAACCCGAAGACGAGGCCTTTCAGTCCTCTTCTTCGGGTTCGTTTTCCACCACGTCGGAGAAGCCTTCGTCATTTTCGAACGCGGTGTCTTCCTCGAAGGCGACGGCTTCCTCCGCTTCCTCAAGCGCGGCGATCGGGGCGAGTTCCTTCTCCTTGCGGCGTTTTTCGAGTACGTCCTCGACGTAGGAATCGAGATCCTCGTACTCTGAATCCGAAAGCTTGATGTCCCGGTATACCTTCATGCCGGTTCCCGCGGGGATCGGATGGCCAATGATGATATTTTCCTTTAGTCCGCGGAGGCCATCCACCGATCCCGCGATGGCGGCATCGGTCAGGACGCGGGTCGTCTCCTGGAACGACGCCGCCGAGAGGAAGCTGTCGATCTTGAGGGATGCCCGCGTGATGCCGATGAGCATCGGCCGCGCCACCGCGGGCTGTCCGCCTTCCTCGAGGACCCTCGCGTTTTCGTCGTGAAACCGGAAGCGGTCGACCTGCTGGCCATAGATGAACTTCGTGTCCCCGGGAGAGACGATCTCGACCTTCTTCATCATCTGGCGCACGATGACGCCTATGTGCTTGTCATTGATCGTGACTCCCTGGAGGCGGTAGACCTGCTGGATCTCGTCCATGAGGAAGCCCTGGCAAGCCATCTCGCCGGCGGTATTCAGGATGTCGTGGGGGCTCGGGTTGCCGTCGCAGAGCTTGTCGAGGGCTTCCACCTGGTCGCCGTCGCGGACGAGTAGCCGCCGGCCCATCGGCACGAGGTGCTTGTACTCCTTGCCGAAGAGATCGCGCACGATGATCTGCCGCTTGCCCTTGATGATGCCCTTGAACTGCACCACGCCGCCCACGGTAGCCAGCACCGCCGGGATCTTGGGCTTGCGCGCCTCGAAGAGCTCGCCGACGCGCGGCAGGCCACCCGTGATGTCCATCGCCTTCGCGGATTCCTTGAGCGTCTTGCCGAGTGTGCGGCCCTGCTTCACGAGTTCGCCGTCCTCGACGTTGACGTAGGCGCCGCCGGGCAGGAAGTAGGTGTAGATTTCGTTGCCGTCCTCGTCGGAGATCACGATGCGCGGCTGCTTGGCGTCGCGCTCCGCCGTGAACTCGGAGATCTTCTTCTCGACGTTGCCCGTCTCCTCGTTGATCTCTTCCTTGAGCGTCGAGCCCTGGATGATGTCCTCGTAGCGGACGTAGCCCTCGTATTCGCTGATGATCGGGTCCGAGAACGGGTCGAAGGTCGCCATCGTGGCTTCCTTGGCGACGATGTCGCCGACCTTGACCGTGACTTCGGAACCGTTCCTGATCTCGATGCGGGATTCCTGCGCTATGAGCAGGATCTTGCCGTTCGTGATCCTGGCGTACGAGATGTCCCCGGAGAGTACGATCTCGCCCGAAGCCCTTTTCAGGATCTCGGTCCCCTTGAGGATACGCGCGCCGTCGTCGACGAGCACGGTATCTCCGGGCATGATGTCGTACTGGGAGAAGACCTTGCACGCGAGGAGGAAACCCTTGCGCGTGAAAAGCAGCCTGCCCGGTTCGCCGACGTAGGTACCCTGGATATCCGTGATGATGACGGGGTACTTGAGGTAGGTCCGGTTCTCCTCCGAGATCTTGGTCGCGGCGCCGCCGATGTGGAAGGTACGCATCGTGAGCTGGGTTCCCGGCTGGCCGATCGACTGGGCGGCGATGATGCCGACCGCCTCTCCGATCTCGACGGCACGCCCCGTGGCCAGGTTGCGCCCGTAGCACTTGCGGCAGACGCCGTGCTTGGCTTCGCAGGTCAGGATGGTCCTGATGCCGACCTGCTCGATGCCGGCCTCGTCTATCTTGTTCGCGATGTCCTCGGTGATCTCGTCGTTGTGGTTGACGATGAGCTCCCCGGTGATCGGGTGATGGATCGGGTCGAGGGTGAAGCGGCCCATGATGCGTTCGCGCAAGGCCTCGACGACTTCCTCGCCGTCCTTGATGGCGCGCATGGTGACACCGTTGATGGTGCCGCAATCAATGTCGTTGATGACGACGTCCTGCGCGATGTCGACGAGGCGCCGCGTCAGGTAGCCGGCGTCGGCGGTCTTGAGGGCGGTGTCCGCCAGACCCTTGCGAGCGCCGTTCGTCGAGATGAAGAACTCTATGACCGAGAGGCCTTCCTTGAAATTCGACCGGATCGGCAGCTCGATGATGTCGCCCGAGGGTTTGGCCATAAGGCCGCGCATGCCGGCAAGCTGGCGGATCTGGTTCCTGCTTCCGCGCGCGCCGGAGTTGGCCATCATGTAGATGTTGTTGAACCCGGACTTGTCCTTTTCGAGGACCTTCATCATCACCGCCGTCAGTTCGTCGTTGGTCTTGTTCCAGACTTCGACGACGCGGTTGTAGCGCTCTTCCTGGGTAATGTGTCCGGCCAGGTACTGGTTCTGGATCGAATCGACCTGCTTGTTCGCCGCTTCGATCATGTGCGGCTTCTCGGTCGGCACGACGATGTCGTCCATGCCGATGGTGGCGCCGAAGAAGGTCGCGTAGCGGAAACCCATGTCCTTGATCGCGTCGAGCATGGATACCGTGACGTAGGGGCCCATGTCGCGGTAGACGCGCTCGATGAGGGCGCGGAGCTCCTTGTCGCCCATGGAGTAGTTGAGGTAGGGAATCTCGACCGGGAGCGTCTCGTTCAGGAGGAGCCTGCCTGCGGTGGTCTCGATGTAGCGCGCGCCCTCGGTGCCGGACTGGAGCTTCCCGGCCGCGATCCAGACGGGTCCCTTGGGGATGGGAACCTTGACGACGGCCTCCCAGTCGAGCGCCTTGGACTCGCAGGCCATGACCACTTCCTCCGGGGTCGAGTAGCGCCTTCCCTCGCCCTTGCCTCCGGCCTTCGCCTTGGTGAGGAAGTTGATGCCGAGCACCATGTCCTGGGACGGGAAAACGATCGTCTTTCCGTTCGCGGGGTTGAGCAGGTTCCGGCTCGAGAGCATGAGCGTCCAGCACTCGGTCTGGGCCGCGTTGGTGAGCGGCACGTGGACCGCCATCTGGTCGCCATCGAAGTCGGCGTTGTAGGCGTGGCAGACGAGCGGGTGGAGCTTGATGGCCTTGCCCTCGACCAGAATGGGTTCGAAGGCCTGGATGCCGAGACGGTGGAGGGTCGGGGCGCGATTGAGGAGCACCGGGTGCTCGCGCACGACCTCGTCGAGCACGGCGAAGACCTCGGGGGTCTCGGCCTCCACGAGCATCTTGGCCTTCTTGATGTTGTAGACGACGTCCTTCTCCACGAGCTTCTTCATGATGAAGGGCTTGAAGAGCTCGAGGGCCATCTTGGTCGGGAGGCCGCACTGCCACATCTTTAGCTCGGGACCGACGACGATGACGGAGCGGCCCGAGTAGTCGACGCGCTTGCCGAGTAGGTTCTGCCGGAAGCGGCCCTGCTTGCCCTTGAGCATGTCGGAGAGGCTCTTGAGCGGGCGGTTGGAGGCGCCCTTGACCACGCGTTTCTTCTTCGAGTTGTCGAAGAGGGCGTCGACCGCCTCCTGGAGCATGCGCTTCTCGTTGCGGATGATGATGTCGGGGGCGTTGAGGCCCTGGAGCCGCTTCAGGCGGTTGTTGCGGTTGATGACGCGGCGGTAGAGGTCGTTGAGGTCGGAGGTCGCGAACCTGCCGCCGTCCAGCTGGACCATCGGGCGGAGGTCGGGGGGGATCACGGGAACGACGTCGAGCACCATCCACTCGGGACGGTTCTGCGAGTTGCGGAAGCTCTCCACGATCTCGATGCGCTTGAGGAGGCGCTTGTCGGATTTCGGCCCCTTGTCGATCATCCTCACGCGCAGCTCGGCCGCGAGCTCGTCAAGGTTGAGCCCCTCGAGCAGGGAACGGATGGCCTCGGCGCCCATGCCCGCGGTGAACGCGCCGCCGAAACGGTCCTGTGCCTCGTACCACTCTTCCTCGGAGAGGAGCTGCATCTTCTTGAGGTCCGTATCGCCCGGGTCGATGACGATGTACTTCTCGTAGTAGAGAATCGAGCGCAGTGCCGCGACCGGGAGGTCGAGCAGCAGGCCCATGCGGCTCGGCACCGAGCGGTAGAACCAGATGTGGGACACGGGGGACGCGAGCTCGATGTGCCCCATGCGTTCGCGGCGAACCTTGAAGTGGGTGACCTCGACGCCGCAACGGTCGCAGATGACGCCCTTGTAGCGGATGGACTTGAACTTCCCGCAGTAGCACTCCCACTCCTTGGTGGTGCCGAAGATGCGCTCGCAGAATAGCCCGTCCTTCTCCGGCCGGAGCGTGCGGTAGTTGATCGTTTCCGGCTTCTTGACCTCGCCGTAGCTCCACGACCGGATCATGTCCGGGCTCGCGAGCTGTATCTTTATCGAATCGAAATCCTGGATGTCGCGCATTCGGTTCCCTCCGTCGGGCTGTTCCCGCCCCGGGACGGCAGGCCGCGCGGCGGCGCTGGCCCTTCGCTGCGGAAGGTCCGGCGCCGCGCGGGCTGCCTTGAGTCAGAAGTTGGTACCCTGCTTGCTGATGAGCTCTTCGTCGCGTTCAGTGAGCGGGATCTGCCTGTCCTTGGCGTCGTAGATCCTGATGTCGAGCGCGAGTCCGCGGAGTTCCTGGACGAGAACGTTGAACGATTCCGGTATTCCGGCCGCCGTATGGGGTTCGCCCTTCACGATCGCCTCGTATACCTTCGCCCTCCCGGTCATGTCGTCGGACTTGATCGTGAGGAGCTCCTGCAGCGTTGCCGCCGCGCCGTAGGCTTCGAGCGCCCAGACTTCCATCTCGCCGAGGCGCTGGCCCCCGAACTGGGCCTTGCCGCCGAGCGGCTGCTGCGTGACCAGGGAGTAGGGACCGGTCGAGCGGGCGTGCATCTTGTCGTCGACGAGGTGGTGGAGCTTCATGAAGTAGATGATCCCGACGGTCACCGCGTTCTGGAAGCGCTCGCCGGTCCGCCCGTCGCTTACGTTGGTCTTGCAGGAACCGGGGAGGCCCGCTTCCTTGAGCTTTTCCTCGATCTGTTCCTGGCTCGGGGACTGGAAGACCGGGCACGATAGCCATTCGTTCAGCGTGCTGGCAGCCCATCCGAGTTCGGTCTCCATGATCTGGCCGATGTTCATCCGCGAGGGAACGCCGAGCGGATTGAGGCAGATGTCGACCGGAGTGCCGTCCTCGAGGAACGGCATGTCCTCGACCGGGAGCACGCGGGCGACGACGCCCTTGTTCCCGTGGCGCCCCGCCATCTTGTCGCCTTCCTTGAGCTTGCGCTTCGCGGCAATGAGGACCTTCACGACCTCCTCGACGCCCGGCGAGAGATCGTCGTTCGCGGAGCGCTTGAGGCGCTGGACGTCGATGATCGTCCCTTCGATGCCGTGCGGAACGCGCAAGCTGGAATCACGGACGTCCTTGGCCTTCTCCCCGAAGATGGAATTGAGGAGCTTGAATTCCGGGGTGGTCTCGGTCTCGCTCTTCGGCGTCACCTTGCCCACCAGGATGTCGCCCGACTTGACCTTGGCGCCGACGCGGATGATGCCCTCGGCGTCCAGGTTGTCCAGGCTCTTCTCGCTCGTGTTCGGGATATCGCGCGTTATGCGCTCCGGTCCGAGCTTGGTCTCGCGGACCTCGGTCTGGAACTCCTTGATGTGGATGGAGGTGAACATGTCCTCCTTGACCACGCGCTCGGAGATGAGGATGGCGTCTTCGTAGTTGTAGCCGTTCCACGGCACGAACGCGGCCAGGATGTTCTTTCCGAGCGCCAGCTCGCCGTCCTTGGTCGCCGGGCCGTCGGCGATCACCTGACCCTTCTCGATCTTCTCGCCTTTCTTCACGATGGGGCGCTGGGTGTAGCAGGTATCCTGGTTGGTCCGGGCGTTCTTCACGATCTGGTATTCGTCCCGGGCCTTCTTGTCCTCGTCCGGCTTGATGATGACCTTTGTGGCGTCGACCCATTCCACGACGCCGGGGCGCTTCGCCTTGATGAGGACGCCGGAATCGTAGGCGGTCTTCCGCTCCATGCCGGTTCCGACGCGGGGCGGTTCGTTGAACACGAGGGGCACGGCCTGGCGCTGCATGTTGGAGCCCATGAGCGCCCGGTTGGCGTCGTCATGCTCGAGGAAGGGGATGAGGGCCGCCGAGACCGAGATGACCTGCTTGGGCGATACGTCCATGAACTGGAGATCCTTGGGACCGCGGGTCGAGTAGTCGCCCTGGTGGCGGCAGGAAATCTGCTCGTCGACGAAGTTCCCCTTCTTGTCGATCCTGGCGCTGGCCTGCGCGATGTAGTAATGGTCCTCGTCCATGGCCGACAGGTAGACGATCTCGTTGCTCGCCTTGCCGTCGATCACCTTGCGGTACGGGGTTTCCAGGAAACCGTACTCGTTCACCGTGGTATAGGTGGCAAGCGAGACGATGAGCCCGATATTCGGGCCTTCCGGCGTCTCAATCGGGCACATGCGGCCGTAGTGCGTGTAGTGGACGTCGCGGACCTCGAAGCCCGCGCGGTCGCGCGACAGGCCGCCGGGGCCCAGCGCGTTGAGGCGCCGCTTGTGCGTGAGCTCGGCGAGCGGGTTGACCTGGTCCATGAACTGGGACAGCTGGCTGGATCCGAAGAATTCCTTCACCGCGGCGACAATGGGTTTGATCGAGATCAGGTCCTGCGGCCGGATGGTGTCGGTCTCCTTGAGGCTCATGCGCTCCTTGGCGATGCGTTCCATCCGGCTGAAGGCGCCCTTCATGACGTTCGCGAGGAGTTCGCCGACGGACCTCACGCGGCGGTTTCCGAGATGGTCCACGTCGTCGACGTTGTTCTCCCCGTAGTAGACGCTCATGAGGTACTTCATCGTGGAGATGATGTCCGCCTTGTTGAGCGTGTAATCCTTGACCGGGACGGTGTAGTCGAATTTCTTGTTGAGCTTGTAGCGGCCGACCTTGCCCAGGTCGTAGCGCCTCGCGGTGAAGAACATGGTCGTGAGGTCGCGTTCGGCGTTCTCGACGGTGATGGGCTCGCCGGGGAGCAGTGTCGCATAGACCGCCGCCAGGGCGTCGGCCTTGGTGGGCTCGTCCTGTCCCACGTCTTCCTTCACGAGCTTGATGTCCTCCCGCTCGAGGCAATTGAGGATCATGTCGAAATGGAGGCTGTCCGTGTGGACGAAATTGATCACATCGACCGACCCGATGCCCGCCGTCAGAAGATCGTCGATTTCGTGGAGGTGGAGCTTGTCCCCCGCGCGGTACAGTTTCTTGCGCTCGCCGTCCTTCGCGATCCACACGGATCTGGCGAGGATCCTCCCGACCGCCTTGTCCTTGTCGTCGCGGTTTTCGGTGATCTTCAGCGTGTCATGCTCGTAGAAGGCGTCTATGATGTCCTCGCGGGACTCGAAGCCGAGCGCGCGGAGGAACATGGTCCCCAGGATGCGCTTCTTGCGGTCGATCTTGGCGTAGATGAGCTCTTTCTTCTGGTCGATCTCGAACTCGAGCCACGACCCGCGGTAGGGTATGATCCGCGCGGAATAGATCCCCTTCTCGTGGCAGAAGATAACGCCGGGAGACCGGTGGATCTGCGACACGACGACGCGCTCGGCGCCGTTGATGATGAAGGTGCCCCGGTCGGTCATGAGGGGGACGTCGCCGAGGTAGATGTCCTTCTGTCTGATCTCTCCCGTCCTCTGGAAGATGAGGTTGATCCTGGCCTTGAGCGGAACCGCGTAGGTGAGGCCTTTCTGCTTGCACTCGATCTCGGAGTATTTCATGGCGCCCTCGTCGAGGGCGTAGCGCTCGTACTCGAGGAGCATGTCGCCGTTCGGACTCTCGATCGGGAAGGTCGCGCGGAATACTTCCTCGAGCCCGGCCAGATCGGGAACGTCCCCCCGCTTCAGGACTTTCCGCTGCAGGAAGCGTTCGTAGCTCGACAGCTGGATCTCGATAAGGTCGGGAAGCTCCCTCGCCTCCTGGTAATCCTTGCCGATGTAGCTTCGAATGATCTTGTGTTCGGTATAGGCCATCCGTATCCCCCTGGGCCGGGACGGGAGCATGCGGCTCCCGAGCCGGCCGCGCGGTTTCCCGCGTTTCCGCCCCGATCCTTAGGACCCGGCGGAGCCGCGCGACGAGCCGGATGCGCATGCCGTCCGACGCCTCGCTCGATGTCCGCGGGCGTTGTACCGCCTGCGGCACGTCTCCCCTTCGGGAGTCCTCGCATTTTTTGATGATGCCACGCGGGCTTTCCGCGACGGGCGGTGCCCTTTCGTGCGTTTCACGCTTTCTTCCAACTTCGGATCTCCGTCGTGAGCGGCTTTTTTCCCGGACGGCCATCCCGCCGCCGTTCGCGCCGCGGGCATGCCCTGTATGTTCCATGCCGGAAGCGTCCCGGCTTCAATGTTCATCGTGGTTTCAGAACCGCCCGCAGGCGCGGCGTGTTCATCGTATGCGACTTTTTCGCGATCATCCATATTTGCGCGACGATACGGAAATGTCGGAAAAGCCGAATCCGGCTTTTCCAACACCCCTTTTGAGACGATCGAACTGTCTGCAACAGACCTTATTTGACTTCGACAATGCCACCGGCCTCGGTGATCTGCTTCTTGACTTTCTCGGCTTCTTCCTTCGAGACGTTTTCCTTGAGAGGCTTGTCGCCGGCTTCGACGAGATCCTTGGCTTCCTTGAGCCCGAGGCCCGTGATGGCGCGGACTCCCTTGATGATCGCGATCTTCTTGTCGGCGGGAAAACCGGCCTTGAGGATGACCGTGAACTCGGTCTGTTCCTCGACGACTGCGGCCGGACCGGCGGCCGCGGCAGCTACGGGCGCGGCCGCGGTGACCCCGAACTTCTCTTCCATGGCCTTGATGAGCGCGGAGATCTCGGTGATCTTCATTTCCCCGATGGCGTCGAGGATCTGCTCGTTGCTGATAGCTGCCATATTATCTTCTCCTGGCAATACGCTGGCCTTCCCGTACGGGTGGCGTTCGAAAAGGTCGACAGGAACGGCAGCACTTCCGAAGCCTGACGACCGAATGTCTCTGTCTGCCGTGCCGCGCCGGAAGTCAGCCCTGCGCGGCCACCTTTTCCTCGACGGCCTTGAGGAGGTAGACGAAATTCTGGACGGGCGCCCGCATCGTCGACATGAACATGGCGATGAGCTGGTTCCGGCCGGGGAGCTTCGAATACAGGGTGATGGCTTTCTGGTCGAGGAAGTCCTTGTCCACGAGGCCGCCCTTCACCTTGAGAGGGGCGTCCCTGGCGAAATCCACGAGGATCCTGGCGACTTCGTTGGAGTCCGACTTGACGAACGCGACGGCCGTCGGCCCGAGGAGGACGGGAACGACTTCTTTCGTGAAGCCGAGTTCCTCGAACGCGAGGCGCGCGAAGTTGTTCTTGACGACGTGGTACTCGGCGTTCTTCGCCCGTAGCTGCTTGCGGAGCTGGGAGATCTGGAACACCGTGAGCCCGCGATAGTCGGTGAAGATGAAATCGCTGCTCGCGTTGATCTGGGAACGGAGGGCCTCGACGGCCTCCATCTTGCTGGACTGTATCTTCTTTCCGCGGATGGCCATAGATTACCTCTCTGCCTTGGCCGTGACGACCTTGACGCTCGGGGTCATCGAGCCGGCGACGTACACGGACTCGATGAACTCTCCCTTCACGTCGGAGGGACGCCTTCGCGTGACCTCGTCGATGAGAATCTTGAGATTCTCGGCGACCTTCTCGGGCTCCATGTTCGACTTGCCGACGGCAAGGTGAATGATGCCTGACTTGTCCGTGCGGAACTCCGTGCGTCCCTTGCGGAGCTCGGCAATCGCGGCCTTGAGGTCGTGGGTGACGGTGCCGGTCTTGGGGTTCGGCATGAGGCCCTTCCGCCCGAGGATCATGCCGAGCTTTCCGACGTCCTTCATCATGTCGGGCGTGGCCACGGCGATGTCGAAGTCGAGCCAACCGCCCTTGATCTTCTCGATGTACTCGTTGTCGCCGGCGAAGGTGGCTCCCGCATCCATCGCTTCCTTGACCTTGTCGGCCTTGCAGAACACCATGATGCGCTTCTCGGCGCGGAACTGGTGGGGAAGGACGATCGTATCGCGGACGGACTGGCTCTTCTTGAGGTTGAGCTTGATGTGTACTTCGACGGTCTCGTCGAACTTGACGTAGTGGAGTTCTTTCACCAGGGCGCAGGCCTTGGCGGTCTCGTACTCCTGCGTGCGGTCGAG
Organism: Spirochaetota bacterium; assembly: GCA_026398615.1. Classification (GTDB taxonomy): domain Bacteria; phylum Spirochaetota; class Spirochaetia; order Treponematales; family UBA12059; genus JAPLSN01. The sequence goes on along the minus strand of JAPLSN010000022.1, from coordinate 48,277 downwards.
CTTCTTTACCGCGTTCTCGTAGTTCTTTCCGTGCTTCATGGCCTTACAGCTCCGTCTCGATGCCCATGGAGCGGGCGGTCCCGGCGATTATGCGCATCGCCGCCTGGATGTCGTTGGCCGTGAGGTCGGCCATCTTTATCCTGGCGATCTCCTCGCACTTGTTCTTCGGAAGTTTTCCGACTTTCTGCTTGTCCGGGACCGGGGAGCCCTTCTCGAGCCCGATCGCCTTCTTGATCAGCACGGACGCCGGCGGCGTCTTCGTGATGAAGGTGAAGGACTTGTCCTTGAAGACGGTAATCACGACCGGGATCGTGAGGCCGACCTCCATGCCCTTGGTCCTCTCGTTGATCTGCGTGCAGAACATCGGGGCCGAAACGCCGTGGGGACCGAGGGCCGGTCCGACGGGCGGGGCGGGCGTGGCCTTTCCGGCCGGGCACTGCAACTTGACGATCGCGGTGACCTGTTTTTTCGCCATCTTGATTCTCCTTTCGTGGTGTACCCGGTCCGCGCCTGGCCGCCTTCCGCTTTCGCGGGGCGTCGCTTCGGGGTATCCCCTTCCGCGAAGACCGAGGTAGCGCCCGCCTCCCTCGCGGGGACGAGCTCCCATTCAAAAGGAATCCCGGCAAGCTTCGCTTGCCTGGGCGAACTTCGTTCGCCAGGTAGTTCCGCATGCCTGGTCACGCGACGCGTGACCGGGGACCTTTATATAGGAAACCTTGTCGCCGGACATCGGCCCGCCGGCAAAGTCGCTTTCGCGATCAGGTCGTCGGAAAACTTGACGCTTTTCAACAACCTGCCCTGCAATTGCCCGGAAAACCTGCGGTTTTCCGCACAATTGCAGAAAATTGACAATTGTGAAAAAGGCCCCATGGTCTTTTTCACAACCCTTTCATGTCTTTTCCACCTGGAGCATGTCGACTTCCACGGGCGTCGCGCGCCCAAAAATGCCCACCATGACCTTGAGCTTGTTCTTGTCCGTGCTGACTTCCTCGATCATCCCCGTGAAGGACTCGAACGGTCCCTCGATGATCTTGACCTGCTCGCCGACGTTGAAGGTCTGCTTGGTCTTGATCTGCCGCTCGCCCTTGATCTCGCCGGCGCGCTGCAGCATTTCGCGCGCCTCCTCAGGCGATATGGGCGTCGGCTTGTTGTGCTGGGTCGCCCCGACGAAACCCGTCACGCCCGTGATCTTGCGGATCGACGAGCAGGGCGCTTTCCAGCCAGCTTCCGGGAGATCCATCTCGACGAGAATGTAGCCCGGAAGGATCTTGCGCCGCGAGATGCGCCGCTTGCCGTCCTTCACGTCGACGACTTCCTCGCTCGGTACCTTGATATCGGTCACGATGGCCGGATCGAGCTCCCCGTTCCCGAGATAGAGCCGTATGATTTTTTCGATCTTGTTCTCGTAGCCTGAATAGACGTGCAGGACGTACCAGGATTTGGCCATGGTTTTGGTTCGGCTCCCGGCTCAGAAGAACAATTCCATACCCCGAACGAGTATGACGTCTATGAGGCCGAGGACGACGGCCACGATGAGGGTCGAAACGATGATGACCTTCGTGGAGGAGATTACATCGTCGCGGCTCGGCCATACGACCTTCTTGAGTTCGCCGATGCTGTCCTTGAAGAACTGTACGACCTTTTTCATGCGGGCTCCTTGTGACGCCCGGACGTGAAGACGCCCGGAACGCGACGGGAAAACAGGCCAGGAAGGATTCGAACCATCAACATCCGGTTTTGGAGACCGGCGCTCTACCATTAGAGCTACTGGCCTAGAATCGAACCTGGCCTATTTTATCTTCGTTTCCTTGTGAATCGTGTGCTTCCGGTCCCACTTGCAGTACTTGCTGAGCTCCAGTTTTTCCTGCGTGGTCTTGCGGTTCTTCGTGGTCGTATAATTGCGGCGCTTGCACTCCGTGCACTGGAGTGCGATGAGCTCCACGTTCTGCTTCTTCGCTGCCATACATCAATCCTTTGCCGCGCCGGAAGGCGCGCGGAGCTGGGTGAATCCCCGGCCGGAACCCGGACAGTCGCGTCCCGGTGCGCTGATGAACCAGGTCACGTGACGGGAAAAACGGTTCACCGGGCAACGATTGCAGCCCGTTCAGTGCCGTTCTCCACCGACCGGAAAGCCCTCGATCGGAATCGAACCGATGACCTCATCCTTACCATGGATGCGCTCTGCCAACTGAGCTACAAGGGCGTTTTGCGGCGGTACAATAACAGCAGAAGCGCCTTTTGTCAAGGCAAAACCCCTAGGCGGGCCGTGCGGCACATTTTCTGCTACACATACTTGTACCCGAAAAACGGATCGCCCGTCCAGCGGGGTGGCTACGGGATCCGCGTTTTTGCATCGGATTCGGGCGGCATTCCCACTTCGACTCCACGAAGCGGACCCAGGGCTCCGGCATGGGCTACGAACCCCTCTATCCCGAGCGTCTTGTAGCAGGCGATCTGCACCTTGAAGCAGGCGGCGACGTCGGCCGTGGCATCCACGATCGCCCGGTTGAATGCGAGCACTGCTTCCGCGGGGGAAGCGGCGCGAGCGAGTCATCAAGGCGGCAGGTAGCCGGGCGCATCCGTCAAGCGGGCGGCCGTGCGCGTTTCCGGAAAAGATTGGACAGCAGTTCCGAGGCGATGGAATCACGGACGGCCACCAGGAGCCCGACGCCGATCCCGGCGAAAACGAGGGTCGAAACCAGGAGCGGCGCACCCGCCGAGAGAAAGCGCCCGCGGCCGGAAAGCGCGGCGCGCAGGCATGGCGCAGCGAACAGGACCGGCGCCGCGGCGATCGCGGAAAAAACCAGCATGCGGAGCGAGTAGCCCGCGACGGAGACGAGCGCCGCGCGCATGCCGGCGACGCGCATGCGGAGCAGCATCCCGACGAGGATCACCGCGTTCAGGCCGCTCGAGATCGACAGGGCCAGCGCGATGCCCCCGCCCTTCATCGGCGCGGCGAGGATCATCGCCAGGGGTATGTTGATCGCGAAACTCGCGACCCCGGCCATCGTGGGATTCCTGACGTCGCCCTTGGCGTAGAACGCCGGCGCGATCACGCGGTTGGCGGCAATGAAGAAAAGGCCGAGCATGTGAAAGAAGAAGGCGTTCGCGGTCAATTCCACCGAGCGCTCGTCGAATTCGCGCGTCTTGAAGAGCAGGGCCACGATATCCCGGCCTTCGATCATCGCGAAGACCGACATCGGGATCGTGATGAGGGCGATGGCCTCGAGCCCGCGCTTGAAGCGCTCCGAAAAAATCGCCCATTCGCCGTTGTGGGCGCGCTCGGCGAGTTCGGGAAGGATGACGGTGGAGACGGAGACGGCGAACACGCCGAGGATGAGCTCCTGGAGGCGGAGGCTGAAGGTGAGCGAGGTCGCCACGCCTTCCCCGGTCCTGGACGCGACGACCGAGCACACGATGTCGTTGAGCTGGTAGGCCGCCATCCCGACGATGGTCGGGGCTATCAGCGCCATCACGCGCCGCATCCCCGGGTTCCGGAACGCCCGCCCGATGCCGATGAACCCGAAGCGGAACCCGTTTTTCAGGACGGCCGGCAGCTGGCAGGCGGCTTGCGCGAACCCGCCGGCGAGCACGCCGACGGCCATGGCGCGCGCGGGATTCGGCGCGAACGGGGCGATGACCCAGGGGACGCCGATGAAGCACAGGTTGAAGAGTATGGGCGCGATCCCCGAGGGCGTGAAGACGCCGACGGCGTTCAGCATGCCCTGGAGGAGGGCGGCGACGGACACCAGGGCCAGGAAGGGAAACATGAGCCGCGTGAGGACGGCGGTCTCGACCGGTTCGCTCCTGAACATGGAGACGATGGCCGGGGCCGCGGCCATCCCGGCGACCGTGACGGCAGTCACGAGCAGGCAGAGCACGGTGAAGGTGGCGGAGATGAACTCCTCCGTCTTTTTCCGGTCGCCATCCTTGAGGTAACCCTTGATGGTGGGGATAAAAGCCACCGCGACGGACCCTTCGGCGAAGAGCCTGCGCATGAAATTGGGGATGAGGAAGGCGATGGTGAAGGAATCCGCGAGACCCATGGTTCCCATGAGCGCGGCCCGCGTCATTTCGCGGACGAGGCCGAGGACCCGGGAGACCATCGTGAGGAGGGAGAGCTTTCCCGATTCCCTGACGAGGCTCGCCCCGCCGTCGTTGCCGTCCGACATGGCGACAAGGATACAGGAAAGACCCGGTCTCGGGCAATGGCGGAACAGACAGGCAAGCGGCCGGGCTTGATTCCTCCCCCGCGCTTCGGGTATAAAGCCGCATGCCCGTCAGACTCATCGCCCTGGACCTCGACGATACGCTCCTTCGGAGCGACCTGAGCATTTCCGATATCGACCGGACCGCCTGCCGGGCCGCGCTGGAAGCTGGCATTCCCGTCGTCCTCGCCTCCGGCCGGAACATACACTCCATGGAAAAATACGCGCGGGAACTCGGGATCATGGGCTCGAAAAACCACATGATCTCCACGAACGGGGCGGAGATCATAGAGCTCGAACGCTCGACCCCGGTGCGCGAGACGAGGATCACCCCCGCCCTCTGCCGCGAGATAGCCGATGAACTGGACTGCGCGGGCTTTCCCTTCCAGCTCTACGAAAACGGCGTCATCCATGTGTCCAGGAAGAACGGGTGGACCGACGAGGACACGAGGCTGACCGGGCAGCCTAACCGGCTCATCGAAAACCGCGAAGCCCTGTTCGCGAAGGGACAGCTCAAGTTCATCGTCCCGGCCGATCCGCACGAACTCGACAGGCTCATGCCGTCGCTGAAGGCGCGGTTCCGCGGACGCCTCGAGATCCTTGTATCCAAACCATATTTTCTCGAAGTGCTGCCCTCGGGGACCGACAAGGGCCTCGCGCTCGCCTGGCTCGGCGGGATCCTGGGCATCCGCATGGAGGACATGCTGGCGGCCGGGGACGCGATGAACGACCTGGGCATGGTTTCGGCCGTCGGCTCGGGCTGCGCGCCGGCGAACGCCATCCCGGCGATCAGGACCGCCGCTTCCTACGTGTCGCCGTTCACGAATGACGAGAACGCGGTGGCTGACATCATCACCCGCCACCTGGGCTGACGCTGCCTCGCCCTGTCCCCCGGCGAGCGCTTCGGTGTTCGGAACATCCTTTTCATGGGGTTCGGCAAGCGGTTCGGATCTACAGGTCGAAATGCCCCCTTCGCGGACAAGCGCGAACCCTCGATCCCGGCGTTAATCAGGATGCCCCGGCATGGCCGGGTACAACGCGATCGGGAAGCCGCGCAGGCCGGCGGATTCCCGCGGAAGCCCAGGAGGGCAACATGAACAACCTCAATTCCATCCTCATCGAAGGGAATCTCACGAAGGATCCCGTCGCCAAGACGACGGCCGGCGGTTCGACCGTCTGCGATTTCTCCGTCGCGTCCAACCGCTGGTTCAAGCAAAACGACGACTACGAAAAGGAAGTTTCCTTTTTCGACGTCGAAGCCTGGGCGAAGCTGGCGCAGAACTGCTCCACGACCCTCAAGAAAGGCCGCGGCGTCCGGGTCGTCGGGCGGCTCAAGCAGGATCGCTGGACCGACGGTGAAGGGAAACCCCATTCCAAGATCAAGATCGTCGCCGAGCACGTCGAATTCAAGCCCGTCGTAAAGGACGAGGATCCGCCAGCGGTCAAGAAACCGGCACTGGAGGAAGAAACCGTCTTCTGACGATGCATTGAAAAAACCGCCTCCCTTTACGGGAGGCGGTTTTGCTTTTCCCGGCGCGATGAACCGGCTGTCGGAAAACACGGAGTATCCACGGGTCCTGTCAGGTATTCACGCGCTCGACGTAATCGTTGGTTTCGGTGTTCACGAGGATCTTTTCGCCCTGCTTGATGAAGAGAGGGACGCGGACCGTGAGTCCGGTGTCGACGACAATCGGTTTCGTGGCGCCGGACACCGTGTCGCCCTTCACGTAATTTTCGCTCTCCGTGACGGTAAAGACCATCTTGAAGGGAATCTTGATGTCGATGGCTTCGTGCTCCCAGAGGATGACGGTGTAGGTTTCGCCTTCCTTGAGGTAGAACTTCTTGTCCTCGTTGCCGATGAGCGGGACCCCGAACTGCTCGAAACTCTCGTTGTTCATGAAATGGTAGAACTCGTCGTCCGAATACTGGTACTGGCAATCCACCTGGTCGACGACGGCGTCTTCCACCTCTTCCTGGGTCTTGATGGTCTGCTGGACGACGTTGCCGTTGCGCAGGTTCTTCATCCGGATGCGCGCAAACGCCGCTCCCTTGCCCGGGCTGACGAATTCCCGTTCGACGACGAGATGGGGGTGGCCATTGAAGAGAAGGCAGGTGCCCTTCCCGATATCTCCGCCTCGAATCATGCTTCACTCCTGTCGCTTCGTCGCCCCAGGCGACTCGATGGTATACCGGCAGTCAAATCCTGCGTACGGAACCGTTTCGCGCGGTATGGTACCGTTTATTTCGTTCTTGGTAAATGGGGCGCAGGCAGGCCACAGAAGAAGAGTTTCTTGCCACTGAGGCACGGACAAAGAGAAACCACGAAGATCACGAAGGGGGAAGAGAAAGGGCACGAAGGAATGAAAGAGGACGAAGGGAAGCGAGAGAAACCAGGAAGGAGAGGTCTTGCACTTTTTCCTGCCGTTTCCATCCGTCGTCTTCCCTTCGTGTCCTTCGCTACCTTCGTGTCCTTCGTGATTCAGCCAGCCTGCGTGGCCTGTTCCTTCGCACTAACCCCGGTAGCAGAGGACCGGGCAGCGGGCGGCGGCGACTTCGTCCAGCCGTCCGATCGGCGTGACGTGGGGGGCCTGCGCCAGGAGTTCCGGGTGTTCGACGGCTTCCCTGGCGATCGTCGCGAGGGTGGCGGCGAAAGCGTCGAGGGTTTCCTTGCTCTCCGTCTCCGTTGGCTCGATCATGAGCGCCTCGGGAACGATGAGCGGGAAGTAGATCGTGGGAGGATGGAACCCGCAGTCGATGAGACGCTTGGCCACGTCGAGCGTCCTGACGCCCGGCGCGACGTCGCCCATCGCGACAAACTCGTGCATGCAGATCCGCGGGTACTTCAGCTTCCAGGTCTTTTCGACGAGGACCCTGAGGTAGTTGGCGTTCAGGACCGCGTTCTCCGCCATCCGCCGCAAGCCCTCGGCGCCGAGCATCCGTATGTATGTGTAGGCCCGGACGAGAACGCCGAAGTTGCCGTTGAACAGCTTCATGCGCCCGATGGAAGCGGACGGCCGCACGAAGGAATACGTCCCGTCCTTTTCGGCGACGATCGGCCCGGGCAGGTAATCCTTGAGGGTAGATCCCGCAGCCACGATGCCGACGCCGGGTCCGCCGCCGCCGTGCGGCGTGGAGAAGGTCTTGTGCAGGTTGTAGTGCATGACGTCGATGCCGACGGAGCCGGGCTTGAGGATGCCCGCCAGGGCGTTGAGGTTCGCGCCGTCGCCATACACGAGCCCACCCGCCTCGTGGACCATCGCCGCGATCTTCTCGATGTTCCGCTCGAAGAGGCCGAGCGTGTTCGGGTTGGTGAGCATGATGCCCGCCACCGAATCGTCGAGGACCGCCTTGAGCGCGTCGAGGTCGACACCGCCGTCCGGGGCCGAGGGGATCGTCACGGCTTCCATGCCGGCCATCGCGCAGGACGCGGGGTTGGTGCCGTGCGCGGAATCGGGGATGAGGATCCTGGTCCGTCCGGACTGCCCGCGCGCGATCTGGCAGGCTCTGATCATGAACACGCCGGAAAGTTCGCCATGCGCACCGGCCGCGGGCTGGAGGCTCACAGCCTGGAAGCCGCCGATCTCCGCGAGGACCCGCTGGAGCTTCCACATGAGCTCGAGCGCTCCCTGGCTGTACCCGTCACCGACTAGGGGATGCGTATGGAGCCAGCCCGGGAATGACGCCGCGGCCTCGTTGACCTTCGGATTGTACTTCATGGTACAGGAACCGAGCGGGTAAAACTGCGTATCTATGGAGAAATTCTTCTGCGATAGCCTCGTGAAGTGCCGCACCGCCGTGAGTTCGTCGATCTCGGGCAGCTTGAGTTCGGGACGGGCGAAGACGGCGGGAATGGGCGTCCCGGGGACGTCGCAGTCCGGCATGGCCACGCCGACGCGGCCGGGTGACGACAGCTCGTAGACCAGGGGTTCGGGGATCAGGTTCATTTCGCGGCCTCCTGGAGCGAGCGGGCCAAGAGCTCGATCTGCTCCCTGGTGTTCATTTCGGTGACGCAGACGAGCAGCTCCCGGTCGCGCTTCGCCTCGTAGCGGGACAGCGCGAGGCCGGGCACGATCCCGAGCCGCTCGAGCTTTTCCACGATGCCCGCCGCGGGCACGGGGGTCTTCACGGTGAATTCCTTGAAGAACGTGCCGTTGGCCACCTGGAAGCCGGGGAGCCTGCCGATCAGCGACGCCGCGTAGTGAGCCTTGTGCCAGCACAGCTCGGCGACCTTCCGCATGCCGTTCCTGCCCATCGCGGCCAGGTAGATGCAGGTCTGCAGCATCACGAGCCCCTGGTTGGAGCAGATGTTGGATACCGCCTTTTCGCGGCGGATGTGCTGTTCGCGCGCGGTGAGGGTCAGCACGAAGCCGCGCCGCCCTTCGTGGTCCTTCGCCTCGCCCGCGATCCGGCCCGGCAGCTTGCGCACGAGTTTCGTCGTGACGCCCATCATGCCCAGGAAGGGGCCTCCGAAGTTCATGGCGTTCCCGAGGGACTGTCCCTCGGCGGTGACGACGTCCGCGCCGTACGAACCGGGGCTCTTCCAGATCCCGGTCAGGATCGGGTCGACATGGACGAGGAAAAGCGCGCCCGCGGCGTGGACCGTGTCGGCGACGCCCGCCAGGTCGTGGAGTTCGCCGCGGAAATCCGGCCACTGGACCACGAAGGCGCAGGTTCGGGCGTCGACGCCGGAAGCGGCCCGGCTGGCCGACCCCGTCCACTCGTCGACCTTCAGGTCGAAGGCTTTGAGGTAGGTCCGGATCACTTCCTTGTACTCGGGGTGGAGAGCTTCGGGGACGAGGACGCGTTTCCGCCCCGGAGCGCTGCGCCACGCCAGGATGACCGCCTCGGCGAGGGCGGTCGCGCCGTCGTAGTGCGACGCGTTCACGACATCCATGCCGAAGAGCTCGGCGGCCATCGACTGGTACTCGAAGATGGCCTGGAGTGAACCCTGGGACACCTCGGGCTGGTAGGGCGTGTACGAGGTCATGAACTCCCCGCGCGACGCGAGGGCGGGCACGAGGGCTGGAATGTAGTGGTTGTAGGCGCCGGCGCCGAGGAACCACGCGAAGTTCGATGCGGTCGCGTTCTTCGCGGCCATCGCCCCGATTTCGCGCAGGACTTCCATCTCGGAAATGCCCTTCGGGAGGTCGAGCTTCGGAAAGCGCTTCCCCGCGGGTATGTCGTCGAAGAGGGCTTCGACGGATCCGATGCCGATCTCGCTGAGCATGGCTTGGCGGTCGGCTTCGGTGTTGGGTATGAAGGGCACGGTTTACTCCTCCTTGCCGGATTCGACTTCGTAGGCTTCGGGCGTGAGCAGCCCATCCCACTCCGGGAGTTTGGCGGCTTCGATCTTGACGAACCACCCCGAGCCATAGCAGTCCTTGTTGACGAGATCGGGCGATCCTGCCAGGTCTCCGTTCACCGCGGCGATCTTCCCGCTCAACGGCATGTAGATGTCGCTCGCGGCTTTCACCGATTCCACCACGCCGAGCGTATCGCCCTGCTTGAAGACCTTCCCGGTTTCGGGAAGCTCGACGAAGACGATGTCGCCGAGCGCGTGCTGCGCGTGGTCGGAAATGCCGATGACGACCAGGTTGCCTTCCCTGCGGGCCCATTCGTGCGATGGGCGGTATTTCGCGTTCTTGTCGATCGTGCTCATGTCGTTCTCCTCGCTTTTCCGGGCTCATCGGGCATACCCGCGGCCTCTCCCGAGAGGGGAAAGCCTTCCCCCCTCGCTCTGTCTTCAAACCAACGGTTTGACGCGCCCTCGCGCGCGACGCGCGCTCCGGGCTTCTCCGCTGCCCCTTCGTTCCTCGTGGACGTTCGCTCTGCCGGTTGGTTTCAGCGGCGGTAGGTCGGGAGGTAGAGGGGCCGCTTGGCCACGATGCCGGACTTGGGTTTGCCGTGGATCACCACCTGGACGTCCGTCCCCGACCTGGCGAATGCCGGATCCACGAAGGCGTTGCAGGCGTATTTCCTGACGGTGGGGCAGAACATCCCCGCCACCGCCTTGCCGATCGGGACGCCGTCGGGGCTCAGGACCTGGTAGCCCTCGCGCGGGACGCCGCCCTGCACTTCGATCGTCACGAGCTTGCGCTTCGGCCCCTCGGACAGGACGGCCTGGAGCGCGGCCTTGCCCGTGAACTCCTTGTCGAAATCGCACGCCCACTTGAAGCCGGCTTCGATGGCGTTGATCTCGGGACTGATCTCGTGCCCGTGGAGCGGCATGCCTGCCTCGAACCGGAGGCTGTCGCGGGCGGCCAGACCCACCGGTATGGTCGCGAAGCCGAGCCTGATCCCTTCCGCGATGAGCGCGTCCCAGAGTTTCACCGCCTTGCCGGCGGGGAAGAAGAGTTCCGCGCCGTCCTCGCCCGTGTACCCCGTGCGGCCGACAAAGCAGGGTACGCCCGCCACCTTCGCATCTCCCGAGGTGAAGCGCGGGAAACCGGAAATCTTCCGGTCCGATACGGCGTCCAGGAGGGCGATGGCGTTGGGTCCCTGGACGGCGATCATGTACGTGTCGTCGGAGCGGTCGACGACGGAGACGCCCGCGCCCTTGTGCGCGCCGAACCACGCGAGGTCCGTTTCGCGGTTGGATGCGTTGATGACGATCCACCAGGCGCCCGGGCGCCGGTAGATGAAAAGGTCGTCGATGACCGTGCCCTTCTCGTTGAGGAGCAGCGAATAGCGGGCGTCCCAGTCCTTCATGTCCAGGATCTTCGCGGACGCCATGCGGGAGACGAATTCGTCGGCGCCGGGACCGGAAACTTCGAGCTGACCCATGTGGTCGATGTCGAAGAGGCCGACCGAACGCCTGCACGCCAGGTGTTCCTCGACCGCGCCGGTCGGGTAGGTGATCGGCATGTCGTAACCGGCGAAGGGCGTCATCCTGGCATCGTGCGCGACGTGCCAGTCATGGAGTAAGGTGGTTTTCAGGGTATCCTCCTTGCGGATGCGTTCCGGAGAGCGCGGCCGGTCTCAGTCGAACCGCGCTCAGGCGGCGTCAGTGAATCCCGGTGCTGGATGACATGAGTCTGGAAGCCTGGTGGAAACCTTGACGATTCTCGCCGGGCTGACCGGCAATTCCCCGCATTTGATGATGTCTGTTGCGGAATTGCGCAAAAAAAGGCGGTGTTGAAAGACCCGTGCGGCTTTTCAACCCCCGCTAAACTACCATGCTTTCCGTGAAGGGGCAAGGGCGGGAATACCTCCGGCAAGCCTCGTCAGGGGCCGTGCCGCCAATCACGCCCGAGCCTTTCCCGAACGGCGAGCCGCCATCAGAACGAGGACCTCGAAAGCGGTCTCCCGATATAGACCCCTTCGCCGCCAAGATAGTCCACGGTCCGGCCTTCTATGAGAATCTGGACGTCGCGGACCGTGGAAAAATCGGTGGCGGAATAGATGACTTGCCTGAGCTGCCCGGCGTAGCCTTCGATCCCGTACTTGTTGTACATGAAAGCTTCATTGAAGTTGAGGTAAGCGGTCCCGTCGCGGATGCGGGCCGACAGGAGTTTGGTCCCCTGCGGAATCAGGGTGATGAGTCCTTTCCGGAGCTCCTCTTCGTTCGGCCCCTTCAGGAGCGCGCCGAGGGCGTCGGTGAGCGGTGAATCACCGGCTTGCACGGTACGCTTCACTTCCTGCCGGGAAATCACGCCGTCGTCGTCGATCCTCACGAAAAAGAGGACCGCGACCCTCGTCGTGACGACGGGTTTCGATTCCGTCGGCGTTGCCGGTCCCGTCACCGGCTTTTCGCCGGCCGGCGCCGGGGAGACAGGGTGTTCGGCGGGCCGCTCCGAGGCGGGTTTCGCCACGGGTCCGGTTTCCGTCGGTCGGTTGGCCGAAGCATCGGGATCGGCTCCGTTTCCGGGCACCGGCTCCGCGGGCTTGGCGCCGGATCCGGGTTCTTCCTCCACCGTCACCGGGGCGAGTGGCGGCTTTCCCCCCGGCTTCCGGTTCTGGTCGACGACGGCGTTGAACCCGGTTTCCTCGAACGTGGCCTTGATCCTGCCCCAATTCATGAAAAATAGGATGAACACCGTGCAGAAGGCAATGATCCAGATGAGGCACCCGATCTGCCCGGATCCCCTTTTTTTCCTCGAAGCGCTCGATCTTCCGGCCATACCGGCATAGTACGGACGACCGGGGACCGGGTCAACACCGTCCTGCCCGGCGCGCTAAACACCGGAACACGCGGGGTTCAGAGATCTTCGGCGATCCGCCGGACGGACAGGCAGGTCCGCGTCACCGGATCGATCTCGAAAAGGACGCCCCGGATACCGGAGGGACCGTCGGCCGATTCCATCTTGATGGGCATCTGCGTAAGGGATCTGCGCACGCAGATTTCCGTCTTGACCCCGATGACGGAATCGAGGGGTCCTGTCATGCCGAGGTCCGTGATGTACCCCGTGCCCTTGGGGAGCACGCGCTCGTCGGCGGTCTGCACGTGCGTGTGGGTGCCGGCAAAGGCGGCGACGTCGCCGTCCAGGTACAGGGCGAGCGCTTCCTTTTCCTCCGCGGACTCGGCGTGGAAATCCACGACCAGCGCGGCCCCGAGGCGCGCAGCCTCGTCGGCCGCGGCCCTGCCCGCGCGGAAGGGGCAGTCGATGGGAGTCATCCATTCCCGGCCCTGGAGGCTCATGACCAGGAAGGAGAAACCGTCTTTTTCGACGATGACGGTCCCGTGACCCGGCGCACCTTGCGGATAGTTCGCGGGGCGCAGGAGCCGCTCGGTGGCATCGAGCAGTTCGGCCGCGTCCTTTTTCTCCCAGATGTGGTTGCCGCCGGTCAGCACGTCGATGCCCGCGGCAAAGAGCGCCGACGCTTCTTCCTTCGTGATGCCGAAACCGTCCGCGGCGTTTTCGCCGTTGGCGATGATGATATCGGCCCCGAGTTCCCGCGCCAGGGACGGAAGCCGCTCCGCCACCGCCTTGATGCCCGCGGGTCCGACGATATCTCCTATCATGAGCGCCTTCATCGCTGAGGTTCCGTCCCTTCCGGTACGCGCCCGAACCGGACCGTCCGCGGCGAGTATACCAGTGCGCGGGCTTCGCGCGCAACTAAGGATGTCGACGGATAATGCTTGCGTCCGCGCCGGAGGGGGGTTACTATGTAATCATGCCGGTCGGCGCCATCGAAACCACGCTCGTCATCCTCGTCGCGTCCTTCGTCGCGCACCTCGCCTCGTATTACCGGTTCGCCGGGACGACGCTCCCGGACGGCGACTCCGACGGCATCATGGTGCCGCTCATCGCGTTCGCCGTCGCAGGCTCGGCGGCGGGATTCGCCTTCCTGGGGTTCCGGCAGGACTCGGCGTCAGCTTCGGCCGTTGGCCTCGCGGCCGCGTGCTTCGTCCTTTTCTCGGCAGGTATCGAGACCGCGTCCACGCAGGGCGAACGAAGCCCGCTGTCGCGGACCTTCGTCCGGCTCGCGGTGTGGACGGCCATCGCGGCCGCCCACGCGTGGATCGGCCGCGGCGGCATCCAGGACATCCTGCGCCACGCCGCGGGCATCATGCTCGTCCTCGCCGCAGCGCGCCTCCCTGATTCAGGCAAACCAAGGCTGGTCGGAGTCATATGGGTTGCCGTCGCCGTGCTCGCCGCGGGCTTCTTCGCGCCCCAGAACCCCGCCTTCCCCGAACTGTCACTGCCAGTCCGCATCGCGCTCTGCGCGGGCCTCGTGCTCGTCCTGGGACTCCTGCGCATCCTGCTCCGGACGCTCCGTCAGGAAACTTCCATTTCCTTCGCGGTCGCCCTCGCGGGCTTTGCCACGGGGACCGCGGCCGCGTCCACCGCCGGGCTCTTCCCGGCCGTCGGCGCATTCCTCGCGGGGTTGGCTCTCGGCCCGGCCATTTCTCCTCGCGGACGGCTCTCCGACCGTTTGCGCTCGGTCTCCGGGGGACTGGCCGTGCCTTTCGTCGCGGCCGCCTGCGGTTTCATGTTCATCGCCGTCCCCAAGGACCCTGTCTCTCTCGATCTGGCGCCCGTCGCCCTGGCTTCCTTCCTCGTCGCGCTGGCCAGGGGTTTGCCGTACCGCTCCGGCAAAGGGTTGGGCACCATCGTCACCCCGAACGCCTTCGGCTGGTCCGCGGCAGGCTTCGCTGCCGCCGCGACCGCCCAATCCGCCGGACTGCTCCCCCCCGGGACGCTCGTCGGCCTCGCCGTGGGCGCCTTCGCGGCAAGCATCGCGCTCAGGCTCATCGCGTGGAGAACCCAAGCTGCTGCTTCCGAAGACGGTCCGGCGATCTCGAACCGGCAGCAGCGCCGCGTCCTCGTGGCGCTCGCCAACCCGGACACCGTGGCGTCACTCCTCGACGCCGCCGGCCGCCTCCGTACCCGTCCCACCGACGTCGTCAGCCCGCTCTGCGTCGTCTCGGGTACACAAGCCGCCGACCGGGACCTGGATCGCGCGGAAACCTCCCTGGCCCGCGCCATGGCCCTGAGCTTCACGCTCGGCGTCGAGATGATGCCGTCCATCAGGTCTGCGGCCGTCACCGCCGACGGTCTCGTGTCGGCGGTCGGAGAACCTGGCGTCGCGTGCTCGGTATTCGGCTGGAACAAGCCCCCCCGCCTGACCGGCGCCTTCGGCGGCGTTACGGACCGGGTCATCGGCGAGAGCTCCGGGTTCATCGTCCTCATCAAGCACAGCGAACGTTTTTCCGCGTACGGCACGCTTTTCATGGTCCTGCCCCCCTTCCTGGTCTCCCACATCGGGTTCGAGGCAGGGATGAAGGCAGTCCTCGCCTTCGCCGACTCGATCCGCGCCCGGCTCGTGGTCGCCACGACGACGGGTTCCGCCGAAGCCGCCCGCTCCGCGCTCAAGCGATTCGGCAAGACCGCACGCATCGTCGAAGTGCCGTCGTGGAAGGAGCTGGCGCGCACGGCCCGTGAAACCTGCGGACCCCGGCCCGCCTTCATCATCCTGAGCTCCCGTCCGGCGGGAACGCTCTGGCATCCCGGCCTCGAGCACATGCTGGTCGACGTGTCGGAGAATTTCCCGGAATCGCCCATCATGGCCGCCTACCTCCCCGAGACATCCGAGGCATTCCCCGAGGCCGCTCCCGCTGCCGCCGCCCCGCGCTTCGAGGACATGGCGGCGAAGGCCAGGGTGGAGGGGCTCATCTCGGTGAACATGGCTGAGACCTCCGTCGTCGACGCGGTCGCCTCGATCTTCGAGGCCGCCTTCCCGGACGACCGCCGCCTGGCGTCCCGGCTCTCGGCGCGCT
Organism: Spirochaetota bacterium; assembly: GCA_026398615.1. Taxonomy (GTDB): domain Bacteria; phylum Spirochaetota; class Spirochaetia; order Treponematales; family UBA12059; genus JAPLSN01. Next base: position 32,848 of record JAPLSN010000022.1, on the reverse strand, counting down.
TTTCTTCGGTGGCCCGGGAGCGCCCGATCGAGCTGGAAGCCGGCGTCGTGCTCCTGCACGCCCGGGTGGAGGGTTTCGACGAGCCCGTGTTCCTCTTCGGCGCGAGGCCCGCAGGCTGGCACCTCATCGCGATCGATTCGCCGGTGAGAATCCTCGTCATCCTCTGCACGCCGATCCAGGCCGATCCTTCCGTGCATCTCGACGCGTTGGCCGCCATCGCCCGGGAATTCGGTGAACGCAAGCTGGCTTCCAGGCTGCTCGCGGCCAAGACCCCGGACGAGGTATGAGCGATGGGCAACCAGGATACTTGAAGCAGGCCTCCCCGGGCAGGCGCGGCGGCGGGGCGGGCTCAGGGACCGTTCCGGACGGGGCCCGCCGTTTCAGTCATCGTGACCTTCCGATCCTCCGCCCCCGCGGGGCCAGGCTGCCTCCAGGTCCCTGAAGGCGACGCTTGCCGCGGCGAGTGCGTCGTAATATTTCCTTTTCTTCGCGATCTCGTTCCTGTTCCTCATGAAGAGCTCGAGGCCGCTCCAGACGAAGAACCAGGCCGGGATGAGGAGAAAGTCCTTGAACAGGGGGAGGAAGTCGAAGCGATCCACGAAGAAATTGGCCGCGAAGGAGAGGGCGAGCCCGATGGACGTGAAGTGGAGGAACTCGACCTTCGACCTGCGATTCTCGCGCCGGTAATGGGCGCGCCGCTCGTCGAAGTCCGAGAAGATGTCATCGTAGGCGTTGAGCGCGATGGCCATTCCCATCGGGCATCCTTCAGCGTGGGTTTCCCCTATTTCACGTTCTTCTCCAGGATGAATTCCACGCGTCGGTTCTTCCAGCGGTTTTCGACGTCCGAGAGGGGTACGGCAGGCGAGTTCGAGCCCAAGCCCACAACCGTGAGCCGCGCCCCGTCGACGCCGAGCTTTATCAGCATCGCACGGATGGCCTGGGCCCTCTTCACGGAGAACGGCATCGTGAAGCTCGTCTCTTCCTGGTCGATCGCGGCCGCGCTCCTGCCTTCCAGCTTGGCGCCGTTCACAGCGTGCCCTTCCACCGCGACGCGGTAGTCCTTGAACCGGTTGAGAATGGCCGCGATCCGCCTCAGGACGACCATGTTGCGCTCCATCTTTTCAGCGGGCAGGTCGTTGAAGTCCACGCGCATGGGCCTGAACACGATGGACGGCACCTTGATCTTGTACTTGTCGCCGTCCTTGATGATGAGGACGTCAGTCGTCACCGTGGTAGTCACGGAGGCGGCGTTGCCCCACACGTCGGTCACGGCGAGCCGGATCGGGTAGTCGGTGGCCGATTCGACGAGTTCGCCCTTGCGGGACCGGCCGTCCCACACGATGCGGGACGCGGGCATGCCCGTGCCGCCGAAACCGGTGAAGGCGCGCTGCTTGCCGGGTCCGTCGATGTCTTCGGAGGATGTTTCCGTGATGTCGAGCCGCCAGTCCGCGATGGCGGAGGCGTCTTCCACCGAGAGGTCGACGACCAGCTCGTCGTCCACCCCGTCGTTGTCCGGGCTGAAATACTCCGGCATGGTCCGCAACGAGATGCGGGGGCCGTCTATGTCGAGGACGAACTGCGCGGTCCTGGCTTCCGGAGCGTCGCCGCGCTCGTATTCCACCGCGAAAGCGGCCGTGAAGACGCCCTGCACCACCGTCCCGTCGTTCCCGCGGCCATCCCACGAAACCTTGTCGGGTATGGTGCCCGACCCCGAGCCCGACCAGGTCTTCCACGCGGCGCCCTTCCTGTCGAGGATCCTGAGCGACCACGAGGAAACCCCGTCCTTGAGCGAGACGATGAGGCCGAAGTCCATCTGGTCGAAGCGGCCGTTGCCGTTCGGCGAAAAGCCGAGGGCCGAGGCGGTGGCGAACACGTCCGCCTGCCGGGTGTCGAGCGCGACGCGCGGCACCCGGGCGGAGAAGAAGTTGCCCGCCGCGTCGGTGGATTCCACCGCGTAGGAATAGGAACCGTCGGGGACCTTGTTGCCGGTGGCGTCGGTGCCGTCCCACGAGAAGGTCTCGGCGCGGTTCTTCCACGAATACTTCCGTACCGCCTTTCCGGAGGGATCGAGGATGGAGCCTTCCCACGAATCTCCGGGCACGGATGCCTGCGTCACGGTGACGTCGTCCTTGCGCCCGTCGCCGTTGGGGGAGAAGATGACCGTGGACGCCGATACTTCGATCTTCGGGGCCACCGTGTCGAGCGCGATGTCGCCCGTCTCTACGGCGTATTGGGCGCTGTTCGCGAAGCTCAGTTCGAGCCTGGCCCGGTACGACCCGTCGGGCAGCCGTCCGCCCTTGTCGTCGCGTCCGTCCCAGGTGAAGGGCTTCGGGTAGGCGCCTTTCCCGGACAGCGAGCGCGCGGACGCGGAAGAATCCTGGACCGGGTAGATCCGGAGCTTCCATTCCACCGGCGCGTCCGAGGAACGGACGTCCGGGGATATCCTGACCGAGTCGAACACGCCGTCGCCGTTCGGGCTGAACGCGCGCCGGTCCGCGGAGAGCGTCGCGGCCTTCTTCTCGGTGTCGAGCTTGAATTCACGGGTCTTCGCGCTGAAGGAGTTGCCCGCTTCGTCTTCGGCGGCCAACGAGTAGACGTAGAGCCCGTCCGGGGCGATCGCGCCCGCCTCGTCCCGCCCGTCCCAGTCGACGGCCGACTCGGGCTTGCCGATGAACTTGTAGCGGCGCGCGACCTTCCCTTCGCCCGAGATCTCGGCGAACCACGCGGTTTCCGCCGAAGCTTCCTGGCTGATGCGAACCTTGGTCCGTTCTCCCTCGCCCGCGGGATCGAATGCTTCGCGGTCCACCGATACGACGGCCCGTGGAGCCGTCACGTCGAGGACGAATCTGGAAGTGGTAGCGGAAGGAGCGTGGCCGTTCCGGTAGCTTACCTTGAGCGTCGCCTGGTACTGGCCTTCCGGCAGGATGGCGCCGGAGCGCTTGCCGTCGAAATCGCGCCTGTCCGCGACTCCGTCCGTCCCTGTTCCCGAAACGGACCAGACCTCGGTCGCGGACGCATCCATGACGGAGAGTTTCCACGTCGCGATGCCGTCGCGGGCGGGAACGTCGGGAACGATGCCGAGCAGGTCTTTCACGCCGTCGCCGTTCGGACTGAACGCGGCCTTGTCGATGGACAGTCCGACCGGGGGCTTGCGGGTATTGACGATGATGTTGCCGAGCTGGGCTTCCGCGCCGTTCTCAGCGCGGTCGACAGCCGCAAGGCGGTAGGAGTACACGCCGTCGGGAACCGTCTCCCCGGCGTCGTTGGCACCGTCCCAGGAGACGGGGGCGGGGGCGGCCGATTTCGTCGAGAAGGTCCTGACCGCCTTGCCGGAAACATCCGACACGGTTCCGGCCCACTGGTCCTCGACGCTGCCCGACTGACCCAGGAGCACGATATCCTTCGATCCGTCGCCGTCCGGGCTGAAGATGAGATCATCCGGGTTGGCGGGCTTGTCGACAGCGGCGACGGGCGGCGTCCTGTCCATCGAAACCGCGTACGGTTCGCTCCGCGCCGGGTTGTCGTTGTCGTCGCGCGCCTCGATGACGATGGTGTACCCGCCGTCAACCTGTATTTCGCCTGAATCCCCGACGCCGTTCCACGAGAGGGTTTCCGGGACCGGGATGCCCTTCTTGACGTAGGTTATGCGATCCCACAAGCCCCGGAAGCCTTCGGACGACGGGCGGGATTCCTTGTTGCCGATCGTCCGGACCGGGGAGCCCGATTCCTCGCCCTTGCGGTACACGAACATCGTGTACGAGGCGAGATAACGTTCATCCGTGATCGAGAGGGGGAACCCGACGGCGTCAAGCTTGCCGTCGTCGTTCGGGGATATGTAGTACGAATCGTACTTCGATTTCGGGAAGTCCACCTTGATCTTCGGGGCGCTGCGGTCCACGACGCCGAGCGGCAGGTTGACGCCGGCGGCGACGGCCCACCCTCCGTCATAGAGGGGTTGGGCACCGAGGGTCGGCCGCAGTTCGCTGCGGTCCCATCCGCTTTTCGAGATGAAGGATTCGTCGCCTTTGCGGTCGAGCGGGATGACGCCGGAAATTCCGAAGGAGGGAATGAAGGAGTCGGCGCGATCGTCCAGGAGTTCGCGCGCGTTGAGGTTCCAGCCGGCGCGCAGGGAGACGAGTCCCATGATGCCGGCGTCGAGCCCGATGCCGAACAGGGCGTTCTGGAAGGTCGGGAAGGAAAGGTCGGCGTTGAGGCCGATGCGGAAGGCCTTGGCCTGGACGAGGTCGCCGCGGATGCCGAGCGCGGGCGTGAAGGGAGAGGGAAAGCCCGAAAGGCTTCCTCCGTCGGCGGCGACACCATCGGGCGAATAGGATTTCCCGAGGCCGGAGAGGGAAAGCCCCCAGGCGACATCCCGGGCGAAACCCACCGCACCGAGCTTGTGGAGGATGCCGATCGAGGCGCCCAGGCCCCAGTCGACCTGGCCTGCGGGAGCGACGCCCGCGCGCGCGTCCACGCCGATGCCCGCATAGAGGTCCGGGTACAGGTCCTTGGAAATAGAGATGCGGCCGCCGCCGACCGTTCCGAGCGGCATGGACGTGATGGTCGCGGGAACGGACAGCAATCCGGCGCCGAAAGTCCACACGCCGTAGGGCTTGGGCACGGTCACGCCGAGGTTGAAGCCCTGGCCGAAACCGTCCTGGCCTTCGAACCCGGCCAAAACGACGTAGTTCATGTCGAGGACCGTCCGCTGCTGTCCGCCGGAAGCGGCCGGGTTCAGCGCGTCGGCCCAGGGAGAATCTCCGGATGTCACCGTGATGCCCCCGGCCACGGTCGGCGCGTACGCGAGGCCCGCGACGGCGTCGCCTCCCGTCGGCGGGTCGAACGCGAAGGCCGAGGATGCGAATACGGCCATGATGAGCGCCGGGGCTAACGATTTCCTGACCAATGACATGAAGATCCTCCATTTTTATGACGGCGACCGTTGTGGGCCGCGCGAAGCCGGATGAAACGATTGCCGAGGTACCAGGCGCATTGTTCCGGCGGGAAACCGTGGCTGCGGTCCCGTGCCATCGGGATCGCGGGGCGGCTCGTCGAAACGCATCATGTCCCGAAGATCGGCACGCCGCCTGGAAACGGGGCCATGCCATGGAAACGAACGCGGACGGGATTTCGTTACAGGACGTGCCGCCCGCGGGGAAAACCCGGAACGGTCCATGCGGCCGGTCGGGGCATTCCCATCTACTTTATTACGGTATCGTAAAAAAGTACAGGAAACCCGTATCCCTCTATTGGTACATGATGAGGAGCGGTTCCGGCTCGAGGGCGAGGACTTCGGGCGGTGTAAGGAGGGGATCGTCCCAACCCGCGTGGGGAGTCCTGGCCCTGAAGAAGAGCTTGAAGCCTTTGACGGGCAGGTTGCCGGCCCTGGCATTGTTGGCGTAGGTGTATCTCTTGAGCGCGGGAGGTCCGAACCCATCCGCCGTATGCACGAGCAGCACGCGGTCGAAATCGGCCCTGAGGCGGGGGCGGTCGCCGATCATGTGTTCAGTGAACTGGTGCACGACGAGCATGCGCACGCCCCGTATGCCGTTCCCGATCATGTACGCCTGCATCTGCTCCTGAGCGCGGTTGAGCTCGTCGGCTTCGACGCTGCCGATGGCTTCCATCGGTTCCGGCGTGTGCCATTCCGGATCGAGCGCCAGGTGGACGTTCGGGTACTTGAGCCAGGGCAGGAGCTTCGCCATGGATTCTTCCACCGTGTACTTCCCGATCTGGTGGTCCAGGAAGACCAGCCAACCCATCGAAGCCGCGTATTCGATGTAATCGAGCACGACTTCGTCCTTGAGGGTGCCGATCTCGCCGCCCGGCCAACAGGTTCCGTAGATCAGGTAGAACGCGGGAACGATCCCCGAATCGCCGTTGGCGTCATCGTACAGTTTCGCGTAGCCCTGCAGGAGTGTCGCCAGTTTTTCCTTGGGATACTCCCCGAGGATGCCCATGGACCTGGAGCCAGGCTTGCCGTAGAAGGCGACAATGTGGCTGCCCGCGAGGATCGGCACCCGGTCGGCGACGGACGGCGCGTCGTTTCCGTCGCTGATCGGGACGTCATGGGTGGCGGGGTGTTCGAGCAGGTAGCGGGCATATATGTCGCGGAAATACATGCCGGGGAACAGCCGATAGGGTTCGGGAGGGGTCAAGTGGGCATTCCGGGATGATTGGGGCGCGAGCGCGGGATCGCCGGCGCCCTGTGCGGCCGCCGGCGGCGCGAACGCCACGGACAGCAGCAAAATCGCCACCGCGACGAAAAACGATCGCGCCTGTCGTGACGTGAAAAACATGGGAATGCTCCTTGGACGTACCATACCGGGATTCCGGGATCGGATGGCGGGCGCGGACGCCCCCGTTTATCTATCGGTACCGCGGGAACCGAATTGAAGCGACTTGTCGTGAATCTCCGAGCCGGGACATCCGATCCATGCATGATCGCTTGAAGAGTCCGCATCTGACTGTCGATAATCTATTGATGATACCCGACACGCGCCTTCCTCCGACGCCTCGCATCGCCCTTGCCGTCCTCGCGATCCTTCTTTCGCTGGCCGTCCCCGAAGCCGGTGCGCAAGCTCCCGTCTCCGGCGCCCGCCGCCTCCCGGGAGACCGGCCGCTCCGGAAATTCCCGGAAACCGACGACATTCGTTCGCGGCTCCGCGACGAAGTCTTCCTCGCGCCCATGGAACGCGCGATGGCCCTGAAACCGAGACTGGAACTCAACGACTACGGATCCTGGCGGCTCAGGGTCGAGATCAAACCCGACGCCTTCTACCTGCTCCTCGTACCGAAAGCCGACGGGAGCTTCCCCGTCTGGGGCCAGGGGGCGTGGATCGTCAAGCGCTCGCGGCGTGACGGTTCCGTCACGCAGGCCAAGGTGTTCATGCGGGGCGACCAGGAAGTATTCCTCCGCATCTATCCCTTTGCGGACCGCGCGAAAATGGACGTCGTCGCCTACGGAGGCGTGCTCCGCCGCGAAGTCATCCTGCCCGTTCCCATCGACCGTCTGCTCGTGGCGCCGGTCGCCGACATCGTCCGCTGGACCTCCGGAACGGTCGAATGGTCGCTCTTCTCCCCCGATCCGGGGCTCTACGCGGATTCGAGGAAACTGATCGCGTCCGTGCGCGAGCGCCTCCCGCTCTTCGACTACGTCGAGGACGGAGCCTTCGACGGGTCGGGCAAACCCGTTTTCATCTCGACGGGGAAGCCCCAACCGGGCCGGGGTGGCGTCAACTGTTCGGGTTTCGCGAAATGGCTGGTCGACGGCATCATCAAGCCCGTTGCGGGATCGTGGCTGGAAATCGAGCCCCTGAAAGAGCGGCGCGAGGGCGTCCGGGGGACGAGTTTCACGTCACCATACGAGACCAGCCTGGATCCGTTCTTCGGGCTGGACTGGTCCAGGAACCTGGCCTTCGAAACCGCCAGGGCCATGCACCCCTCGCTTGTGGCGTCGCCTGCAGCGTCGCGCGAAAAGATCACGGACAACGACGTGCTCGCCCAACCCTTCGGCCTCATCGTCCCCGGCCTAGATCCGCTCAACGGCGGGGGCAAGTACGAAACCTACCCGATCGACTTCCCGACCGGCGGATACCGCGTCGACGGGCTCGAAGCCGTGCTCTACATCCTGGCCATGCGCGAACCGGGACGATTCTACCTCGCGGCGTTCAACGTTCCGGACTCGTCGGCCGGGCCCGAACTCCGGCGCTACACGCACGTGGCCGCGCTGTTCCCGTATTTCGAACCCGACGGCAGGTTCGCGATCGCCGTGTTCGAAAGCGGCGCGGAGACGGGGATGGACTCGCTGACCCGCCGGTACGGCGGCGCCTTCGCGCGGCTCGTGCGTTTCCCGGCCGAGGCGGAATTCGATCCCCCTCCCCTGCCGCCGCGATGACCGTCGAATTCCTCGGAACGGGAACCAGCCATGGCATCCCGGTCCTCGCCTGCTCCTGCCCGGTCTGCCGCTCGCCCGACGCCCGCGACGCGCGTTACCGTTCGTCGGTGCTCCTGCGGGGCGACGCGGACGAAATCGCAGTCATCGACGCGGGGCCGGAATTCAGGCTCCAGGCCCTGCGCGCAGGACTCACCCGCATCGACACCCTCCTCGTGACGCACGCGCACGCGGACCACGTGCACGGCATCGACGACGTGCGCCCCCTGTGCCGCCGGAAACCGGTGCGCATCGTCGGGGATGCCGAATGCATCGACGAACTCCGCGTGCGCTTCGCCTACGCCTTTTCGCCCAGGCAGGCGGGCGGAGGCGTCCCGAAGCTGGACCTCTCGGTCGCGCCGTCCTCGGGCGTCGAGATCGGGCATCTCGTGGCGATCCCCGTCCCCCTGCTCCACGGCACGATCGGGGTGCTCGGGTGGCGGATCGGCGCCTTCGCGTACCTCACCGACTGCTCGGAGATACCCGAATCCTCCTACGCGATCCTCAGGGGCGTGAGCGTCGTGGTCGTGGACGGCATGCGGACGAAGCCCCATCCCACGCATTTCACCGTCGAACGGGCCATCGAGGAGGCCGAGCGTATCGGCGCTTCGCGCGCTTTCATCACGCACATCTGCCACGACCATTCGCACGCGGAACTCGAAAAAATCTGCTCGGCGCTCGGAACGCGCTGCGAAGCCCGCCCCGCGCACGACGGGCTCGTCATCGAAATATGAACCTCACGGGTCAATGACGGGAAGGGAAGTTCCGGCAAGGGCGCGTTCACCGTCGGCTTTCCCCCTGGCGGGCCGGATTGAAGTCAGACGAAGTCCTTGAGGAGCGCCTCGATGTCTTTTTTCGGGACGGCACCTATCCGCTTCGCCACGATCACCCCGCCCTTGAACACGATCAGGGTGGGAATCGACGCCACGTCCCAGGCATTCGCGAGATCGCCTTCATTGTCGACATTGACCGAACCCACCCTGGCGCGGCCCGAGTAGTCCCGCGCCACTTCCGCCACGAAGGGGGCGATCATCCTGCACGGACCGCACCACTCGGCCCAGAAATCGACGAGGACGGGCAGGTCGGACTTGAGCACCTCGGCGTCGAAATTGGCGGAAGTGAATTCGTGTTCGCTCATGTTGGTACTCCTGGTCGGCTGTTTCGTCCCGACCGAAAGCGATCCGGACGTCCGCGCTGCATAATCGAGAAAGTCTATCGAAAGGCGGGTCACGCTGTCAAACACGACCGGGCCCGTTCACCCGCGGGGGCCTACCAGTCGAGGAGCCTCCGCTCGCCTTCCATGGCGCGGATCCCCGCTGCGTCCTGGCTGATTTCGAGCGTGCCGCGGTAATTGCCCGCTCCGTCGTAGAGTGCCCGGTACTCGATGACGACGAAACGCCCGCCCATGCGGATCCAGAACAGGGCGCTGTCCCGCTCCTTCTTCCTGAACGATTCGAGTATCCTTTGCACGGTCGCGACGCTCTTCTGGGGGTGGCAGTTCTGCACCGAGCGGCCGATGACGCCGGGGCTCCTCGGAAAGACGCGGTCGGGTGAATCCGAATAGTAGAGAACCCTGTCGTCGGCGTCGACGATGCTGATGTCCACGCTCAGACGCTTGAGGGCGAGATCCAGGATCGAGAGCGGCACGCGGCCGACCCCGAGTTCGACGATCCCGTCCGCCGGGGACGACGCCGTACCGGAAGGCGCCGCGCCGCCACTGCGGGCCGGGGAGGCCGACGCGGCGATCGCGGCGTCGTATTCGGCGCCAGGCCGCACCCACGCGTAGCCGATGGCGCCCTCTCCCGCGCGGATGGCGGCCCAGTCACGGGCGTCCAGGCGCGACAGGGCGTTCGGCAGGAGTATGCGCTCTTCCATGAAGATCATCCGCCGGATCGACGAGGCCAGGGACTTCGCCGTCTTCAGGAATCCCGCCGCGTCCTTCCCCAGGGCCGCTTCTGCATCCTTGAGCTGGGCGCGGATCTCGTCGTGCTTGCCCCACATCACCTTCGAGGGCCCGGTGAAGCCCACGCGTTCGAGGAAGGGGAACAGCTGGTTTTCCTTCCTCGCGTAATGGACGACTATACCGGCCAGGCCGGAGAGCGCCGCGGCCGCTCCGTCCCTGCCCCCTCCCCACCAGCGCCAGGCCCAGGCCGCGCGGACGAGGGCCGAAACCCGTCTGGCGGCTTCCCTGTTCTCGGCCATGAAGGTATGGACGGGGTGGCCGGGCATCCGCTTCGGGGAACCTCCCCGCCTGAGCTCGTTCTCGAAAACCTCGACATGCACTTCACAGAGGCGCTGGACTTCCTCCACGGGAAAACCCTCGTCGATGAGGGCCTGCTCCATCGCCGCGACCTCGCCGGCGCTCACCCCCTTGATGAGCCCGGCAAATTCCCGCTTCACCGCCGAGGCGGGCATACCGTCGTGGAGCTTCCGTATGATGGCCTTGAGGCCCGCCTGTCTTCCCCCGTCGGCGCCGCGATCGTCGCTCACTGCCTGCCTCCCGCGAATTTCATCAAAAAAACCGAGCCGCCGGCGATTTCCCCGCCTTCGACGCGTATAATGATACTGCCCGGTCGTCGCGAACGGCAAGGTCGATGGAACGCTTGACAAAGGCCGGCGATCCGTTGTTGTTTCACGGTGGCCGATCATACGGAAAGGGAGGGCGACGAAAAGCATTGAAAGGCAGCGATCTCGACATCGGGCGGGTTTCCATGTCCTTCGGCGATTTCAAGGCGCTGGACGACGTGAGCCTGCGGATCAACAAGGGCGAGTTCTTCTCGCTCCTGGGACCGTCGGGGTGCGGCAAAACCACGCTCCTGCGCATCATCGCCGGCTTCGAAAACCCCGACGAAGGCCTCGTGAACATCGACGGTATCGATGTCCTGCCGCTCGAACCGAACAAGCGCGGGGTCAACACGGTGTTCCAGAGCTACGCCCTCTTCCCGCACCTCTCGGTATTCGAGAACGTCGCGTTCCCCTTGAGGCTCCGCAAGACCGCGCCGAAGGCCATCCGCGCGAAGGTGGGCGAGTACCTCGAACTCGTCCAGCTCGTCGACCACGCCCGGAAGAAGCCGAGCCAGCTCTCCGGCGGGCAGAAGCAGCGGGTAGCCATCGCCCGCGCCCTCATCAACGAGCCGAGCGTCCTGCTCCTCGACGAACCCCTGTCGGCGCTCGACGCCAAGCTCCGCCAGCACATGCTCATCGAGCTCGATTCCATCCACGACAAGATCGGCATCACCTTCATCTACGTGACCCACGACCAGCAGGAAGCGCTCTCGGTTTCCGACCGCATCGCCGTGATGAACGGCGGCAAGGTCCTCCAGTGCGACTCGCCCTACGAAATCTACGAGAACCCGGCCACCGAGTTCGTCGCCCGCTTCATCGGCGAAACCAACCTGTTCGACGCCTCGGTGGAATCCGTCGGGGGCGGCCGAGCCTCGCTCTCCGTACCGGGTCTGGGCAAGGTGCTCGTGGAGACCGCGAAAGGGCCGGCCCCGGGCGGCACCGCCATCTTCACGATACGGCCTGAGAAGATCCACATCGACCACGAGCGTCCGGACGGCGGACGCTCCGACCTCAACGTGTTCGAGGGCGTCGTGGAGGAGCCCATCTATTCCGGGTTCCAGTCCAAGTTCTTCGTGCGCTGCGGCGACGCCACCCTCAAGGTCTTCAAGCAGCACGCGAGCTACCAGGAGGAAGGTCCCGACATCGCGTGGAAGGACCGCGTGTTCGTCTCGTGGAGCTCGGACGACGGCTATATCGTCGGTCCCGGGTCCGACGCCTGATGAAGCGGAACCTCGGCAACCTGTACGCGGGCCCCATGATCCTCTGGCTCACGGTCTTCTTCACGGTGCCGCTGCTGATCATCGTCGGGTTCAGCTTCCTCAGGAAGGGACTGTACGGCGGCGTCGAATGGCAGGCGTCACTGGACGCATGGAAGGCGGTCGGGACCCCGAACCTCGTCGCCGTGACCGTGAAGACCTTCGTCGTCTCGATGGTCGCCACCGTCATCACCCTTGCGCTGGCGCTGCCCACCGGCTACCGCATGGCGCGGTCGAAGCGCCAGGTACTCCTGCTCCTCCTCGTCATCGTGCCGTTCTGGACGAATTTCCTCCTCCGCGTCTTCGCGTGGATGGTGATACTCGGCAACAACGGCTTCGTGAACGACATCCTCCTCAGGACCGGTCTCGTGAAGTCGTCGCTGAGGCTTCTCAACACGCAGGGCGCGGTGCTCCTCGTGCTCGTCTACGTGTACCTGCCCTACGCCATCCTGCCCCTCTTCAGCACGATCGACAAGTTCGACTTCACCCTCCTCGAGGCGGCCCGCGACCTGGGCGCGAGCAAGCTCCAGGCGATTGTCAGGGTGCTCTTGCCCAACATAAAGGGCGGCATCTTCGCCGCCTTCCTCTTCACCTTCATACCCATCTTCGGCGCGTACGCGGTGCCGCTGCTCGTCGGCGACATGAACTCGTACATGCTGGGCAACTTCATCGCCGACCAGCTCACGAAGGCGCGCAACCTGCCCTTCACGGCGTCGCTGTCGCTCCTCGTCACCTTCGTCACGACCATCGGCATCCTCATCCTCATGAGGCTGCAGGCCGCTCCCGAACGCTCGGCCGAGGCCGACGCCGCGATCGCCGCCGACTACGCCGCCGCGAACGGCAACGGGGGGCGTTGATGTACCGCCCGGAGGTGATGAAGCGGATTGCGTGGAACCGCGACGTCTTCACGTTCTCGCGGATCGTCTGCGCGCTGACCATTGGGTTCCTCCTCCTGCCGCTCCTCGTGCTCGCGGCGTACTCGTTCAACGACTCCAGGACTATGTCCTGGACCGGGTTCTCGACGAAGTGGTACGAAAAGCTCTTCTCCGGTTCGCCCGACCTGTGGCGGGCCTTCCGCAATTCCATAGTGATAGCCATCGGCTCCGGCGCGGTCGCCACCGCGATCGGCACCCTCGGCGCCATCGGCGCGGCCCGCTACAGGTTCAGGCTGCGGGGCTACGTCCAGACCATCGGGTTCCTGCCGATGATCCTTCCGGAGATCATCATCGGCGTCTCCCTGTCCATGTTCTTCGCGGGCATCGGCCTCAAGCTCGGCCTTTTCACCATCTTCCTGGCGCACGTGAGCTTCAACCTCCCCTTCGTCTTCCTCCTCGTCTCCGCGCGCATGGAGGAGTTCGACTACTCCATCGTCGAAGCGGCGTACGACCTCGGGGCGAACGAGATCCAAACCCTCACCCTCGTCGTGCTCCCGACGATCATGCCGGGCATCCTGTCAGGATTCCTCACGGCGGTGACCCTCTCCCTCGAGGACTTCGTCATCACCTTCTTCGTCTCGGGTCCCGGTTCCACGACCCTGCCGCTGTACATCTACTCCATGATCCGGTACGGCGTTTCGCCGGTGATCAACGCGCTCTCTGTGCTCATGATCGCGGGCACCGCCCTCCTCGCCATCCCCCTGAGGAAATTCCTCAAGGATTTCGCCGTTCATTGAACGTTCCGCCGGCGCCGCGAAGCGCCGACGCAACACGATTTGCCATTCCGGGCGGACCGACCACCGCCCGACACGGTTTCGGAGGTACCCATGAAACGTTTTTCGCACATCGCAGGGATCGCGGCCCTCGCGCTCGCGCTCGCATCATCCTCCTGCCAGGGGAAGGCTCCCGCGCCGACGGGTGGCGGCACCGCAAAAGAGGAGCCGAAAAAGCTCTACATCTTCAACTGGACCTACTACACCCCCGATTCGGTCATCGAGAAGTTCGAGAAGGAGTTCGGGGTCGACGTCGTCTACGACGTTTTCGATTCCAACGAGACGATGTACTCCAAGCTCGAAGCCGGGGGCGCCGGCTACGATATCGTCTTCCCCTCTGCCGACTACGTCACCATCATGGCCAAACAGGGAATGCTGCAGGGCATCGACAAGGCGCGCCTGGCCAACTGGAAGAACGTCGATCCCGGCCTCGTGGCAAAAGCCGTCTACGACCCGGGCTGTGAGTACTCGGTCCCGTACTACATGGGCGCGTCGGGCGTGGCCGTCAACAGGAAGGCGGTCGGCACGTACGACAAGAGCTGGAGCGTCTTCGCCCGCAAGGACCTCAAGGGGAAGATGTGCATGCTCGACGACATGAGGGAAGTCCTCGGCGACGCGCTCAAGTTCAAGGGCATGTCCGTCAACGAAACCGACCCGGCCAAGGTCAAGGCAGCCGCCGACCTGGTCGCCAAGGAATGGAAACCCAACCTCCTCAAGTTCGACGCGGAAGCCTTCGGCAAGAGTTTCGCCCAGGGAGAGGTCGTCGTCGCGCAGGGCTACGCCGAAGTCATCTTCGCGGAGCTCGAGGAAACCAGGTGGGGAGAAGTCGACTTCTTCATCCCCAAAGAAGGCGGGCCGCTCTACATCGACAGCATGGTCCTGCTCAAGGGCTCGAAGAACGTCGACCTGGCGTACAAGTTCATGGACTTCATCCACCGGCCGGAAATCTACGCGGAGTTCTGCGACTACTTCCGCTTCCCCGCGACGGCCAACGTGCCCGCCCGGGGCCTCCTGAAAACCACGCCGCACTACACGGTCGACCAGCTCGGCAACTGCGAACTCAAGCTCGACCTGGGCGAAGACCTGGCCATCTACAACCAGGTCTGGCAGGACATCAAGGTGGGCAAGTGATCTGAAATCAGGACAGGCGCCGGCGGAGGAATTCCGACCTTGGCCGGTGCACTGTCGGCGCAGATGATTTTCCTGATTGTCCATCATCCCCCCCGGTGTCTCCCCGGGGGGGATGTAAATGCATCTTCAACAAGATGAAGATCTACCCGCCGTGGTAGGGCGATACACGTGGGATTCCAACGTCTTCTGCGTGATGGTGCGGTCCCGCGACGCGTCGCCGGATTTTTTCACGGACCTGAACCAATCGATCTACGACGAGATCGGCTACCGCCCCGATACCCTGTCATTTCGGGTGTGGAGATGAAATCCCTCGTCTGGTCGGAGCGGATCCTCAGGACCTACCACATTTCTACGAACAACCTGATGGCCTTGTTCGACATGGCGGATTTCGTTTTCGATGCGGATGGAGCGAGCCTTCCCATCTCCGAAACACCGCTGGGAAAGAAACTGCTTTCAAGCGGATTTGTGGATGTCGCACTGCTGGAAGGGATTCGAAAGGCACGCCTGTGCTATTCGCAGCATTCAGGCGGGAAAAGGCTCGAGTACCTGCCGAATGCGGGGAAGGGGCGGGATGTCTTCCAGATCGGTGATCTGCTCAAGGGTTGCGCGAAGTATTCCTCCAGCATTCCTTGAGGAAGGGATCGTTTTGGCAACAATCAGTCCCACAATCGGGTCGGTGACAGAGCATCTAGTTTCTCACGAAGACGCCGCCCTCCGCGTCCCACTTCCCGATACTCAATGTCGGGTTTGCCATCAGGAAGGCCTTCAGGTTATTTTCCGTACATTCAACTCTTTTGCGATGCAGGTATTTCTGACATTCAGGACTAATGACATTCTTCATCAGATACTCGGCAATGCTGGGAATGGAGTATGATTTGCCACGGGGAATACTGGTCAACAGATAGATGAAGGCAGAATCCGGGAATGTCTTGCTATCTTTTTTCATGATCGAGTTTATGCCATCAGCGATTGCCTTGATTGTCTTGTACTGTTCAAAAGTGCGGACGCCAAACTCCCCCGCAAGGCGGAAATCTTCAGCGTTTTCAAATCCATTTTCTTTAGCCTCATAGAATATATCACCATCGGTAAATCCATTGGAGATCCCTGTCTCCTGATCCTTGACGGAGCGATATCCTTCGGCGACCACACCGGTAATAGTCGCAATGAATTTCAGATAGTCATCGTATTTTGATATCCCATTAACCTCAGCCCAATAAAAGGCTTGAGATTCGCGCGCTTTCAGTTCTGGAGGTTTGGCGCTCTTATCACGTGACTGAACAATCTCTTTTATTTTTTCGTATCCGGCATCCCCATTCAAGATCATTTCACGAGTATGAGACAATTTATAGATGTTTCCTTCAAGTCTATACACGCTTATATAAACAGCAAGAACAGGAATGTATTGTGAGAGGAATTTAACACGATCAACGCTGATTTCCAATGGTAAGACAGCAACGGGTGGGGTTTCCTTTTCCCTTGCAAAACCATTGGCAAATGCTTTCTTGCAGTCTTCGATGGATGCAAAATTATTCCGCGTGTAGAAGGTATAGAGTTCATTGTTGGGGAGACCCAGGGCAACAGAATCGTAGTAATCCCCTCCATTCATGAATCCAATTTTCAATCCTTTCCGGTAATCTCCGACGGCGCTGTAACCTTTCAGGTTGAAGACATAGTAAGTATCATTCGCCTTGATCAGCAAAGTCGATGAAGACCTGTTTTCTTTTGTCCAACTCAGGAATGCGGTCGTAACCCTGCCTTGTTTTGCCAGATCAAGAACATCATCCAGGGACTGGAGCGTGATAAGCGGCAAGCCAGCATAGCTTTGAATGGGGATATAGCGGGTGAATGCTTCCTGCGTGAAAGAATTGAGGGCAAGAAAAAAAATACTATTGCGGTGAATAGTTTCTTCATTTTATGCTCCTTATGGTAATGGAATGAGAATATTCCATCTTTGGCATTTTGTCCAACAGTACCATGGCATATGAGGGAACCTGACGAGGTCGCCAGACAGGGATCTGAAACCAATGCCCAAACGCTTCCGGCTGGAGAGACCCTTACTCTTCTTTGAGTTGGCTGCCCTTGTTCATCCAACTCCTAGTTCCGTGCGGGAGGCGAATAGGGCGAGTTCAGGATGGGGTGGTCGAAGAATGGGTTGGACGATTCCAAAGGCATATTGATACGACCTCTTTTCTCTATTTTCTCCATACCATTTCATTACTATCTTACCATGCAGTGCGGCTATGGGGAAGGAAATGTTGAATGTCCGAGCCACAGAACGATTGGGGGTAAGAATGGATTCATGTCCACCAGCGCCCGGAACGGTCGGGGAGGCTGAACCATCCCCGGCGGCAAGCGGGAGAGGCGGTGTTGCCCTTCGCATGCATTGCATTATGCTTCAACGGAGAGGCATTCCATGAAACGAGCCTTCCTGTTCGCCGTCGCGTTTTCCTTGATCGCCGTCACGGTTTCGGGCCAATCCGTTTCGAAGCGCCTCGCCGACATCCACGAACGGGCCGCCGCGGCGTACGACGGCGGTGATTGGGAATCGACCATCGCGATCACCCTCGAGATGGACGCCCTGGGCATCCGCTACGAGACGGTGCACAAGCCCTCGAAGGACGGCTCGACCACGGCCGAAGAGGACGCATGGTCCGACTGCCTCTGGATGCGCGCCTGCGCGTACCGCGAGCTCGGGCGGTATGACGAGTCGCTCGCCGCGTTCGCCATCCTGCGGAAATGCTATCCCGGCTGGGCGGACGCATACATCGAAACGGCCTACACCATGCGATCCAAGGGCGATGCGGGAGGGGCCGACCGGCTGCTCCGTGCGGCCGTGCCCAAGGTGCCGGAAACCGATCGCTTCCGTCTCTACTGGAATCTCGCCTGGTTCGGCTACGAGGACGGTAACTGGGCGGATTCGACGGCGAACGCGGCCAAATCCGCCGAACTGGAACCCAGGGCGGCCGGCCCCCGTTTCGTCGCGGCGCTATCCTGCTTCGCGCGCAAGGATGACCGCGAAGGCATGCGCTGGTTCTTCGCGGGCTATGACGCGGCTATCCTCGAACCGGAGCAGAACGAAGGCATCGTCGAAGCCTTCGACAGCGATCTCGTCGACTTCCTGGACGCCAAGCCGCCCACCCCGGGCGCATGGACCGCCGTCTGGTTCTGCCGCTACGCCCTCGGTTCGGACGCTGATTCGGCCCTCATCCTCCAGCACGCCGACACCGCGGTCACCGCAGGCGCGCTCGCGCGGGGCGGCAGGATGCTCGCAGGCACGCTCGAAGCCTTCCATGATCTCTACGAGGCGAAAGGCGACACCTCGAAGCTGCGGATCGTCGAAAGCGTCTGGGCGTGGCGCGTCGACACCATCGGCGAAGACAAGGACCTCCTCCTCGCCTGGCTCGCCGTCGGCAAGCAGGCTACCGACCAGGGCAAGTACGACGCCGCCATCGCCGTGCTCGAACCGCTGAAAGACGCCGTCCTCCTCCTCTTCGGGCCGGACACCCTGCCCGCGTCGGCCGCCTTCAACAAGCTAGGCGCCGCCTGCTATGACAGCGGGGACTATGCCGGCGCGAAAACCTGTTTCGAGGGCGAGGTCGCGGCCTGCGTCGCGTTCTACGGGGCGAACGCCAGGAACACGGCCATCGCCTGGTACAACCTGGGCAACGCCCGACGCGAAGGGGGAGACACGGAAGGCGCCCTCGATGCGTACGGAAAGGGGCTGGCGGCCGCGACGGCGTCGACGTGGAGGAACGGCAGGGAGGGCGGTTTCTGCCTCTACGGCATGGGGCAGGCCTGCTTGGCCGCCAAGGATTACAAGCGCGCGATCCGGTACCTGTCGGAGGCCGCACCAATACTCGCGCAAACCGCGGCAACAGGCGATGAGACGCCCATACTCGCGTGGATCGAGCTCGGCAAGGCATGCAACCAGGATGGCGATTACACCCGGGCGGCCGATGCCTTCGATGAAGCTCTCCGCCTGACGCTCGCCGCGTACGGTCCCGACTCGCTCGAGGCGGGAACCTGCCGGGTCATGGCCGGAATCGCCTGCAACAACGCGAAGGAATGGCAGCGCGCCGCGGTTCACCTGGAAAAGGCCGTCGCCATCCGGAGGGAGCTGAAGGGCCTGAAATCCGTATTGACCGCGGAGGCGATGGCGGAAGCCGGGCGGGCATACACGGGATTGCGGGACTTCGCGAAGGCGCTCCCGTACCTCGAGCAGGCCCTCGCCATCAGGATCGAGACGCTCGGCCCGGACCACGGCGACGTGGCGAACAGCCTCCTCGACCTCGGACGCGCGTACAAGGAAGCAGGCATCGCGGACAAGGCCGTCGATGTTCTCGGGCGCGCCGTCGCGGCATTCCGGAAGCTGGGGCCTGGTTACGAACTGCCCGCCGCGTCCGCGGCCAACGATCTCGGCCTCGTGCTGAGCGACACGGGCGACTGGGACCCCGCGCTCGCGCGCTTCGAGGAAGCCCTCGCCACATACCGGAAGACCCTCGGGGAAGGCTCGAACGAAGTGGCGGACATCTACGGGAACATCGGATCGATGTATGCCGCCAAGGGCGACTACCGGATGGCCGCTTCCTACTACCGGAAAACCGTCGACCTGCTCGTCGCCGCGTACGGACCGGACGATCCCCGCCTCGTGATCCCCTGCAGCATCCTCGGAGACGCGTACCGTTCCATCGCGGCCTTCGACGACGCCATCTCGTATTACCGGAAGGCGCTCGCCGCGGCGGAAAAGGGCGAAGGACCCGGGAGTCGGACCGCGGCAACCATGTGCAACAACATCGCCGTGGTCCTTTCCGACAAGGGCGACTGCGATGCTGCTTTGGCATACTACGGGCGCGCGAAAGCCATCTTCGAAAAGATCTCCGGTCCCGATCACCCCGACATGGCGCTCTGTTACGACAACATCGGCACGGTGCTCAGCGCGAAGGGTGACTTCGAGGGAGCCGCGGCGAGCATGGAAAAGGCGCTCGCCATCCGGATCAAGGCCTACGGCCGGGAGCACCCGACCGTGTCGCATACCCTGAGCAATCTGGGTATAACCCAGATCGACCTGGGAAACTATGAAAAGGGGATAGCCCTGCTCGAGGAAGCCCTCGCGCTCCGTATCCGCGTGTCGGGTGCCGGGCATCCCGACACGGTCGCCGTATGGAACAACCTCGGGGTAGCCCGGTCCAGGCAGGGAGACTACAAGCGCGGCGTCGAATGCTTCGAAACCGCGCTCGCCATCACCGCGAAGGCCTCGGGCACAGAACACCCGGACTACGCCGTCACCCTCAACAACCTCGGCTACGTCTTCCAGGACAGGGGCGACTGGCTCCGCGCCCTCGACTGCTACGAGCGCGCGCTCGCAATAATGGCGAAGGTCCTCGGCCCGGAGCACGAAAGCGTCGCCGTGTGCTGGAACAACCTGGGGTCGCTCCACGCGGACAGGGGTGATTTCGACCTGGCCATCGAGGAATTCGACAGGAGCCTGGCCATCACGCTCTCGCATTTCGGGCCGAAGCACCCCTCGGCAGCCCGTTGCTACAGCAACCTCGGCACGGTGTACGTCGGCAGGAAGGAATTCGACCGGGGCATCGAGTATTTCGACAAGGCCTGCGAGATCTTCATCGACCTGCTCGGCCCCGACCACGAGAGCGTCGGGATCGTCTACAACAACATCGGCGCCGCCCTCATCCGGAAACGGGCGTGGAACGACGCCATCAGGTACTTCGACCTGGCCATCTCGATCCACGCGGCCAAATTCGGACCGGCGGACCGCAATGTCGCGCCGACACTTACCAACCTCGGCAGGGCATACGCCGGCAAGGGAGATCGAGCCAAGGCCGTGGAATGCTTCGAACGCTCGACGGCCATCATCGCGGCCGCATTCGGTCCCGGCCACCTGTCGATCGCCTCGAACTACAGCTTCCTCGGCGCGTCGGCCGGGAACGCGGGCGACCTCGCGCAGGCGGAAACATGGTACCGCAAGGCCTTCGACCTGGCCGAGGCCTCGGCATCGCGGAAGGACATGGCCGATTACGCCGCGGAGCTCGGCATGGTCCGCCTCGGGTTGGGCAGGTTTGCCGACGCGCAAAAGGCGTTCGACTCGGGCGCGGCTGCCGTGGAAACGGCGCGCAGGGAGATGGGCACCACAAGGACTTCGTTCGTGGCCCGCAACCTCGGGATCTACCATCTGTCCATCCAGGCGGCCGTCAAGCTCGGCGATCTCGCCGGCGCCTTCGCGTCGGCGGAATCGCTGCGCGCACGCGGTTTCCTGGACCGGCTGTCCCTCAAGGCGGCCCTTGAGTCGGAGGGAATCGTCCCGGCCGACCGCGACCGCATGCTGGAACTCTCCGAGCGCGTGGAGTTTTCCGCCTCCCGCCTTTCGCGCGAACTGGAAAAGCCGGAATCGAAGCAGGACCGCGCGCTGATCTCCTCGCTCGGGAAGGACAAGAAAGCCTTCGAGGTCGAGATGGGCGGCATCGAGGGGCGCCTGTTCAGGCTGGACCGCTACCGCGAGCTGAGGAGCCCGCGCGTCGCGACGCTCGCCGACGCGCAGCGGCTCTGCCCGCCGGATGCCGCCATCCTCGAGTACGTCATCTGGGAGGAAAAGGATCCGGAATCCCCGGATTTCGCGCGGAAGCGCTCGTGGTGCATCGTCGTGACCCGGGAAGGCGCCTCGATCGCGGAACTGGACAGGGACTTCGACTGGTCGGGAACGGTGAAGGCCTTCCGGGACGCCGTCTTCGCCGACGAGGACCGCACGGCGGTCGCGCGCCTGTCGGCCAGCCTGTACCGTACCCTCATCGCCCCGGTGGAATCGCGCATCGCGGGGAAGAAGGCCCTCGTCATCGTGCCGGACGGCCCGCTCGCCTTCCTCCCCTTCGACGCCCTGCGCGCCTCGGACCTGTCGCCCTGGCTCTGCCAGTCGTACGACCTGTCCCTCGCGCCCTCGGTCTCCGTGCTCGCCTCTTCGCTCTCCGGGACGGCGACGCCGCGCTCCGGCCTGCTGGCCTTCGGGTCGGCGCTCTACGGCACTCTGCCTGCGGCCGCAGACGGTCCAGCCGGAACGGCATCGACGACCTCCGCCGACTACTACCGGCGCACCAACCCGAACGGCTGGGAGGAGCTGCCGGGCACCTGGTACGAGATCGAAGCCTTGCGGAACTCGGTATTCGGGCCGGCGGCCTCGACCGTAAAAACCAACGCGGACGCCTCGGAGCGGGAGCTCAAGGCCCTGTCCGCCTCGGGAAAGCTGGGAAAATTCGGCGTCGTGCATTTCGCGGTCCACGGTTTCTTCGACGCGGAAAATCCCGAGTTCTCAGCGGTCGTGCTCTCCGAATCCTCGGGCGGGACCCCGGGCAGCGCCGAGGACGGCTACCTCTCGGTGGAAGAGGCGGCCCTCCTCAAGCTGGACGCGGACCTGCTCACCCTTTCCGCCTGCGAAACGGGACTCGGGAAGGAGGTCAGGGGCGACGGCGTCGTCGGACTCACGCGCGCGTTCATGACGGCTGGAGCCGACCGTGCGCTCGTGACGCTCTGGAAGGTGGATGACGCCGCGACCAGGGATTTCATGGTCGCCGCGTACTCCCGCATGGTCAAGGACGGCAAGAGCGTCAAACGCGCCATCGCCGAAACCAAGCGGGACTTCGCCGCGTCGAAGGGCAGGGCGTCGCCGTACTGGTGGGCCGCGTTCACGCTCTATGGCTTCTGATCCGGCCGATTCCCCATCGATTCCACATGAACGCCTCGCGCAGTTCGGGTACGATCGGGGCGCCAGGAGGCTTGGATGAGGTTTTCCGATTTTTACCCTTCCTTCGTCGAACTGGTGAAGTCCTGCCGGGTCGAGAATCTGGACCGGGACGCCCGCTACGTGTTCATGAGCGACCTGCACATGGGTGACGGCGGCGGGAATGACGATCTCGTGCGCAACCGCGAACTCGTCCAGACCGCGCTCGCGCGCCGGTATCTCGAGCGGGGCTACGTCCTCGTCCTGAACGGCGACATTGAGGACCTGAGCAAATACCGCTTTTCGGAGATACGCGCGGCCTGGCCCGCCCTCTACGCCATCATCGACGCATTCGCCGCACGGGGCGCGCTTCGGAAGATCGTGGGGAACCACGACCTCGGCCTCTTCCGCGAGAAGGAACAGCCCTACGAGCTCCTGCACGGACTGGTCCTCGAACGGGACGGCAGGAAACTCTTCGCCTTCCACGGCCACCAGGCGTCGCGGTTCTTCGTCCGCCACAGCTACCTTTCCGATTTCATCGTCCGCTACCTCGCCAAGCCGCTCCGGATCAGGAACACGGGCATCTCGGCCGATGACCGCTATCGGTTCAAGGCGGAGCGCCGGATCTACCGCGCCTCGAAGATGCTCGGCATGCTCTCGATCATGGGGCACACCCACCGCCCCCTTTTCGAATCCCACTCCAAGTACGACAGCCTGCGCTGGTCCATCGAGGAACTCGTGCGCGAATACCCCGGGGCGGATCCGGGGCGGCGCGCCCAGATCGCCTCGTCCGTTTCCCTCTACCGCTCCGAGTTCGAGCGCCTCGGGAGGAAGGAACTCCGTTTCAGACTCTCCCGAAGCCTCTACGACGACTGCGATCTCCTCATTCCCTGCCTCTTCAACTCGGGTTGCGCGACCGGGCGCAAGGGCATGACCGCGCTCGAGATCGAGGGCGGCCGCATCGGGCTCGTCCACTGGTCGGGTTCGAAGCGGCCTCGCGAGTACATTGAGATGGAAGCGATCCGCAGGGACGAGATCGAAGGCACTGGCTGCGCACGGTACCTCCTCAAGCAGGTTGAGATGGACGAAGTCTTCGCCCGCATCGACCTGCTCGGTCAACGCGCCTGACGCCTGAGGGATACTCCATTGCCGGGCTAGGGCAATCGATCCTATACTTCCCATGCGCCCGTCATCCTTGCGCCGTGGGAGAGATCCTCGATGAAAACAGAATTCCTTCACAATCCTCATCTTGAAGGGGAGGCCTTTTTCTGGGAGGCGGGCCCGGTCGGCGTTTTTCTTTCGCACGGGTACACGGCCACCACCGCCGAAGTGCGGCCGCTGGCAAAGAAGCTTCACGAACAGGGCTACACGGTGGCAGGCCCCTTGCTTCCCGGCCATGGTACCGAGCCAGGCGACTTGAACCGCGTCCGCTGGCAGGACTGGACGGCCGAAGGCGAGAAAACCTACCTGCGGCTGCAAGAACGCTGCGAAAGAATTTTCGTCGGCGGCGAATCGATGGGGGCGATGGTGGCGCTCTCCCTGGCCATCGAGCATCCGGACATCGCCGGGGTTCTCTGCTACGCTCCGGCCGCAAAGCTGGCGATGAAACCGGTCGACATCATCAAGCTGTACCTGGGGTCTTCCTTCATCGCCCAGGTAGATCGAAGTTCCCTGGATTGCGCCGAAACGTGGCAAGGCTATCCCGGCCTGCCGCTCAAAGGCGCGATACAGCTGTTGCAGATGCAAAAGTCGGTGCGCTCCCGTCTGCGGCGCATCCATCAGCCGATCATCATCTTCCAGGGGCGCAAGGATACGACCGTAGACCCCGGCGCCGGTGATATCATCGCCAAAGCGGTCGCATCAGACGTCAAGGAACTCCACTGGATGGAAAACTCCAATCACGCCGTGACGCTGGACAGGGAACTCGACCGGGTTTCCGAACTGAGCGTGGAGTTCATCAGGAAGGTGCTGGCATCGTGAAGGGTGCCTGAGGTTCCCCTCCGATCCGCCCGAAAGCCGCGTCGATCAACGCGCGTGAGAGGCTGCCGGGCAGTGGCAGGGGCGGAGGATCGTCCGGGGAGAACCAGCGCGCCTCCGCGATCTCCACGCCGTCGGGCCTGATCTCGCCCGAAATCCATTCGGCCTCGAAACCGACCATGAGCGAATCCGGGAAGGGCCAGCCCTGCGATGCGCGGTAGCGCGGGGCGCCGACCTCCACGCCGGTTTCCTCGAGAACTTCCCGTACGACGCATTCCTCGAAGCTTTCGGCCGGTTCCACGAAGCCCGCCACGAGGCTGAAGATCCCGCCCTTGAAGTTCGCGTTGCGTGCGAGGAGCAGCCGGCCGCCTTTCGTCACGACCGCGAGGATGGCCGGCGAGAGCCTCGGGTAGACGATAGACCCGCAGGCGGTGCAGACCCGGGCGATCTCGTCGGCCTTGTCGGCCGCGGGCGCGCCGCAGCGGCCGCAGAAACGGGAGCTCGCGCGCCAGTTGAGGATCGCCAGCGCCTTGAGCGCGGGCTTGAGGGAAGTCCAGGGATCGGTGCCCAGGAGGGAGCGCACCGTGGTCCACGCGGTTCCCGCGGGCGCGGGGCAATCGGCCGCCAGCGTCCATGCCGCCGGCAGCCCGTCGCGGGCGTCGAAGCGGTCGACGACCCGTGCGTCCGCGGGCGGCGGCGCGGGACGGCCGGAGGCTTCGTCGAGGAGCAGCTCCGGACCGCGGAACGCGAGGACGGGCGCGCCGGCAAGACGACCTGCATCGCTCATCGCGCCGTCCCGTAGACTTCGAGCCGGTGGTCGAGGAAGTCCGTGAGCACGATGGTGCGCCCGTCAGGGGATACCGCCAGGCCCGTCGGCTGGTTCATCCCCCACTGCCAGTCGATCGCCCGGAACGTGACGCAGTCCACGACGACGAGCCTGCCGAATTCCGGTCCCTTGATCGTGTAGTCGACGGGATTGTTCGGGCCGCGCGTGGAAACGTAGAGCCGCGTGGCGTCGGGCGACAGCTTGATCGTGTTGACGTTGCCGCCGATCGTCACCTCGCCGAGCTTCGCGTAGCTGTCCATGTCGAAGACGGAGACGCTCCGCCTCCCCATGTCGGAGGCGTAGAGCCGGTTCGAGGCCGGGTCCGTCACCAGGTGCCGCATCGCGATGCCGCCTGCGATGGTCTTCACGACCTTGCCCGTCGCCAGGTCGACGACGTGCACGGCGCCGCGGTCGAAGTCCGCGACGAACAGGCGTCTGCCGTCCGGGGACAGCGCCATGCCCCGGGGTATGCCCCCGGTCGCTATGGTCGAAACGAGCTTCCGGGTGCGGGGGTCGATCACGGCCACGTTGCCCGACAGCCAGTTGGCCACGAAGACCCGCGTGCCGTCCGGGTGGGCCAGGAGCACCTTGGGGAAGACGCCGCCGGACGGCAGGGTCGCCAGATAGCTGAAGTCGGACAGCGAGAAGACGTGCACGACGTTGGGTTGCATCTGGGATACCCACATTTCATCCAGCGATTCCACGAAGGCGATCTCCACGAAGCCTTCCTGCTTCGCGTACGCCTCCGGCACGGCGAGGGTGGCATGGCGCCGCAGTGTGACGGCGTCGAACACGTCCACCGCGGTTCCGGACAGGGGCGCACTGACCAGGTAGCGGCCGTCCGGGGTGTACTCCACGCTCTTCGGGCAGCGCGACGTCGGGTAGAATCCCAGGAAGACGAGGCCCGAGTCCGAGCGCTCGAGCTTGACCTCCACGACGAGATCCCGGCCGTCGACCCTGAACCCAGCGCGCTTCGCGTCGTACCCTTCCGCCCTGACGCTGACGACGTGGGTGCCGGGGCCGAAGACCGCCGTCCTGCCGCCGTTCCCGGCCTTCGCGAACGCGACCTGGACGCCGTCCTCGAAGACGCGGGCGTCGGCCGGGGCCGTCCTGAACACGACGGTCTGCTTCTTTCCCGACGCGACTGCCGGACCGGGAGCCGCTCCGGCGCGGCAGAGCGAAATGGCGGCGCACAACGCGATTGTGGCGAAGGCTTTCTTTCCTGCCATGGTTCTTCCCTTCGGGCGGCGGAAACGTGGAGCCGGATCCTGCCGCCAGCGGGCCGGCGCGAAGTTCATGGGGACCGGCCCGACCCGCGAAACCGATATCGTACACCGGCGAGCCGGACATGGCAACGCCGATTCCGCGGGCGCACGCCGCCCGCTTTGCGATCACCGCCCGGAAATGCTATGCTCGCCCCATGATCGACCCAGCGAACGCGGGACTCGTGGCTTATCTCTCGGAAAAGCGCGCGCTCACGGGCGGGCGCGTCGCCGAACTGGCGGCGGAACTGGCTGAACGGCTCGCCGAAATCGGCCCCGAGGGCGCGGGGCTCGCCGACGCCCTCAGGGACTTTACCCTGCCCGGCAAGATGCTCCGCGGCGCGCTCGTCTTCCTCGGCCGCGACCTTTTCGGCGCCGAACCTTCCGACGTGGTCGTCGCACGCGTGGCCGCCGCCATGGAACTCTTCCAGACGGGCCTCCTCGTCCACGACGACATCATGGACCGCGACGAGCTCCGCCGCGGCATGAAGACGCTCCACCGCGCCTACGCCGACGCGGCGGAACGGGCGGGATCCCGCGACCCCGGCCACGAGGGTCTGTCCCTGGGCATCTGCGCCGCCGATACCGCCTTCTTCGCCGGCTTCGAAGAACTGGCGTCCTGCGGGGCCGCCCCGGACGCGATCCGCGGCATCGTGGCCCTCGCGGGGCGCGAGCTGGCCGGCGTGGCCTTCGCGCAGATGCG
The DNA here is from genome assembly GCA_026398615.1 of Spirochaetota bacterium. Lineage (GTDB taxonomy): Bacteria > Spirochaetota > Spirochaetia > Treponematales > UBA12059 > JAPLSN01. Next base: position 5,761 of record JAPLSN010000022.1, on the reverse strand, counting down.
CGACGTGCGCTGGGGGATTTCCCCGGAAGCGCCGACCGCGGACGACGTCCTTCGCATGTACCGCCACAAGACGGCCCGCTATACTTTTTCGCTTCCGCTGGCTGCCGGAGCCCTGCTGGCCGGCAAGGATCCCGATACAGTCGGGATCCTTGCCGGTATCGGCGAAGACGCGGGCGTGGCCTTCCAGATCCGCGACGACGAGCTGGGGCTGTTCGGCTCGGGAAAGAAGCTCGGCAAGCCCCTCGGTTCCGACATCCGCGAAGGCAAGATGACGATGTACCGGGTGGCGCTCGAATGTGCCGCCGGACCGGAAGATCGTCAACGTCTGTCCGGCATCTTCGGGTACGCGGAAGCGGGGCCGTCGGAGATGGATTACGTCCGCGGCCTCCTGGAAGGACTCGGTGTCCGCCGGGAAGTCGGTCTCCTCGCCGAAAGCTTCGCGAGCGGAGCACTTGGGAAAATCAGTTCCCTCGACGCCGCACCCGGTCCTGGAGCCCTCCTCCAGGCCCTCGTCGGGTACGTCTCCACCCGGGAATCCTGAATTGGAAGTCCTCGTCCCCGCTTACTCGGGATTCTGCCCCGGCGTCAAGAGCGCCGAGAATCGCATCATGGACGAACTCGCCAGGCATCCCGGCAGGCCGCTCGTGGTGCTCGGGGAGCTCATCCACAACCGCCGCTTCGTCGAGAGGCTCGAATCCCTCGGCGTCCGCACGATCGCCGATCCCGCGGAAGCCCCGTCGGGCGCCGCGATCGCCATCCGGACCCACGGGATCGACCGGAAACGAGAAGCCGCCGCGCGTTCGCGCTCGGAGGTGATCGACCTGACCTGCGGCACGGTCAAGCGCCTCCAGCGCCTGGTGCGCGAGAGGTCCGACCGGGGGGAACTCGTCGTCATCTCGGGCGCCGCGGCCCATCCGGAAACCCGCGGCCTCGTGAGTTACGCCGACGATCCCGTCGTCATCGAGACAAGCGCGAACCTGGACACGTTCCTCTCGCGGCCGCCCGACCCCGGCCGGGGCATCCTCGTGATTTCCCAGACCACGGGCGATCCCGCGCTCTTCCGCGAGACCGCGGACCGCGTGTCCGCGCTCCCGGGACGCCGCGTGGACGTCGTCGACAGCATCTGCCCCGTCACCTCGCGCAGGGAACGCGCCGCCATCGCCCTGCGCGGGCGCGCGGACATCGTAGTCGTCGTCGGCGATCCGGCGTCGTCCAACGCCGGCAAGCTCTTCAAGGCGCTCGACGACGGGCGGGCGCGCTTCGTCGAGGATCTCGAGGGCCTCAAGGCCCTGCGCCTCGACCTTTCGGGCGTCCGGACCGCCATCGTCGTCTCCTCCTCCTCCACGCCCGGATTCATCGAATCGGAGATCATCGACTACCTGAAAACCCTCCCTGCCTCCTGAACGCACAAGCGCGGGGCCGACGCGACGACGTTTACTCCACAGCGGGCCGGCCGGCCGGATTCAGGCGCGCGGCCCGGCAGGAGGCGTTCCATGATGAAACCCCGCATACTGGCGGCCTTGCTCGCGACGATCGCAGCCGCCCACGTCGCCGGCGCGGACAAGGGTTCCGCGCTCCGCCCCTTCGTCCGCCTGGGACTGGAATCGACCTTCGATGTCTCGGGGGGTCTTTCGGAATCAGGCGGCTCGGCCCAGGCGGGCGTCGATGCCGGCCCCGTGCGGATCGGCGCATCGGTCGACGCCGGTTTCTCCGGCAGCGGGTTCGCGCGCTGTTCCGGGTTCTTCCTGGCGGGTTTGAGCGAAGGACTGGAAGCCCAGGCCGGGGTCGAGTATGCCGCGGGAGAAAAAGGCGTCAGGCCGGCGTTCGCGCTCCGCGTCGAAATCCTGCGCGGCGGCGGTCCCTTCGGCCTTTCCGCCTTCCTCCGCTTCGCGGACGCATCCGCGTTCGGTACGCGCGGCCCGCTGGATTTCGGGGAATTCGCGTCCGGAACCCGCCTCGGGATCGCACTCGCATGGTCGCCGGGATTCCGGACGGGGAAATAGCGCCGCTCGATCCGACGGCCTCGCTCCGTCCTTGACATCCTCGACTGACGGGTATGAAATGTACGGATGACGACACACGATGCCGATGAGTTTTCCTTCGCCTCTACCTTTGGAATCGATCCCGGCCTGCGCGAGGCCGCCGAGGTCGCCGTGCGCGGCTCGCTGAAAATCCAGCCCGGCGAAAAGGTCATCATCATCACGAACCCCGCCCGGGACGTCGCGGAGATCTCGTACGCCCTCTTCGACACGTCGATCGCGTCCGGCGCGCGGGCATCCATCATCATCCAGAGGGTGAAGACGCAGATGGATTACGCCGAGGAATCCGTCATCGCAGCGTTCGAGTCGCAGCCGGACGTCGTCATGTCGCTGAGCGCCGAAAAGCTCGGGAAGGACCGGTCCGGCCTCCGGACGCCCTACGACTGGGACGACGTCTCCTATGACCATATCTTCCACTACCAGCTCCACGGGGCCAAGACCCTGCGCGCTTTCTGGTCCCCGAGCGTGACGAAGGCCATGTTCGTGAAGACGGTCCCGATCGATTACGCGGAACTCAAGCGCCGCTGCCTCGCGGTGAGGAAACTCCTCGAGCACGCCGTTTCCGTCCGGGTAAGAAGCCAGGGCGGCACCGACATCGTCGTGGGCCTGCGCGGACGCGTCGCCATGAGCGACGACGGGGACTTTTCCTCGCCGGGCAGGGGCGGCAACCTGCCCGCGGGAGAGGTGTTCGTGTCGCCCGAGCTGGGCAGCTCGAACGGCGTCATCGTATTCGACGGATCCGTTTCCCTGGACTCGGGCGACATCGTCGTCTCGGAACCGGTCCGCGCGGTCGTCCGGGACGGTTTCTTCGTCTCCTTCGAAGGCGGCCCGGACGCCAGGCGGCTCGAGCAGGCCGTCGCGTCGGGATCGGACAACGCGCGCGCCATGGCGGACGACGGCCGCATCACGAAGGACAAGGCCGTGGCCTACGCCCGCAACGCGCGCAACGTCGGGGAGCTCGGCATCGGGCTCAATCCGAAAGCGGTCATCTCGGGGAACATGCTGGAGGACGAAAAGGCCTTCGGCACCTGCCACTTCGCCATCGGCTCCAACTACGACGAAGACGCCCCAGCCCTCATTCACTACGACTGCCTCGTCAAGCGCCCGACCATCGTCGCCGTCCTCGAGGACGGCAGAGAAGCGGTGATCGAGGAAGACGGCGAACTCCGCGCCTGATGCGGCGGACCCCGGATTCCCCCCCTGCCCGGTAGGTTCAAGCCCATGACAACGGATACCGGAGACCGCCCGCGCGTCGTCGTGATCGGCGGCGGCGGCACGGGCGCGGCCCTCGCCTGGGACCTGTCCCTGCGCGGCTGCTCGGTGCTCCTCCTCGAACGCGGTGAGCTGACCGGCGGCACGACGGGCAGGCATCACGGCCAGCTCCATTGCGGCGCCCGCTACGCCGTCGGGGACCGCGCCATCGCCCGCGAGTGCCACGAGGAAAGCCTCGCGCTCCGCAGGATCGTCCCGGAAGCGATCGAATACAACGGCGGGCTCTTCGTCGCGATCGGCGATGACGACGCGGACTACGCGCATCCGTTTTCCGATGCCTGCGGCGAAGCCGGAATACCGGTCGCCGAGATACCCGTTGCGCGCGCGCTCCGCCTGGAAAAAAACCTCAATCCAGCGATCAGGCGCGCGTTCCTCGTACCCGACGGCACCTTCGACGCCTTCCGCGTGCCGCTTTCCTTCCTGGCCGGCGCAAAAGCGGAGGGCGCCGACATCAGGGCTTTCACCGAAGTCGTTTCGATCTGCGCGAACGGCGGCCGCGCGACGGGAATCACCGCGGTCGATGCCTCAGGGAAACGTCTGTCCTTCTGCGCCGACTTCGTGGTGAACGCCTCGGGCGCCTGGGCCGGAAAGGTCGGAGCCCTCGCCGGCGTCGACGTGAGCGTAACACCCGCGGCCGGAGCCATGCTCGCCGTGAAGGGCAGGCTCGTCGACATGGTGGTATCGCGCCTGCGGCCGCCCGGCGACGGCGACATCCTCGTCCCCCAGCGGCTCCTGTCCATCATCGGTTCCACCCAGCGGAAAGCCGATTCCGCCGACGGCCTCCTGCCGACCCCGGAGGAAACCGCCTTCCTGCGCGCGGCAGGCGCCGAACTCGTGCCGGCCTTCGCTTCCGCGCCGTTCCACGCGACCTGGTGCGCCGCCCGCCCCCTGGCCGGCAAGTCCGACGACGACGGTAGATCCGTGAGCCGGGACTTCGCCGTGCTCGACCACGAACTGCGGGACGGCGTCGGCGGCTTCTGCTCCGTGCTTGGCGGCAAGGCCACGGTTTTGCGCGCCATGGCCGAAAAAGCGACCGACCTGGTCTGCACGAAACTGGGTATCGACGCGCCCTGCGTCACGAAGGAGAGGATACTCCCGAGCTGGCGGGACTATTACCGGCGGGCGGACTGAAATGCCCCACAACCGCAGCTGTCTGTCCAAAATCAAGGAGGCCAATCCGTGATTCTTTCAATCCGGGGAGATCAACCCCGTAAGCTCAGCGTAGAGTTTCCCTATGACCAGACTCTCGTCACTGCGATGCACAGTATCCCCGGACGGCGGTGGGATGCGGTCCAGAAGGCATGGATTCTTCCAGACTCCCAGGCCCATGTCGATCTCCTGATGCATTCGCTCTGGAAAACCGGGCTTTTCAGCGATCAGCCCCTCGATGCTGCCGACGGCAATGCCGACGATTCCGCCGGGCTCATGGAAGCCCTGCACCAGGCTTTCCGCTCCCGCCACTACAGCATGCGCACCGAGCAGACGTATATTCACTGGATCAGGCAATTCATCGATTTCCATGGTTCCAGACCGCCCCAATACATGTCAGAACCCGAGATGAACGCTTTTCTTACACATCTGGCCGTGAAGGAAAATGTCAGTGCCTCGACACAGAACCAGGCGCTTGCAGCATTGCTTTTCCTCTATCGCACGGTTCTCGGTCGCCAGCCCGGCGATTTGGGCGAGCTTATCCATGCCCGCAAGTCCACGCGCCTGCCGGTGGTCATGAGCCGTGATGAAGTCAAGGCTGTTTTGTCCCATCTTTCAGGAGAAATGTGGCTGGCAGCAATGCTGATGTACGGAACCGGATTGCGTCTCATGGAATGTCTATGCCTTCGTGTCCAGGACATCGATTTCTCCCGTAATGAGATTCTCGTCCGCAACGGAAAAGGCGCGAAAGACCGAATCACGATGTTGCCTGAAACGATGAAAAAGCCGCTTCGGGAGCAGCTTGAGCTGGTCAAGGCAATCCATGTCCAGGATCTGGCAGAGGGATGGGGGCAGGTCCAACTGCCCGTTGCACTGGATCGCAAGTATCCCAATGCCCCGAAAGACTGGCTTTGGCAATGGCTTTTCCCACAAGCGAGGCGTTGGGTCAACAAGGAAACAGGTGAGCAAGGACGTCATCACATGGATGAATCGCTCCTCCAGAGGGCGGTGCATGAGGCTGTCCTGAAAGCCGGTTTGACAAAACGGGCCAGTTGCCATACTTTCCGCCATTCCTTTGCCACCCATCTGATCGAAAATGGGTACGATATCCGGACGGTTCAGGAACTTTTGGGTCACAGCGATGTAAAAACGACCATGATATACACCCATGTGCTCAACCGAGGGCCGTCGGGGGTGCGCAGTCCGGTGGATGGGCTGTGAAGTGGGGTGTAGGGAGTGGGGAGTAGGGTCTTATACTGATCCGTATAAAATCCCTTGCTAAACCGGCTGACAAGTGCTAA
>JAPLSN010000005.1 GCA_026398615.1 Spirochaetota bacterium | reverse complement strand
TCTTTTCCGTGATGTTGGCCGGCACCGCGCGCGTGACGTTGAAGATGGAACCCGAAAAGCAGGAGTCGAAGAGAAAGAGGGCGTGGCGGCTTTCGATCTGCTTGGCCCACGTGTCGAACTGCTGCATCGGCAGGGCTTTTTTCTTGAAACCCAGTTCGTCGGTGTTGGGGTTCGGCGCGTCCACCGGCACGATGTAGCCCATGTCCCGCCCGCCGGCCAGTTTAAGGGTGTGCCCGTGGCCCGCGTAGTAGAACAGGAGCCGATTCCCCTCGTCGAGGCCGTAGCTGCTGATGAACGCCTCGTAGGCGTCCTTCAGGTCCTCGAACGACAGGTCCTGCTTGAGGGTAACCTGGAAGCCCGCGTCGTCCAAAGCCTTGACGACCAGGTCCACGTCGACCTTGACCCCGGCCAGTTTCGGCCAGCCGGCCCGGTATTGCGATTCCCCGATGACCAGCGCGTACGACGCCTTGAAATTCCCCAGGGCGTTTCCGTCCTTCGACTTGATGGTGAGCCCGCGGCTTTCGGCGGAAAGGGAAGAGAGCCCGGCGAAAGCCAGGATCAGGGCGGATGCCAGGACGGTGCGCAACGATTTCATGTTGCCTCCGGATCAGCTCATCGGTAAAAAAAGTATAGTGCGCTTCGACGAAAAATGGAAATGCCGTCGCCGGAGGGATGAAACCACGAAGGACGCGAAAGGGGTACCACGAAGCTCACGAAGAAAACGATCTTCGTGTAACGAGGAAAAAATCCGGGATGATGGACGCGGCGCCCGCGGAGAGTCGACAGCCTGCGACCCCGGAAACGGCGCGGCGTGTCGGCGTAGGAACCCGGCCACCGCTCGATCACGAACCGTCGACACGACGGGTGGCAAAGAAATAACAGGGGTCGCCCGCCGACCCCTGTTATTTCTTCGCCAGGACCCGTCCGGCCCGTCCCGTGAGCCCGCCCCTTCGCCGCCCCGCCGCACCACTCCGACGGGCCGGCCCCTTCGCTCAGAACACGTCGGCCGTCTGCTCCGCCGCGCGCAGCAGCGATCCGTCGGTGACGAGGGCCTTCGCTTTTTCGAAATCGGGATACATTATGCGGTCGCAGTCGAGCGGCGGGACCACGGAGCGCACGAGCTCATATACGGCCCTGGTGGACGGCGAGAGCGCCTGCGACGCGTCGAGGAGGTCGATGGCCTGGCAGGCCGCGAGTATCTCGATGGCGACGACGGTCCGCGCGTTGTCGAGGATCGAGCGCGCTTTCCGCGCCGCGATGGTGCCCATGGAGACGTGATCTTCCTGGTTCGCGCTCGACGGGATGGAATCCACCGAGGCTGGGTGCGCGAGGATCTTGTTCTCGCTCACGAGGGAGGCCGCGGCGTACTGGGCGATCATGAAGCCGGAGTTGATGCCGCCGTCCTTCGTGAGGAAGGCGGGGAGCCCGTTCGAGAGCGCGGGGTTCACGAGCCGTTCAAGCCTGCGCTCCGCGATGCTGGCGATCTCCGCCCCCGCGATGCCGAGGAAATCCATGGCAAGGGCGATCGGCTGCCCGTGGAAATTGCCCCCCGAGATGATGTCGCCGACCCGGGAGCCGTCCTCCGAAGGGAAGATGATCGGGTTGTCGGTCACCGCGTTGAGTTCGCGCTCGACCACATCGGTGACGTAGCCCACGGCGTCGCGGCTGGCCCCGTGCACCTGGGGCGTGCAGCGGATCGCGTAGGCGTCCTGCACCCGGCGTTCGCCCTGGCGCGTGGTCAGGAGCGAGCCTTCGAGGAGGGCGCGCAAGTTCGCCGCGCTCGTCTCCTGGCCGGCCTGCCCCCGGAGCGCGTGGACGCGGGGATCGAGGGCGTCGACGATGCCGCCGAGCGCCTGGAAGCTCAAGGCCGCGGCCAGGTCCGCGTTGCGCACGAGCTTGCGGGCGTCGAAGACGGCGAGCGCCCCGACCGCGGTCATGGCCTGCGTGCCGTTGATGAGCGCCAGCCCTTCCTTGGCGCCGAGTACCACCGGGGAGAGCCCCGCGGCCGCGAGGGCTTCGACCGAGGGCATCCGCTGCCCGCGATAGTCCGCTTCGCCCAGGCCGATCAGGGTCAGCACCATGTGCGAGAGCGGCGCGAGGTCCCCGGACGAACCGAGGGATCCCTTCTCGGGGACGACGGGTGTGATGCCCGCGTTCAGCAGGTCGACGAGGGCCTGCACCGTTTCCGGCCTGGCGCCCGAATACCCGACGGCGAGCGCGTTCGCCCGCAGGAGCATCATCGCGCGGACGATTTCCCGGTCGAAGGGCTCGCCGATCCCGCAGGCGTGGCTCATGATGAGGTTCTTCTGGAGGGCGGCATTCTGCTCGCGCGAGATGACGACGTCGCAGAACTTGCCGAAGCCTGTCGTGATCCCGTAGCGGACGAGTCCCTCTTCGACGCAGGCGTCCACGACGGCGCGCGATGCGACGATGCGGTCGAAAGCCTCGTCGGCGACATTGACCGGGTATCCGAAACGCGCCACGAGGGCCGTCAGCTTGACGTTGAGCGATTGTCCGTCGATGATGACTGTATCCATGATCGTCCTTTCCCGGAGAAGTGGTTGAGCGGCATCCACATCATACTACGACTTGCCGAATCTGTGAAACACCGGCGTTCCGCCCCCCGATGCGCGGCAGCGGTCTTTGTCGTCATCCTCGTCCTCGCCGCCGCGTCGGCAGCCACGGGAGGCAGGTTCGTCCTCGCAAGCGGTCCCGTCCCCGCGAACGGACTGCCGTTCATGGCCTCGAACGCCATTCCCTGCCTCTATGGAGAGTATGTCGATTACGATGAATTCACGCGCTGGCGCGACTATCCGCGCATCCGCGAATACCGGGAGCCTCCCGCGCCCGTGCGCGTCTGGCTCGTGTCCGGCGTCATGGCGCTGCCCGCGGGCTGGCAGCCGTACCCGGTCCGCCTCGCCTTCGAGCCGAACGCGGAACTCCTGGTAGATCGTTCGACCGGCGTGCGGGCGGTCAGGCTTCCCTCCTGGCACCTGTTCCTGCAATTTCCCGAGGGCTTCGCCGCCGCTGACGCCTTCGTGTCCCGCTTCGTGGATCGTCTTCTGTTCTTCTCCCGTCCTTCGGATTCCGCTCCTTCCTTTCCCGCGGTCGTCGAAGTCCGGCCTTGAGCGCTCGCCAAACCGGTCTCTTCGCGAAACGCGGCCGCGTTGTTTCCTTCACCCGGCAGAACCGTACAGAAGCGCCTTTGCGCCCGCACGGAGCAGTATTGCTTCCGTCGGAAACGGCTCCGCACCCCGACTCGACCTGAATGACGGGGCAAACCGGCATGCAAATCGTGTTTGTATCGATATTTATTCCCTGAAAAATGGCGTTTTCGATTGTGCACTGCATTTGGCAAGAGTATAATTTATGAAGTATAACCCCTCCAGGAGGCAGATTCGTCATGAAGAAAAGTGCGCTCATTTTAACATTCATCGCCGCGACGCTGGTACCGTTCGGCTGCACGGCCATCGGCAAGACCGGCGTCATAAAAATAGGCTGGTTCGGCGCTCTCACGGGCGACCAGGCCGCCTGGGGTGACAACGAACTGAAGACGGTCCGGATGCTCTTCGATGAGTACAACGCCAAGGGAGGCATCGAAGTCGGCGGCAAGAAGTACAAGCTCGAAGTCGCCTATTACGACAACAAGGGCGACGCGCAGGAAGCGGTCATCGTGACGAACCGCCTCATCTCCCAGGACAAGGTCGTCGCGATCCTCGGACCGGACACCTCCGGCAACGCCATCCCCATCGCCTCGATCCTCGAGCAGGGCAAGGTTCCCGATATAGCCACGCAGGCCACGAACCCGAAGGTCACCGTGATGGACGGAAAGGTGAAACCGTACAATTTCCGTGTCTGCTTCATCGACCCGTACCAGGGCGCCGTCGCGGCCGGTTACGCCTACGACGTGCTCAAGTTCACCAAGGCCGCGGTTCTCTACGACGTTTCCGACGATTACTCCCAGGGACTCACCGAGTTCTTCGAGAAAGCCTTCGCGCAGAAAGGCGGAACCATCGTGGCCAAGGAAGGCTTTATCGGCGGTGAAGTCGAATTCCGCGCCCAGCTCTCCAAGATCAAGGCAGCCAAGCCCGAGATCATTTTCATGCCGTACTTCTTCAAGGAAGTGGCCCTCTCGGCCAAGCAGGCCCGCGACCTCGGCATCGTCGCGGTCCTCATGGGCGGTGACGGATGGCCTTCTACCGAGCTGATCACCCTGGGCGGCGCGGCGGTCGAAGGCGGCTATTTCGTGAACCACCTCGACTACGACCAGCCGACGGTCCAGGACTACAAGGCCCGCTACAAGGCCAAGTACGGCGTCGTCCTCGATAGCCCCGAAGGCTACCTCGTCCACGACGCGGTGCTCATGCTCGTGGACGGCCTCCAGCGCGCCGGCACGGTCGACGGCGGGGCCCTCGCGAAAGCCTTCGAGTCCACCGACATCAAGGGAATCACCGGCCGCATCAAGATCAACCCGGCGACCCACGATCCGGAAGGCAAGGACGCAGCGATTTTCAAGATCGTGAACAGCCAGTACAAGTTCCAGCAGAGCTACGCCCCGTAGCTGGAAAAGCACAGGGCAGGTTGGCCGGTCCCGCGCGGACATTCCCGGCGGGACCGGGTTTTCGAAGATCGCCATTCATTCCGAAGCGGGCGTGTCCTCACCGGCCGCGTCCGGTTTTTCCTTCCCGTGCCTTTACTTGAAGTGACGACAGCAGTCGCAAGGAGGTTCCGTGGACCTCGCTCGATTCGAAAAACTGGACATCGTTCTCATATCCGGCCTGCCGGGTTCGGGAAAATCCCATTTTGCGCGCACGTTCTTCAAGGATTCCGGCCGCAAGCGCGTCAACCGCAAGGAAATAGCCCGGCTCCTTTTCGAAATGACCAATTTCGGGGAACCCTGGTCGGAAATAAATTTCGAAAAAGCCGACGAGTACCTCGTCAAGCACATCGAACGCGCCATCATCCTCCAGCTCATCCATGACGGTGCAAAGCTCATCATCGACAACACGAGCGTCACGGTGGAGTCACGCAAGGCCTACGTCGACCTGGCGCGGCAGACGAAGAAGCGGATCGGCGTGATCTTCCTCCGCGTGCCGCCGGTCACCTGCATCCAGCGGAACCGGGCCAGCACGGACCCCGTCCCCGATGTCGTCATCGCCAACCTGGCCGCCTCGATCGCGCTGCCGTCCGACAAGGAGGGCTTCGCCGAGATCGCCGTCGCGGACGCGTAGGGGACGGGGATGCGGGGCGGGGACTCCGGCTCGATACGCGGCGTACTCACCTGGACCTGACCGGACAAGTCCTGGCCTTGCGAAGGTGATTGATTTCATGGATGCCGGCGCTCCGCATCGCATGAAATCCTCCCCGTTTTCCGCATCCCCCGCTTTCATTGTCGTTTGGCCCGCGTCCCTTGTCGTTTTCCGCGCCTTCGTATGGACGCACGCGGCGATTCCGGCATACACTCGCGCCATGACATTCGAAGAACTCGGCCTCGATGCCGAGACGCTCACCGCCCTCGCCAGGAAGGGCTATGAAGAGCCGACGCCCATCCAGGCGCTCGCGATACCGCGCCTGCTCCAGGGCACCAGCCATATCGTGGCACAGGCGAGGACGGGCACCGGCAAGACCGCCGTCTTCGGCCTCCCCCTCGTGCAGTTGCTCCGCGGCGGCGGTTCGGGCAAGCCCCGTGCCCTCGTCCTGGTGCCGACCCGCGAACTGGCCATCCAGGTGTGCGGCGAGATCGTGTCCTACAAGACCGGCCGCTTCCCCGCCGTGACGCCCATCTACGGGGGCGCAGCCTACGGGGAACAGTTCAGACGGCTCTCGGCCGGCGTGGACATCGTCGTGGGCACGCCCGGGCGCGTGCTCGACCACATGGAGCGCGGCAGCCTGGACATCTCGAAGATCGACTGGCTCGTCCTCGACGAAGCCGACGAGATGCTCGACATGGGTTTCCTCGAGGACATCGAAAAAGTTTTCGCCGCGTCCAACCCGGAAAAACGCGTACTCATGTTCTCGGCCACCATGCCGCGCGAAATCCTGCGCGTGGCCCGCGAACACCTCGGCGCCTATGAGACCCTCATCCACGAATCCGACGAGGACGAAACCGCGCTCACCGACCAGATATGGCTCGAGGTCCACGAAGAGGACAAGATCGAGGCCTTGCGGCGCATCGTGGACTCCGAGGAGGAGTTCTACGGCATCGTCTTCTGCGCCACGAAGGTGGACACCGACGAACTGGCCAAGAACCTCCAGGCGGCCGGCTACGGCGCGGAAGCCCTCCACGGCGACCTGAGCCAGGTGGAGCGCGAGCGCACCCTCGGGCGATTCCGCAACAAGCTGACGACCATCCTGACCGCCACCGACGTCGCGGCGCGCGGCATCGACGTGGACAGGATTTCGCACGTGATCAACTTCACGTTGCCCCACGACAGCGACTCCTACACGCACCGGATCGGCCGCACCGGCCGCGCCGGCAACACCGGCACCGCGATCACCTTCGTGACCCCGGATGAGAACCGCCGCCTCTTCTTCATCAAGAAGGACCAAGGCGAATCCCTCAGGAAGGGAAAGGTGCCCGACGTGGAAGCCGTGCTGACGGCCAAGCGGGAACGCATCAAGACGCGCGTGCTTTCGGAACTCGCCAAGCTCAACCCCGTGACGGACTCCTTCCCCAACGCGCCCGACGAAACGGAAGGCGCGCCCGACCGGGCCGCCGACGACGTTCCGGACGCCCGGGAGGAACCGGTTTCCTCGCCCTGGCTGACGCTGGCCGATGACGTCCTCGCGATGGCCGACCCGCGCGGCGCCGTGGCCGCGGCCCTCGCCGCGGGTTTCGCCGGGGAACTGGACGCTGAACGCTACAACGAACTGCGGTCCGTGGACGAGCGCGGCGTCGCGAGGCTCTACATCGGCGCGGGCCGCAAGGATCGCTTCGGCAAGCGCGAGGTCGCCGCCTACATCAAGCAGCTGTCCGGCCTGCCCGACAGGCTCGTGGACAGGGTGGAAGTGTACGAAGCCTGTTCTTTCGTGACCGTGCCCTTCGGCGATGCCGAGCGCATCCTGGAAGCCGCGCGCCGCACGGGAAAGCTGCCGACCGTGCGGACGGCGACGCCCAAGGGCGGATCGGTCCGGGGATTCCCGCGTCCCCGGACCGGGGGCGGCTACAGGAAACCGGGCGGAAGCGACAGGCCGGACCGCGCCGGGCATATCGGGTATCACGGCAAGAAAGGCCCCCGAAAAGACTGATCCGCCCCTCGCCTTGCGTTTCGGGGTTTCCGTCGGTATAGTAGCCGGGCGGTTCGTTTTTCGGATCGCGTTTCGCCATGGAAGGTATCGGAAAATCGACATTTTCCCATATCTTCATCCGAAATCGCCATCGATACCGAGGTGCATTCCATGCCGGACACAGAACGACTTTCCGACGAAGCCCTGGACGCCCTGCTCTTCCTGTCGCGCCTCGAGCTGTCGCCCGACGAGCGGAGCCGCCTCAAGCGGCAGGCCGGGGAGATCATATCCCATTTCGATTCCCTCTCCAGGATCGACACGAGCGACGCTCAGGCAGATCATTCCGGCGCCGTCGACGCAGGGAGCCTCCGCGCGGACGAGATCGGCCCATCGCTGCCCGTCCCGGCCATGAAGCGCCTTTCGGGGAATTTCCTCGACGGCTACTTCGCCGTTCCCAAGATCATCGAAGGCGAGTGATCGGCAACAAGGACAGGCAAACATGATGGACGCAACGAAACTGCCGGTCGTCGAGATCCTTTCGCTCATAGACGATGGGAAGCTTTCGAGCGAGGAGCTCGTCAAGGCATACCGGGCGGCGCTGGAAGGCGACCGCGCTTCCGCAAAGCCGCTCAACGCGTACGTCGAATTCTTCGACGACGCCGGGGACCTTGCCCGCGCGGCGGATGCGCGCAGGAAAGCCGGCGAACGGCTCCCGCTGCTCGGCGTGCCCTTCGCCGTGAAAGACAACATCTCCATCGCCGGGCGCGCGCTCACCTGCGCATCCGACATACTCGAAGGCTACACGAGCCCATACTCGGCGACGGTCATCGAAAGGCTCGTCGCGGCGGGCGCCATCCCGGTCGGGCGGACGAACATGGACGAGTTCGCCATGGGCTCCTCGTGCGAGTACTCGCGCTACGGCGCCACGCGCAACCCTTTCGACCGCGACCGGACGCCCGGCGGCTCGTCGGGCGGCTCCGCCGTGGCCGTGGCGGCCGGCATGGCGGCCTTTTCCCTCGGCAGCGAAACCGGCGGATCCGTGCGCCTGCCCGCGAGCTTCTGCGGGCTCTACGGCCTCAAGCCGAGCTACGGTCGGCTTTCGCGCTACGGGCTCGTGGCCTTCGGCTCCTCCCTCGACCAGATAGGCATCTGCGCGAGGACGGCCGGGGACGCGGCCCTGATCCTCTCGGTAGCGGCCGGCAGGGACGACCATGACGAGACCAGCGCGGACGCCCCCGTCCCCGGCGCCCGGCTGGAAGCCCTCCCCCGCGGGCTCGCAGGCTTGCGCGTGGCCGTACCCGGGGAATTCTCAGGCATTGGGACCGACCCCGAGGTGGCCTCCGCCTTCGAGCGCGTCATCTCGCTGTTCGAGAAGGCCGGCGCGGCCGTGGAACGCATATCGTTCCCCCTCCTGAAATCGTGCATCGCGCTCTACTACATCATCGCCCCCGCCGAGGCATCGTCCAACCTGGCCCGATTCGACGGCATACGCTACGGCGCCCGCGTGGACGGGGGCAAGGGACTGTTTTCGCTCTACTCGGTCACGAGGGACCGCGGCTTCGGCCCCGAGGTGAAGCGGCGCATCGTGGTGGGCAATTTCGTGCTTTCCTCTGGATACGTGGATGCGTACTACAAGAAGGCGCTGGCGGTCCGCACCCTTCTCGTGCGGGAGCTGACCGGGCTCTTCGGCCGCTTCGACCTCCTCCTGTCGCCGACATCGCCGACCCCGGCGTTCCGCATCGGCGAGAAGGTGGACGACCCGGTCGCCATGTACCTCTCGGACCTCTGCACGACCTTCGCGAACCTCGCGGGCGTACCGGCGCTCTCGATCCCGGCGGGCGCCACGAAGTCCGGGCTCCCGATCGGCGTCCAGATCGCGGGAAAGCTGTTCTCGGAGCCGCTCCTCCTCGGGACGGCGGCCGCCTTGCGCGGGGAGGGACTCTGATGGGCATCGAACGCGCGGAACTCATCGTGGGCTGCGAAGTCCACGTCCAGCTGCTCACGAAGACCAAGGCGTTCTGCGCCTGTGAAAACCGCTACGGCGGCATCCCGAACACGCGGGTATGCCCGACCTGTCTCGCGCTCCCCGGGGCGCTCCCGAGGGTCAACCGCGAACTCCTGGACAAGTCCATACTGGCCGGGCTCGCCCTCAACTGCACCGTCGCATCCCTCACCAAGTTCGACCGCAAGAACTACATGTACCCCGACCTCCCCAAGGGCTACCAGATCTCGCAGTTCGACATGCCGATCTGCGAGGGAGGCTGGCTCGACATCGACGTGTCGGGGACGACGAAGCGCATCGGCATCATCCGCCTCCACATGGAGGAGGACGCCGGCAAGAACCTCCACATCGACGACAGGCGGAGCTACGTGGACTTCAACCGCTGCGGCGCGCCGCTCGCGGAGATCGTGTCGAAGCCGGACATCCGGAGCGCGGAGGAGGCCAGCGCCTACGTCCAGGGCATCCGCGAGGTGATGCGCTTCATCGGCGTCTCCGAGTGCAACATGGAAGAGGGGTCCTTGCGCTGCGACGTGAACGTCAACCTCCACGTCACGGAAGGCGTCGGGGAATTCGCCACGCCGATCGCGGAGATCAAGAACCTCAACTCCTTCCGCTCCATCCGCAACGCGATCGCGTACGAGGAACGCCGCCAGCTGGAAGAATGGAAGGGAAAGCGCGTGACGCTGCAGATGGCCGGCAAGCAGACCCGCGGCTGGGACGACGACCGTGGCGTTTCCGTCCTCCAGCGGACGAAGGAGGAAGCATCTGACTACCGATATTTCCCGGAGCCGGACCTGAAACCCATCGTCGTCACGAGCGCCCACGTCGAACGCATCAGGGCGATGCTCCCGGAGCTCCCGCGCGTCATGCGCGCCCGCTTCGAAAAGGACTTCGGGCTCACCGCGTACGACGCCCAAGTGCTCACGACATCCAGCTCGATTGCCGCCTATTTCGACGCCGCAGCGGCGAAGTCCGTCGACCCGAAAAAGGCCGCCAACTGGATCCAAACTGAGGTTCTCGGAGTCCTCAACACCCAGGGAATCACCGTTGATGAGTTTCCAGTTCCGCCCGAGGATATCGCCAAGCTTGTCGACTCGGTGCAATCGGGTATCAATACCATAAGCATGGCGAAGGATATCTTTTCCCGGATGATCAATTCCAATATGAGTTTTGATGCGCTCATGGCCACGAGAGTTCAAACGCGCAATGCAGATGGAAGCGCCATCGCCGCGTGGGTCGACGAGGTGCTGGCCGCAAATCCCAAGGTCGTCGAGGACTGGAAACGCGGCAGGAAGAACGCGGCGCTCTGGCTCATGGGCCAGGTGATGAAGAAGTCCGGCGGCACGGCCGACGCGAAGCTCGCGAACGCCATCCTCGAACGCAGGCTCCAAGCCCTCCAGTGAGGCCCGAAGCGTGACCTCCCCCGGCAACGCGGACACCCCCCGAAGCGAGGGGAATTCCCTTGTCGTCCCGTCCACCGGCTTGTCGAGCGGCCTCCCGACGATAAACCGGATGCGAGGAAGGCGGCTTTACGCAAGCGACGGGCGCCGCTTCCTCGACCTGCGCTTCGAGTACGGCAGGGGCTTCCTCGGCGCCAAGGGCCTTCGGGCGGGAACCTTCGCCAAGAACGGCATCGAGCGGGGACTGACCCAACCCGCGCCAAGTATCCACGAATCCCGCCTCAAGAAAGCCATCCTCCCGCTCGCCCCACGGGCGGCGGCCGTGTCGCTCTTTTCGAACCTCGAGCGAGCGCTCGCGGCCCTCGAGCGGATCCTCGGGGTTGCCATGGACCCAGGCGCCATCTTCGACCCGGTGCGCCGCGAGCACGCGCTTCAAGCCTCCGAAAGCACGGTTCACGCTCGTGCGGCCGAAATCTGGCGGCCGTTCGCGCAGGCTGTCGGCGCTGACGCCCGGCCCGACGCCGGGATCGTGCTCTTCATCTCCCCCTGCCCTGCCCCTTTCGGCCCCGCCGGCCTGGCCTTCGCGGACAAGGGCCTGGCGCTCCGCGAACCCGGCGACGAGATTCCTCCCATCATGCCCTTCGTCGCGCTTCGCGCGTTGGCTGACCTCGACCGGCTCGCGAAAGGCATCCCGGGCGGACCGCACAGGTCAAGGCCGGTCGCGGACGCGTCGTACGATGAAACATTCTGGAAGCGGACCGACCGGAGGCTCTCTTCCGCATTCGAGCGGCGGGGCCCCTACCTCTACGCGCGCTGCGCACAATCCCTGTGGCCCGCATTCCGGACCGCCGCGCTGGAAGCCGTCTGCGTGCTGACGCCCGAATGGGACATGCCATCGATAGTGCCCTACGAGTTCGACGACGGGGAACTCAAGAACCTGGCTGCCGCCCTCGCAGGATTCTGACCACGGCTGCCTCCGGCGACTCGGTCGGCATCGGTTATCCGGAAGGGATGACGGACGAGCCTGCGCCCATGACGCACCTACACGAAGCCTTCCGTTCCCGTCACTACAGCGTCCTCACCGAGGCAAGCTGCCTCCATTGGATCAAGCGCTTCATCGACTTCCGCGGCCAGCGTCACCCGAGCTTCACCCGAGCCTCCCCGTTCGCCTGGCCGACTTGGCCGAGCCGGAGATCAACGCCTTCCTGACCAGGCTTGCGGTACGGGAATCGGTCAGCGCCTCGACGCAGAACCAGGCGCTCGCGGCACTGCCGTTCCTGTACCTGACCGCGCTGGGTCGGAAGGTGAGCGACCTCGGCGACGTCGTCCGCTCCCGGAAGCAGACCCGCCTGCCGGTGGTCATGTCCCGGGATGAGTCAAGAACAGTACTCGCCAACTCACGACAGTCAAGGCGATTCACGAACGTGACGTGCCGGAAGGGTGGGGCTGTGTCCGGCTGCCCGGCGCGCTGGACCGGAAATACCCGGATGCCGCCGGGGATTGGTCCTGGCAGAAGGTATTCCCCCCAAGAGCATCGCTGGGAAAATCCCGAAACGAAGGAACGCGGCAGGCACCATGTGGACCCCTCACTCGTCCGGAGATCCTTGCGGGACGCGGTATTGAAGGCCGGGCCGGCCAAGCACATTACCTGCCATACCTTCCGGCATTCCTTCGCCCCCCACCTGCTCGAGGATGGTCATGACATCCGGACCATACATGAGATCCTTGGCCACAGCGACGTCAAGACGACGATGATTTACACCCATATCCTGAACCGCGGACCGGGCGGCGTTCGCATAAACCAAGACGGTCAGCACCTGCGCTTACGTCCTCAAACGCTACCTGGAACGACTCGACAAGACCGTCGAGGACGTTATGCCTGAAGATCGGTATTCCGCAAGAAGGTTCGCTTGACGAAAGAATCATTCAGCGATTTTCGATACACCATCCAGACGAATGCTTCCAAACCCTGGCACGTGCCGGAAGCATGAATATCCACAAATAAATGTATTGGTGCAGGGATCAGCAGTAAATCGTATTGGCGTTCATCTAGGACGCAGTTGACCGACGCCGGATTGCCGAATAAGTGGCCAGTAAAGCCAAGTTTTGTTAACGTATACAGTTGTTGTGAAAAGCCTGCTGAGGATTCCGCAAAACAGGATACACGCGAATGCATTCTTATCGGTGCCTGCTCGGAAAGGTCCAATAGCCAATTTTCAAGATCCTCCCGGATTGAACGTATGGGAATTGAACATCATGCGCCTTGTGGATGGAGAACGGTGCATGTCGATCTGGCTTCGAAAACGGAAGGTACTCCCGCCGAAGTTCCCGAAATTTCTGATTCCGTCGTGTGCGATAGCGCGCACATCAATATCATTCCTCTCGGAAAACACCTTGAAAAGGCATACATTTGGTCGTGACTTCGCAAACGAAGGTGGGCACTGACTATTGTCAGGACGCCTGCTCATGAAAAATCCATGAAGTGGATCATTCCCCATGCCCGAAATGCGGTGAAACCATGAGTGTAGTCACGATCATCTAGAATGACGCCGTCCGCGAAAGCGGGCATACGATATCCTTCCACTCGTCAAACGACCGCAGGTCGTATCCAGGGGAATTGCGGAAGATTATCGAATGTGCCAAAACCACCGATGAAAAGTTTTCATACCCCACGGGCCGCCTGAACTTGCGCGAAAAAAGCCCTAAATCCCATGAAAAGCGAATGATGGTATTCCAATGCCTACCATGCAATACAGATGGGATAAGGAAAGTATGTCCCCAAGATCAGGCAGAAGCGCGACTGGATCGTAAAATTGACAATAGGCTATTTCTGTGTCTATAATTTTGGGGTTCGGCGTTGCCGTAAGCGAAACGGATATGCCTACATTCAGGTTGAGTGGCGCATTAGAGGCAGTTGGCAGCAAACGGCCAAAATTGCCGGATTTTATAGCCCACCCGGATGACAGTTCCTATCCTATCAATTCTTTCGAACGGAAAGGGTGGAACATGAAAAGGAGGATTGTCGGCAGAGGAAAACGTGCGTCTCTGGAATGCGTCGCCGATGAAATCCCACGGAAGCGATCCATGTGGATTCAAATGCTGAGAAACGGACGAAATTGAAGGAGAATACGGTGAAAAGACAATGGCATTGGTTCATCTTGGTGGTGCTCATGTTTTGCGCGGCCTGGAGCGTCACGGCCCAGGTCAAGCAGAAGATCACCTTCTGGGCCTTCGGCAGCGAGGAGGCTGCGAAGGGCGATACCGGTGAGCTTTGGAAGGATTTCTACAAGAAGGTGTTCGACCAGTACATGGCCAAGCATCCCGACGTCGAGATCACCTACGCCATCCGGGGCTACGAGTCAGGCGGGACGACGCTGTTCATGGATACGGCGGTCGCCGCCGGTACGATGCCCGACATCTACCTGGATTCCAACATCCGCATCTCGAAGTACTACAACCAGGGCCTGACAGCCGATCTGAGCGCCGTGCTCTCGACGGCGGACCGGACGAAATACGGAAATATTCTCAAGGACTTCCAGACGCCCGACGGCAAGCTTTGGGGTATCCCGGTCAGCGGCGGTTACTGGGACTACGTCATCAACAAGACGCTATTCGAGAAGAGGGGACTTTCCAATCTCCTTCCCAAGGCCCCGGATTATTCTTGGACCACCGAGCAGTACCTGAAGGCGGCCCGGGCCATCAACGATCCTCCGCGGGTCTACGCCACCGCCTTCTTCGCCAAGAGCCCTTCGATGGACTCGGCCTTCAACGCGTTTTTCGGCGGTTTCCCGGGAGTGGAGTTCTACGATCCCAAGACGAAGACCTTCAAGATCAACAGTCCGCAGGCGATCGAAGCCCTCAAGTTCCTGCACACCCTCCAGACAGAGAATCTGATCGTGCCCGGTCCGGCCGGCTTTATCGACGACGATATCGATCCTTACTGGATCAATCAGCAGATCGCCATGATCGGCGGCGCCAATTGGTACACAAAGATCGCGAACAAGGCCATCAAGGAGCAGGGCCTCGCGCCCTTCGAATACATCTTGGCCCGCTATCCCAACAAGCCCGGCGCCCCTGCGACGCCGGTTGCGACCTCGGATCCCGACGGCTTCATCGTCTTCAAGCAGAAGAATCCGAAGGACATGGACAAGATCATCGAGCTGATCAAGTACCTGCAGAGTCCCGAGATCGCATCGAGCATCGCCGGAGGCTGGTCGAAAGTTCCCCTGCGCAGCGATGCCAAGAATCCTTTCGGCGACAAGGATCCAGACCAGAATACCTGGGTCAACGCAGCGCGCAAATTCGGAACGAGGAACTACTACTTCAATACGGGAGTGCCGAATTTCAGCGAAGTCCGCCAAGCCTGGGCCGATGCCCGTCAGGCCTTCTGGCAGAAGGATGCGGACATCCAGAAGGTGATGGATGATTTCGTGAAGCGGGCCAATCAGATAGTCAAACAATGACCTGATGGTAGGCGAACCGACAGGGCGGCCCGAGCGCTGCCCTGTCGAGAGGATTGAGGATCGGATGAAAAAGCGCCTGAATCGAATCTCCCGCGGCTCCCTGTCAGCCTACGTCTACATCGCCCCGGGATATTTCGCCTTTCTGGCCCTGATCCTGGGGCCCTTGGCCTATTCTGTCTATCTCTCGTTCTTCAATGCCTCGTTCAATCTGGAAGCCAGGACCTTTCTGGGGCTGGGTCAGTACCTGGGGTTGGCCGACGACCTGGTCTTCCTCAAGGCACTGATGAACACCTTCAAGTACGTACTCATCGTCGTCCCCTCGGCCATCGTACTTTCCCTCGCCATCGCTCTGATAATCGAGAAATTCGGACCAAGGCTCCAGGGCTTGTTCCGGGGTGCCTTCTACCTTCCGACCGTAGCCGGGGGAGTCATACTCTCGATCGTCTGGATCTGGATCTTCAACCCCACCTATGGTCTGTTCAATTATTTCCTCGGCTGGTTCGGCATCCAACCCGTACTCTGGCTCGCCGATTCGTCGACGAGCTTCATGTCGGTCTGCGTCGTCATGCTGACCTACACGATCGGCCAACCGATAATACTCTTCCTTGCAGGCCTGGCGGGAATTCCGCAGGATATCCTCGATGCGGCGACGGTCGACGGCGTGAACGGATGGCAGCGGATCTTCCTGATCAAGGTTCCCTGCATCCGCCCGGTGATGCTCTTCGTTCTCGCAACCCTTACCATACAGATCTTCCAATCCTGGGAGACGGTTTTCATGCTGACCCAGGGCGGGCCGAACAATTCCAGCACCTCCCTGGTATTCCTGATTTACCAGACAGCCTTCATCTCGGCGAAGGTTGGCAAGGCCGCTGCAATCGGGGTCATCCTGACGGTGATCATCATGATCGTCACCCTCCTCCAGATCCGGATGTGGAAAGAAAAGATATGAATAGTAAAGACCCTGTCATGGGACGTCCCCGAAAGACGGTGCGCATCCCGTCTTCCCCGTTCGGCGGGATTTTTGTCAAGTTGCTGCTCATCGTCCTGACGATCATCTTCCTGATGCCGCTTTACTGGATGGTATCGGGTTCCTTCAAGCTCCAGTCCATCACCATGAGCGTACCGCCGGAGTTCTTCCCCGCAAAACCGACCCTGGCGAATTGGACGAAGCTGCTCAACGGATCCTGGCCGATCTGGAACTGGTTGCGCAACAGCGTCCTGGTCTCGCTGCTGACCTGTCTTTTCGTGGTCTCCATCAGTTCGATGGCGGGCTTCGCCTTCGGAACCAAGAAGTTCCCCGGAGACAAGATACTTTTCTTCGCGCTTCTGGCGACCATGTTCCTTCCGCCCCAGGTAATGTTCATCCCACTCTTTCTCTGGGTCAGGACGCTTCATCTAACGGACACTCTGGCCGGAGTCTATTTCGCCATGGCCCTGCCCATGATCGCCAGTCCCTTTGGCATCTTCCTCGTCAAGCAGTTCGCCGGCGGCATTCCCCGTTCGATCATCGAGGCCGCCACGATCGACGGGGCCTCTGAAAGGCAGATATTTCTGAAGATAGCCCTGCCTCTGCTCGCGCCATCCTTGGCCACCCTGGCGATCTTCACCTTCAATGCTTCGTGGAACAACTTCATGTGGCAGTCCATCCTGTCGAGCGAGCGAGTCAATTTCACGATTCCGGTGGGCGTGTCGTATATTGCCCGGACGCCGGCCTTCGGGAAATCGGTCGCGGACATCGGGTTGATGATGGCTGGCGGGACCTTCGGGGCATTCTTCATGGTACTTTTCTTCATCCTTTTTCAGCGGTACTTCGTTAAGGGAATCACCTCCGGTTCCGTCAAGGAATGACCACGAAGAGTGTAATTGCTTGCAGCGCACGTCATGAAGTGCTGTGGGATTTCGACACTGCCGTTCGCCGTATCTTGATACCCTGACTTGAAAGGACTACCTTCTTCGACTGGTTCTCTTCATTAGACTGTCTTCCGCAAAAAGGTCGCGGGCCGTCTCAACACTCAATAACGAAGCATTCCTGCCACTCCCGATCCCCCGGCTGGAAAAATACGTTTCCGGTTGGGCAATCCTGCGCATCATAGCGCGGTTGACAGCCCGAACCGCGGGGAACAGCCGGTGTCCGGCTCGATCGCGTAGCCATGCGGAAGTGGAACTTGCGGGGATTTTACCAGGCATTGTCGAACCGCTCCGCGTAGACATCAAGACGAAGTTCTTTTCTACCACAAACCCGTGGGCCATAAAGCATTGACGCTACAGAAGAACCCGGATTCCGACGCTCAGAAGCTTATCCGTTCCAGAAAGGTTCGCGGTACTTGGCGGGATCAGCAGTAAGGTCGAGAAGATCAGTAAAGCGGTCACCTACCTGGTTACGAAACACGCGCAAACGGACCCGGGTCCGGGACACGATGAACAGATTGCCAGGGAGAAGGAATCGATGCGGAAGCTGAACGGCAAGATCGAGAAGATTTCGCAGTGGCTGGAAACGCACGAAGACAGGTGAGAAAGGGTATCGCGTGCAATTACTCGGCGTTGATGCGTGAGCGCTTTGACACGCCTCAGGGTCGGAGCGTCTATTCAGGGCGCATGGGAATCGTGCAGCCGGTCTTTGGGCATATTGCCGGGGACCCAAAGGCTCAACCGGTTCACGCTGCGGGGCAAGAACAAGGTCAACAATCAATGGTTCTTGTATTGCATGGTGCACAATATCGGGAAGATGCAGAAATATGGGAAATGAGGGGGTACGGGACGGAGGAAGCCGTGTTTGCATGTACAGCGATGTATTGTTGCAGTTACTTTGGATTTGTGTCACCAGATAGATGGCCTTTGATCGTGAAGATTCCTTTTTTTGCGGGAATACCGGGGAATGGGCTTGGGTGTCGCGGTTTTTCTGCAGGCTCGTCAGATCGTCGCTTCGCACGGGGAGGAATGGAGGTTGCAAGGATGGAAAATCAGAATATGCTGGACTCTGTCCCTTGGGGATCAGTTCCTTGCGCAGGGAAGCCGAGCGTTCTATTTCATTCGCAGAAAGGGGAGTGACATGACGCTACAATCTCGAATCCTTTTTTGTCCGCAATGCAGGCGCATCCTGTATGGATATTTTCCGGCCTTCGGTCCGGGGAAAGTGATCTGCTGCCGCTGTAAAACCGAACTCGAGACGAACTTTCCAAGCTGGTCGGCGACTTCGCTCAGCGAAAGGATCCAGAGCATCGCTCGCGAAGTGATTTGGCCTTCCTTCCTCAATATTAAGCTGGATGCCCGATCGATCGTGCCTTGGTTCCTCATCATGTTTTTTCTCATCGCAGGGCTCCCGGGGTTGTTCCTGGCCTTCCTTTACGGGATTTTCGAGCAGTTCGACCCCTCCTATGCCGTGCCTTATGCCGTGCCTCTTTTTTTTCTCGGAATGATGTGGTATCCGATAGCCAGGACCATTTCCATTCTTAAGATGATCCGCGACTCAATCGCCTACACGAAATCCGGGTTGCCGCTCATCAAGAAGCCGGGGCTGAAACTCCGCGGTTGATGCCAAGGTTCGCGTGTTTGACCGGTCATAAGCGGCTTTCCCCCTCTATAGGGAACAGGAAAACGATCTCCGAATCCGAGTCGTTTCAATCATAGAATATACAGGGCTCTGTCCCTTGGGTGGTTCACCACCGTGGTCGCTCAGGCTATTTTCATTCGGTTGCGCCTACCATCGAGACCAAGATACCGAAGCGCCGCCTCTCCCGGCAACGTTTCAGGACGGTCGCGTTCCGGGATGCGCCTCACTCCCCGAGGACCCGAGCCAGGAAGGCCCATGCCTCGGAGACCCCGAGGTAGTTGTCGTGGCCTCTGCCCAGATTCAGGACGATGGTCTCGCAGGGGGCTCCGGCCTTCATCATCGCGTCCATCATCTGTTTCTTCTCCTCCGGGGATTCATTGCTGTCCGACGCCGCGGAGATCAGGAAGGTCGCGGGCGAGCGCTCCGACACGAAGTTCACCGGACTCGCGCCCCGCCAGCGCTCCGGCGCCTCCTCGAGCCT
>JAPLSN010000028.1 GCA_026398615.1 Spirochaetota bacterium | reverse complement strand
CAACAAGCGATCGATCAAGGAAGGGATGAAGCCCGCCTACAGCCTGAACGGGAAGACCGACCCTGGTTCCTGGGGCGCGGTGCCGACGTCGAGCCCCTCCAGCTGGGACGCTGTCGTCTGCGACTGGAGCGCGAACGGCTACCGCCTGCCGACGGAGGCCGAGTGGGAATGCGCCTGCCGCGCCGGGACGACGATCCCTTTCAGCACGGGGAACAACATCACGACGAGCCAAGCCAACTACGATGGGAACTATCCGTACAACGGCAATGCGAAGGGCGGGTACCGGCAAACGACGACGAAGGTGGGGAGCTTTGCCCCCAATGGGTATGGCCTGTACGACATGCACGGGAATGTCTGGGAGTGGTGCTGGGACAGGTACGGCGCGTATGCAGGCGGAAGCCAGAACAACCCGCAGGGGGCAGCTTCGGGCACGAACCGCGTCGCACGCGGCGGCAGCTGGGGCAGCCTTGCGTCTCGCTGCCGCGTGGCTGGCCGGTACAGCAACAATCCGCTCAACCAGGACGACAATGTCGGTTTTCGGGTGGTGCGCCCCTGAGTTCTGCGCCTGAAAGGCGCTACAGAAAAAAGTAGCAGGCCCACGAGGCTGGGGCAGCGTCGGTCGGCTCCTCCGGTCGGCCGTTCGGGGCGACGACGCCCCGGGCAATCGGTACTACGACCTGGGTTTCCGCCTCGTTCGCCCCCAGCCCGAACCGGAGCGGACGCGCCGGTTCGGGCTGGGGGCGGTCCTGCGCATCGCTTCTCGGGGATTGCGCGAAACCGGAGCGCCCGCCGTCTGACAGTAGTACCGATGGAGATCGGCACCGAAAACCGTCGGCGGGTTTTTATACCCCAAACGCAAAAACCTGCCCCAGTATCACGACATGCCGCCTTCGGGTAACGCGGAAAACAAAATGGATCGACCGCGTTCCAATGCCCCAGCATCACGGCACGCGCGCGGCGTGCTGGTGAATGAACTCGCCCGCCGTTGGACCGTGGAATGTCGACATGACGGGTGGCGAAGAAAAAAACAGGAGTCGCCCCGCCGACCCCTGTTTTTTCTTCGCCAGGCCCCGTCCAGCCCGGTCCATGGCCCGCCCCGCCGCCGCGCCAGAGCCCGATCCTACAGCCAGGACCCGTCCGGCCCGGTTCATGATACACCCCGTCGCCGCGCTCATCCCCGATGATCCATGCATGGCTTTGATGCCGCCACGTTTCCGTGATACGTTCTGTCGTGACAATCTGCCTTTCGACCCGGCCATCCCGGACACCATGGAAGGAACCACGATGAAACGAACGACGATCGCCTTCGGGCTTCTGTTTACCGCGTTGTACGCCTTCGCGCAGGAAGCGCCCGAGCCCGGCTCCGACGACAGGTCTCCTGAATCCGGGGGATTCGTCATCGCCTCCGAACCGGCCGCTCCCGACGGCACCGCCTTCGGTTTCTGGATTTCCGCCCGGACGGCGTACGATGCCGACGTCCCGAACCCTGCATTCGGCCGCGTGGAAGGCGGCGGCGTCTTCTTCCTCGGCGATTTCACCGCGTTCGCGGATCTGGAGCTTTCGAGCGACGGCCGCTACGCGACCACGGCGATGGAAGGTTACCTCGGCGGCATCTGGTCGCGGATCACGCGCGGCGGTTTCGCCTGGGATTCGGGCTGGTTTTCGGCCAAGGCGGGCCGTTTCCCGCATTTCGACGAAGTGAATTCGCCCTATTCGCTCTTCGTGAATTCCTCGGGGCTTCCGGCCGATCTCCTGGACTTCCGGCTCGATGACGGGCGCTTTTTTTTCCAGTCGCGCTGGATTTCGCTTTCGCTGCGTTCGGAGGAGTACCCGGATCGCGGGGCGGTGTACAAGGTCCTGGGGACGCGGGTCGGCGCCTTTACCTTCGGCATCCAGGACGCGGCGGTGTTCGTGCGCCCGGGCTCCGGCTTCGACCTGGCGTACTTCCTCGTGCCCTGGTCCGGTTTCATGATCCAGCATATCGATTCGACGCCGGGCGCGCCCTGGTACCGCGACCAGAACGACAACGGCATTCTCGGCCTCTTCTGCGAGTACGACGGGGATCCGTTTTCGGCCTACGCCCAGGTCCTCGTCGACGACATCAACCTGAACCGCTGGTTCAACCCCGGCGGGCACATGAATCCCGACAAGATCGCACTTGCGCTTGGCGGCCGCTGGGATTCGCCCGTCGGCCGCTTCGGCTTTCACGCGGGCGGCGCCACCAAGTACACCTTCGAGTCCTACGGCAATTCGACCACCGACGAAAAGTACGGCTACTGTTATACGTACGATTCGAGCTACACCGTTTCGGGAGAAACGATGCCGCTTTTCCCCGAGGACAACAACGTCGGCTTCCTCTACGGGGAAAACGCCCTGGCGTTCCGATTGGAGTACACGCGCGAGCTGCCCTGGTTTTCGCTGGACGCATCCATGGAATACGTCGTGAACGGCGAACGTTCGCCCGCCAATCCCTGGCACGATGAGGTCAGCGCGCCCGATGACACGGCCTTCCTGAACGACGCGTTGCTGGAGCATCGGATCTTCACCACGATCCACCTGTCCAGGGATTTCGGTTCCTTTGCGCTCTTCGCGGGGCTGCGCGCGGGCTGGCACGTGAATCCCTCGGGACTCCGCGCGTCAGGCGACGAAAGTGACTTTCCGGCGCAAATCCTCACGCCCATCGCGGGCGGCCGCCCCATCTTCGCGCTGTCCTTCGGCGTCAAGTCTTCGGTTTCCTTTCCGGGCCCTTCGACCCCTCGCCGTTAGCGGCGTACCATTGACGGCGTGCCGATAGCGGTGCGCCGGTAGCCCGAGCGGTTCGCCGTACCGTCACAGCCCCAGTTCGAGCTGGGCGCCCGAGCCGAACCAGGGCGCAGCGTCGAGCCCGAGGGATTCCGCCAGGGCCCGGGCGATGGGTTCCATCTGCCTGGAAACGTAGTGTTCGTAGTCCGGCGGCGATGACAGCATGCTGACGGGGACCGGTCCTTCCTTCGTCACGATATATTCCACCGTGCCGCGGCGGTTTTTCCAGCCAAGGGCCCGGGCGGCCTTGACGTGGGGCGGTTCCATGTCGACGTAGGATGAGGCCGGCCGCCTGAGGCGCTTGCGGTAGACGAGTTCGGCGTCGCGACCGCCCGACCTGACGGCGGCCGCTTCCTCCTTCACGTAGCGCTCCAGCTCTTCAGGCGGCGCATCGCCGAACGCGAGGGCGAGGAGTTCAGTCTGGAAGCGGCGGGCCAGGGGCGTCACGTCGCTGCGCACCGCTTCCATGCCCTTCACTTCGATGCTGGCGCCGCCGTCTTCCACGACGAGCCCCGCATAGCCCTTGGCCCGCCCCCGCGCCGTTTCGCTTCCTTCGGGCGCCGACATCCGGAGCCTGGGCAGGAAAAAGCGCCGGTAGGCTTTTTCGTGGCGTATACGCACGAAGGATTCGACCCCGTGGAGGGATGCGATCGATTCCGAGAGATCCGCGTTGAGCGATTCCGCCAGGCTCGCCCCGAACCGGTTGAAGGTTTCCGCCCCGGCATCGTCCCCGAGGCCGGATTCGACGAAGACGGAGTCCGTGTCGCCGTAGAGTACCCCGTGTCCGCGCGACTCGAACCAGGCTCGCGCGAACTCGAGGCACCAGCGGCCGAAGGAGGTTATCGCGCCCGCCAGCTCGGTGCGCGCGTAGCGGCAGCCGGAAGCGCCCAGGACGCCGTAGAAGGAATTCTGCAATATCTTGAAGACGTAGGACGCCGTCTCGTCCCCGCGCGCCAGCGCGGCGTCCCGTTCGGCCGCGTAGCGGGCTATCACGTCGGGGAGGATGCCGCCTGATTTGGCGAAGACGGCGCCGTTCGGCGCGCGCATGGTTTCGTCCGGAGGGGACCGGCGTGCCAGTTCGAGCGCGAGGGGATCGAGGTCGAAGGTCCGCATGAGGGAAGGGTAGAGGCTTCGGAAGTCCAGCACGAGGACGTTCCGGTGCATGCCGGCTTTCGGCTCCAGCACCTGGCCGCCCGATGCGCCGGAAACCTCCGCGACGGGGGCCCGGTCGGGGGCCAGCACGCCGCGGGCCCGGAGTTCGATCGCGTAGAGCCGCTCGAAGGAAAGTATGCTCGTCCACGCCGATTCGAGCGGGGCCCCGGTCAGCGAGGACCGCGCCACCGTGAGGCCCAGGAGCCCGGATTCCGCGAGGACGCGCAGCGCGAGTTCGGAATCGCGGAGGCAGTAGCGCGCGAAGGCGAGGGGATCGGATGCGTAGAGCCGGTCCAGCTCCGCGAGCTTGTCGTCTCCCGCCGACGCGACAAGCTTGCCTTCGCCCAGGAATTCGCGGGCCGCGGTTTCGAGGGAAAGGTCCTCGAGGCGATCGGGGGAGGATCGCGCGACGCGCATCCCGTCGACGACCTGGCGGCCCGGGCAGAAGAAGCCCGTCACCCTGCCCGATGGGTTGGAAAGGACGCGCGCGCTTTCCTCCGCGCGACCGAGGTCCATGGCCAGGCCGAGCGCCGAGAATCGTTCCGAGAGGCGGGCGAGGTCGAACTCGATGACGTTCCAGCCCGTGACGAGGTCGGGGTCGACCCGCCTGAATTCCCGCGCGAAGGATTCGAGGAGCTCGCGTTCGTCGGCAGCAAAAACCTTGTTTCCGGTCCGCTCGTCCGCGGCTATGGCCGGAGGCGCCACGACGCGAACCCAGGACGAAAGCGGCGCGACCTCCCGTTGCGGGTTTTCGAAGGCGGCGAACGCCGAGACGGCGCGTATGGTCCGCACGCGCTCGTCCGTTTCGATGTCGATGGAGAGTATGACCAGTGGCGGACGCGAAAAGGGCGCGGGGGAGAGTTCGGGTTCGGGAAAGACGAGGTCGACGAGCCGGCCCGGTCGGACCGCACCTTCGATACGGACCGGTCCGTAGATGCCGCGTTCCGCGAGAAAGGTTTCCGCCGGGCGGCCGCTGCCGCCTGAGGTTTCGATGCCCGCCGCTGCCAGGCGATCGACCGCCCGGCGCGCGGCCCGGAAGGACGCGAAGGCGAACGCCGTTGATTCGGGACCGCCGACCCGGACTCCTTCGCCGGGCGCCGCGTCCCGGAACGGAACCATCCCTGATTCCCGATCCACGGCCATGCCGTCCGCCGGCCCGAGCGCCGCGAGCGCGCGCTCCACGTCGGCGGCACGCACGTGGACCCGGGGTTTCCACGATGATACCGCCGCGCCGAAACTCCTCCCGTCGAGGAGACGCCCCGAGAGGTAGATGCGGTTTTCCGGGTACGAAGCCCATGCGTGGACCAGGAAGCCCTCTGCTCGTTCCATGTATGCGCCATCATAGCGGATGCAGCCGCGGGCGCGCGAGGGGAGGGCGACATGCGCCGGTCGCATGGCGCATGGGCGGTACCCCGGCGTATACTCTCGGGATGATGGATCCATCCCTGCTCGATGGCGTCAGTGTCGTCTTCGTCGACACGTCCTGCCTTGTCTACCTCGTGGAGGATGCCGCAGGCCGGGGGCGCGCGGTATCGGCTGTCCTCGCCCTGGCGAAGGAGCGCGGGATCCGGGTCGTCGCCTCGGTGATCGCCTGGACGGAAGCCCTGTCCCGCCCCCTCGCGGCCGGCGACCTTGAGCTGGCCGACGATTTCAGGCGCCTGCTCTCCGATTCGACGACCATCGTCCTCGAGCCGGTGGACGTCGCCATCGCCGAGGAAGCCGCGGCGCTTCGCGTCCGGCACGGTCTTTCGCTCGCGGACGCCCTCCAGCTCGGGACGGCCCGCGTCGCCGGGGCGGGGCTCGTCCTCACGAACGACGCGGCGTGGCGGAAGATCCCCGGGGAGGCGCGCGTCGCGCTCGCCGACGAGCTGGCGTTCGACGTGGACGACGGATGAACCTTCCGGAAACTCAGCGGATTTCGTCGCGCAGCCAGGAGAGGAAGGCGCCGTATTCCGGAGGCATGCACGTCGGGGAAACGTTCCTGGATTCGGCGGCTGACAGTTCCGGCGGAAGTGCGAGGGTGCGGCCGATCGCGCTCTCCACGATCTCCCTGAACTTGGCCGGGTGGGCGGTCAGGCAGGCGAAACCGGCGGCGCCGGAACCCGGGGCAGCCAACGCGCGTCCGAGGGCAGTCCACGCCACCGCGCCGTGGGGGTCCAGCACGTACCCGAACCGCCGGTCGACTTCCACGATCGTGGCGATCGTCTCCTCGTCCGTCACGGGGAACCCCGTCACCGCCGCAGCCATTTCGGGGTAGGGCAGGAGGGACGTCATCCGCTCGAAGTTGCTCGGATTTCCCACGTCCATCGCGTTGGAGATCGTGGCGATCGAGGGCCTCGGGCGCCAGAGGCCTGATTCCAGGTAGTCCGGCACGGCGCGGTTCGCGTTGGTCGCCGCCACGAAGCGGGCGATCGGGGCGCCCATCGCCTGAGCCCAGAGTCCGGCGGTCAGGTTGCCGTAGTTGCCCGAGGGCACCGACGCGACCAGGACCCGCGTCCCGTCCGGGTCTATCCGGCCAGCGGCGTAGAGGTAGTAGAAGGTCTGGGGCACGAGCCGTGCGACGTTGATGGAATTGGCCGAGGAGACCATCCGGCGTTCCGCCGCCGCCGGGTCCGAGCACGCCCGTTTGACGAGGGTCTGGCAGTCGTCGAAGGAACCTTCGATCGCCACGGCGTGGATGTTCCCCCCGAGGCCGGCGATCTGACGTTCCTGGATGGGGCTCACGCGGCCTTTCGGGTAGAGCACGACGACATCGATACCGGCCACGCCGTGGAATCCGTCGGCGACCGCGCCGCCCGTGTCGCCGGAGGTCGCCGTCAGGATGAGGAGCGGCCTGGACTCGCCGCGGACGAAGATTCCCATGACGCGCGCCATGAAGCGGGCGCCGAAATCCTTGAAAGCGGCAGTAGGCCCGCGGAAGAGCTCGAGCGCGTGGCGCCCGGGTTCCAGTTCGACGAGAGGCACCGGGAAATCGTAGGCGTCAGCGATGAGCTCAAGCAGTTCGGCTTCCCCGAGATCGGGGCAGGCGAAGAACCGCGCGGCCTCGAAGGCGATCTCCGCGAATGACGAGGACGCGAGCCGGGATGGATCAGGGTAGCGGGGAATGGTTTCGGGTATGTACAGGCCCCCGTCGGGCGCCATGCCGCGCATGACGGCTTCGCGGAAGGAAACGGTCGCCGCGGCCGACGGATCCCGGGTGCTCCTGAAGCGCATCGCCTCATTCCTCCGTCAGGACGCGGGCGCCGGTACCCATGATCCGCGATACACGCGCGTCGCAGCCGAGGCCACCCGATTCCACCGCGGCTTTCATGGCTTGGGTGCAGCGTTCGGCGGTGTCGCGGCCGCGCACGAGTGCGAAGACGCTCGGGCCGGAGCCGGAGATGCCGGCTCCGAGGGCTCCCGAAACCAGCGCCGCTTCCTTCACCTGCGCGTAGCGCGGTATGAGGCGGGCTCGCCAGGGTTCCGCGACAAGGTCGACGAGGGACCTGCCGATGAGGCCGTAGTCGGAGGCGAAGAGGCCTGCCACGAGGCCTGCCGAGTTGCCGGATTGCGCCACGAGCGTCGCGCGCGGGTACTGTGCGGGGAGGGCGTCGCGCGCTTCCTTCGTCGACACTTCCGCGTGCGGGTGGACGAGTGCGCACCAGAGCTCGGTGGGGACGGGGATCCGGACGAGGTCCAGGGGTTCGTACGCGCGCACGAGCACGAAGCCCCCGAGGAGGGCCGGTCCCGCGTTGTCGGCGTGGGCCGAACCGCACGCGGCCCGCTCGCCCTCGGCCGCGAACGCGACGAGGCGTTCCTCCGCGAAGGGTTCCCCGAGAAGCCTGTTGGCGGCAAAGACCGCGGCGGCCGCGCTCGCGGCGCTCGACCCGAGCCCTGAACCGAGGGGCATGCCCTTTTCCAGTTCGATGGACAGGCCGAAGCGACAAGGGCGGTCGGCGGCCTTGAGCGCCTCGAGGAGGGCAAGGACGGCGACGCCCGCGGTGTTCCTTGAAACCTCGACGGGAAGCCTGCCGCCGTCGCCCTTCACGGACGCGATCCTCGCTTCGCCGGCGGGAACGGAAGCGTCGACGTACACGGTGGCTTCGTCGCCGGGCGAATCGACCGCGAAGCCGAAGATGTCGAAACCGCACGCGACGTTCGCCACGGTGGCCGGCGCGAAGGCGCGTACGCGGGAGAGCTGCAGTTCATCCATGGTTCGATATGCCTACCATGACGGCGCCCGCGGGG
Organism: Spirochaetota bacterium; assembly: GCA_026398615.1. GTDB lineage: Bacteria > Spirochaetota > Spirochaetia > Treponematales > UBA12059 > JAPLSN01. The sequence continues at coordinate 29,641 of JAPLSN010000028.1, read as the reverse complement.
GCAAGGGGAGGCCAGTGATGCCTGCCCCCGGGCGTTCAGTCTTCCCAGTCGTAAAAGTAGTCCTTGTTGGTGAGGGTGGACGGGTCTTCCCCTTCGGGAAGGGGAGGCCGCTCCGGGGCGATCGCGGGGGGGAAACCGTCGCGTACGAGGGATTCGAGGTCGGCGGTCTCGGTTTCCCAGTACTCCTGCGAACCGAAATCCGGGAAGGCCGACGGGAACGAAGGATCGGCCCGCCTCCGGGCTATCCATGCCGCGTAGTTCACGAACCGCGCAGCCCTGAGCGGCTCGACCGCGTCGAGCCAGGGGGAAGGGAAGGGGCGGAGGGAGCGGTATCCGCCCACGATGGCTTCGCGTTGCGCGATCCCGTCCGGGTCGGCGGGGGATGTGAGCATCCAGACGTCCTGCGCGGCAGGTCCGTTCCCGAAATCGTCGAAGTCGAGGACCCGGAAGGTCTTCCCGTCGAAAAGGAGGTTGCCGCGGTGGAAGTCGCCATGGACCCGGTGCCGCGGAACGCCTTCGAGCGCCCGGTCGAGCGCGACGGCGGTCCCTTCGGCGGCGCCGCGGTAGCGTTCGGCGAACTTGGCCGGGACGAGGCCTTCGCCGAGGAGGTAGGCCGCGGAGCGCCTGACGAGCGTGTCCGCGTCGATGCCGGGCCTCGACGGCGCGGGTCTGCGTTCGCCGACGGCATGGATGGAGGCGATGAGGCGCCCGATGGCCGCGAAATGGGATTCGGAAAGGTCCTCGGGTATGCGCCCGGGGGAAACGTTCCACGCCGCGAACAGGATACCCCGCATGGCGCCGACCGTGGAACCGCCGGGGAGCGCCCGGGGCGCGCAGACCGGGACGCCGGCTCCGTCGAGTTCGAGGAGGAAGCCGTGTTCCTCGAGAACCTGCTCCGCGTTCCAGCGCCCCGGGCGGTAAAACTTCATGACTGCCCGCCCGCCGCCTTCGAGGTCGACGGAGAAAACGCGGTTTTCCAGGGAGTTGAGCTGAAGGAAGCGCCCTGTCGGTTCGAGCCCCGCCCATTCGGCGGCGTCGAGCACGAGATCGGGCGTCAGGAAAAAGAAGAGGTCGCGCGTTCCGGCGGAAGGGTCGGACCCGTCGTTTTCGCCGGAGTCCGTGTCGCTTCCCTTATTGTCGTCACTCATCTTCGGGAGGATACAGGAAGCCGCACAACCGGGCAAGCGGCGCGGCGGATCCTCAGAAGACCGCGGTCGGAAGGACCGGGAGACCGGCTAGTTCCAGGAGCCGGACGGAGATGCCCCGCGCGGATAATCCGGCCGCCTCGAGGAGCTCGTCCCGCGACGCCTGTCCGGGGGGGCGTTCCGGGAAGCCGGCTACCGCGACGCGGATTCCCGGGGTCGCGAGGAGGATGAGCCTCGACAGCGCCTCCCCGATGCCCCCCGTCACGACGCCTTCCTCGAGGAACAGGATGGCGCGATAGGGAGCGGCGATTTTCATGAACCACGCCTCGTCGATCGGTTTCAGGAACCTGAGGTGATAGAGGTCCGCCATGATGCCGTTCCGCGCGAGCGTGATCGTGGCTTCGCGGGCGTTGTCCACGAGGCCGCCCGAGGCCACGACGAGAAGTTCGCCGCCCGAACGCTCCACGAACACGCCCCTGCCCGTCTCGAAGGGTTTGCCGAAGGCTTCCCGTTCGGGCGGGCAGGAAGCCTTGGGGTAGCGGATCATGGCGGGGGCGCCCGAGTCGAGCGCCCAGTTCAGGGCAGCGTCGATTTCGGCGGCGCTGGCCGGAGCCAGGATGGCGAGGTCCGGCATGGAGCGGAAGACGGGAATATCGTACAGGCCCTGGTGGGTTTCGCCGTCGTCGGGAACCGCACCCGCGCGGTCGAGCGCGAAGACGACGGGCAAATCCTGGAGGCACACGTCGTGGAACACCTGGTCGACCGCGCGCTGCATGAATGTGGAGTAGATCGCCACGACCGGCTTGAGTCCGCCGGCCGCCATGCCCGCGGCGAAGGTGACGGCGTGCTCTTCGGCGATGCCGACGTCGAAGCAGCGCTTCGGCCATTGCGCCTGGAAGGACGCGAGCCCCGTGCCCTTGACCATGGCTGCGGTCACGGCCACTATCCGCCCGTCGCGGCGCCCGGCCTTCATCATGGCGTCCGAGAAAGCCTCGGTGAAGGTGGCGGGGCACTTGGCCCCGACCTTGCCGTCCGTGACCGCGAGGGGCGTCACGCCATGGTAGCGCGTCGGGTCTTCCTCGGCGAGCTCGTGGCCCTTGCCCTTTTTCGTGACCACGTGGACCACGACCGGCTTTTCGATGCGGAGCGCTTCGCGCAGGACGCTCGTCATAACCTGGATGTTGTGGCCGTCGATCGGCCCCACGTACTCGAAGCCCAGGTCGCTGAAAAGGTTTTCCTTGAAGAAGAGCCCCTTGAGGGAGCGCTTGAACGCGTAGGCAAAGCGCTGGAGGCGGATGCGGCCCACGGGCAGGGCCGCGATGAGCGAGTCGATGCGCCTGCGGATCGTCTGGTAGGGGACGCTCGCGGTGAGCCGGGACAGGTAGCGGGAAAGCGCCCCAACGTTGGCCGAGATGGACATCTTGTTGTCGTTGAGGACGACGACGAGCGGGATGCCGAGCTGGCCCGCGTGGCTCAGCGCCTCGAACGCCATGCCCCCCGTGAGCGAGCCATCGCCGATCACGGCCACGGCCCGTCCCTTCCCGCCCCGCGCGCGCATGGCTTCCAGGATGCCGAGAGCGGCGGAAATCGACGTGGAAGCGTGGCCGGTGTCGAAGGCGTCGTGCTCGCTCTCGGAGCGCTTGGGGAAGCCGGACGGGCCGCCCTTCCTGCGGACCGCGTCGAACTCCGCGGAACGGCCGGTGATCAGCTTGTGCGCGTAGCACTGGTGGCCGACGTCCCAGACGATGGCATCGCGCGGGGTTACGAACACGCGGTGGAGGGCCAGCGTGAGCTCGACGACGCCGAGGTTGGACGCGAGGTGGCCGCCGTTCCTCGTCACGACCTCGATGATCCTGAGGCGGATCTCGGCGGCGAGGCGGTAGAGTTCGCGGACGGAAAGCGAGCGGATGTCTTCGGGGGACGAAATGGATTCCAGCATGCTGCTACCGCGTAGACCGTATCACGATTCACGCGTTTATTCCACGATGCGCCTGACCGGAGCGATTTGTCGCGGACCCGCCGGAGGATCGTTCCCCCCGCATGGAAACCCGTCTCCCGACAACCGGATTCGTTACCCTGCCGCTACTTGTCCTCGCGCATGTACGCCTGGCCGAGCGCGGCGGGGGCTCCCACCTTCTTGCTGAGCGCCTCCCACCAGGTGATCAGGACGAGCACCACGATGGTCATGATGTAGGGCAGCATGTTGAGGAAGCCCGCCGGGATGTTGGTTCCCGAAGCCTGGAGGCGGAACTGCACGGCGTTGATGCCGCCGAACAGGAGGGCGCCCCAGATGGCCCGAGCCGGGTTCCACATCGAGAAGATGACGAGGGCGATGACGATCCAGCCGCGGCCCCCCGTGATGTTCTCGGACCAGCCCGGCGTGTAGGACAGGGAAAGGTGGGCGCCGCCGAGCGCGACGAGCATGCCGCCTGAGATCGTGTAGGCGTACTTCAGCCTGAACACGTCCACGCCCATGGCGTCCGCGGTCTGGGGATTCTCGCCGACGGCCCGGAGCGACAGCCCGGCCCTCGTCCTGTACAGGTAGAACCATGCGAGCGGGATCAGCAGGTAGATGCCCCAGGTGAGGATGTCCTGCGAGACGATGGACTGCACGATCGGGATGTCCGAGAGCACCGGTATCCGGAAGGATTCGAATTTCGCGCCGACGAGTCCCACGAGGCGGTGGTTGTTCGTCGCGGGTCCCAGGCGCTGGCCGAGGAAGCTCGCGAAGCCCGACCCGAAGAGCGTGATGGAGAGCCCGCTCACGACCTGGTTGGCCCGCATCGTGATCGTGAGGAACGCGTGGATCGCCGAGAGCGCCGCGCCGACGAGGACGGCCGCGAGGAGGGCCAGCGGGAGGCTGTGCGTGTAGTACGAGACGGCGAAGGACGTCACCGCACCCATGAGCATGATGCCCTCGAGCCCGAGGTTGAGGATGCCGCCGCGTTCGGTGAATATCTCTCCGATCGTGGCGTACACGAGCGACGTGCCGGCGCGCAGGGTGATGGTCAGGATGGAGGAGATGAGGCCGATCATGCCGCACCTCCCGCCGCGACGGCGGCCTTCGGGGATCGCACCACCTTGATGTGGTACTCGGTGAAGAACGATCCGGCGAGCATCGGGAAGAGGATCATCCCCTGGATGACGAGGCCCATGGCTGCCGGAAGCCCCATCATCATCTGCACCTGGTCGCCGCCGACGAGGAGCCCCGCCATGAGCAGCGATACGAAGACGACCGCGATCGGGTTGAGCTGGGCCATCCACGCCACGATGATGGCCGTGTAGCCGTAGCCGAGGGACATGCCCTGCTGGAGGCGGTGGGAGATGGCCGTGACTTCGCAGCCGCCCGCGAGCCCGGAAGCGGCGCCCGAGAGCAGGATGGCCATGACGATGTTCCTTTCCACCGAGATGCCCAGGTAGCGGGCCGAAGCCTGGCTGTTGCCGATGATCTTGAGTTCGAAGCCCCAGCGCGTCCGGTCGAGCACGATCCACAGCGCGACCGCGAGGATGACGCCGAAGACGAGCCCGATATGGGCGCGGCCGGCGAACCTCGGGAGCCACGCGGCCTCGGGGAAGGGCGCCGTGCCCGGGAAACCGAAGCCGTTCGGGTCGCGCCAGGGGCCATAGTACAGGGTTTCGGAGATCAGGATGGCCACGTAGTTCATCATGAGCGTGGTCAGGGTCTCGTCGACCTTGAGGCTCGTCTTGAGCAGCGCGGGTATCCCCGCCCAGAGGGCTCCCGCGAGGCAGGCGCCCGCGAGCACGGCGGGGAGGAGGATGACTTTAGGGATCCATGGACTGGCGAAGAGCGCGACGGCGGCCGCGGAGATGCCGCCCATAGCGAGCTGGCCCTCGGCGCCTATGTTCCAGAAGCGCATCTTGAAGGCGAGCGCGACGCCCAGGCCCGTGAGCATGAGCGGGATGGCCTTGACGAGGGTCTCGGTGAACGCCCGCCCGGAGCCGAATGCGCCGCCGAACATCGCGGCGTAGGTCGCGAGCGGGTTCGCGCCGAAGATGAACAGGATCACCGCCGTGAGGAGCAGCGACACGACGAAGGATACCACCGGCACGAGCACGACGGCCTTGACCGAGAGTGCCTTGCGTTTTTCGAAATAGAACTTCATGCGGAAGCCTCCGTACCCGGCTTGACGCCTGCCATGAGGAGGCCGATCTCCTCGATCTCGGCCCCGGCGGCCGGCATGATGCCCATCACCCTGCCTTCGAAGAACACGGCGATCGTGTCGCAGGTCGTCACGAGTTCGTCGATGTCCTCGGAGATGAGAAGGACGGCCCGGCCCGATTCGCGCTGGGCGATGAGTTCCTTCCTGACGGCTTCCGTGGCCCCGATGTCGAGGCCGCGCGACGGGTAGACCGCTATGAGGAGGGCTTCGCAGGATTCGATTTCCCGCGCCAGGATGGTCTTCTGGATGTTGCCGCCGGACAGGAACTTGACGCGCGTCTCGGGCGAGGGCGTCGAGATCCGGAACGAATCGATCATCTTGCGAGCGAGTTCGAGGATCTTCCTCGGTCTGAGCATCCCGGCGAAGGAGAGCGGCTTCGAACGGTAACCCTTCATGGCGATGTTGTTGGCGACGCTCATGTCGCCGACCGCGCCGACCGCGATGCGGTCCTGGGGAATGTGGCTGACGCCCGAGCGGATGATCTCGAGCGGCGACTTGCCGGTGAAATCGACGCAGTTGATGGATATCGAGCCCGAGCTGGCCTTCCGCAGGCCCGTGATCACCTCGGACAGCTCGCGCTGGCCGTTGCCCGCCACGCCTGCGATCCCGAGGATCTCCCCAGCGCGGATCATGAAGCTGACGCCCGAGAGCGCCGGGAGGCCGCGCTCGTCGCGTGCGCACACGTCGCGGAGTTCGAGCACCGTCGATCCCGGGGCGAAAGGCTTCCTGTCCAGCTGGAAGAGCACTTCCCTGCCGACCATGAGCTTCGCGAGGTCCCTCGGGTTCGTGTCCTTCGTGTCCTTGCCCGCGACGACCTTCCCCTTCCGCAGGACCATGACCCGGTCCGAGAAGGACATGACTTCCTCCATCTTGTGCGTGATGAAGACGGCCGACTTGCCTTCGCCCTTCATCCGCTTCACCACGTGGTTGAGCTCCTGGGCTTCCTGAGGGGTAAGCACGGCGGTCGGCTCGTCGAGGATCAGGATCTCGGCGTTGCGGTAGAGGAGCTTGAGGATCTCGACGCGCTGTTGCTCGCCGACCGAGAGCTGCCAGATGAAGGCGTCAGGCTCGACCTTGAGGTTGTAGCGCTCGGAGAGCTCGAGGATGCCGCGCTTGATCTCGGCCATGTCGGGGATGAAAGCCAGGTCGCGGATGCCAAGCACGACGTTCTCGGTGACGGTCATGGTGTCAACCAGCATGAAGTTCTGGTGGACCATCCCGATGCCGAGGGCGGCCGCGTCGCGCGGACCCGAGATGGTCACGTGCCGGCCACCCACGAGGATCTCGCCAGAATCCGGTCGGTAGAGCCCAGACAGGATGTTCATGAGGGTACTCTTGCCGGCGCCGTTCTCGCCGAGCAGGGCCAGGACCTCGCCGTATCTCAGCCGGAGGTCGATGCCATCGCTCGCCTGGACGCCGGGAAAGCTCTTCGAGATGCCTCGCATTTCGACGAGGAAGGATCCGCTTTCGTGTTGTTCGTTCATGCCTTCAAGGACCTTTCCCGATGGGCTTGTTTCCGGGCGTCGTCCCCTCGGGGGGTGGCGCGATCGCATAAAAAGACCCTTCAAGGCTGTGGGCCCCGAAGGGTAGTTCCGATTCGGGCGCGGATCGCTCCGCCGGCAGGCCGCCGGGTGCCCGGGAAGGAAGCTTCCCGGCGACTCCGGCAGCCGCTTCATGCGGAGCTTATTTTACCTTGCCGACGACGCCTGCGACGAACCAGTCCATGGTCGACTGCTTGTCGTCGGGAACGGTTTCGCCTTCCTTCACCGCTATCTTGCCGGCCTGGTCCTTGATCGGGCCGGAGAAAATGCTCCAGCCGCCCGTGATCTTGTCCTGGGCTGCCTTCACGAGGGTCTTCACGTCCTCGGGGACATTGGGGCTCAGGTCGGAAAGGGCCACGACGCCGTCCTTGAGGCCGCCCCAGTACTGGTGGCTGGTCCAGGTGCCGGCCATCGCCTTCCCGATGGTGTCCTTGTAATACACGGCCCAGTTCCAGATCGGGCTCGCGAGCACGGTGTCGCCCACGAACTTGCCCATGTCGGAATCGTAGCCGATGGAGAACTTGCCGCGTTCCTTGGCGGCTTTCTGGGGCTCGGTGGTGTCCTGGTGCTGGGCGATGATGTCGGAGCCATCGTCGAGCAGGGCCACGGCGGCTTCGCGCTCCTTGACCGGGTCGTACCAGGTGTTGGTCCAGACGACCTTGACCTGGGCTTTCGGGTTGACGGAGCGGACGCCGAGGGTGAAGCCGTTGATGCCGCGGACGACCTCGGGGATCGGGAAGGCGGCGACGAAGCCGATCTTGTTGGACTTGGTCATCTTCCCGGCGATGATGCCGGAAAGGTAGCGCGCTTCCTCGATGCGGCCGAAGTAGGTGGCCATATTCGGGTTCGTCTTGTAGCCCGAGCAGTGCTCGAACTTCACGTTCGGGAATTCCTTGGCGACTTCGAGGGTCGGATCCATGTAGCCGAAGGAGGTCGTGAAGATCATGTCATACCCGTCCTGGGCGTACTGGCGGATGACGCGGGTGGCGTCGGGGCCCTCGGGGACGTTTTCGATGAAGGCGGTCTGGAGCTTTTCGCCGAAGGCTTCGTTGAGCGCCTTGCGGCCGCGGTCGTGCTCGTAGGTCCAGCCGAGGTCTCCGGGCGGGCCGATGTACACGAAGGCGACCTTGAAAGCCTTGGGCTTCTCGACCGCGACGGGCTCGACGGGCTTCTTGTTGCAACCCGCGAACAGGATGGCTGAGACCAGGAGGATGGTCCCCAGGACGGCCAGTTTCTTCATTTCGATGCTCCTTCATGGAAGCTATGATGATTCGGATTACCGTTTTTCCGCGTTGCGACAGCCTAAATGGCGTGCGCGCCGAAGTTCCGGTTCCCTGTACCAGTTAATTACAGACTTCAGGATCTGTCAATTTTTTTCGCGCCGTCGCGGGGGACGCGGCGGATCAGTCCCCGTCCGCTCCAACCGGCACGACCGCCTTGCGCCGGATTCGACCCCTTCACGATGGGGGGAATCAGGCGCTATACTTCCGGCCGGATATGCCCGACTTCATCCACCTCCACAACCATTCGGACTTTTCGCTCCTCGACGGCGCCGCCGGCGTCACGTCCATGGCCCGGCGGGCGGCGGAGCTCCGCATGCCGGGGCTCGCCATCACCGATCACGGGAACCTTTTCGGCGCCCACAAGTTCATGAAAGCCTGCAGGGAAGCCGGGATCAACGGGATCCTCGGCTGCGAATTCTACATGGCCGGCGCGAGCCGTTTCGAAAAGACCGGGACCGAGTCGGGAAACAAGTACTACCACCTCATCCTGCTGGCGAAGGACGCCGAGGGCTGGAAGAACCTCGTCCAGCTGTCCTCGCTCTCCTACACCGAGGGCTTCTACTACAAGCCCCGCATCGACGAGGAAACCCTCATCGCGCATGCGAGGGGCCTCGTGTGCTCCACGGCATGCATCGGCGGCGAGATCCCCCAGCTCATCCTTTCGGGCAGGCGCGACGCTGCCGTCGCGAAGGCGATGAAATACCGCGACGTTTTCGGCGCCGGCTCGTTTTTCCTCGAGCTCCAGGACCACGGCATCCCCGAGGAGCGCGTCGTCAACCGCGAGCTCGTCGACATGTCGAAGCGCACGGGGCTGCCCCTCGTGGCCACGAACGACATGCACTACCTCGAGAAGGCCGACGCCCAGGCGCACGACATCCTGCTCTGCGTAGGCACCGGAAAGAAGGTGTCCGACGTCCAGCGCATGCGCTTCCCCGGCAGCGAATTCTTCATGAAAACCGCGGACGAGATGGCCGCCCTGTTCGGCGAAGTACCCGAATCCCTTTCCAACACGATGCTCGTGAACGAGATGTGCCACGCGAAGATACCCATGCCGGGGCCGCTCCTGCCCGATTTCGAGATACCGCCAGCTTACGATGGAATCCAGGACCGGCTCGCCGAACCCGAGGCGGTCCGCGTGCGCGCCATCATCGATGCGCTGGACGACGTCGCCGTCTGCCGCCCCAACCCGAAGTCCAGGACCGTGCCGGCCACGGAGCTGGCGGGCGAACAGCGCGCCCTGCTTGCCCGGCGTTTCGAACTCCCCGTGACGAGGTACTTCATCCGTTCCGCCAACGAGGGCCTTTCGCGGCGCTACCGGGCCCTGACGCCGGAAATCCTGCGGCGGCTGGACTACGAGCTCGCGATCATCGTGCTCATGGACTTCGTCGGCTACTTCCTCATCGTCGCCGATTTCATCAACTGGGCGAAGGACCGCGACATCCCGGTCGGGCCCGGCCGCGGCTCGGGGGCCGGCTCCATCGTCGCCTATTCCCTGCGGATCACCGACGTGGAACCGCTCAAGTACGACCTCCTCTTCGAGCGCTTCCTCAATCCGGAGCGCATCTCGATGCCGGACTTCGACGTGGACTTCTGCTTCGAGCGTCGCGGCGAGGTCATCGATTACGTGACGGCGAAATACGGCACCGACCGCGTCGGCCAGATCCTCACCTTCGGGACGCTCAAGGCCAAAGTCGTCCTCAAGGACGTCGCGCGCGCCCTGGACATCCCCTTCGACGAGTCGAACGCGATCACCAAGCTCGTGCCCGAAGACACCAAGATGACCCTGGCAAAGGCATTCGATCTGGAGCCCCGGCTCGCGGAGTACGAAGCGAAATACCCCGACCTCTTCACGACCGCCCGCAAGCTCGAGCAGAAGAACCGGCACACGAGCTTTCACCCGGCCGGGATCGTCATCGGCAAGACGCCGCTCACCGACTTCGTCCCCCTGTTCCGCGACGCCAAGACCGGCGCCGTGGCCACCCAGTTCACGATGGACATCCTCGAGGACTGCGGGCTCGTGAAGATGGACCTCCTCGGCCTCAAGACCCTGACCCTTATCCGGAACACCCTGGCGCTGCTCGGGCGGCGCGGCGTCATGCTGCGCGAGGAGGACATCCCCGAGGACGACCGGAAGACCTACGGGATGCTCGGGGAGGGCAGGAGCACCTCGGTGTTCCAGTTCGAAAGCCAGGGCATGCAGGGAATCCTCAAGCAGGCCAAGCCGGGACGCATGGAGGATCTCATCGCCCTCAACGCCCTCTACCGCCCGGGGCCGATGGCCTACATCCCGCAGTTCATCGAAGGGAAATGGGGGCGCAAGCCGGTGGAGTATCCCGACCCCTGCCTGGAACCGATCCTGAAGGAAACCTACGGCGTCATCGTCTACCAGGAGCAGGTCATGGAGGTGGCGCAGCGCATCGCGGGCTACACGCTCGGCCAGGCCGACATGCTCCGGCGCGCGATGGGAAAGAAGAAGAAGGAGATCCTCGACAGGGAACGCGTTCCCTTCGTCGCGGGCGCCCTGAAGAACGGCTTCTCCGAAGCCGACGCGAACCGCATCTACGACATCCTCGTGCCCTTCGCCGAGTACGGCTTCAACAAGTCGCATGCCGCGGCCTACTCGGTGGTCGCCTACCGGACCGCCTACCTCAAGGCCAACTACCCAGCCGAGTTCATGGCGGCCAATCTCACGAACGAGATCGCCGATTCCGACAAGCTCACGGACTACATAGCCGAAGCCAGGTCCATGGGGATCGAGCTGGACCCGCCGGACGTGAACCGCTCCGACCGCTTCTTCTCGGTCGTGGAAGGACGCATCGTCTACGGCCTGCTCGGCATCAAGGGCGTCGGGGACGCCGTGGCGCGCGCGATAGTCGCGGAACGGGAGCGAAAGGGGCCGTACGCGGGTTTCCTCGATTTCCTCGGACGATTGGGCAGCACGGCCTTGAACAGGAAGGTGCTCGAGTCGCTCGCGCTCGCGGGATGCTTCGATTCCACGGGGCCGAACCGCCGGACCATCATGTCGAACATCGAGCGGGCCGTCGGGTACGTGGACAACATCGATGCCTCGCGCGCCTTCGGGCAGGCGAGCCTCTTCGAGTCCTCGGGAGAGGAGGAATTCCCCCCGTTCGAATTCGAGCGCACCGGCGAATTCCCCCGTTCGGAGCTCCTGGGCTTCGAAAAGGAACTCCTGGGCTTCTTCTTTTCGGGCCACCCGATGGACGAATACAGGAAGGTGTGGGAACGCTGCGCCGACGCGCCGGTTGCGCACCCCGCCAGGGCGGAACCGAAAAGGATCTACACCGCGGTGGCCATGCTCAGGGAATTCCGCGAGATCGTCACGAAGGCCGGCAAGAAGATGGCCTTCGGCCGCATCGAGGACTTCGAAGGATCCATGGAAATCGTCGTGTTCTCCGACATCCTCGACAATCATCGCCAGCAGTTCCAGAGCGACGCCGTTCTCTGCCTGTGCGGTACGATAGACCTGACGAGGGACAACCCCAGTTTCAGGGTGGAGAAAGTGGAAAATCCGGAAAACCTGAGGGACAAGTCATACAGGGAAATCCACGTCCGGCTGACGGATGGCGTCGCTTCCGACGAAGCGCTCTATCCGCTGCGGGACGCGCTCGTGGACATGGACGGCCCGTGCTCCGTGGTGTTCCATGTGCCCAGCGGCCAGGGCTGGGTGGCCGTCAGGGCCAACGAGCAGATCAAGCTCTCCCCGTCGGATGACGCGCTTTCGCGCGTGGCCGCGCTGCCCTGCGTGACCGAGGTGTGGAAGGACTAGCTTCGAACGCGTTCGACCCGGGCGACCAGGTCGCCGTAGTCGAAGAAGACGAGGTCGGCGGCCGACGTTCGCCCGCGCAAACGGGACACGAGGGCCGTCCGCATGCCGGCCGCCCTGGCCCCCGCGACATCGTACGCCTCCGAGTTCCCCACATACAGGATGTTTTCCGGACGCTCGCCGAGACGCGACGCCAACTCGACGAAGGGTTCGGGTGAGGGCTTCAGGAAGCCCGTCTCCTCGCTCGTGAAGGCGAGGTCGAAGCATCCCGCGAGGTCGAGGAGCTCGAGCTTGCGCATCGCGGGCAGGTCGGACATCGCGCCCAGCTTGATGCCCATGGACCTGAATGACGCAAGTGCCCCGGCGACGCCGGCGAAAGGCTTCACCCCGGAGAAGACTTCGATGAAGTCGCGGTAGATGACGCGTTCGACGAGGCTGGCGGCGTCGTCCTCGTCGATGCCCAGGCGCCGCGCTACGAGCGACGCCTGGAAACGCCTGAAGTCGGCGATGCCGCCGACCACGTCGGCGCCGGAATCGTCCGCTCCGTCGCCCATGGAGGTCAGCTCGTGAAGCCCGTGTGCGTCCATCAGGTAGCGCACGCACGCGAGCGTACGCACCTTCTCCAGCGTGCGCGCTTGCGCCGGATCGAGCTCGTCCGCGAACTCGCGAAGCTCGCGGCGAACGCGCGCGAAGGCGGACAGCAGTCGCAGGTTCCGCAGGGCGGGCAGGGCGAGGCGGGCCCAGAGGCTCAGGTTCGGGTACAGAGTACCGTCGATGTCGAATCCGATCGCCGTGATGGTCACGATAGGCGTTTATATATGAAAGCCCCGGCATTGTCTACGCGCGTCCGGCAGCGGAAGCGGCGGAGAAGCTGTACGACTCTCATGAAGGAAGAACCAGGGAGTGCGTCATGTCCGGACAAAAAGAGCATGCCGGGACCGGCGATGGCGGCGCGACATGCGCTTGCTCCCCGAATATGGGTTGTCATTCATCTCGCCGGTTCAGTCTCGGGAAACGGCCTTTTCCCCCGCTTCGCCCCGTTTGACGAAACTCATGACGATGAATGCGGCGAGCATGCAGACCGCGCAGAAGGCGAACATGGCGGAGTAGCCGAAGAGGTCGATGAGACCGCCGGTCATGGGCGGCGAGGCGATGGCAGCCGCCTGGGAGAAGGTGTAGTACAGGCCCGTATACACGCCCATGGTGCCGAAACTGGCCATCTGCCAGAGCATCGGGAAGCTGTTCGTGATGACCGTGACCCAGAAAGCCCCGAACAGGAAGAGAAGGCCCCAGAAGACGAAGGTCCTCGTGCCGTTCGCCGGTCCCATCATCGCTCCGAGGCGGTCCTGCAGGAATATGGCGATCATGACGGCGACGAGGGCGGCAAGCGAAAAGCGGATCGTGGAGCGCCTGCCGAATTTATGCGCGATGTAGCCGGACGGGATGGCGAACAGGGCATAGGCGATGCCGACCATGCCGGACGAGAACGCGGTGACTCCCTCGCTCAGGCCGAGCTCTTCGACGCCATACCTGCCGAGGAAGGGAAGGACGCCCTGGTAGCCGAGGAACCACAGGAAGATGGACGCCAGGATGAGGAGCGCGCTCCGGTCACCCGATCCGGCGATGGCCTTGAATGAGGAGAAGAGCGGGACTTTTTCCTCCGCGGCGTCCTCATCGGCCTTTTTTTCGCGGACGAACGCGAAGACCAGGATGACCGCGACGACGACGAGGAAGCCGGCGATCGGGAAGGGCAGGCGGTTTTTCGTCGCGCCGAGCATCGGGAGGGTCAGGTCCACGTTCATGAGGCGGGCGAGCCCGATGGTGCCCACGATGCTGGCAATGCCGCCCATCGTGTTGATGACGCCGTTGGCTTCCGAGCGGTAGTCCCCGGGGATGCTGTCGGGCATGAGCGCGACGACCGGGCCCCTCGCCGCCTGCTTGAAGACGTTGAGGAGGAAGACGAGGGCGATAAGGACGGCGAGCGACACGCCGGCGGCGTAGGGCAGGAGGCCGAAGCACACGGCGGTCGCGGGCAGGAGCGTGATGATATAGGGCATGCGCCGCCCGATGCGCGTGCGCGTCCGGTCCGAGATCACCGAGACGAGGGGTATCATGAAGAGGGCGAACACGTTGTCGAGGGTCATCACCCCGCCGATGATGAACTTGGAACCGATGTAGTCCCCGAGGAATTTCGGCAGGTAGTTGTCGTAGAGGGGATCCATGAGCCCCATCGTGAAGAAGCCGAAGCCGATCAGGAAGGTGAGGGGCAGGTAGGGCTTGAATCCGTCTTTCTTGTCCATGCTGTGCGGTCCTTTCCCGGCGCCGCAGGGGGCCGGATCCCGTCTCGATAACAGTAGGGCATAGTCCGGGAAGCCGCCACCCTTTTCCGGATGGTTTTTCGGTTTTTCCCCGGAGCTTGCGTCAGGGATGGGGGATTTCCACCGCGCCGACCGGCCGGATACGGAGCGGCGTGACGCAGCCCCGGCCGAAAACGCTTTCCATGAGCGTTGTCCATCCGGCCATCCGGCCCCTGGGTACGTACGCCTGGATCGTGCCCGCGAAGCCGCCGCCGTGCACCCGAACCGCTCCGTCCCTGCCGAGGAAGCGTTCGGACAGCGAGATGCCGAGCGCCATGCCCTGCTCGCCCGGGTCGTGGCCCGCGGTCACGTTCTGGAGCATGCCCCGGCTCGACGCGCCGGAGGCCCGCACGAGCTTCAGGTAGCGCTTCGGCCTTCCCGACTCGAGGGCTTCCACCATCGCCGGGACACGTTCGTTCTCGTCGGCGAAATGCAGGGCGCGCAGGAGGGCGCGGTCGCCGCATTCCTCGCGAATGAGGGGCGCTTTCGCGAGAATCCGCCCCTCGTCGATGCCGCGCAGGGTTTCGCGGCCGAAGAGCCGCGCGACCGCCTTCATCTCGGATGGGATGGCGGCGTAGTCGCCGGTGAGGTCGGCGTGGCTTCCGCCCGTGTTTACGACGGCGAGTTCGAAGCCCGAGCGCGCGAAGTCGTAGTCGATCCGCCGCCATCCCGGCCTGGCCGGGTCGGCGAAGTCGATGGTGATGATGCCGCCGGAGGCGCAAGCCATCTGGTCCATGAGGCCGCAGGGCTTTCCGAAGAAGATATTTTCCGCGTACTGGCCGATCTTGGCCAGGTCTACCCAGGGAACCTTCCCGCCTGCATGGAGCCCGGAGAGGATGGCCCCGAAGAGGACTTCCACGGAGGCCGAGCTCGAGAGGCCGGACCCCGGAAAGACCGTCGAGCTCATGCAGGCTTCGAAACCGCCGACGGGACGGCCGCTCTTCGCGAGCCCGGCCGCGACGCCGCGGATCAGGGCCGCGGTCGTGCCCCGTTCGGCGCTGACCGGGGCCAGGGACGAGAGGTCCACGATGAAGGGGGCGTCCCAGCCCTCGGAGCGGACCACCGCCGCGTTGTCGCCGCGGGGGCGGACGCACGCGATCGAGTCGAGCTGGATGGAGGCGCACAGGACGCGGCCGTGGTTGTGGTCCGTGTGGTTGCCGCCGAGTTCGGTCCTGCCCGGCGACGAGAACAGTCGCCAGTCGCCGGAGCCGTAGGTTTCCGTCGCGGTCCTGGCCAGCCGTTCCCAGCGCTTGCGCTGGACATCCTCGGCGCCGCCGTACAGTTCCGCGATCGTGTCGTCGAAAGTCCGTTGCGGTCCGACGCCCTTTCCTGCGCCTTTCGGCATCGTCTCCTCCTGTCCGGGAAGCCTGGCGGACATTCCCGCCTGGCGGGCATTCCCGCTTGCGGGCGGTTTCAGGATCACCATAGCACGGAAACATGGGGAAATGAAGGTTCGGCGAACCCTCTTTATTCCTCGCGGAGCGGTTTCCCGGTGATACGGGCGATCAACTTCGCGACTGCCAGGGCTTTCGCGGCTTTCTTCGGCGGTTCCAGGAGTATCGTCACGGGATGTCCCGTTCGCGGCACGAGGCAGACTCCGGCCCAACCCTTCCAGGTCCGCCCGAGCAGCTGCTGGTAGAGCTGTTCCCTGCTCCCGGCCTCTTCGAAATCCTCGACCGACGGAGCGGGCCTGTTCTCGAAGCGGATGGCGACGACGTCCGACAATGGGATGGACGCTTTCCTCGGGAAGGGGAGCAGGCCGATCCTGCGCGTGGCACTGCCCGAGCCCGGCGAGATCCACCAGCTTTCCTCGGTGAGCGCCACGAGCGGCGCGGCGATGAAGGCGACGATCCGCACCCAGGAGATCGACTTTTCGAAGGAGAGCGCGCCGAGCAGGACTATCAGGGCGGCCCCGCCGAAACGGTACCAGGGCGAGGCGCATATGAGGACGGACCCGTCCTTCCGCTCCATCGCGACGTACGGGATCCTGAACGGGTTCATCGGTGCATGCCTCCCCCCGCTTCCGGCGCGGGCGCCGGGGCCTGGAACATGGACAATTGCCGCCAGGCGAAGAATCCGCCGTCGAGCATGGGCTTGAGTTCATAAAGCGACACGATCCGTGGCATGTCGGCGGCCGCATGCTTCCCCTGGTCGTCGATGAGGACTCCATGCCCCCCGCAGGCGACGAAGCCGCGGACGTACCTGGGCACGTCGTCGACGAACACGCAGTCTTCCGGCGCGTTCCCGAGCGCGGCGCAGACCTTGCGGAAGGCTTCGGTATAGGGCTTGCCGCGGAGGCCGCAGAAACGGATGTCGAAAACGGAGTCGAAGACGCCCGAAAGTCCGAGCCGTTCGATCACGCGGTCGGCATGCTCCGACGGGGCGTTCGTGAAGACCGACATGGGCAGGCCGAGCGAATCGAGGAAAGGGCGCAAGCCCGGATCGGGGACGAGGATATCCTCCTCACCGGCGGGATGAATGGCGGCGTAGTAGCCTTCGACATCGCGAAAGCCGTGCTCGACCATGAGCCATTCCAGGGTGGTGCCGTAGCGCGGCATCCTGGTCCGCCTGAGCTCGGCGGCTTCGCCCTTTCCCATGTCGAGGAGCCCGGCGGTGAATTCGTTCATGCGCCGGATGATCTCCGCCTCCATGCCGCTGGCCGAAGGGTAGAGCGTGCTGTCCAGGTCGAAGATGAGTCGGCGGATCATGCGCTGTTGATAGCACGTCCCGAAGCCATGTTACAAGGACCGCCTGCTTGATGATCCGCTTCCGTGTGATATAATGGGCATGTTCGATATACCAACCGGATTTCAAGGAGTCCCGCATGAAGAAAATCGTCGTATGCGCAGTCCTCATACTGGCGGCGTCCGTCGCCTTCGCCGACCATTCGAGGGGCTTGAGCCTGGGCGTCGTCGGCGGATCCTCCTACGGCGAGGGCGGGTTCGGGGGCGGCGACATCGGCCTGGCCCTTCATCTTCCCTCGGTTCCCATCTTCTGGGGCATCCGCGCCAACCTGAACGACGCCGGCCTCGGCCTCGGCGTCACGGGGGATTCCTACGTCTACGACCAGAGTTTCATCACGAAGGGTTCGCTCAACCTGGACTGGTTCCTCGGCCTCGGCGGCTATCTGAACATCGGCCTGTACGATACGGGTACCACCGGCGCGTTCGGCGTCCGTGTCCCGATCGGCCTTTCCTGGCACATCGGCAAGCCCATCGAGCTCTGGCTCGACCTGGCCCCCGGGCTCGGCCTCAGCGTCGAACCCCTCCAGTTCCCCGACTGGAACGTCGTCGGCGAAGTCGGCTTGCGCTTCTGGTTCTGATTCCCCCGCATCCCCTCCGATAAGGCGGCCGTCCGGCAACTACCGGGCGGCCGCTTTCATTCATGGTGCGAACGGGAGAGGATATACCACGGAGGCACGGAGGCACGGAGGGGGAATTGGGGTTGGAATAGGGGATGAAGAACAAGGCGAACCTGCATTCCTTTTCCCCGTCCCCCTTTCTCATCGATCCCTCCGTCCTTCCTTCTCTGTTTTCTTTCTCCACCTTGCCTTCTCCGTGCCTTTGCGCCAACGCTCACTTTGCTCGCCAAGCTTCGCTCCGTGGTGAGGATTCCTCGATGCTATCGGACGACAAGGCCGGCGATCACCAGGGCGATGCCGATGGCCGCGGCGACATACGCCCCGATCGTCATGCCCTTGGCCGTTCCCTTGGCCGACGCGACGAGGCTTTCCTCGCTCTTCGTGGAAATGATGAAGCGACCGCCTTTCTTGGTCGGCTTGGCGACCTTGATCCTGCCCCCGGCGTCCGACGCCTCGCCGAGGACGTAGAGGTTGGCGGTGAGCGGGACGGAGTTCTCGTCAAAGCGGTAGCCGAGCGTGCGGCGGCCCCCTCCGGTCGCCATGAAGGATGCCAGGTTGACGGAAAAACGGCCGAAGGTGACGTTGCCGCGCCCTTCGCCCTGTTCGTACTGTGAATAGGTCTTTTCCGCGGTGAACGTAGCGCCCTCGGGATCGATCTCGATGCTGCCCGAGGGGTCGACCACCTTGAAGGGCGTCGTGCGGACCGTCGACTGCATAACGTCGCTGCCGCGCCGGGTGCGCATCTGCCGATGCCCTTCCGAATCGTTTTCGTAGTAGGTTTCCTCGTATTCCCTCGTGACGGTGCAGGCGTAGTACACGCAGGGCGTTCCGGACATTTCAGCCTGCAGGGGGCTCGGGCAGTCGATCGTGCCCTTGACCTCGGCGACCTGGGCGAAGGAACCGGAACCGATTTCCTTGGCGATATCGTTCGCCATCTCCGTGAGCTCCTTCGCGGTGGAGGTCGGCGTCGACTCGATGTCCGAAGCCTTGGCGGCCTGGCTTTTACCCATGAAAAAGAGAGCGACCCCGATACCAGCCACAACGATGCCGGCTATCCACATGCTTTCCTCCTGGTTTGACGCCTGGAAGGTCCGAAACGGACGATCCGGCATCAGGTCGTTGGATTGATCGCGGCCGTTGCATGAACGTCGCCGCGGAACGCACCGGCTCGATCGCGTTCGATTTCGCCGGTACCCTCCATATTCTAGACGATCCGCGCCGGATTGCACGCGCTTCGCGAACGAATACCCATACATCGCGCCGCCGTCGCGAGCGGCTCCGGCTTGACGTGCCGGCCGTTCGCCGTCGATACTCTTTCGATGCCATCAAGGTCCGCACGGACGCCCGCCATCGTGCTCCGCGCCCGGGAAAGCCCCGGCGGAGACCGTATCGTCACCTACCTCTCGCCGGAAGAAGGCCTCGTCGACGCGTTCGTGTTCGGCGGTCCCAAGAGCAAGTTCAGGTCGCTCGCGTCGCCCTACCACGCCGGCACCGCGTGGACGTACAACGATCCGGTACGCGGCTTTTCGAAGCTCACGGACTTCGACGCCGAACGGCCGTTCTCGGGCATCCGGGACGACCTGTCCCGACTCTGGGCCGCGGGCTTTTTCGCGGAGACGATCATGGCCACCCATTCGGGCGGCGGCGAGTTCGGGGCCGTGTTCGCCCTCGCCTTGGATGCCTACGCCGCGCTCGAAACCGCGGACAAGCCGCGTGTCGAGCGCATCCTCGTCCAGTTTGTCCTCAGGTTGGCGTCCTGCTCGGGCATCGCCCCGGAAATCGGCGTCTGCGCGTCCTGCGGGGCCGACGGCCTGCGGGACGGTTCGGGAGCGGGGACCTACGCGTGGTCCGATCAGGAACCGGCCTTTCTCTGCCGCGAATGCGCCGGGCAGGCGATGGCCGGGACCGTCATCGAGCTACCCGCCGGCGCCGTCCGCTATCTCGAGCGCACGTCGTCGCTTTCCTGGGACGAGGCCGCGAGGATAGGCGCCGATACACCCACGAGGAAGGCCCTCGTGGGCTGGGCGCTCGCGTTCATGAAAAATGCCTGCGAAGGCGGGCTCAAGACCCTTTCCGACGGAGCCATCGCGCTATGAGATGCTTTATCGCCCTGCCGTTGCCCGAAGAAACCCGCACCCTGCTCCTTCCGCCGCTACGGAGCGCCCGGAAGCTGGAACCCGAGTGGCGCTGGATCGGGCCCGATGCCCTTCACCTGACCTTGGCTTTCCTCGGGGAGATCGACGGGACGACGCTCGAATGCGCCAGGTCGGCCGTCCTGGCCGTTGCCGGGACGGGAGCCTTCGGGCTTCCGGTTTCGGGCCTGACTACCTTTCCCTCGGGCGGCCGGCCGCGGGTCATCGCCCTGGAGCTGGGTGAAGCGAAGGACCGCGGCTCGAATCCCTGCGCCGGGTTGTGGCGCCTGGTCAACGAAAAGCTGGCGGTGGCCTGCGCCCGCGCGCGCGTGCGCAACCCGAACGCCGAATGGCCCGACGGCCGGCCGTTCCGCGCCCATCTGACCCTGGCCCGCGCGAAGACGGGAGCCTTGCGGCCGGACATTCCCGCGTTGTGGAACCTTTTTGGCGGGGCAGCCCAGGCGCCGATCGCGCTCGACGCGTGCATTCTTTATGGAAGCGAACTGCGCCCGGACGGAGCCAAGCATACGGAACTGGCCCGGGTGGCGCTCGGATCCGCGCGGGAAACGCCGCCCGGCGTTCCCTGAACGGGCCCGAAGCCGCCCGGATACCACATCCAGAGAGAGAGGAGCGAACGGATGAGAGCCACCGACATCATCATGAAAAAGCGCGACGGCGGGGAGCTGTCGCGGGAAGAGATAGCCTTCCTCATCGACGGCTACGTCAAGGGAAGCATCCCGGAATACCAGGTTTCGTCCTGGCTCATGGCCGTCTTCTTCCGCGGGATGAATTTCCGGGAGACGGCGGACCTCACCGAGCTCATGCTCCGCTCCGGGAAGACCATGAACCTCTCAGGCCTCGCGGGGCCGTTCGTCGACAAGCATTCCACGGGCGGCGTGGGCGACAAGGTGTCCCTGGTCCTGGCGCCGGTGGCGGCAGCCTGCGGCATCCGCGTTCCGATGATGTCCGGCAGGGCGCTCGGGCATACGGGCGGGACCCTCGACAAGCTCGAGTCCATACCCGGCTACAAGACCGGCTTGAGCGAGGCGCAGTTCCGGGACTTCATCTCGAAGGACGGTTTCGCCATGACCGGCCAGACGAGCGAGATCGTGCCGGCCGACAAGAAACTCTACGCCCTGCGCGACGTAACGGCCACCGTGGAGTCGGTTCCCCTCATCACGGCGAGCATCCTTTCGAAGAAGGTCGCGGAAGGAGCCGAAGCCCTCGTGTTCGACGTGAAGAGCGGCCCAGGCGCCTTCATGAAGACCGTGGAGGACGCCGAGAGACTGGCGAACAGCCTCGTGAAGACCGGCGAGGCCCTGGGCAAGCGCATCGTCGGCGTGATCACCGACATGAGCGAACCCCTGGGCTTCAAGGTGGGCAACTTCCTCGAGGTCGAGGAATCCATCGACTGCCTGCGCGGATCGGGACCCGCCGACCTCATGGAAGTGACGTACCGCCTCACCGCCTGGATGCTCGTGGCCGGCGGCAAGGCGAAGACGGTGGAAGAAGGGATCGATGCGTGCAGGAAGGCCATTGCTTCCGGCAGGGCCCTCCAACTCTTCGAGGCGAACGTCGCGCGGCAGGGAGGCGACGTCAAGGCCATGTACGGACTGTACGGAAAGCACAGGTCGGCGCACGTCCTCGAAGTCCGCGTCCCGCGCCCGGGCTTCATCGGCGCCGTCGACGCCTACAAGATCGGTTGTGCGGGCGTCTACCTCGGCGTCGGCCGGAACCGGACCGAGGACCCCGTCTGGCCGGACGTCGGCTTCGTCTTCGAGCGAAAAGCGGGCGACCGGGTGGAGAAGGGCGACCTGGCCTGCACCGTGTACGGCAAGGACGACGCGAGCGTCGAAGCCGCCAGGCCCCTCATCGAAGCGGCCTTCGCCTGGAGCGACGCTCCTTCCGCGAAGTCCCCGATCGTCATCAAGGAAATAACCGCCTTATGAAGTGGCTCAAGAAGGACGTCGCGCCCTCTGCCGTCAAGGAACTGGCCGGCCGGTACGACATCGACCTCCTCACCGCCAGCGTGTTCGCCCGGCGCGGCATCACGGCCGCTGACGAACTGCGCTATTTCCTCGAGGACGACCCGAGGTGGCTCCACAACCCGTTCATGTTCGGGGCGATGGAGGACGCGGTGGACCGCGTCATGCTCGCCCGCGACGAAAAGGAGAAGGTCCTCATCTTCGGCGACCGCGACGCTGACGGGGTGACGAGCACCGTCCTCCTCTACGAGGCGCTCAAGGCCTTCGGGCTCGACGTCCGTTACCAGCTGCCCTTCGAGGACGAGCGCTACGGGCTTTCGCTCAAGGCGGTCGGGGATTTCGCCGCCGGCTCGGGCACCCTCATCGTGACCGTGGACTGCGGGATCTCGAACGCCGCCGAGATAAAGCGCGCCCGGGAGCTCGGCGTCGACGTCATCGTGCTCGACCACCACCTCGCGCGCGAAGACGCATTGCCTGATGCGCTTGCCGTCGTCGATCCGAAGGTGGAAGGCAGCGGGTACCCCTTCCGTGACCTGGCCGGCTGCGGCGTCGCCTACAAGTTCGTCAGGGCCCTGGCCTTCGCGGAGACGGAATTCTACAAGCAGGAACTCGCCCTCCTCAACGTGAGGCCCGTGAACGACGCCTACCTCGTCGAGGCGGTGCGCCTGTCCAACCTGGTGGAATCCGGACGAATGTCGGAGACGATCGTCCCCGGGATGCTCGAACTCGACAAGACCCGGCTCGTGCCCTTCCTGTCCGGAAGGCAGATCCTCGTCTGGGATGGCGAGCTCCAGAAGAAGCTCCTCGAAAAAGCCCTTGGCCGGGGCGCGGAAGTGCAGTTCCACGACATTTCGAAGGAAATCGGGGAGGCCCTGCCCCCGACCCGCGGGCAGAGCCTCCTGCGCCTGCGCGAGCAGTCGCGGTCCGCCAGGTACAGCGACGCCCCGGTCGGCGAGCTGGACGTGTTCGCGAGCGTCTTCGTCTCGTTCGCCTACAAGCGCATGCGCTACTTCGGCGACCGCGACCTGGACGCCCTCCAGCTCGTGGCCATCGGCACCGTCGCCGACCAGATGCCCTTGCGCAACGAAAACCGCATCCTCGTCCGCAAGGGGCTCGAGGCGATGAACCGCAAGCCCAGGGCGGGCGTCGCTGAACTCCTCGCGCGCTCCCACCTCGTGGGCAAGCGCATCGGCGCGCACGAGATAGCCTTCCAGGTGGCGCCGGTCATCAACGCCGCCGGCAGGATGGGAAAACCCGGGACCGCCGCCGAACTCTTCCTCTCGGAGTCGCCCCAACGGCGGCTCGAACTCGCGGAGGAGCTCGACGGCATGAACCTGGAACGCCGCAAGCTCGGCGCCACGGGCTGGGACTCGGTGCTGCCGGAAGCCAGGGATAGTCTGAAAGCGCACGACGGCAAGCTCGTGCTCGTGGGGAGCGACAAGCTCAACCGCGGGATCACGGGCACCCTGGCCGCCAGGCTCGTGAACCTCTTCAACGTGCCGGCGATCGTCGCCGCCTTCCTGCCGGACGGCAAGGCCGTCGGTTCGATCCGCTCGACGCGGGGCTTCGCCGTCACCGGCCTCCTGGAGTCCTGCTCGGAGCTTTTCATCGACTATGGAGGCCACGATTCGGCGGCCGGTTTCTCCTTGGAGCAGGGCAAGTGGACGGAGTTCCAGTCCCGGGTGGCCGGATTCTGCGCCGCGGTCACCCTCGATGATGAATCCGACTGCATCGACGTGGACGCCGAGCTGCCCCACTCCTTCATGAAACCCGAGATCATGGAGCTGGCGGACCGCTTCGAACCCTTCGGCGAAGCCAACGAAAAGCTCGTCTTCATGGCCCTCGACGTACCCATCTCGGGCGTGGACATCGTCGGGAAATCCGATCCCGCCCACCTCAAGCTGACCCTGGATTTCGGGACCCACAAGTGGCCCGCCCTCTACTGGGAAGCCGCCGACAAGCTGGAGCGCGAGTTTTCCCGGAACGACCGCATCGACCTCGTGTTCAACCTCTCGCGGAACTGGTGGAACGGCATGGAGCAATCCCAGCTCATCGTGCTCGACGTGAGGAAATCCATCAAGCCATCCTGAACTGACGGCAAAATCCCGGCACGGTATTCCGTCCCCGGCCTCTTGACCGTTTTCGTCATTTTCCTATATATTTCGCCCACGCCGAGCGCGTTCCCCGGTTGTGTAACGGTAGCACAGCAGACTCTGGATCTGCTTGTGGGGGTTCGAATCCTCCCTGGGGAAAACGAAAGCGGCCCCTTCGTCTATCGGTCAGGACAAAAGATTCTCAATCTTTAAAGAGGGGTTCGACTCCCCTAGGGGCTAAAAAGGCTTGTGTAACTTCTTGTTACACCGGCCTTTTTCATTTTCACACGCCGAAACGCTTGCCAAAACCCTTCCAAGGGTTGACTATCACATCATGGCACGACCACTGAAAGAGATCCGTGCGAAGAAGGATACCCGCTCCGGCCGTTATGTGGTCTCATTTCTCGAGGCTCCGGGGCACTGGTTTTCCTCTCCGGAGTATGAGTCCGGCACGGCCGTGTCATGGGCAAAGAGGAATCGCGGCCGCCTCCTCTCTGGATCAGACAAGGCTCTCACCCTGCAGCCGATGATGGAGGGGTTCTTTGACCCCCAGGGGGCCTGGGTCACGCGCATGGAGGCAAAGGGTCAGACGATGAGCGACCGTCACCTAGCCAACTACGCCGCCCAGGTGAAAAACTACCTGGTTCCCCTCTTTGGATCCGCGGATCCGCGCGAGCTCACGGCGCGCTTCATCGACGACGCAATTCTGGCGGCGAAAGGTGCAGGCGGCCGCATCCTCGCCTCAGCGACGAAATACAAGATCGTCCACACCTTTTCCGTCATCCTTGGAGATCTCGCGGAACGCGGTGTGATCCCTACGAACCATTTATCCGGACTCAGAGCCTATTCCAAGGCGCCAACGCGCCCGCGGGCCGCCCTCCCCCGCGCAGTCCTTGCGGCTCTCTTCCCGTCGTCGCACGGCGCCGCCATGCGCATCTGGGGCCGGTCCATCTGGGCAGCCCTCATGTCGGTCCTCTATGACACGGGCATGCGCCCAGGAGAGGCCCGCGCGCTCACCTGGCGCAGGATTTACGAAGAGGCGGGCGCGGTTGTCATCCGGCACGCCCAGAAGGACGGAATTGAAGACGTAGGCGAAACGAAAACCAAGGTTGTCAGGGCCGGACGGCTTTCGAAGAGAACTCTCCAGGAGCTCGCCATTTGGCGCATGGAATCCCGGTTCTCGGGGGATACTGACCTCGTTTTCACCCTGGACGGGAAAAAGGCGATGACCGATGCCGCGATTGCCGACTCATTCAGGCGCGGGGTCAAGGAAATAGGCATGGGATCCGAGGGCAAGGACTGGACCCCGTACTGGCTCCGGCACTCCTTCGTCACCTACGCCCTGGCATCCCTCGACCCGCGCGAGGTCGCCCTCCTTGCCGGACACTCGGAGGCCATCTCCCAGGCGGTCTACAGCCATCCGGATGACGAAATAGTACTGGAACGCTCGAAGGCCGTGCGCGACAAGCTCTCGACGGCGCGGGAAAAGGAAAGGCCGCGCGTCAGGCATGGCTAAAACCGTTCGATCAATAGCCGACTCCAAAGCCTACAAAGACCGTCCAGAAGGACGGAAACCATATTGTGGTCCTGGGATCCGCGGAGAACACCTCGGTGGTTTCGCCGCCGTCCTCGTTATCGAGGGAGTACGTGAATTCATCAATGGTTAGGTCCGGGAAGTAGGTCGTCCCCGCTTCGGCATATAGCCACGGCATGATCCTGTATTTGAACGAGCAGGTTGCCGAAGGCTTGAGCCTTGAACTGCACGCCATGACCGTCATCGTCGAACCAGGCGCGAAAAAGACGCCGTCCAAATAAGCGCCGGGATCACCGGGGAAGGCTTCATAGAGCCTGCCGATCGTGTGGGAGACGAAAGCGCCCGCGACACCGGCTCCGGCAGATATGGAAAAACTGCCAACCGACCCGGTCGCATAGAGGCCGGCCATGGCGACCCCGAACCCGCTGACGGCGTCGGCGATGGAGAACCCCGTCACGCCAAGGGAAAACCGGTCGGTATAGTAGAACGGCATGCGAATCGCCACGCCGATGCCGCTTGGCTGCGTCTTCTCGGAATAATCGTTTGAAAAGTAATAGTCGTCTCCGAAACCGTCGACGATGTGGAAATCGTAGGAATTTGGATCGCCGACCCCTTCCGGCATGAAGAAAGCCGGGCCTATCGTGAGATTACATAGTTTTAACCAATCGAGACAGGCGTCCCAGAAGGTTTCCGAAAACGCGGGAGCGCAGAGCGCGAGAAGCATGAGAATCACGAATATAGATTTTTTCACGATTTCCTCCTATCGGAAAAACTTTAATACCTTGCATGGTTTTTTACCAGACGTCCGCATGTAATTATTTATTTGTGGAGGGAATGGAGTTATTCTCCGGACGCCTGGCTGTGTTGTTCCGCCGGGCGTTGTAGTCGCCCGGTGCCCGCGAAGAGATTGATCATCTGCTCGGCGAGCAACAGTTCGTCATCGCCAAGCAAAGCGATAGCCTCGCAGATCGCGGCGGTGCGTTCCGTTCGCGTGTTACCAGTTTCGCCGGTCACGAGGTATTCAACCGTGGTCCGGAGGGCCTTGGCTATTGCGACGGCATCATCGGCTCGAGGTAACACACCATGGCTTCTCCACCCCGAAACGGTGGTTTCACTTTTCTTGACAACATTTTCGGCGATCCAGCGATAGGTGGTGTTCTCTGCCCTTCGACGATCCTCCACCCTCTGCCAAAAGTCCATACCTAAGTATCGGCCTGAATACTACCGATTTCCGTAATTTCCCGATTGACAACTATCGTATTCAGTAGTACGGTAGAGTCATGGTACGGAAATCAGTAGTTCGCCCGGATGGGCACAAGGTAGATATCCCCTTCACCTCAGGGGAATCCGCCCGCTTCCGAGCCTTTCTCAAGGATACGGGCCGGAAAGCGGGCCCTTGGGTGAGGATCCTTGTTCTTGCCGTGCTCGAGGCGGAGGAGCGCAGGGCGGTCACACCATGATCGAAAAGGAAGGAGAGCCAGGGATGCCGCAGAAGTGGCACGTGGGAAATGGACGATCAGTGTGCAGGATATGCGCCTGATGCGAGCGGAGATCTCCGTCGTGGCCGGCTACGTGCCAGGGGTACGAAAATGACACATCCGGATGCCCGCTCCGATCTCGCAGGGGCCCTCAACTGGCTCATGGATCGGAGCGAAGCCCTGGGGCAGGGCATGGCGAACCGGCGAATCTCCGCAACCGCCGCGGCGACGGCCTTCGGCTATTCGGCAAGCTACTTCCGGGCGGCTCCCTGGCGGATCCCGGATTTCGGGAAGAACGGAACCCTGCACAGTCGCGCGACATGGGAATCGTGGCTCTCGCGTCCCGAGCTCGAGCGCCGCGCAGAATGGGACTCGATGACCATCCCCCAGCGCCGGAAGGCCCCGGGAGTGGCATAGGCGGGAGGCTCGGCAAGGCCATTGTGGACGGATCCATTCTCGACGAGTCCCCGGTCATGCAAGGAAGGAGATACAAGATGGAGGAGAGGGTAATTATTCGAAATGACTGGCCAGGGCGGCCGCTGGACGATGGGGAGGAGCCATGAAGCGCCGAATGAGTATCGAGAAGCTCGGAGCCTGCCACAACTATATGGTAGGAGGACGATGGAACGGAGCCAAAGGTGCACCGAGGATCGTGCGAGCTGATTTGGCGGGGCTTGTTTTCGGGCAGACTTTCTCCGAGACGCTTGCCTTGAACCGCGACAGGCTCGACCTCTATGAGGCCGCCCCAGAGCTCCGGCGGATCCCTACTGAGGTGAACTGATGCGTATCGCGGCACTCTGGAAGCACGACGAGAGCGGCAGGCGCTGGATCTCCGGAGAGATCAGCTCGGACGTAGGTATCTGTCTACATGCGGGAGCAAAACTGCTCTGCAAGATTGTGAAAAACGAGAAAAAGGTACAGGGGGACAAGGTCCCCGATGCCTACCTCGAGGTCTGGTTCCCCCGTCCCCGGCAAGATACCCCCGAAGTTTCCGGGGCGACGACTGCCCTGGACGACGACATTCCATTCTGAATGAGGTGGAAAATCGTGACGTCGTTTTTTGTCTCCGGCACACCTAAAGGTCAGCCCCGACCCCGGGCCTGCATCCGCGGCAAGCACGCCGGGGTGTACGATCCGGGCACGGCTGACGCATGGCGCCACGGGGACGTTCTACGCCCCCTGACGCCCATCGCCGAGCCCGTCCGGGTGGACATCGAATTCAGAATGCCGGCGCAGAAAAAAAATGCAAGGACCTCTCCTGGGCAAAGGACCCATTCCATGAAAAAGCCGGACATCGACAACGCCACGAAGGTGGTGCTGGATGCCCTGACGGATGCCAAGTTCTGGGTTGATGACGCCCAGGTCGTACAGTTGACCGCGATCAAGGTGGCAGCACGTCAGGTCCCAGGTGCGTACATCTGTGTCTATAAGGTTACACCATGAGACTGCCACGCGGGATCAGAGAGAAAATACCAGTCGTTGTCGACGGGGTGCGATATCAATCGGAAAATCAAGCAGCACGTGTGATTGGCTGCACGCCCCCCGCCATAATCTACGCTCTGACAAAATCAGGGGTAGTGAAGGGCCACAATGTTTCCCTCGCTTTGCCGGATGACCGGCCAGGGCGGCCGCTGGACGATCTCTATGAGGCCGCCCCAGAGCTCCGGCGGATCCCTACTGACGCTTTGCCGGATGACTGGCCAGGGCGGCCGCTGGACGGAGGAGTTTTGATCCGGCGCCAAAGACTGCTCCTATACCATCCAGTGACCTATCGTCTTGGTGTTTATCGCGACCAGGGGGTGTGATGAATGTCTACATTTCCGGGCCAAAGGTCTACACGGCGGCTCAGTTGGAGCTGGTACCATGATTAGGGCCGTTGTGCTGACATTGATTCTATGCGTGCCATCGACCGTGGGATCAGGTGCACTCCCAGCGGCTGTCTCGTCTGTCCGAGCAACGCCGGCATGGCACGCTCCCGCAGCCCTCGTACCGATCGTCGAGACGGCCGCCATCGATGCCGGTGTTCCGGTCTGGATCCTCGGCCGGCTACTCCAGGCAGAAAGTGACTGGCGCTCCGGGGCGGTCGGGATGAACCCGGATGGGACGCGGGATCTGGGTGTCGCGCAGCTCGGGGAGCGATGGCTTGAGGAATTCGCCCAGCTGGACAACTCCGGAAAGCTCTTTGACCCGTTCGACCCCGCCCAAGCGATTCCCGTGGCGGCGAGGTACTTGTCCAGGCTCTACCAAGTAACCGGCGACTGGCGCGCTGCGGTGATGGCTTACAACTGCGGTCTGTCCCGTATCCGGGGCGACAGTGTGCCCAGGTCAACGCGGGCCTACGTGCGCAGGATTTTCGAGGAGGAAACCATGATGGAAGGACAGAAAGGAGACTGAGGCATGAAGGGACCATGGGTGAAGCTCTGGCGGAACGTTTTCGCAGACGAAGTAGTTTCGTTCTGCATGCGCCGATACGGCCATGAAACCGCGATCATGTGGATCGGCATCCTATCCCAGGCGGATGATGGCGTCCTGCTCATGGATGAGGACGTTTTTGCGGACCTCATCCAAATCGAAGAAAATCGATACCGCGAACTTCGCGGTATCCTTATCAAGCGCGGTCTCATCATTGAAAACGAGCAGGGGCTGCTGGAAGTGCCAAACTGGAACGAATACCAGACTGGCCAGTCGACCGAACGGGCTCGCGCTTGCCGCGAACGGCGCAAAGATGCAACGTTGCGCAACGGTTGCGCAACGGAAAAGCAACGGG
>JAPLSN010000025.1 GCA_026398615.1 Spirochaetota bacterium | reverse complement strand
CCTTCACTCCGCCCGAGTCCCCCCGGCCGGCTTTCTTCGCGCCGCGTCCCGCCCCGCTCCGGACCTGCGCCGCGGCAGCGGATGCCCCGGCGGAAGCCTCGCGCCAATCGGAGTACGATCCGGGAAAACTTTCCGCCGCGCCCGACCCATCCAGGACGATGAGGGAGTCCGCCACCCTGTCGAGGAAGGCGCGGTCGTGGGACACGGCGAGGACGCAACCCGGGAAGCCCTCGAGGTAGTCCTCGAGCAGCTCGATGGTGTCGATGTCGAGATCGTTTGTCGGTTCGTCGAGAAGGAGCACGTTGGGCGCCCCGGCCAGGAGGCGGACGAGCTGGAGGCGCCGCAATTCACCGCCCGAGAGCCGTCCGACCTTCGTTTCGAGGAGGTCGCGGGGGAACATGAAGCGCTCGAGGAGCTGCTCGGCGCTCAGCACGGAACCGTCGACCATGCGGATGAGTTCGGCGTGTTCGCGCACGAACGAGAGGATGTCGAGCCCGCGGTCGATCCAGGCGGCGGTCTGGTCGAAGAGCGCGACCCGCACGGTGGAGCCGCGTTCGACGGTCCCGGAATCCGGGGTAATGCGCCCGGCCACGAGATCGAGCAGCGTGGTCTTGCCCGCCCCGTTCGGCCCGATTATGCCGACGCGGCTGCCGCTCTGGAAATCGTACGAGAGCGGTTCGAGGACGACCTTCGCGCCGTAGGACTTGGACGCGGACGCAAGCTCGACGACCTTCCGCCCCAGCCTGCTCGCGGCCGAGGAAAAGGCATCCATGCCGCGCTCGCGCTCCGGAGCCCCGGCCACCATCTCGCGGATCCGTTCCTTGCGGCGTTCGCTCTTTCCCGCCCGGGCCTTCGCGCCGCGCCCCAGCCATTCGAGCTCGATCCTGAGGTTCGCGAGCCTCCGGCTTTCCGCCTTTTCGAGCGTCGCATAGCGTCCGGCTTTCCGCTCGAGGTAGCTCGAGTAGTTGCCGGGATGGACGAAGATCCGCTTCCGGTCCAGTTCGAGGATCGTCCGGCAGGTGGCGTCCAGGAACCAGCGATCGTGCGTGACGAGGACGAAAGCGAACGGGGCGGAGCACAACCTGCGTTCCAGCCACTCGATCGTCTCCACGTCCAGGTGGTTCGTCGGCTCGTCCAGGAGGACAAGGTCCGAGCGGGGCGCCAGACAGCGCGCGATGGCCGCCTTCTTCACCATGCCGCCGGAGAAGGTCTCCATGGGCCGGGAAAGGTCGTCGAGCCCGAGCTCGGAGCACAGCGACGCGTAGCGTCGTTCGAGGTCGAAGGCGCCGGCGGACTCGACATCGCGGTGAAGCCTGGCCATCTCGCGCTCGCGTTCCGGCGAATGGCCGTCCGGATGCCCGTGAAGGAGCGCCTCGTAGTCCCCGACGAGCCGGATCTCGCGGGCGGTCCCGTCGAAGAGGAAATCGCGGAGCGTCGCGCCGGGTTCGAAGGCCGGCCGCTGGAGGAGGACGCTCGCCGCGAGGCCGCGCTTGCGGGACAGGGAGCCGCGGTCGGGCGCCAGCTCCCCTGCGAGGAGGCGCAGGAGGGTGGTCTTCCCCGCTCCGTTCCTGCCCACGAGCCCGATGCGCGAACCTTCGTCGAGGCTGAACGAGAGGTCTTCGAAGAGAAAGCCGTCCTTGAGCGCGACGGCTGCCGAGTCCATCGATACGAGGTTCACGACCCGGGACTATAGCCGATTTCGCGGCCTTGCACTATCGCGGATCCACGCGGCCCGCGATGAGGTCGCGGTAGAACCAGTAGCTGTCCTTCGGTTTCCGTTCGAGGGTCGCGCTGTCGCAGTAGGCGAGCCCGAAGCGCCTGGAGAACCCGAAACTCCATTCGAAGTTGTCGACGAGCGACCAGACGAAGTACCCGCGGAGGGGAACCCCGTCAGCCAACGCGCGCGCACACGCGGCGACGTGGTCGCCCAGGTACCTGATCCGCGCGGCGTCGTGGATCAGGCCGTCGGCGGGATCGGGTTCGTCCCGGGTAGCCGCCCCGTTCTCCGTGACGTAGAGGGGTATCCCGCCGGTTTCCGTGGCCATGGCGCCCAGCAGCCGCCGGAGGCCCTCGGGGACGATCGGCCAGCCCATCACGGTCGTCTCCTGCCAGCGCGGCACCGGTACCGGCGACGCCGGATCGTCCGGGTTCGCGGCGACGAGCCCTTCCGAGTAGTAGTTGATGCCGGCGAAATCGACCGGCGCGGAAATGAGCGCCAGGTCCCCGCGTTCGACGGGCAGCTTCGCGCCCGCGGCGGCGAGGTAGCGCTCCGGGTAGCCCTTCCCCGTGACGGGACCGGAGAACATGCGCGTATCCCGGTCGGCAGCCATTTCCGCCGCAAGGACGTCCTCGGGACGATCCGTCGCGGACCGCGGCATCGACGGGTTCCACACGATGCCGATGCGCCCCTCCTTCCCGGAGTCCCTGAAGGCGCGGACGGCCATGCCGTGCGCCAGGTTGAGGTGGTGGACGGCGGCAAGGGCCGCCGTGCCGTCTTTCCTGCCGGGAGCGTGGATACCGTCCCGATAGCCCAGGTACGCGGAGCACCAGGGCTCGTTGAAGGTGATCCAGTTGCGCACGCGCCCCAAAAATTCGCGAAAGCAGGTATCCGCGTAGCGGGCGAAGGCGCCTGAGGTCTCCCGGTTGGCCCAGCCGCCGCGGGCTTCGAGGGCGGACGGCAGGTCCCAGTGGTACAGCGTGACCCAAGGTTCGATCCCCTTCTCTCCAAGGGCGTCGATGAGGCGCTTGTAGAAATCGACGCCGGCCCGGTTCACCGCGCCCGTGCCATCGGGCAGGATGCGCGGCCACGCCATGGAAAAGCGGTATGCCCCGATGCCGAGGCCCGCCATGAGGTCGACGTCCCCGCGCCAGCGGTGGTAGTGGTCGACGGCCGTATCGCCGTTCGTCCCGTCGGAAATCGCGCCGGGTTTCCGGCAGAAATCGTCCCAGATGCTCGGGCCCCGCCCGTCCTCGTTGACCGCGCCTTCCACCTGGTACGCCGCCGTCGCCACGCCCCAGGTGAAATCCCGGGGAAAATCGAATTCGCCCATGTTGATGCTCCCTCCTGCCATTCTACCCGCGGCCGGGCGGGAGTGGAAGCGCGCCGAAGCCGAAATCCTCCACCCTCAAGCCGGAATTTCCGGACGGCGCCAGGCGCGGTCGAGCCAGGTCGGGCCGTTCGCCGTGATCGCCACCGGGACGCCGAGCGCCTCCTCGGCGCCGCGGGTGAAGTTTTCGTCCGCATCGCCTGGAGCGATGCCATCCGTAACGGGAAGGAAATCTGCGAACGCTCCCGGCTTGCAGCGAAGGAGGAAGCCCGACATCACCTCGCCCGCGCGGAGCGGGGCATCGTCGAGGGATTCAAGCCCGGCCGGAACGGAGCTTCCGTCGTCGACGAGATAGCCGCGCACTGCCCGGGACAGTCCGCAGGATGCGACGCGGTCGAGGTGGGAGAGCACGATCGCGTCGGGCCGGATCGCCCGGACCGCGTAGCGCGAAAGCACGAGGTCGAAGACGCCGACGCGGAAGGGACCCTGCCACCGGGCGTCGGTGTTGTGGGGTTCGGGGAGGGACGACGCGAGGGCGGGATCCTCCGTCGGGAGCGGTCCCGGGCCGTGCCGGTGCGCGTAGGTCCGCAGGCATCCGATCACGGCCGCGTCGTCGCCGGGAAGCAGGCGCGCGGCGAGTTCCAGCGCGAGCGCCGCGGTGGAATCGGTCCTGGTGACGTGCGGGGGGAACCCGAGCCCGGGATCGAGGAGCAGCCCCTGCGACCCCTCGAACACGATCCCGGCCCCCCCGCGCGCGAGGGACGGGAGGGCCCGATCGATGTCGACCAACGCGCCATCGAGCCTGGCGCGCGCGTGCGCGTACCCGTCGGCGAGGTCCTGGAGCACGGCGCTTCCCGCAAGCTCCCCGGCGATCCGTCCGGCCCCGGCGACGGCTTCCCCGCCCGCGGACGAGGAGCCGATGGCGCGGGACGCTTCCGCGATCGCGCCGTCGCGGAGCCTTCGCAGCTTGCCCAAGAGGGCGGGTCCGTCGTACAGATCCCGGAAGCGCGGGAGCCCTTCCTTCCCGGCGTCCCGGTCGGCCGCGGCCTCGCCGATCCCCATCCCCGTGGAACCGTATCGTCCCGGCCCCCGCAGGATTTCCTTCACCCGCCCGAGCGCCCTGTGGAAGGGCGTGACGATGACGCAGTCCCCGTCGACGGAGATCCTCCGCTCCGGCGCCGCGACGCCGAGGGCGGCGAGGGCGCGGGCTTCGCGGAGCAGGGCGAGGGGCTCCACGAGGACACCGGGCCCCAGCAGGGTCGCCGTGCCCGGAACCAGCATGACGGAACCGAACTGGCTGAAGCGGTGGAAGCGTCCGTCGGGCAGCACGACGTGGTGAGCCGCCTGGGCGCCGCCTGAAAACCGGACCGCGACGCGGATTCCCCGCGTGCGCGCGAGGAAGTCGCAGGCGGCGCCCTTCCCCTCGTCGCCGAAGCCCAGGCCAACGACGACGACCACCCGCCGTTTCACGCGCCTGGACCGATCCGCCGCTCGAACTCCGAAAAGGCGCGCACGGCGCGGTCGAAGGACGATTCGGAAAAGCAGAGCCCGTCGCTCAGCATGAAGTTCCGGTAACCCAGGCGCGCAAGGAGGAAGAGGTCGGCGATGTCACCCATCGCGGGCTCCCCGTCGTCTTCGAGCGAGGTGAGGATGCGCGACGCGGCGATCGCGGAAGGGTCTTTCGCCAGGATGTCCGCGAGCGCGTCGACGATGCCGAAGCGGTCGGTTCCCATGTTGACGAGGAGGTCGTCGCGCGCGGCCATGAAGCGCAGTTTCCCCCCGAATTCGCCTCCGTACGACCTGGCGAACCCGAGGCCCCGGAGCGACTCGATCTTGGCAACCACCTCGGCCCCGGGATCGAGCTCCAGGAGGGCGCGCACGTCGTCCGCCGACTCGGTGAAGGACAGGAGGAAACGGTGGACCCCGAGCTTCGTCGCCGCGCGGACGTAGCGCAGGTCGGATTCGGTGAGGAAGCCTTCTATCCGGAGCGAGGGATCGGGCACGTTGACCGGCTCCCCGGCGCCCACGACGCGCGCGGGCCTGTGCGAGAGGATGAGCTTGTCCCCGTCGACGATCCGCACGATCTCCGACGCGCCGTCCTTGAAGAGCACCGTCGCCGGCAGTTCGCAGGCGATGCGGCGCGACAGCTGCACGAAGGCGTAGGGCAGGTAGGCGAACTGCGTCACCCGGAGCTGCCTGGTCTTCAGGTCCACCCACAGGGGCTTGCCCGCCGACGCGTCGAGGAGCTTCCGCAACACCGTCTCCTCGTCCTCCGCGATCGGCATGATCGTGTTGAAGCGCAGACCCCCGACGGACGGGTGCGCGCACATCCTCGCCAGGTGGGGCACGTAGGGGGCGACGGTGGCTATCAGCATCTTCAGAGCCTTTTCGTCCCCGACTCGCGCTTTTCCACGTTCTTGTCCGGCAGCTTTCCCCCCATGTCCACCTTCACGACGGCGGAGCTCCCGGCCAGGGGCAGGAGCGTCCGCCTGATTTCGTCGATGCGGCCGTCGGTCTGGCCACGCTTGCGCATGTCCACGAGGTACTCGTCCAGGTCCCGCGTCTCGGACGCCAGCGCGATGGCGCCGAGCATGGCGTCGACGATGCCCTTGGGCTCGTCGAGGACGAGGATGTCCGATTCGGGCAGCACCTCCCGCCACTGCGCCAGGATGGCTTCGTCCGCGTACCCCGAGTACCGCTCGGTCTCCCGCTCCGCGCTGCGACCCGTGTAATCGAATTCAAAACAGGGCACGTCGGAAACCGGGCCGTCGCCGCGGGCGACGCCCTCGAAGTGCTGCACCTTCCCGTTCACCGACAATTCCACCCTGAAGGGCGTCGGGGACCGGTCCGGCATGTGGAACGCGTAGTTCCGCACGAACACCCGGTAATGCCCGACCGGCGCCCCGCCCGTCGCCCAGTAGACGTTCTCCACGGGCTTCATGGATTCCCCGTGGACGTTCATATCCACGTCTAGTTCGCCGCCGCAGGCCGAGTTCTTGTGCGCGTAGAAGATCTCCTCGCCCGACGGGCAGATCACGTGGAGGTCCAGGTCGTTGCGGTCGTTCCAGACGAGCGACGCGCGCACGTCGCCCGACTTGCCGCCCTCCCGCTTCAGCCGCTCCGCGATCTCCGCGTCAATGTCGGCCCTGCGCTCCCCTTCGGCCTTCTTCGGGTAGATGAAGAAGACCCGGAATTTCGAGCGCAGCTCGCGGAACAGCACCTTCGCGTCGACGGACGAATCGGGCGCCCCGATGAGCCGCGCGACCTGATCACCCGCCGCTTCCGGGTAGAAACCCTCGTCCCCCGTTATGAAGAAGATCCCCTTCGCATCCGCAGGCAGCACGCAGTTGCGCGCGTAGAAATACGCGGCCAGCTCGTAGGACTCCCGGCCCGTGCCGCCGCCGCCCTCCTCGAGCCAGATCTTCGTGAGCCAGCCGTCCAGCCCGTCGCCCGAGGCGAAGTCGGCCACCTGGAGGGGGGCGCGGTCGCCGCTCGTCGCGTCGCCGATGGCCGCGAAGCTGATCGCGGGGTCCGCGAGGTAGCCCTGGAGCATGATCTGGCCATAGAGCATCGGCATCTTGTCGTAGACGATCTTGGAATCGTTGCCCCGGGATCGCGTGACGTCCATGGCCACAACGATGGGGTTCTTCGCGCGCGTGGACAGGATGCGCCCTGCCGGTGCCAGATCCGGGTGGATCTCCCGCCTGGACATGGCCTGGTCGGCGGTCGCCGAGTACGCCTGGTAGTCGAA
This sequence comes from Spirochaetota bacterium, assembly GCA_026398615.1. GTDB lineage: Bacteria > Spirochaetota > Spirochaetia > Treponematales > UBA12059 > JAPLSN01. The sequence goes on along the minus strand of JAPLSN010000025.1, from coordinate 42,157 downwards.
GCCCTCGCCCGACCCCCCGCTCCCCACGTCGCGGTCGTAGTATCCTCCGCCCATGATTCCCTCCCCGTCGTCATTTCTTGCCGTCCGCGTATCCGCACGGCATCGAGCGATGCGTCAGAGCGCCGGCGAAAAATCAGGTTCCTCGAACGGACGCTTCGTCCCGAATATCCCGTCCCGGAGCCGCTCCAGGCGGCCATGCTCCTCCCATGCGTCGCGCGGCCGGTGCGCGGGGTTGGGGAAGAGGAACGATTTCAGGTACCGGCCCAGCCGCGCGTCGACCCCGGCCGGAAGCTCGTCGCGCACGGGGTCTCCCCCGAGCAGGAAGATCATGCTCTTCGCGAGCGCGTAGAGGTCCGACGCCGGTACCGGGGGCTTCTTTTCGTAGACTTCCGGGGGACTGTAGGGCGGCGTCGCGGCCTTGAACCCGTCCCCCGTACGCGCCGGGTCCAGCGCGGCGAAAAGGAAGTCGATGAGAAAGGCGTTGTGGTCGCGCCCCCTGACCATGATGTTGCCCGGCTCGATGTTCCCGTGCACGATGCCCCTGGAATGGATGAAGCCGATGACCGACAGCAGGCGCTCGAAAATCCAGGCGACATGGTCCTGGGGGACGCCGCCCGGCTTCCGCTTCAGGATCTCGCGCAGGTCAAGGCCGTCGATCTCGTCGAGCGCGAGCCCGTAGCGCTTGTCCGTCGTGCGGAATGCCTCACGGCAGACCGGCAGCGACTTGTGCTGCGCCAACGAGAGCGCGCGGGCTTCGTTCCTGAAGAGGTCCTCGTCGCCTTCGGACCTGGCTATCTTGAGCACCACGCGGCCCGCGGGCAGCCCCTCGAGGAGCTCACGGGCCGAATAGAGCTCCGACCAGTCGGTTTCCATGAATTTGCGTGTGACCAGGTACAACGACTTTTTCGTGCGGATTTCGAAACCGGACGCGCCGCCGCCCGCATCGCCGTACGTCCCGGTTTCGATCCGGTCGGCCGCCTTCGCTCGCAGCTCCCCGAGCCGCGAGGCGATCTCCGACGCGCAGCGCAGGGCTTCCGCGCCCGCGGCTTCATGCTTGTCCGGATGGCAGCGGGCGATGAGCTCGAGGTACCTGCGCCGCAGCGATTCCAGCCGCTCGTCGCGCGTGGAGCCCTCCAGCCCGCCGAACGCCGCCTCCGGCGATTCCGACGAGAAGATGGTTTCTCGGAAGGACGCCAGTTCGTCCGAGGTCATGGGTTTTCCCGGAGCGTCGTCGTTCATCCCCGTAATCGTAAGCGATGCGTCGCCGGGATGCCAGAGCGTCGGCCCGGGCGGAGTTCATCGAAGGTTCCCTCCGGAAAACGACGGCAGTCGAGCTGGGCCCAATGACTGAAATCATTCTATGTTTAGTACTTTAAAAAATTGAGATTTTAGACAAAACGCTCGATATTTGAAGCGAGGAGTCCTCATGATTCATATCGCAGGTTCGGGAATGATGAAGTCGGGCCGGCCGGTTCGTCCGGTGATTTTCCTGGCATTCCTCATGGCGGCGGCTTTTTCCGCATACTCGGAAGTCATTTTCCTGTCGGATGGCCAGATCCTGATTGGCTCGCTCATCGGACCCGTCGAGAGCGGCATCTCGTACAGGGCGTTCGGGGCCGAAATCACCATTCCCCTCAACCGCATTCTGAAAACCGAGAAGATGCTTTCCTCGATTGCCGACACTACCCTGAATATACGCCTCAAGGACGGGTCCCAGCTCAAGGGTAAAATCGTCGATTACGACGAGGAAATCGGCCTCTTCGTGGACATCGGTTTCGGCGTACTCACCGTGCCCATCCCCGCCATCGCCGAAATCTTCGACCTGCCCCTGAGGGAACGCTTCGCGGGTTCGCCCGCGCAGGTCCGGGCCGGCGCGGGACTTTATATCCCCCTCCTTGGCTCAGGCGATTATTTCGGCCCGAGCTGGACCTCCGTCCTCGGCGCCCTCGTATCGTTGCCGTTCATGCGCGGCTTGTACGCAGGCATCGAACTTGGCGTTTCGGGAGCGGATTACCTGGATTCCGACACTACCTCGTACCTGTTCGCATCCGTCGAGCCCGAACTCGAGCTCCGGTTCATGGGCTGGCGGATGAAAGACGGCTTTCTCGGGAAGATGACGCCTTTCGCGTCCCTGCGCGGAGGGATGACGTACATTTCACTCAAGGATCCCGATTTCTATCCGCCCGATTCCGGAAGCCTGACCGGCTCCTTCGGGCTCGCGGCCGGCATGGATTTCGCCGTGGCGAATGACTTCGGGGCGCGCCTCGACTGGATGGCGGGCGTCGTCCTCCAGAGCACGACGCCCTTCGTGACGACCGGGCTGCGGCTCTCGGTCAGCTACGACTTCTGAACGGGAGGATGGATGATGCGCATGAAGAACCAGACCGGGAAGCTGATCCTGGTATTCGCGGTGTCGCTCCTGGCGCTCGCCCTCACGGCCTGCGACTCCGACCTTTTCGGGACTCCGCCCGCGTCGCTGGACATCAAGCTCGTATCCCCGCCCGTCGAAACGGTGGGTTTCGATTCCGTTTCCCTCGATGTCACGACGGACGTCGATTCGACGCTCACGGTCGATTACGGGACCACGCACGGCACCTACACGGCTTCGACGCCGAGGACGACGACCGAGACCAAGGATCATACGGTCGCGCTGTCCGGACTCACGCCGGCCACCACGTACTATTACCGCGTCGTATCCTGGCTCGGCGGCGCCCGGTCATTCCCGAGCGCGGAATTCTCGTTCACGACCGACGCCAACCCGGCATTCCTTTCCATAGCCACCGGTCCGTCGGCGACACCCGCGCTCGACTCGCTCTCGATAGCCTTCACGACGAACAACGCCTGCACCTACGTCGTCGAGTACGGCACGGTTTCGGGTACGTATACGGGCTCCACCCTGCAGACCTCGGTGGCCGCCACGAGTCACAACGCCGTCATCTCCGATCTTTCGTCCGCGACCACCTACTACTACCGGCTCAAACTGTACTGGAACGCGGGCAACGATTTCGTTTCCGGCCAATATTCCGAAGACACCCTGACCGAAACGGCACCCACCGCGGCGCAGAAGGCGCGGGGGATCTGGCTGCTGGGGGGGATTTCAACGAACGTGATCGGTTCGACCGTGGCCGAGGTGGACATGTACGATCCCGTTCTGCCAGCCTGGTATCCGGCCGTCACGAGCATTCCGACGCAGGTGAGCTTCGCCGGATACGCCGCGTACGACGGGCAACTCTTCGTGATCGGCGGGTTCAACAACGCCGGAGCCCAGCAGAATCTCGTCCAGATCTACACGGTTTCCACGGACACGTGGTCGAACGGCGTGACGATGACCACTGCCCGCGCGAACATCAACGCGTCGGTCATCTACGGAAGGATCAACATCCTCGGCGGGACGAACGGAGCTGACACTGCCGCCTGGGTGCAAGGCAATACCTACTACGAGTACTCGGTCGGCGGGAATTCCTGGCTGACCAAACTCGCCGTCGCCGGATCGGAACGCTTCTCGTACGTGTTCAACGATGCCGTCTACTATCTCGGGGGCCGTATCACGAACGGTGCCACGTTCACGAACACGCATGAGGGAATCGTTTTCACCACGAACACCGTCACGACCGGTACCGAAGTCCTGCTGCCCACGGCGCGAACCGGCATCGCGGGCAGCCTGGTCACGCCCTCCGATGGACCCGCATGCGTGGTTCTCATCGGCGGGATAACCGGCTTCACGGGCACCCCCGCCTGTTTCGTGAACAGCGGACCCACGGCCGGGGTCCTGATAAGCACCGTGCAATACATCGCATATCCCTTTACCCTGCCCAGCGCATGGCTTCCGGCAGTGCCGACGACGCCTCCCAACTATCCTTCCAACATCGCTTTCGGATCGGCTGTCACGTCGACGGCATTTCCATCGCCACGAGTCTACTATTTCGGGGGAACGAGCGCCATCGGCGGGTCGGCCGCCGGGCAGACCGCTTCGTACTGGATAGCTCCCCCGTCCCCGCCGGCTACCTGGAGTTCGGCATGGAACGCCATCACCGCCATGCCGCGCGCACGCTGGGGTCACGGCGCGGTAACGCTCAACAACTGAGGATGTACGATATGGACAACAAGCGTTCCTTCATGGCCTCGATCCTCGTGTTCTTCGCGCTGGGTTGCTTCGCCCAGGGAAACGACATCCTGTCGTCGGCCATGCAGGCGTACCAGCAGGACTCCTGGGAGAAGGCGTTCTCGATCATCGCCGAAGGCATCCCCGAATCATCGACGGACGTTTCGCTCAAGCGTCAGGCCGCGGACACGTTGACGAACATCGGCATCCAGGAATACGACTACAGGAATTACAGGAACGCGTACGAAGGTTTCCGCAAGGCGCTCAAGTACGACCCGACCAATGCCAGGGCGACGCAGTATTTCCTGAAGATGCGCAAGGAGATGGACACCGCCAATCTGAAGAATGAGGGAGGCGCGCGCGCCAAACCGGCCGCCGCGGCGGCGCCCGCGACGACGTCGGAACCGGCGGGATCTCAAGCCGCACCCCCCGCCCAGGCGAGCGGTACCGCGGCCACCCAACCGGCCGGCACACCCGCTGCCGCGGGCACTCCCCCGGCAGCGTCCGGAACGGACCGGGTGGCCCTCGACGAGGTGAAAAAAGCCCTCGAAGAGGCGGATGCCCGCATGAAATCGATGGAATCGTCCGTGTCCAGCACGAGCCAGGAAAACGCGCAGCTGAGGGCCCAGGTGGAACAGCAGCTCAAGCTCCTGGAGGCCTACATGGCGGCTCAGGCGACTCAGGCGACTCAGGCCGCACAGGCGCCGAAACCGGCGGCGAGCGCACCCGCGGCCGCGCCCCAGCAGAGCGCCACGGAAAAAGCCCTGATCGCGCAAGTCATGGAACTGCTCGCCAGGATGTCGGAACGGGAATCCCGGCCCCCGCAGCCGGTGACGCAGCCGGAACAGGAGAAGACGCTGGCCGGGCAGGATCTTTTCAACCTGACCGTCCTCATCATCGTGGGGGTCGTCGTAGCCGTTTTTGTAGCCTTCATCGTAGTGCTCATCGTGGCCATGATGCGCTCCCGCCGTCGGAACCCGGCCAACAACCCGCCCAGGTACGAAGGCGATCAGCCGCAATTCGCCACGGCCCAGCCCTCCGCCTACCTGGGTTCGTCCACCCTCGGCGGGGACACGCCCCTTCTGGAATTCATCGGTTCGAATTCCACCGCCGTGGGCCGTCCCGTGGACTTCGACGTACGGAAGGACCTGCTCAAGGCGGAGCGCCTCAAGCGCATGTACGACGAAGTGCGCAACGGAACGCTGAACTGGAACACGGTCCGCGAGTATATTGGCGAACTCGAAGTTTCGCTCAAGGCCGAAATACTCAAGTCGGTCGAACAGAAACTCAACGAAGGCGACCTCCTGTCGTCGGAAGCCATCCTGCCCATACTCTTTCCGCTCCTCACCGATTATGACGATTTCATACGTGAAAAATCCGAAAAGCTGGCGCAGCGCGCGCTTGCCGGCCCCAAGGGCGGCGGCGTTTCCGGAGAAGCCGGCGACCGGTCGCAGGCCGACAACGACCCCTTGAGCCTCCGCGCGCTCATGGAGATCCCCAATGCGCTCCAGGCGCTGTTCAAGAACCAGGAAAAGTCGCTCGTCACCGCGAAGCTGAGCAGGGGGATGGGCAACATCCTCGGACTTTCGACGGACGACTGCAACCTGCTGTACAAGTCGGCGCTGGCCCACGACTGCGGCTACCTCATGCTGGACCGCGACCGCCTGCAGGCGACGATAGCCAAGCCGGAAATAACCGAAGACGATTTCGCGTTCATCCAGTCCCACGTGGTCAAGGGAAGCACCTACTTCGGCGACATCGAGCTCCCCGAGGAATTCAAGGCTGGGCTCCTGTACCACCACGAACGTAATGACGGGACAGGCTACCCGGACGGCCTCAAGAAAGACGCCATACCGCAGTTCGCCAAGATAATCGGCGTGGCCGAAACCTTCGCCGCGCTCGTTTCCAAGCGCGCCTACCGCGACAAGCGCGACATCCAGCATGCCCTGGCCATCATCTCCGACGGGACGCGCAGCAAGTTCGACGCCGCGATCGTCGAAGCCCTGGTCAAGGTAGCCTCGTCGATGGGACAGAACTGATGCCGGGCATATTTACCTACGCGATGCAATCCAACGTGCCGCCGGCCCTGCGCAGCCTGTGCGCGGAGTGCCTCGTCCTGCAAGCCGCGCAGGATGCCGAAAGGCGGGCCATCGTCGTCGATCTCGATGCGGATATGGCGTTCCGGTGCAGGTCCGGCAAGCCGACCAGGGACGACCCGGTTTCCCGGTACGGCAGGATGCTCGGAAGCTCCGAAGTACCTGTGGTGAATCGGGACGGTTTCAAGGATCTGCTCCAGGATTGCGCCCGGTCACGGACCATGCCACTCGAAAACAGGTCGCTCATCATTTTCCTGGACAAGGCGCCGGTCGCGGAAGCCCTGCCGGTCGTGGATTCGCTGTGCTTCATGATTCTTGCCGACAATGCCAGCATCCCGTTCATCTACAATGCCCTGCAGCCGCAGCGCGAATCCGGACAGATGGTGGCGGTGCGCGTCCTTCTCGTGGGCGAACCCAGGATCGAAGCGGCAGCCCAGCTCTTCGTGAACCTGCGCAAGGAACTGCAGGACCTGCAGGGCAAGGACATGGATTGCTCGTTTGCCGGAACGATCCATTTCAACCAGGACGACCTGGACCTGGCCGCAGGCTACCAGCTTCCCTTAATCGAGGCGTTTCCGGAAGGAAACGTGCACGGGCAGGTCAAGTACGCGGTCAAACGGCTTTTCTCCAGGGACCCCGCGCGGGTCAGCATCGACGACTCGATCAAGATCAAGTCGCTGGGCCTGCTGTAGGACAAAGCCTTTTCCGGCTTACCGTATGCCCCTTCACCTGACGAGGCCCACGGTGCGCCGGCGATGCGTCAGGGTTTCTTCACGTTCAGGGGCGATACCGCCGCCACCTGCACCGGCATTTTCAGCGTGAACATGATCTCGCCGTTCCACCGCGTGGCTCACGGTCACGACCTGCGCGACGGGATCCTTGGGCAATCCGTCCAGGCCGGACGGATAGCTGCAGCCGAAAGGGTCGCAGACGATGCGCGCGCCGTCGGCGGAAAGGGGCTCCCCCGAATGGGGGAAACGGGAGGAAATAGCCAGATCCTCGCTCCATCCGATACCAAAACCGGGTTGACTGGTCATCCCGGTCGCATCCCTCCCCTCACCCGACCAGCGCCACGGCCCGCACCGGCGATCCGTCCCCCCCGGGGATGAGCAGGGGAAGGCAGCAGAACGTGAAGTCATCGCCTGAGAGGAGCTCGATACCGCGCAGGTTTTCGATTATGACCATGCCCGCACCCAGCAGGATGCGGTGGTTGCGCAGCCCCGCGCCGACCGGGTCGGCGGAAATCGCGTCGAAGCCCACGCCCTTGAGCCCGCTCGAAGCGAGCAACGCGGCGGCCTCGGACGACAGCACGGGAAAGCCCTCGAAGTAGTCGTCGCGGCCCCAGCGCGCGGACCAGCCGGTGCGGAAGAGCAGGAACTGTGCGCCGGGGGCGGATCGCAACGCGAGCTCGACCGACGCGGCACCGATGACCCCGTCGCGGATCGAACCGGCCTCCACGACCAGGCCGGGACCAGCGAAGCGATCGGCCGGAAGCAAGTCCAGTGTCGCCGCGCCGGGCAGGACGTGGCCGGGGGCGTCCAGGTGCGTGCCCGTGTGGGAATACAAGCTGATCAGCTTTTCCGCGAAACCGTCTCGTTCGATGGTGGTGGCCTGCCGAATGCTCGGCCCTTCAGTGCCGGGATAGACCGGCATGCCTTCCTCGATGGGGTGACTCAGATCGATGACGCGCATGCGTCTTCCCTCCCGTGCTTTCCGGTTTTTTCCTGCGTGCGGGTCCCGTGGATGTACACCGCCTTCCACGCAGAAGGGGCGGGTTCCGCATCGCCGACAGGATCCAGCCCCGGAGGACAAGGGCGGAGGAGCTCGAAGCAGGGCCGTGGTGGAGCGCGCCCGCCCACCTCAATTCTCAAGAATCGTGATCTCCACGCGGCGGTTGCGGGACATGTTGGCCTCGGTGTCGTTCGGGGCGATGGGGAATTCGGCGCCGTAGCCAGCGGTCGTGACCTGCTCGGGGCTGCGGACGCCCTGCTTGATCAGGTAGTCGGCCACGGCCTGGGCGCGCTGTTTGGACAGGCGCAGGCGGCCTTCCGCGGTGCCGGCCAGCGCGGTGTGCCCGGCGACGAGGATGTCGCGATCCGGGTAGGCCTTGAGGATCTGGGCGATTGTGGCGAGCTTGGGGATCTCCGTTGCCAGAAGCACGGCGGACTCGGGCCCGAACTGGATGTTCTCGATGCGTATCGTGACGCCTTCCTCGGTCTTTTCCACCGAGACACCGGGCATGCCCTCGATCGCCTTCCCGACTTCCTTCGCGACCTTGTCGCGGTCCATGAGCTCGGCTTCCAGCACCTCCGCCTTGGCGGTGCCGAGGTATTCGACGGTGCGGCCGTCCGCCAGGTCGAAGACGAACTTGAAGACTTCCTCGTAGGCGTCCGGGCGGCCGTCGACCCAGTAGATCGTCTGGCTCGAAAAACCCACGATCTGGGTGGGGAAGGTCGTCGTGTACGCACGGGGCTGGCCGGGCTGGAAAAAGATGGTGTAGTCGACCTTGATGACGTGTGCGGTCCTGCCCTTGCGCTGGACGGTGCCGTCGTAGCGGTAGCTGGCGGTGAAGGGGATCACGTAGGGGTCGGGAATGCCGAAATCCCGGCGGAAGTCGTGGCGCTCCTCGCCAGGGGCGGCCCAGGTGTCGCCCGGCTTCAGGTCGCGGTCGGGGAAAGTGGGCACGTTCCTGACGACCGGCATGTAGAACTGCGCCCCGATCTCGAAGCGTCCCAGGGGGGAACACCAGTACTCGGACTGGTAGACGTCCTCGGTGCTGTAGGATATCGCCCCGGAGGCGCGGACCGAGGTCCGGAACTCGCCGCGCAGGAAGGCCGTGCCGTCGTCCTTGAGGTCGGCGACTTCGAAGGCGATCCGGTTCATGATGTCGGCGACGTGCGTGGTCCGGCGGTTCTGCCTGACTTCCTCGTCCACGGTGGAGAGGACGCGGAACTTGTCGCCCTTGGCATAGTCGTAGCGGAAGGTTTCGGCGGCAGCCTGGGTCGCCGCGAGGAACGTCGCGAGGATGAGCGCGGCTGCGACGGCGGTTCCGCGGAACCGGAAGGTTCTGGTTATTTTCATGCGGCCTCCCCCTTTTCCGATATCGGCGCGCGACCGGCTGGGGTTGAGGGGAATTCGCGGGAAGTTGAACCGCGAGGCGGAAACCCTCGAAGTGATACCGGCGCTGGAAATCCCGGCCCTGTTCGGGGATCCCCGTCGGTGGCGCAATCGCGGACCACGCTTCAGCAGCGGACGACCATGCCCGGCTTCGCGATCACGCCGGGGAGTCCACGACGATGCGAACCACGGAGCCCGCGGCGGTCCCGGTCTCCATCTTGCCGCCAAGCTGGGCCGCGAGGGCGGCGACGATCTCCAGACCGACTCCGCCCGGTTTCAGCCGCCCGTTCCCGTCGTCGGCCACTTCCAGGACGTAGCCATTCCCGACGCCGCTGCGGATCGTCACCCGCACGATGCCCTCGCTCCTGCCGTCGAAGGCGTGACGATACGCGTTGTCGACGAGTTCGCTCACCGCGAGGCCGATGGAAACGGCTTTGTCGGCGGGCCGGGAAAGCCCTCCCGCGTCGACGGTCGCCAGAATGCGCTTCCCTGAACTCGCGTGGGCCTGCCACACGTCCACGACGAGGTCGTCGAGCATTTCCTGCATGTCCACGTTGACGAGGGACGGCGTTCGCAGGACCTGGTCCTGGACGAGGGATATGGCGTAGAGCCTCGTCTGCATTCGGCGCAGCGCGTCCTTCGTCTCGTCGGCGCGGGAGGCCTGGGACTGGAGCGCGACGAGGCTGATCATGACCTGGAGGTTGTTCTTCACGCGATGGTTGACTTCGTGGACCAGGGCGCGGTTCTCCTCGAGGGTCGTCGAGAGTTCGGCCTCCCTGCGTTCGCGCTCGTGTATCTCCTCTTCGAGCCTGCGCGCGAAGGCGGACAACTCCGCCGAGCGGGCGCGGAGCTCGGCAACCATCGCGGCCGCGCTGCTCCCGATCGATGAGATTTCGTCTTCACCCCCGTCGTCGAGCGTGCCTGCGTCGCGGCCGGCCCCGACGTCCGCCATTGCCCGTTCCAGACCCTCGAGACGCCGCGTGAAACGCCGCACGAGGGAACGCCGCACGGCGAGGAAGGACAACCCGGCCACGCCGGCACCCGCGAGGAGCGCCGCCGCCGCCGAGACCAGGAGGAAGTACCACAGCGGACGTCGGTCGAATTCGAGAACGGCATACGATAGGTCCGCATAGTCGAAGTCGCGCAACGCGAACTGCAGACGCCGTACCTTGACGACCAGGAATCCCCGGTCCGCCTGCGCTTCCCCGCCGCCTGCTTCCGCCCGCCGCACCAGGTCGGCGATCCATGGGTCCACGTCCTTCGAGCTTACGATCGAGTTGACCGTCTTCGGGTTCATGAAGACGCAGTCGGCGAAATGGACGAGGAGGCCCTGTGGAGCGTCCTGCAAGCTGAAGGCCAGACGAACCAGGCTGGCGTAGTCCTTGCCCGGGAGAATGCGCGGCACCGCGTCGTCGAACCGCGTCGAGACCTCGATGATGAAATCGGCGCCGGCCGGGCCGTGGTACTGGTAGCTGTTGACCTCCGCCGTCATGATGGACTGGGTGATCCGCTGGTCAGCGAAACGCCCCGAACCGAATTGTGCCTTCAGGAAGTCGACGAATTCGGGGTACGTGAACGTAGTGAAATCAAGTCCCAAGTCGGGCGGGAAGGACGTGGCCAGGACCTTGAAGTCGGAGGATATGAAGTACACTTCGCTGACCCCGAGTTCGCGGGCATCATTGCGAAGCCGGTCCATGCCCGCCACGGCGGCGGCTTCGAGGGTCGGGTACCGCCTTGCCAGCTCGACGAGCGCTCGCCTGCCGTTCACGCGGGTCTCCGCCTCGATTCGGTACACGAGGAGGTCGAAGAGGGTGAATCGATCCGCGGCATCCCGGTAGGCGGCCTCATTGGAGGAGATGATGATCCGGTCGAGCAGCAGGACGGCGCAGATTGTCACGCCCGCACCCGCGGTTATCCCGCAGATGAGGATGGCGATGATGAGGCGCCGGTAGATGAAGTCGCGGATGTGATGGCGCATGGATAGGTATGATCATAGCGGAACCGTGCCACGGGAGCAATCGAAGCCCGTCCTCGATGGCATCAGGCCCCGAGCAGGGGCCTGACCCGGTCGTCGATCATGTCCTTCCAGCCGGCACCGTAACTGGACTTGGTCTCGGGGTCCACCGAGCCTTCGAACTCCGGCAGCCCTTCCTTCTTCACCGCGGTGACCGTTCCCCGCAAGTACTCCGCTCCCCCGTCCCCGCGTTCGATGATCCTGCCGCCGGCGCGGGCGACTGGCGACGGATCGCCCCATACCTGGCCCGGGACGAGCCTGGCTGGATTCAATTTTTCCAGCTGACCGAGAACTCCACGGGTTTTTCCAGCACGAGGGCTTCGACGACGTTCACCTCCGCCGAGAAAACTCGATCCTTCGAGATCCCGCCTGCGCTCTTCACGATCGAGCCGGGGACTGCGACGGACACGAACACGCGCGACGCGTCGATGGCGGGCATCGATTTGGAGCCGAACAGGGACTTGAGCATGGAACGATATTCGGCGACCGTGATCGGGGCGTCCTCCACGGCGGGGGGTGACAGGGCTTCGAGGACGTAGGGATCGATACCCGGGAAGAGCGAAGGCAGGAAGCGCGCGTTCGTACGGTCCAGGCGGAAGGCGAGGCCGCCGCCGCCTGGGACCTTCGCAATGGTCAGGAGCCCCGACGAAGCCAGGCCCTTGTCACGGGCGGTGAGGTCGGACAGGTCCTTCACGGAAAAACTGCCTGAAAAACGTTCGGCGCTCGGGGCAGCGGCTGCCACGACCACCACGCCGCGCTCCGCGGCTGCCTTGCGGACGGCCGCCGGGTTGAACAGGGGCGCCGTGGCCGCGCTCTCGCCTTCGCGGAACGAGGCCATCCTGGCCGCGACGGTTTGCGGGATTTCCGATTCCACCACGATGCCGGCGGAGCCGTCGGGCATGACGGTAACGGTGATCGCGGCCCCGCACGAGGCTGAGATCGCCGCGAAGCAGGCCAACGCCGCCAGGGCGGGCGAATTCCCGGTCCGGCGGCCGGTTTTTTTCGTCATGGAAGCTCCTTGCGTCGGGCAATGAGGTAAACAAGGGGGAGGCGGACGCGGTTACGGCGCCGCATGCGTAGATTTCCGCAACCGAAACCGTGTATTCTTGTCTTATATCCTACGGGTCGCCATGCGCGAACCGCACCATCATACACCAAGAGGGCTGGCATGAACGAGAAAAAACCCTGGACGTTTCTGGAAGAGTACCGCGGAACGCGTTTTTCGGGCGAATGGCCCACCCTTCCCGAACTCTTCGCCATCAGTGCGGGGCGCTTCCCCGCGTCCGCGTGCTTCACGATCTATGACCCGGACCGCCGGACCCTCGATTACCGGGCGGCTTTCGACCTGATCCGCCGCGTCGCCGGACGGCTCGTCGCCGACGGGGTGAAGCCGGACGACAAGGTCGCCGTCACCGGCAAGAACGCCCCCGAGTGGGCCGTGGCCTACCTGGCCGTGCTCGCCGCGGGAGCCGTCGTCGTCCCCATCGATTACCAGCTGAAGGACGATGAGATCGTCAACCTGGTCAGGGCCTCCGACTCGAAAGTCCTGTTTTCCGACGAGGAGCGCTTCGACCAGCTCAAGGCTTCGTGTCCCGGACTCCGGGACGTCCATTCGCTCTCGAAGGCGAAACCGGGCTACATCTACGACATCGCCGCGAAGGACCCGATCCCCCTCGTTCCCCGGAAATGCGAAGACCTCGCGGCCATCCTCTACACGAGCGGGACCACGGGCAACCCGAAGGGCGTCATGCTCACCCACGGCAACTTCGTATCGGACTGCTTCCTCGCCCAGGCCAATCTCACGATCCTGAGCAGCGACGTCTTCTACGCCCTCCTTCCCATCCACCACAGCTACACCATGCTCGCGGTCTTCATGGAATGCTTTTCCGTCGGGGCCGAGCTCGTGTTCGGACAGAAGCTCGTGGTCAAGCAGATCCTCTCGGACCTGCGCAACGCGAAGGTGACGATGTTCCTCGGCGTGCCCCTGCTCTTCAACAAGGTGCTGGCAGGGATCATGCGCGGCATAAAGGAGAAGGGCCCCGCCGTCTACGGCCTCATCAGGTTCCTCATGGCCGTCTCGGGTTTCGTCAAGAAGGCGTTCAGGGTGAACCCCGGCAAGTCGATCTTCCACTCGGTCCTCGACAAGGCCAGCCTGGCCACGAACCGCATCTGCATCTCCGGCGGCGGTCCGCTGGCTTCGAGCGTCTTCAGGCAGTACAACCAGCTCGGCATCGACTTCGTGCAGGGCTACGGCCTCACCGAGACTTCGCCCATCATCACGCTGAACCCCGTGGACCACTACAAGGAAACCAGCGTCGGCAAGCTCATCCCCCGCGTCGAGATGAAGATCCTGGATCCCGACGAGCACGGGGTCGGCGAGATAGCGGTCAAGGGCCCGATGGTGATGCAGGGGTACTACAAGAACCCGGAAGCCACCGCCGAAGTGATCACCGAAGACGGGTGGTTCCGCACCGGCGACGTCGGCTACATGGATTCCGAGAACTACGTCTACCTGACCGGCCGCGCCAAGAGCCTCATCGTCACCGAGGGCGGCAAGAACGTGTACCCGGAGGAGATCGAAAACCGCTTCCAGCTGTTCACCGAAGTGGAACAGGTCCTCGTGCGCGGGTACGAGCTCGACAAGGCCATGAAGATCGAGGGGATCGAAGCCCTCGTCTACCCGAACAGGGAAGCCTTCGGAAACTCGGGCGCGGCGGTCGTCGAAGCCCGCATGAAGGCCGTCGTGGAAGAGGTCAACAAGGAGCTCCTGCCCTACCAGAAGATCCAGAAGGTCACGGTGCTCGACGAGCCGCTCGAAATGACCACGACCAAGAAGATCAAGCGCTTCGCGGCCGCCTCGTAGGGCCGGGCCATGCAGGGCGTTTCCGCCCGGGTTCCAGAGGGAAGCGCTACTTGAGGCCGTAGACGGGCGCAGGCTGGGTCTTCCCGCGCAGGAGCACCTCGCCGAGGCGCTCGAAGGCGGATTGGGTCTCCATGGTCAGGTTCTTGTACGTCGAGTGGGACACGAGCAGGTCCTGCTTGAACTCGCGGCAGAGGGAATCGATGCGGGCGGCTGTATTGACCGCTTCGCCGACGATCGCCAGCCGTTTCAACGCGCCGGTGCCGAGTTCGCCGACGGCTGCGCTGCCCGTGTAGATGCCGATGCCGACGTTCTTGACCGGCGGGAGCGTCCTCGTCGCCAGGTCCGCCTGGAGGTGGGGGAGTTCCTTCAGGAACTCCCGCGCGAAAATCGCCGCCTTTTCCGCCGCGTCCTTTTCCCCGAGGAGCCCGAAGACCGCCACGACCGTGTCGCCGGAGTACTGTTCGATGAACCCGCCGTGCCGCTTGGCCAGGTGGTTCCACATCCCGTAGTAGACGCTCAGGATCTCCATCGTCTCGTCCGCGTCCAGCTTCTGGGCGATGGACGTGAAATTCCATATGTCCGCGTGGACGATCGTCAGCTCCCTGTTTTCGGCGCGCGGTTTCGTTTCCGCCAGGGCGTCGGAGGGACGGGGCGGCTCGATGGTCTCGAAGATCCGGTCAAGCCGCGCCTGCAGGGAAAGCTCCTTGACCTTGTTGCCGAGCTGGATGATGCCGAAGGTGAGGGCGCCGAAGACGAAGAAGGTGTTCTGCTGGGAGCGGATGAAGACCATGAAGGCCGGGACGACGTTCGCGATGGAAAGCGCTTCGAGGTATCCCAGGTACGAGATCTCCCCTGCCTTGTAGCGCGCGTTGGTCGCCACGTTAACGTCGAGGTAGAAGTAGAAGAAGACGAAGGTGAAGACGGTGCCGAGCGCGATGAGGGTCTCGAAGAAGCGCTTGGGCCAGGTGCGGCGCGTGAGGATACTGAGCGCCTGGAAGAAGCCGATGTAGATCGACGTGACCCAGAGGAAGAAATTCACCATGTCGATCGGGAACAGCCGCGAGGTGAGGGTCTGCATGACGGTGTACCCGAGCGGCGCTATCCCGGAGAAGAGGAATCTGAGCAGGGGCTTGTAGCCGAATTTGGCCAGCAGGCTGATCTGGACCACGAGCAGGGCGATGAGGACGAAGAGTTCGCCGGGCCGCATCGCGGAGATGGACGGCGTGGCCGAGAGCATCAATATGAAAAAGACAACGAACTGGCTCGAATAGAGGAAGAATTCCTCCAGGAAGCGCTTGGGCAGGAAACGCATGGGTCGATACTACCGGAAAGCACGTCCCCCTGCAACCGTGCGAGCTTGCGCGTCAGCCCCGTTCCGTCATAAAATTCCCGCGGTGCGCGTTCCGCGCGCGGTCAAGGAGGCTCCCGTGAAAACCATAGACCTCGTCGTCCTCGACCTGGACGGCACCCTCTATTCCGCCGGCGTCGCCATCCCCGGCGCCGCGGAGGCCGTCGCGACCATACGCGGGCGCGGCATCGCCGTCCGCTTCGCCACGAACACGTTCACGAAGAGCGCTTTCGCGATCGAGGAACGCCTCGCCGGCTTCGGGATCCCGGTGCGGGACGGGGAACTCGTCACGCCCCGCGACGTCCTGCGCGAGCGCTACGCATCGCGTCCGGATGCGCGCGTGCTCGTGTTTTCCGACCCGGACCTCGTCGCGGCGATGGACTGGCTCCCCCCGGGCGCGCGCGCCTTCGATCCCGACATCCCCGAGACGGGGCGCTGGGACGAAATCCTCGTGGTGGATTCGGGGAAACTCTGGTCGTACAACGCCTTCGACAGGCTGCTTTCGCTCCTGCACGACGGCGCCGTCCTCGTGGCGTCCAGCGCGGCGGCGTCCTTCATCGGCAAGGACGGCCGGCCGCATCCGGACACCGGGGCCGCGACGGCGCTGCTCGAGGCGGCGGCGGGCGTCCGCGCGGCGGTTGCGGGGAAGCCCGGCATCGACATGGCGCGTTATGCGATCCTGAGAGACGGGTTCGACCCGGCGCGCACCGTCGTCGCGGGCGACGATCCGGAGGTGGACGTGGCGCTCGCGCGCTCGATCGGCGCCATTGCGGTGCTCGTGGAAACGGGCAGGCGCAAGATTCCCCCGGTCCTGCCCGAACCCGACGCGACCATCGCCTCGGTGGCGGACCTGCCGGGCCTGCTGGTTTCTATTTCACGACGATGTTGACGAGCCGATCTTTCACCGTGATCACCCTGGCGATGGTCCTGCCGTCCGCGTGTTCCTTCACCTTCGGGAGCGCGCGGGCCAGGGCTTCGAGTTCGGCCTCGGGCGTCCCGGGCGGGACGACCAGCCTGTCGCGGAGTTTCCCGTTCACCTGCACCACGATCTCGATCTCCTCGTCCTTGCAGAGTTCCGGGTCGAAGACCGGCCACGCGGCCTTCGCCACCGATGGCTTTCCGCCGGCCTTTCCCCAGAGTTCCTCGGCGAGGTGCGGGGCGTAGGGTCCGACGAGGGCGATGAAGGCGCGCCACAGCGAACGCGGCACGGCGTCGAGTTTCGCCACCTCGTTCGAGAGGATCATCATCTGCGAGATGGCCGTGTTGAAATCGAGCGAGGCCGTGTCCTCCGTGACCTTGCGGATGGTCTTGTGGAGCAGTTTTTCGAGCCCGGACCCGGGCGCCTCATCGACCGCGGGCCTGTCCGAGATGGTCCAGAGGCGTTCCAGGAAGCGGCTCACGCCGACGAGGCCCGCGGTGGCCCAGGGCTTGGAAACCTCGAGCGGCCCCATGAACATCTCGTAGAGCCTCATGGTATCCGCGCCGAATTCGCGGACGATGTCGTCCGGGTTGACCACGTTGCCGCCGCTCTTGGACATCTTCTGGTTGTCCTCGCCGAGGATCATGCCCTGGTTCACGAGTCGTCGGAAGGGTTCCTTCGTGGTGACGGCGCCGATGTCATAGAGGACCTTGTGCCAGAAGCGCGCATAGAGCAGGTGGAGCACGGCGTGCTCCGCCCCGCCGACGTAGAGATCCACGGGCATCCAGTAGTCGACCTTGTCCTTCGCCGCGAATTCCTTCGCGTTCCCGGGGTCCAGGTAGCGCAGGTAGTACCAGCACGATCCGGCCCACTGCGGCATCGTGTTCGTCTCGCGCCGGGCGGGACCGCCGCAGGACGGGCAGCTGGTCTTCACCCAGGATTCGATCGTGGCCAGGGGGCTTTCGCCGGTACCCGAGGGCTCGTAGCTCGCGACATCGGGCAGCGTGAGCGGCAGCTGGCTTTCGGGGAGGGGGACGATGCCGCACTTCGGGCAGTGCACGACGGGGATGGGTTCGCCCCAGTAGCGCTGGCGGCTGAACACCCAGTCCCGCAGCTTGTAGTTGACAGCCTTCCGGCCGATGCCCTTCTTTTCGAGCCATTCAGTGATGGCCTTCCTGAAGTCCGCGGTCGACATCCCGTCGAAATCGCCGGAGTTGACGGCGATCCCTTCGCCCGCGAAACAGATTTCAGGATCCGAACGGGCGGCAACGCCGATCTTCGCCGCGACGCCGCCTTCGGGCGCCACGACCTGGATGATCGGCAGTCCGAATTTCTTCGCGAACTCCCAGTCGCGGTCGTCGTGGGCGGGTACGGCCATGATCGCTCCGTGGCCGTAGGAGATGAGGACGTAATCGGAGATCCACACCGGTATCTTCCGGCCGTTTGCCGGATTCACCGCGTACGTCCCCGTGAAGACGCCGGTCTTGTCCTTGGCGAGGTCCGTGCGTTCGAGGTCGCTCTTGCGTGCGGCCGCCTCGATGTAGGCGTCCACTTCGGCACGCTGCGCCGGTGTCGTGATCGCTGGCACCAGCCTGTGCTCCGGCGCCAGCACCATGTAGGTGGCGCCGAAGAGGGTGTCGGGCCGGGTCGTGTAGACCTCGATGACCTCGTCGCGGCCGTCGAGGGCGAAGGAGACGTTGGCGCCTTCCGACTTCCCGATCCAGTTCCGCTGCATGGCCTTGATGGCTTCGGACCAGTCCAGCTCCTCGAGATCCTCGAGGAGGCGGTCCGCGTAGGCGGTGATCTTCAGTATCCACTGGCGTATGCTCCTGCGCACGACCTTCGTGTGGCAACGGTCGCACTCCCCGTCCCTGACTTCCTCGTTGGCGAGCCCCGTCTTGCAGTTCGGGCACCAGTTGATGGGAGCCTCGGCTTCGTACGCGAGTCCGCGCTTGAAGAGCTGGAGAAAGATCCACTGCGTCCACCGGTAGTACTCGGGGGCGCAGGTGGAAACCTCCCGGTCCCAGTCGTAGGAAAATCCCAGGCTCTTGATCTGCGTCCGGAAGCGCCCGATGTTCGCCATCGTGGTGACGGACGGGTGGGTCCCGGTCTGTATGGCGTAGTTTTCCGCGGGAAGGCCGAAGGAATCGAAACCCATCGGATGGAGCACGGCGTACCCGTTCATGCGGAGGAAGCGGCAGTAGATGTCCGTGGCGGTATAGCCCTCGGGATGGCCGACGTGGAGGCCGGCGCCCGACGGATACGGGAACATGTCCAGCACGTACCGGCGCTTTTCCCGGGGGATCGAAGGATCCTCGACGGCCCGGAAGGTCTTGTCGCGCTCCCAGTACGCCTGCCATTTTTTCTCGATGTCGGTGAATGGATATTTCGCCATGCTCGTCGCTCCTTGCGCACGGCTTCGGGACGATTCCGGACGAAGCCCGCCACCATAGTAGCCGAGAGCCCTCTTTTTCCACAAGGGCGGGCGGTTCGCGGGCGGCGAAACGGATCCGCCCTTCATGGAGATTCCGCCCTGATGGCGCTATAGTTGTACCCGTCACGGGTCGGACCCACCAGGCAGACAGCGTCCCCCGTTCCTTTTCGAGTATCCAGGGAGGTATCATGAAACGAATCATCCATATCGCGGCGATGGCGGCCGCTCTCCTTGCCCTCGCGGCATGTTCGTCCGCCAGGCCGAGCCCCGGCGCGCCGCCACCCGGACAACCCGCGTCGAACCAGGGCCCCTACCCATACGCGGCGCCGCCGGCAGACGCGAAGATGGCGGAAATGCCGTCATCGAGCACGGCGAAAGGCATGGCCGAGTCGCCGCCTCCGGGCAGCATGCAGCGGTCGGACCAGAGCGCGCCTGCCGCCGTCACCGGCGACGATGCGGAAGCCGACATGGCATCCGAGAGCTACGCGTCCCTGCCGGAAAACGCATTCAAGCCCGCCGCCAAAAGCCCCCTCTCCACATTCTCCATCGACGTGGACACCGCGAGCTACGCCAACGCGAGGCGCTACATCGAGGACGGCTACCTGCCCCCGCCGGAAGCCGTCCGAATCGAGGAGATGGTCAACTACTTCGACTATTCGCATCCCGACCCCGAGAAGGGCCCCATCGGCGTGCGCTCGGAGATCGCGTCCTGCCCGTGGGCGCCGGGGCATCGGCTCCTCATGGTTGGGGTCCAGGCCCGGCGTGTGCCGATGGAATCCCTGCCTGCGGCCAACTTCGTGTTCCTGCTGGACGTTTCGGGATCGATGAGCGACCCCGACAAGCTGCCCCTGCTCCAGAAAGCCTTCACGATGCTCGTGGACCAGCTCCGTCCGCAGGACACGGTGGCCATCACGGTGTACGCGGGCGCCGCGGGCACGGTCCTCGAACCGACCTCGGGCGATAAAAAGGCGAAGATCCTCGCCGCGCTGGACGGACTGAGCGCAGGGGGATCCACTGCCGGCGGAGCGGGCATCAAGCTCGCGTATTCGCTGGCGAGGAAGAACCTCAAGCCGGGCGGCAACAACCGCGTGATCCTCGCGACCGACGGGGATTTCAACGTCGGCACCACCAACGACAACGAGCTCAACAAGCTCATAGAGACCTACCGGAAGGACGGCATCTACCTGACGGTCCTCGGGTTCGGCACCGGCAACGTCAAGGATTCCCGGATGGAGACCCTGGCGGACAAGGGCCAGGGCAATTACGCCTACATCGACTCGGTCCTCGAGGCGCGCAAGGTCCTCGTGACGCAGATGGGGGGTACGCTCCTCACCGTCGCCAAGGACGTGAAGATCCAGGTCGAATTCAACCAGGCGGCCGTGAAGGCGTACCGGCTGATCGGCTACGAAAACCGGATGCTCGCGACGCGGGATTTCGAGGACGACACGAAGGACGCCGGTGAAATAGGCGCCGGGCATACCGTCACCGCTCTGTACGAGCTCATCCCCGCGTCCTCGGCGGAAGCGGTCCCGCCCGGGGCCGACCCCCAGGAACGGACGGAAAAACCGACCGTCACAGACTGGGCGGGCCCCGAGACGGCGCGCGTCCGCATCCGCTTCAAGGCGCCCGAATCCGAGCGGAGCGAGCTTCTCGAGTTCCGGGCGAACGACGGGAATTCGGAATTCGGGCAGGCTTCGACCGACTTCCGCTTCGCGGGATCCGTGGCAGCCTTCGGACTCGTGCTGCGCGGCTCCATCAACAAGGGAACGGCCGACTTCGACATGATCCTCGCAATCGCGAAGCAGGCCCTCGGGCGGGACCTCAACGGGTACCGCGCGGGTTTCATCGAGCTGGTCGGCAAGGCCAAGGCACTGAAGCGATAGCCCGGTTGGATACAGGGGATTGACAAAAAAGAACCACGGAGGCACGGAGAACACGGAGACGATGCGAAAAAGAAGGGAAAAGATGGAGCAGGGCAAAAAGAAACCGGAAAGAGTATATCTTCATTCTCCCGGTTTCTTCATTGTTCCCGATCCTCTTCCTGTCTTCCTTCTCCTTCGCTCTCTCCGTGACTCCGTGCCCCCGTGGCAAGACCCCGCAGAGGGGCGCTGTCCGGATGGGGAACGGCTTACTTCCCGCTTTCGAACACGCGGTCGAGATCCGCCTTGTTGCGTTCAAGGAGCTTCATGTCGTCGGCGTGCACCGCCTTGCGGTACTCCGCTGCCATGTCCGTCATCTGTTTCAGCATCGGCCCCATCTGTGACTTCATCGTCTCCTTGTCGGCCGACGAATAGTCGGTGGAAGCGTCCAGTTCGGCGTAGACATCCTTCACGCCCTGCTCGATCATGATCGCGCTGTATCCGACCGTGATCACGAAGAATTTCTCGAAAAACGCCTCGTTCCAGCCGTACTTGGCCAGTATCTTCTTCACGCGGGCATCGATCTTGAGCTTGTCGAACATCGTCCGCATGTCCCCGATGGACATCGTCTTGCCTTCATCGCCCGGGGCGTAATCGATTTCCACCGCGTCAAGCTCCGGCGACATGACCGGCATGTCCTTGACGAATTTTTTTATATCGGCGTCGGTCAGCACCTTTTTCGGCGCGGCTTGCGCGAAAGCCATGGATGTCGCGACCAGCGCGGCCGCCAGGAACACGAGCGTCTTCTTCATCCTGTCCCCTCCTTGGGGTAGACGGACGCCGGGATGGAGCATGCAATGATCCGCCTGGGCCCCGTCAGCTGCATTGGATCACGGAACGGGCGGTTCGACGGTCTCGAGGGCTTCACTGTCAGGTGAGGTGAAGGCATTCGTGTTGCCAACCTCTTCGCCCGCCGGGCGTGGCTGGTCGCGAAGGACGAAGACCTCGACGAAGGGTTCGATCCCGGCGACGAGCTTCGGAACTGAAAGGAGCAGCATGTCGGTATCGAGGGGAAGGTGGATGCTCTTCTCGATCTTCTTCCCGTCGGAGATAAGCTCGACGATCACGCGATGCCGCTGGCCTTTGAGCTGGGTCGCGTCACGATCGCCAGAATAGAGCTCGAGCGCCTCCGCGCCATCGACCGAAACGAGGACGCCATCGATGGCGACGACAGAACCGTCCGCGGCGTCCTTGTTGTCTATGAGAAGCGTATAGCCTTTCCCCAGCAGGAATGTGACGACAAGCAGCAGGAAATAGACGGCAACCAGGCCAGACCGTACGAAAAGACGCCGTGTGGCAACCTTCGGATCGATGATCTCGGTGCTCATTTCGCGCTTCCTTCTCCGCCTGCGGCGGCTGCGGCCGGGACGGCGCCTGAAGAAGAGCCGCGGAGACCCTCGCGGGACCACGCGGCATCCTTGCGCGCCCTCCATGCATAGAGCACGAGCGAGAACGCGATGACTCCGTAGCCTATGAACTGCCTGAAATACTCACCGATCATGGCCGAGCCGAAGAGGTTCTGGCCAGCTCTCGGGGTAACCACAAAGAGGACGTGGAGGAGGATGACACCAATGAGGACGTTGGGTATCGTGGCCTTCTTGACCGAGGCGCCGCCCACGAGGATGGCGGCGACGGCGAAGAAGCTCGTCTGGTCGTGTGCGTTGTAGGTGGCCATGTTGCCCATGTTCTGCAGGAAGATGATCTGGCCGTAGCTGGCCAGCACCGTCGAGATGATGATGGCGATGATCCGCGTCCTGTCCACCGGGACGCCAGCCGAATCGGCGACGGACATATCATGACCGACCGCCCTCATGTCCTGACCCAGCTTCGTCTTCTTGAACCATACGACAAAAACGCACAGGACGGCAATAACGAGGAAGGTTGCGACCGGTACCGTATACTCTCCGAGCCTGAGCATGAGGAAATTGTCGAGGGACTGGCGCACGATTTCGAGGTTGAGCGTGTTCCGGATTCCGTAACCCCGCGAAAGGAGGATCGCGGAGGAGCGGATGGGAAAGACGAAGCCCATCATATACAGGACGATAAGCTGGTAGATGCCGTTGATGAAGAAGGCGAGCATGTATCCCGTCACCATCTCGCGGCCCTTGGCCTTGTTCAGGACCACGCCGCAGATCCACCCCATGAACACCGCCGTGCCCAGGAGGGCGGCGAAAGCCAGCCCCTCCACTCCTCCTATGTTGAAATTGATCGCGAGAATGAGGCCGATCTGCCCCGACATGGCGCCCAGCGTCATGCCGAAGTTCAAGCCCATGCCCGCGTAGATCGGCAGGAGGAGGGCAAGGACCAGGAAGGTATTGCGGCCGAGCCGGGTGATCATCTCCTGGACGATGTACTGGATGGAAAGACCAGAGGACGGAATGGCAGCGACCGTGATGAGGAGAAAGATGATGACGACCGCATACTCCGTTAAGAAGCGGCCGAGGCTTTTTGTGCCGCTCATTTGGTCACCTTCGTTTTACGCGTAAGCGCATAGATTATGATCCCGTTCGACACGATGATCCTGACCACTTCGGAGATGTCGGTCTGCAGGGCCGAGTTGATGACCGAGGGCGTCATCGTGAGCAGTCCCTGGAAGAGGAAGGCTCCGACGAGCACATTGACCATGCTCGCCTTGTTGACCGAAGCCCCGCCTATCAGGATGGCCGCGACAGCGGCAAAGGGCATGGCAAGCGGGGCCGTGTAGAGCTGGATGAAACCGTAGCTCTGCTGGTAGACGATGATGCCGGCCGCACCGAGCACCGTCGAGATGATGACCGAAATCGTCCTCATCTTGTCAGCGCTGATGCCCGAAGCCCTGGCGTAGTCCGGGTTGGACCCGACGGCGGTCATCGCGGTGCCGGTCTTGGTCCGGAGGAAAAGCCACATCAGGAAAGCGCAAAAACCCACGAAGAGGAGCATGCCCGTCGGGAAGACGAAGGAATCGCCTATCCGCACGGCCAGAAAATCGTTGAGGAAGTGCCGGTAGAATCCCTCTATCGTGATCGTGGTGCGCAAGCCCTTGCCCGCATAGCCCCAGATCATGGTTGGTCCGTTGAATGGAAGGATCAGCCACATGATGCACATGAACATGACGCTTGCGAAGCCGACATACATCGCTATGGTCATTTCCTCGCCCTTGACCTTGTTGAGCAGGAGCCCATACAGCCAGCCGAAGAAGACGGCGAAGGGAACGGACAATCCGACTGCCCCGAAAAAGCCGAAGACCCCGAGCAGCCCGAACTGGACCGAGAGGGTCGACCCGATCAGACCTGCGATGATCCCGAGCGAGAGACCGAAGTTCAGGCCGCAGCCGGCCTGTATCATCGGCACCATGGCCAGAACGAAGAGCCCGTTCTGCCCGAAGCGGTTGAGCACGTCCGAGATGGATGCGTCGATCCTGACGCGGAAGAAGGGAGCCGCAACGAAGAGGAGGACCAGGAATATGAAGATGATGATCCGAGGCCAGCCGAAGTCGGTCACGAACTGTTTGGCGCTACGCACTGAGATCCTCCTGCGAGCCGTTTGCCCCCAGGCCTGACATCAGGAGACCGAACTCCGGCAGCTCCGCGGTCGGCGGGAGGATTCCCGCGATCTTGCCTTCGTCCACGATCGCGATGCGGTCGCAGATGGATCGGAGCTCCTCGAGCTCGCTGGACACCATGACGATCGTGGTGCCGTAGTCGCGGTTATAGCGGTGGATCGTGTCGAGGACCAGCTTCTTGGCGCCGACATCGATCCCGCGGGTAGGCTCCGAAACGAAGAGCAGGTCAGGTTTCACGGCGAATGCCTTGGCCAGGCAGATCTTCTGCTGGTTGCCGCCGGAGAGCTCCTTGGCTTTCTGCGAGGGACTGGTGCACTTCACGTCGAGCATCGCGATGTATTCTTCGGTGAGCTTTCTCATCTCCGCCTCGTCGCGAATTCTGAAAAGGCCACCGAGAATGGTTTTCAGGTACTTGCCCTGTATCTGCATGGCGGTGAAGGCGATGTTCCATTTGAGGCTCTCGTCCAGGAGGAGGCCGACCCCGCGACGGTCCTCGGAGACGAAGGCCATGCCGATCTCGAGGGCGGTTCGCGGCTCGTTGAGCGGAACGTCCTTCCCGTGAAGCCGGACCACGCCGCCTGCCTGGAAGAGTCCCATGATCCCGTTGGGGATGCCGAGCTTTCCCTGTCCGGCCAGGCCTCCGAAGCCCAGGATTTCGCCCTTGCGAACGGAAAAGCTGACGTCGCGGACTGTTTCCCCGGGCATGTCCACCCAGAGATGTTCTACCGAGAGTATCTCGGGGCCGAATTCACGCGCTTCGCCTTCCGACACCCGCTCGGTCGCCACGGACCTGCCCACCATCCACGAAGCGATGTCGCGCACCGACACTCCGGCAACCGGCGTGTCCTTGATCGCAATTCCGTCGCGCAACACCACGACACGGTCGGCCACTTCGGTTACTTCGTGCAGACGGTGGGAGATGAAGATAATGGCGATCCCCAGCGACGCCAGTTTCCTGAGCGCTTTCAGGAGGACTTCCGCCTCGGATTCGGCAAGGACGGCGGTGGGCTCGTCCAGGACGAGAATCCTCGTCTTCGAGCGTGTTATCTCCCGCGCGATCTCGGTGAACTGCTTGTGGCCGACAGGCATTTCGGAAACAAGCATGTCAGGATCGAGCTTCACGCCGAGCTTTTCGATGGCCGCTTCGGCGCGCTTTTTCATGTCCTGCCTATCAAGAATGCTCATGCGGTCTCCGAAGACATCGTTGAGGATGCTTGGCTTCATGGACTCGCGGTTGAGCACGATATTTTCAGTCGTCGTAAAACCCGGAATGAGGCTGAATTCCTGGTGGACCATCCCGATTCCGGCATCGAGGGCGTCGAAGGGGCTCGAAAAGCTGACCTCCTGTCCGTCTATGCAGATGCGGCCCTTGAAGCCGCCCGTGTCGGCGATGACGGGCATCCCGAAGAGAATGTGCATGAGCGTCGTCTTGCCTGCCCCGTTTTCCCCGACTAGACCGAGGATCTCTCCGGCTTTGAGTTCAAAGCTGACATCGTTGAGGACGACGTTGCCGTAGAATTCCTTGGAGATGTGATCGATGGATAGAAGTGGACCTTGCTGTCCCATATGTTCCTCTGGAAAAAGTGTCGTGCTCCGACTTCGTGGGCAGTCGGCGGAACACGGGATCCCCGACAAAAGCCGGGGAAAAAACGAGGGGCCTCAAGAGGCCCCTCGTCGTCATGAATAGTGTTTTACTGGTTCTTGATGAGGTAGTACTTCTCCGGAATCTTCTGGGTGGTGGTGGGGAGGAACTTGCCTGGCTTGCCCATGATGTAGGTGTCCATGTACACCAGGATCTGGTTCTTGGCGCGGACGCCGGTGTTCGCGTCGGTATAATACGCCCCGTTCCACTTGGCCCCGGGAGTGTACTTTCCGAGCGCGGTGAAGAGATCCTTGAGCGAATCTTTCTTGGCCTTGCCGTCGATGACCGTCTTGGCGAACTCGCCCAGACCGGCGGTGACGGTGAAACCATAGGAGAAAGCCCAGGTGCCGAAGCGCCCGGCGCCGCCCTTGGCGACGACAGCGGCCTCGACCTTTTTCAGTATCGCGGGGAAATTCCCCATTTCGGCGGAAAGGTCGATGCCGAGTGCGCCCGGGTAACCCATGAGCGGCGAAGGGAGGTCGGCTTCCACGAAGATGCCGCCATAGGCGAGGAGCTGGCGGAGGAGGGGCTCGGTCTCGCCGTCATTGGTGCAGAAGAAGGCGGTCTGCTTGCCGTACTTCTCGATCCACTGGGGAGTCTTCTCCATGATGAACTGCTGGGCGCCGGCCATGCCGACGTCGGAAGTCGGGTCGGGAGCGGTCTCGAAGGCGTACTCGAGGCCGAGGTCCTTGCAGGCTACCTTGAAGATCTCGTTGCGGCGACTCAGGGTTTCATAGGACATGTGGCGGGGGAAGGAGATGTGGACGAACTTCTTGGCGCCCAGCTGCTTGGCGGACCAGATGATGGTGTAGCCACGGGACACGAAGTCCGCACTCATGGCGAGGTCTGCCGCGCTCTGGATGACGAGAGGATCTTCGTGGGGCTCGCCCGCGAAGAGGAGAATGTCGGGCCTCTTGGCCCTGACGCGTTTGAAGGCTTCGGTAGTGCCCGGAATGGCCTGATTGACGACGATGGCCTTCATGAGCTTGTCGTCCGCGAGGGAGACGACGGAGGAGATGAAGGTCTCCTGCTGGGACATGAAGTCGTCCGGATAGGTGATGTGCTGGATCATGCCGCCTGACTTGACGTCGCCATAGGCCTTGATCAGCGCTTCGGCGCCCCGGAGATCGTCCTCGGACTGGGAAACGGTGCCCGTCACGATGCCGATGTGGTACTTCGCCTGGGCAAATACACTGGTTCCCGCGAAGAAGAATGCTATCACCATCAGGATGGTGACGATCTTCACTACTTTCTTCATACAGCCTCCTTGTGGCTAAATGGTCAGAGACGCATTCATTGTAGCATAATGGAAAACGACGTCAAGTGGTAAGCCCTCTGGGAAGCTGGATCCAGACTATTTGACCATTGAGGCCCTTTCAAAATGCAGACGTACTTGGAAAAGGCAACCTTTTGACCGCAATCGATTTCCACCGCATCCATTTCCGGTGACATGCCCGGTATGCCATGAAAAGACCGTCAAGCAGTCCACGCCCCTGGAGACCGTAAAACTCACGGCTTAAACCGGTAAAGCTGCTGCGGAGCTTCCCGGTTCCTATCGATAGAAATGCCGATGCCGCGCAGGGGCAGTCCCACCAGGATATGGTTGCGGGCGCGGACGCCGATCGACGGATCGATGAAATGGCTGGCAAGGGGTCCTCCGGAAACCGGACCCGGCATCGCGGCGTTCCACGCTTCGACATAATCGGCTGGTGACTTTTTTTCAACCATGATTGCGGCGAGGGCAACCGACCTTTCCAGGAGAAACGCGGCTGCCCCTTCGTCGCAAACGAGAAAACCCGTCGGGGAAAACCGCGCTTCCAGCTCCTTGGCCGAAGCCTCCGCATACGCCGCGGCTCCCATGGTTTCCGCGGGCGGAGGAAGGCCGAGTCCGGCGGCGAGGGCGACAAGCGAAGGGTCCTGAGATCCGAGCATGACGGCTCCGGTTCCCCGGGCTGCTTCCGAAAAGGCGATCCATGAGACCTGTTCAGGCACGAAGAAACCGACGCGGCCGCCGTAGCGCCTGGCGGCGTCGGCGACCGCGGCATCCGCGAACGCGGCGAAGACCCCCGGCTTCCGGTCAGCCCTCGCCTTCGCGCCGTCCAGTTCGACGAAGGGGACCCCCTCGTCGGCGAGCGTCGCCTTCATGACCGCCTTCATCCGCGCCCGGGCTTCGGAACCCGGGTCCCTTCCCGTCTCGACAAAGACGACGGCCGAACGACGTGAAGCCGCGAGCGCGGCCGCGTAGCCCTGCGCCACGAAATCGGCGTCGACGACGAGGGTGGAGGCGAATTGCATGGCCTGGGGATCCTCGCAGGACGCGAGCGCCAGGCGCAGCAACCCGGGCCTTTTCTCCGCGATCCGCCTGAAGGCTTCGGCCGTGCCGACGGGCGAGGGCGCCACGATGACGGCCTTCAATCCGGGGTCGTCGGCCAGCGCCGCGACCGCGGCGATCCAGGATTCTCGGGCCGCTTCCCCGGCCGCGTACTCCGGTTCGAAGACGGACAGCATCCCGCCTTCGGATGCCTTGCCGAAGGTCGCTTCGAGGGAGCGCACCTTTCCCGCCGCCTCAAGGGAAGCGGCCGACCCGGACCGGGGTACGACTATCGCGACGCGGAAGGCCGCGCGGACCCCCTTCGCCGCGGCGGGACCCGTACACTTCCCGCAACCGGATAGCACTGCCGCTGCAACCACAGCCACGGCAAGGATCGAACGAATTCGGGTTTTCAACCGGGAACCTCCGCTTGAGCCGGAACGCCGGCGCATGTCCGGGGGCACTCTGCCGCGAAGCGGGTCCTGCCGTCAAGCGAGACTGTACGCGGGGAAGGCGTCGCGGCCTCAAACCATGTTCGCCATGGAAAGGGCCTTGAGCCGGTCGAAGCTCACCGGCTTGCGGAGGAATTCCTCGCAGACCAGGCGGAATTCCTGCGCGGGCATGGGCCGCCCGAAGATGTAGCCCTGGATGCACGAGCAGCCATCCTCCGAAAGGATGCGGATCTGCTGCTCGTTCTCGACGCCCTCGCAGACGACGTCGAAGTTCATCTCCCTGCCGAGGGACAGGATGGTCCGCACGATGGTCCTGTCCTGCTTCGACTTCTCGATGTGGCGCACGAAGGACTGGTCGATCTTGAGGGATGAGACCGGAAGTTTGCTCAGGTAGCTCAAGGAAGAATAGCCGGTCCCGAAATCGTCCACCGAGAAACTCACGCCCTCGGACTTGAGCCGCCCCATGCGCGCCACCGCCAGCATGGGGTCGTCCATGAGGCAGGACTCGGTGATCTCGAACTTGAGGCGCTCCCGCCCCTCGCGCTGCATTACGCGTTTCACGTTTTCGAAGAGGTGGTCGCTCGCGAACTGCCTCGGCGAAATGTTGACGGAGAGCCTGACTTCGCCGAGCGCGCCCGAGCTCCACTCCCGGAGGATCTCCGCGGTCCGGTACAGCACCCAGTTCCCGATGGGGATGATGAGCCCCGTCTCCTCGGCCGTCGGGATGAAGAGGTTCGGGCCGAGCAGACCCCGCGTCGGATGGTCCCAGCGTATGAGGACCTCGGCGTCGACGCGCTCGATCCTCACGGAATCCTTCCCGATCTCGCCGAGCGTCACGATGGGCTGGAAGAACACGAGGAACTGCCTGGAGATTTCCTTGATGGCCTGGGATTCGAGCGCCTTGAGGATGGCGTTCTGGAGCTCCATTTTCTCCACGACCGATTCCCGGATGCGCTCCGAGAAGAACTTGACGCTCCGCCCCTTGCTCCTGGCGTATTCCAGGGCGATGTCGGCGTTGTGGAGGAGGCGGCTGCGGTCGAGCCCGTGGTCGGGAAAGATGGCCGCCCCGGCGACGCAGCCGATGGCGAGGTGGTAGCCGGAGAACACGTGAGGTTTCCCGACCACGTCCACGGCCGCCGCGATGCGGGTCCGGAGCGCGTTCGCGTCCGATACGGAGCGGTACACGAGCACGAACTCGTCGTCCCGGGCGTGGTAGAGGCTGTCGCCGGGTCCGATCGCCTCGAGGAGCCGCTGCCCCGTCTGGTACAGTATCCACTCGATGACCGTCGGCTTCATCGTCTTGGTCATGAGGGTCATGCGCGAATCGAGCTTCAGGATGACGACGGCGATCCGCTCCGTGCCGTTCCGGGCCGCGGACAGGTCGGCGTCCAGCTCGTGGCTCAGCCGGAGATGGTTCGGAAGTCCGCTCCTCGCGTCCACGGACAGACGCTCCTCGAGATCGCGGTGGCGCCGCTCCTGCTCGGACAGGAGCTCGGAAAGCCGCTGGTTCTGCACCCTGAGGAGATCGATCTCTTTTTCGAGGAAGCCAAGGCGGCTCTTGTGGTCGTGTGTATCGCTCATGATGCTCCTGACACAATATATAGAATGTCGGCATTCGCACAAGATTGGGCGACACCAAATCGGTACGGACGTTCCCCGTTGACTAGGATGCGGGCAGGCGCTACAAAGGGAATGGCCCGCCGTGGGAGGGATAACGCGTGACCTTCAGCCAATTTACCGCCATCGTCGAACTGCGCACGAAAGTCGTGAGCCTCTCCACCCTTTGCCTCGCGACCCTCCTCGCCGTCCGCCACACCGGGCGCTTCGACCCTTTCCTGTTCGCCCTTACCCTGATTGCCTCCCTGTGCGTGGACATGGGCGCTACCGGCTTCAATTCCTACTTCGACTGGCTCCGGGGCACGGACCGGACCGGGCACAACCGCGAGCGCGACAAGATCCTCGTTCATGAACTTGCCGACCCCGGCCAGGCCCTTCTCGCCTCGTTCGGGCTCTACGCGCTCGCGGGAGCCCTGGGCATCGTCATCGCAATCTTCGCGGGGGGATGGCTCGTTCCGGTCGGCTTCGTCTGCATGCTCGTCGGATTCGCCTACACTGGAGGCCCGTTCCCCATTTCGCGGACACCGCTCGGCGAGGTTTTCGCCGGTGGTTTCCTGGGGGAAGTCCTGTTCCTGGTCGCATATTTCATCCAGGCCGGAAACCTGACCCGCGACGCCGCCCTGGCCGGCCTCGCTTCGAGCCTCTTCATCGCCGGCATCCTCTCGGCCAACAATCTCTGCGACGCGATCGGCGACGAGGCGTCCGGTCGTTCAACCCTCGCCGTGCTGCTCTCGCGCCGCGACCCGGACGGGGGCATCCTGGACGCCGGACCGATTGCGGTGGCCATCCTGATCGCCGAAACCAGCCTGGCTTGGGCAACGGCGCTGGCGCTGGCCGCGGCCGGCATCCTCCCGGGCTTCGTCCTCATCACCGCCATTCCCGCGCTCATCCTTTCCGCTCCGATCCTGTACCGGATGCTCTCACGCGGTTTTTCCCACGAAACGAAAGGCGCGACGATGCGTTCCGTGAGCAGGCTCTTCATCCTGTTCAGCGCCGCCGTTGCGGCGGGCTTCATCCGGTTCTGAGTTCCTCCTCTCCGGTCATTCACGAGACATTTCCGGAAACAACTGAAATCTCATGTTTTTTCAAGAAATGAAGCGAAATTTGACCGGTTTAGCGAAAATATCGGCCATTTTCCGCTAGAATTGACGCTTTTTCATTGCCCAGACGTAAAAAGCGCTGTAGCATCCAGCTACACGGCCACACAAGGAGTTACTCAATGGAGCTGTCCAAATACTCGAACGATATATCGTCCATAGATTACCTGAGCATGCTCGTGGTCGACGTCCACGGCGTCCTCCACTCGGTATCCCTTCCCCGCGCGTACATCACCGACAAGGTGCTCAAGGACGGCATCGGGTTCGACGCGTCCAACTTCGGCTTCGCACAGACCCACTCCTCGGACATGGTCGCGATCCCCGACCTCTCCACCGCCTTCGTCGAAACCCGGGACGGTTTCAGCATTCTCCACGCCTTCTGCGACGTCGAAACCACCGAAGGCAAGCCCTTCGAGCAGTACCCGCGCGCCATCGCCCGCAGGGCCCTCGAGCAGCTCCGGGAAACAGGCATCGGCGACGACGCGAAGATGCTCGTCGAGCTCGAATTCTTCGTCTTCGACGATGTCCGCTACTCCGCGACCGTCGACCATTCCTACTACTTCGTGGAATCCTCCGAAGGCATCGGCGAGAATTCCGAGGACCGGCCCCGCTTCGGCCTGTCCAAGGGCTACCACCGCATCCACCCGGACGACAAGTACGGACAACTGCGCAACATGTCCGTCAAGCTCATGGAAGAAGCCGGGATCCCGGTCAAGTACCATCACCACGAGGTCGGGGCGGCCCAGCTCGAAATCGAGCTCAACTTCATATCCATCCTCAAGGCCGCCGACTCGGTGACCCTCGCCAAGTGGATCATCCGCAACTGCGCCGACGAGCTCGGCCTCCACGTCACCTTCATGCCCAAGCCGATGTACAAGATCGCGGGCTCGGGTCTCCACGTACACCAGTTCGTGGAAAAGGGCGGCGCTTCCATCTTCCCCGGCGATGGACTCTACGGCCTCTCCGAAGCCGGGCTCGCCTACACCGCCGGCGTCCTCGAGCATGCCTACTCCGGTTCCCTCCTGGCGTGGTCCAACCCGAGCACCAACAGCTACAGGCGCCTGGTCCCAGGCTACGAAGCCCCCGTCTCCGCCACCTTCGCCAAGGGCAGCCGCTGCGCGGCCATCCGCATCCCCGGCTACCTCAAGAAGGGCGAAAGCCGCATCGAGTTCCGCACGGGCGACGCCACGGCCAACGTCTACTTCTTCCTCGCGGCCATGCTCCTGGCGGGCATCGACGGCATCAGGCGCGGGCTCGACCCGGTCAAGGCCGGCTACAACACCGCCCACGAGAGCGCCCGCAACACCTTCCCCACGCGCCTCGACCTCGTCCTCAGGGGCCTCAAGAAGGACAACGACTACCTTTCGCCGGTGTTCCCCAGGGAACTCGTGGAAGCCTGGATCGCGATGAAACTCAAGGAAGCCGAGTACGTGTACAACGCGCCGACCGCGCAGGAATACGAGCTGTACTTCTGAAGTCCCGCCCCCTCCACGGAGAACCGGCGCCGAACGCGCCAAGGAGATAATCGATGTCTACTGAAACCCTGCTCGGCAATGAGGCGATAGCCCTCGGGGCCGTGCACGCGGGCTTGAGCGGGGCGTTCGCCTATCCGGGAACGCCTTCGACGGAGATCATGGAATTCCTGCAGGAAACCGCGGCGCGCGAAGCCGGAACGGCAAATGCCTTCGTCGCCCAGTGGTGCGCGAACGAAAAGACCGCCTACGAGTCCGCGCTCGGCGCGTCGTACGCGGGCCGCCGGGCCATGGCGTCGATGAAGCACGTCGGCCTCAACGTCGCGGCCGATCCCTTCGTCAACTCCGCCCTCATCCGGATCAACGGCGGTTTCGTCGTCGTTGTGGCTGACGATCCGGGCATGCACTCCTCGCAGGACGAGCAGGACAGCCGCTGGCTCGCGGACTTCGCCCGCATCATCTGCCTGGAGCCCTCCGACCAGCAGGAAGCCTATGACATGATGCGGAAGGCCTTCGACCTCTCCGAAAAGCACGAAGTGCCGGTGATGATCCGCATCACCACCCGGCTCGCGCACGCGCGCGCCATCGTGAAGACCGGCCCGCGCACGCCGCAGAACCCGGTCCGCAAGGCCGACGCCGACATGTCGTGGATCCTCATGCCGGCCATCGCACGCAAGCGCTGGCGCGAACTCATCGAAAAGCAGAAGGCCTTCGCCGCCATCTCCGACGGCCCCGACGCCAACCCGCTCGCCATGAAGTCCGGGAAACTCGGCGTCATCACGACCGGGGTCGCCCTTCCGTACTACCGGGAGAACCTCGCCGACCTCGTCGCGTCCCTGGGCGCCGAACCGTCCCACCTCCACATCGGGATGTACCCGATGCCCAAGGAAAAGCTCCGCAAGCTCGCCGCCGGCGTCGAGCGGCTCCTCGTCATCGAGGACGGTTACCCCTTCGTCGAGCGCGAACTCCGCGGCATCCTGCCTTTCGCGAGCCCCAGGATCCTCGGCAAGGAATCCGGCGAGCTGCCGATCGACGGCGAACTCTCCCCGGACAACGTACGCGCCGCCCTCGGCCTGCCTGAGCGCGAGGGTTTCGCCGTGAAGAACCTCGTGCCGCCGTCGCGGCCCCCCTCGCTCTGCACGGGCTGCCCGCACACCGACAGCCTCGTCGCGCTCAAGGAAGTCCTCAGGGACTACCCGCTCCACTCCGTGAACTCGGACATCGGCTGCTACACCCTCGGGGCCCTGCCGCCCTACTCCGCCGTGGAAACCTGCGTGGACATGGGCGCCAGCATCGGCATGGCGCGGGGAGCGTCCGAGGCGGGCCTCCGGCCGACGGTGGCCGTCATCGGGGATTCCACCTTCTACCACTCGGGGATCACGAACCTCATCGACGCGGTGTCCCACCGCACGAACATGACGGTGCTGATCCTCGACAACGGCACCACGGGCATGACCGGCGCCCAGCCGACCATCCTGCCGTCGTCGGGCCTCGGGAACCTGGTCAGGGGCGTCGGCATCGAGCCGGAGCACGTCGTCACCCTGCGCGCGCACAAGAACGAACACGCGAAGAACGTCGAAGCCATCAGGCGCGAACTCGCCTACGAAGGGCCGTCCGTGGTCATCATGGTCCGCGAGTGCCTCGAAGCGGTCAAGAAAGCGAGGAAGGCATGAAATACGACATCGTTTTCTGCGGGGTCGGAGGCCAGGGCGGCATCTCCGTCTCCGTCGTCATCGCCAGGGCGGCCATGGCGGCCGGCCTCCAGGTCAAGCAGTCCGAAGTCCACGGCATGAGCCAGCGCGGCGGCGAGGTGCTCGCCCACCTCCGGATTTCCGACAAACCGATCGCGAGCCCCACCATTCCCCGCGGCTGCGCGAACCTCATCCTGGCCTTCGAGCCGCTCGAAGCCCTGCGCTACCTGCCCTGGCTTTCCAGGGACGGCGCGGTGGTCGCCGCCACGGCGCCGATCAGGAATATCCCGACCTATCCCGAAATCGAATCGGTGCTCGCGGAAATAAAGGCCCTCCCGAAAGCCGTGCTCCTCGACGCCGACGCGCTCGCGAAGGAAGCAGGCAACGCGCGTGCGGCCAACATCGTCCTCGTCGGGGCCGCCGCGAAATACCTTCCGCTCAAGGCGGATGCCATCGAAACGGCCATCGCGGAAAACTTCGCCCGGAAGGGCGACGCGGTGGTCTCGGCCAACGTAAAGGCGTTCCAGAATGGAAGAAAAGCTAATCCGTGAGCTCGCAGGCCGCGTCATCGCGGAAGGCCGCGACGCTTTCACCGAGGTGGAAGGCCTCGGGCTCCTCGCCGCGCTCGGCCTCGAGGCGCCGCGCTGGCACTTCGTGAAAGGTTCGGGCGAAGTCGCCGCCCTCGTGCCTTTCGAGGGCGAAAAAGCCGTCGTCAAGGTCATCAGCCCCGAGATACTCCACAAGACGGAGGTGGGCGGAGTCGCCATCGTGCCGAATTCGAAGGACGGAATCGCGCGGGCCATGGCGGCCATGGAAGCCAGATTCACGGAGGAACGCGTGGACGGCTACACCGTCAACGAGTTCGTCCCGTACGAACCGAAGCTCGGCCACGAGATGATCGTGGGTTACCGATTCGCCCCGGACTTCGGGCCGGTCGTGAGCTTCGGCCCCGGCGGCATCTACGCCGAGTACCTCGCCAGGGCATTCAGGCCGGGAGCGGCCAATGCGTTTTTCAGCCCGGAGACCGCCGACCGCGGCGTCATCGCGGCGACGCTCGCGGACAACGCCGTGCTCACCCTCGCGTCGGGCGGCTTGCGGAACACGAAGCCCGCCATCGACGCCTCGAAGGTCACTGACGCGATAGCCACCTTCGTGAAAGCCTCGCGCCTGTTCGCCGAGATCGGCATCACGGAGTTCGAGGTGAACCCCTTCGTGATATCCCGACGGGCGGGCGGCGAGAGCCGCCTCGTGGCGCTCGACGTCCTCGTCAAGGTCGGTACGATCGCCACCCCCGGCGGCGAACTCGAGGTCAGGGAAGGGCGCGTGGTCAACCGGCTACAGGCCGACCGGCCCGTCGCCAAGATCGACCGCTTGCTCAAGCCCAGGAGCGCCGCCGTGATCGGTGTCTCCGAAAAGGGCATGAACAACGGCCGCATCATCCTGCGCAACCTCATCGAAAACGGCTTCGACACGAAACGGCTCTACGTCGTGAAAGCCGGACTGCCCGAGCTCGACGGCTGCCGCTGCGTCCCGGACGTCGCGTCGCTGCCGGAAAAGGTGGATCTCTTCGTCCTGGTCATCCCCGCGGCCCAGGCCGCGGAATGCATCGCGGACCTGGCAGAGATGGACAAGGCCGAAAGCGTCATCGTCATCCCCGGCGGACTCGAGGAAAAATCGGGCACCGAGGCGATCGTGGCGCGGATGAGGGCGTCCCTCGAAAAGGCGCGCGCGTCGGGGAGAGGCCCCCTCCTCAACGGCGGCAACTGCCTCGGGGTGCGTTCGGTGCCCGGCAAGTACAACACGCTCTTCATCCCCGACTACAAGCTCCCCATGCCGAAGGGCAAGGTCGCGCCGGTGGCTGTCATCTCGCAATCGGGAGCCTTCGCCATCTGCCGCATCTCCAAGCACGAAGACGTGAACCCCAAGTACGTCATCACCTGCGGGAACCAGATGGACGTGACCCTCGGCGACTACCTCGAGCGGCTCAAGGACGACCGCGAGATCGGGATCTTCGCCGTGTACGTGGAGGGCTTCAAGCCGCTCGACGGCGAAAAGCTCCTGCGCGCGGCCAAGGCCATCGTCGACTCCGGCCGCACGGTGATCTTCTACCGAGCAGGCAGGACGGCGGCGGGCGCAGCGGCGAGCGCGAGCCATACCGCCAGCATCGCGGGAGACTACCCGGTCACGAAAGCCCTGCTCTCCCAGGTCGGGGCCATCGTGACCGAGACCCTCGACGAGTTTGATGACGCGGTCACGCTCTTCGCCCTCCTGCGCGGCAAGAAGGCGCGCGGGCGCAGGCTCGGGGCCGTCTCGAACGCCGGGTTCGAGTGCGTCGCGTTCGCCGACAATCTCGGCCGCATGGAACTGGCGTCGTTCTCCAAGGCCGGCAACGAGCGGCTCGAACGCGTCTTCGCCGACGCGAAAATCTCGGAGATCGTCGACGTGCACAACCCGATCGACCTGACCCCCATGGCCGACGACGCCGCCTACCACGAAACTTTTCAGGCGGCCATCGAGGACGAATCCGTGGACTGCGGCATCGTGGGCATCGTGCCGCTCACGGTCCGCATGAACACCCTGGCGAAAAACCCCGAGGTCCACCAGGAAGACGTGACCCGCGACGACTCCATAGCCGGCCGCTACGGCGAGCTCATGAAGTCCTCCGACAAGCCCTGGGTGGCGGTCGTCGACGTCGGCTCCCTCTACGATCCCCTCTGCGAAGAACTCGAACGCCGCGGCGTCCCCGTCTTCCGGACTGCGGACAGAGCGTTGAAACTGCTGAATATCTGGATAGACAGTCACCTGCACTGAAGGAATTTATCGGGTCAGAATCTCAACAGCTCCCCCGTTTCGAAGGCGGCCTTGCAGGTATGGGCGATTTCCGAGACGCGGGTGCCGTCATGGACCGAAACTTCGGGTTTCCTTCCTTCATTGATGCAGTCGACGAATTCCTGGACCTCGTTGACATAGGCTGAATCGAAGCGTTCCAGGAAATTTTCGCTGCATTCCCGTCTGACTCCCGAGGAGTCGAGGATCTCCACGAGGTTCTTCTGCGGCACCGAGGCGATACGCAGCGTCCCCTTCGTGCCGATGATCTCGGTTTCCACGTTGTAGCCGTGCGGGGCCGTCCTTCCGGCGAAAAGAAAGACCATGCAGTCGTTCCTGAATTTCATCAGGCAGGACACGTTGTCTCCGTCCTTCCAGCGGCCGAATTCGGGATGGGCGTAACAGCCTCCGACGGCATAGACCGTCTCGGGTTCGGAGCCGGTAAACCAGCGGGCAAGGTCGATGTCGTGGACCGCCATGTCCAGGAACTGGCCGCCCGAGTGGGCGGCGAAGGCGATGGCCCCTTCGATGAATTTCTCCGGATCCTGGCTGTAGGAACGGAACAATATCGGTTTCCCGATTTCTCCCGCCTTCACTTTCCGCCATGCGTACCGGTAGGACTCGTCGAAGCGGCGCATGAATCCCAACATGAAAACCTTGTCGGGACGGGACTCGACGGCAGTTTCCGCTTCCTTGCATTCCGCCACGGTTATCCCGAGGGGCTTCTCCGAGAAGACGTGTTTTCCGGCGGCAAGGGCTGCGGCTATCTGCCTGGTATGGAGACCCGAGGGGGAAACCAGCACCACCGCGTCAAGGTCCGGAAGCGCGAGCGTCTCCTCAAGGGAAGTGAAGCGATGGCCGACGTTGAGGCGGTCGGCGGCCTCGTCCAGCTTCTTCTTGTCCAGATCGCAGAGTGCCACCAGTTCGGCATTCTTGATCCGGTCGGATATGTTTTCCGCGTGCCTCAAGCCCAGGCGTCCGAGGCCTACCGAAGCGATTCTAACCTTGCGCATGGATATCCAACCTTCCTTCTGATCAGTCCCGTTTCGCGTTTTTCCTCATATCGATGATGACGGCCACGACGATGATGAGACCCTCTACGACCTGCTGCCAGTAGGCATCCACTCCAAGGAGAGTGAGTCCGTTCCGCATGACCGAAAGCACCAAGGCTCCCACAAAGGCTCCCCAGATGGCCCCGATACCGCCTGAATGGCTCGTACCGCCGATGGTGGTCGCTGCGATGGCGGTCAACTCATATCCCGATGCGGCGCCGGGATGGACGCTGCCCACCCGTCCCGCAAAAACAATGGCGGCAAGGCCGGCAAGGAGCCCGCAATATGTATAGATCAGCACCAGATTCTTCGAAACGTTGACGCCCGAGACTTCAGCGGCGGTGATGTTCCCGCCAATGGCATACACGTTCTTGCCGAACCGGGTACGGTTGAGCAGGACGCTGCTGATCAGGATCACCACGAAATAGATGATGACCGGCACGGGAACGACGTTGAAAAGTTTCCCCCCGAGGACGGTCAGGTTCGGGATGAGCGTGCTGACGGGTTTGCCGCCAGAGTAGATCAGGGCGAGCCCGCGGGCTACCGTCATCATGCCGAGGGTGGCAATGAAAGCAGGTATTTTTGTCTTGGCGATCAGGAAGCCGCTTATGGCGCCGCAAAAAGCCCCGACCGCCAGGGCGGCCAGGATCGGCACTATCACCGGGAGTTCCGCCAGATTGGGATAATACTTGCTCGTGGCGGCCATCGTCTGGCCGAGACTCGCGGCTATGACACCCGAGAGAGCCAGGACGGAACCGACGGAAAGATCTATCCCCTTCGAGATGATGACGAAGGTCAGGCCGAGGGCCATGATGCCGAAAATCGAAGTCTGGGTGAGCACGTTGAAGATGTTCGTCGGACTCAGGAAGGCCGGCTCCGCAATGCTCAGACCCAGGATCATGAGTATCAGGACGATGACGATGCCGTATTTTTTCGCGATCTGCTTGGGATCGATTTTAATCTTTGGCGATGCAGCCGTCTTGGTCATTCTTTTCCCCTTGCCGCATGGTATTCTTCCATGGTGTTGGTTGCGTAGGCCATCAGTTCTCCCTGGGTCAGCGCCTTGGAATTATCGAGAATCCCCGTGACCTTCCCCTGGTGCATTATCATGATCCGGTCGCTCATGCCCATGACTTCGGGCAATTCCGAAGAAATCATGACGATGGATTTCCCTTCCCCGGCGAGGGTCGTGATGAGCCGGTGTATTTCGGCCTTGGTTCCCACATCTATTCCCCGGGTAGGTTCGTCGAGGAAGAGGATGTCGGGATTGGTCATGAGCCAGCGGGCGACCAGCACTTTCTGCTGATTGCCTCCGCTCAGGTTTTCCACGCGCTGCGAAAGACTCGGAGTCTTCACCTGGATTTTCCTGACGTAGTCGTCGCAGACGGTATTCATATAGGATTCCTTGAGGAAGCCCAATCTGTTCAGGAACTTCGCTATATTGGCGATGGCCATGTTCAGCTGCACGCTGAGCATGGGAAAAATCCCCGACTGCCTGCGGTCTTCCGTCAGCCAGGCCATCCCCATGGCGATGGCGGTGCGGGGATTCCTGATCTCGACCTTCTTGCCATCGATAAAGGTTTCGCCCCCCACCTTGCGCCGCATGCCGAAAATAGTTTCGATGACTTCGGTCCTGCCCGCGCCGACAAGCCCGGCTATCCCCAGAATTTCTCCCCGTCTGACCGTAAACGAGACATTTTTGAACAGCCGCCTATGGGTGAGATTCCTGACCTCCAGCTTGACTTCCCCGATGTGGCAGGGAACCTTGGGAAACATTTCATTGACGTCACGGCCGACCATCATGTTGATGAGCCGTTCAAGCTTGAGATCCTTCGTATTTTCCGTGCCGATATAGCTTCCGTCACGATAGATGGTGATCCGGTCGGTGATTTCGTAGATTTCATCCAGCTTGTGGGATATGAAAATGATGCTCTTTCCCAAGGCCTTCAGCTTCCTCATGATGAAGTAGAGCTGCTTCACCTCTTTGTCGGTGAGTGCCGAGGTAGGTTCATCCATGATGATCAATTTGGAATTGTAGGAGATTGCCTTGGCTATCTCGATCATCTGCATCTTCGCGACGGTCAGGGATACCATGAGGGTTTTGGGACTTTCGTCTAATTCGATTTCCTTGAGGACAGTCATGCTCAGGTCGTACATTTTCCTGTGATCGACCAGGCCGATGGCATTGAGGGGTTCACGCCCGAGCCAGATGTTTTCCATTATCGAGCGGTAGAGCACGGGGCTCAGCTCCTGGTGAATCATGGAGATTCCCATTTTCAGGGCGTCGGCTGTGGTGTAATGACCCAAGAGCTTCCCATCGAAGTATATCTGCCCTTCGGTGGGCCGGTAGATTCCGGCGATGCATTTCATCAGGGTGGATTTTCCGGCGCCGTTCTCGCCCATGAGGGCATGTATCTCGCCCGGCCTGACCTTGAGTTCGACTCCCTTCAGAGCCTGGACCCCAGGGAAGGTTTTGACGATATTTTTCATTTCGAGGAGATACTTCTCGTCCGCCACCAAATCCCCCCTGGCTTTGCGATTGAAAGACTCGACGCTATTGAATTGCTCCGTTCAAGATCTACTTGAAGGCCACGGGGAAGAATTCCCCGTGGCCGAAAACACAGCGCGATTTGCGGTCTATTTATATTTCGAGAGATTGGCTTTGTTGACCAGCACGAAGGGAACCCAGATGACCGACGCGGACTTTCCGCCTTTGACCACGGTGTAGGCCACTCCGGCGGCTCCGCTGCCCTGACCCACCGCGTCCTGGAGGACAGTGGCCGCAAGGGAACCGTTTCCAACCGCGACCTTCGCGTCGGGGATGGCATCCACTCCCATGACGAATACATCCTTGCGTCCCGCGGCCTTGAGGGCTTCCACGGCGCCAAGGGCCATCTCGTCGTTGTTGGCAAGGATGCCGTTGAGGTTCTTGCCGTAGGCGGTGAGCCAGTTTTCGGTCAGGCTCATACCCTGGTCACGCTGCCAGTTGCCGGTTTCCTTGGCG
The DNA here is from genome assembly GCA_026398615.1 of Spirochaetota bacterium. GTDB lineage: Bacteria > Spirochaetota > Spirochaetia > Treponematales > UBA12059 > JAPLSN01. Next base: position 640 of record JAPLSN010000025.1, on the reverse strand, counting down.
AGTACCTTGATATTCGGGAATTTTGCCTTGATGGTCGCTTCGTTGCCTTCGGTCCGTTTGACCGCGCCTTCGTTGTCCAGTTTTCCCATCAGGATGGCGACGTTTCCCTTGCCGCCCATGACCTTGCCCATGGCTTCCATCTGCAATTGGCCGGCGATGATTTCCTGGGATCCGACGTAGTAGACATTGGCGGGCAGGGCATTTTCGCCGAAAGGATTCCGGTTGACGAATACCAGGGGGATCTTCGCGTCCGCGGCCGCCTGGATGATGGGTTCCATCGCGCCGGTATTCACGGGAACCACGATGAGGGCCTTGACACCCTTGGAGATGAGGGTATTCACCAAATCCTGCTGACGAATGACATCTTCCTGGGCATCCTGGAGGATGAGTTCGACATCGGCTTTACCGGCGAAGAATTTCTTTGCCGCATCCATGACATAGGTCTGGAACGTATCATTGAAATTGTTGCAGATATACCCAATCTTGATCTTGTCGGCCGTATACTGAGCCCAAGAAATCGGACAGCTTGGGAGGGCTGAATAAGGTGGACGATCCCTTCTTGTAGAAAGCAAAGAAGGAGGAGTAGAGTTTCACCATGAGAAAGCGCTACGACAAGGATTTCAAGGCGAAGGTCGCCTTG
>JAPLSN010000034.1 GCA_026398615.1 Spirochaetota bacterium | reverse complement strand
GATCCGTGACGCTTTCTTCGGATGCGTCGCGGTAGAGGTCGGCCACGTCGAAGCGCCGCTTCCGGCGGACGGAAGAACCGGGGGCTGTCGGTGAAGATGGCGTCTTTCCGAGGGTCATGTGATCCATGGGAACAGTGTAGACCGAAACCCGGACGGCCGCCATGACGTGTCTCCGCTGACAACCCCCAGTCCCCTTCCGGGCTCGCGCGCCTCGGTTCAAGTCCAGGTGGGTCTTTATTAAAAAACGATCCTTCCGGATCGTTTTTTGGGCCCACCTGGACTTGAACCAGGGACCGACGGATTATGAGTCCGCAGCTCTAACCAACTGAGCTATGGGCCCGAAACGGGTTTTTATCATACATGGAGCCTGAAAAAAGTCAATCCGGACGCCGGAAACGCCGAGAAATGAGGGGAACGACCGTTCGCGCTCCGGCATGCCTTTACGAAGCCTCGGGTTCAGCAGCCTGCCGGCGCCCGTTCCAGGAACAGCGGAAGGAAATGCAATGCGGAAGATTCCCGTCATCTCGACCGACGCCCAGCTCAACCAGTTCATCAAGCTGGAATGCGATAAATTCACGCACGAATTCGTGCCGGTTTTCTTCGACGAGAACGCGGACGTCGTGGGTTTCCTCAAGTACGAATTGCCGGAAATCAAGATCGTCTATTTCTCGGACGTGAAGATCGACGCGCTGGCCGTGCTGTCCGAGGTGCGCGCCGACCCCTGGCTGCACTACGGCGGAATCATCGCCATCCACGACAACATGGACGAGAAGGAACTCCTCGAAGCGATGCGTGACCAGAACATCATCGCCGTCCTGCGCAAGCGCGAGTTCATGAACGGTTTCGCGCGCCTCATCAAGATCATCCGCCAGAACAAGCAGATCCTGTTCCAGCGCGGCATCCAGCAGTACCTCATACGGAACATCGCGGGTTCGTTCATCATCGACAACGACCCGCTCGACGTCACGACCTATTCGAACCTGGTCACGAACTACCTGTTCAACGCGAGCCTCATCAGCAGGGACGCCAAGGAAAAGCTCCACGTTGCCCTGCTCGAGCTGCTTTTCAACGCGATCGAACACGGCAACTGCAAGATATCGTACGACGAGAAGACGGCCTGGCTCGAGCGCAACCACGACATGATGGACTTCATCCGCGAGAAGAACCGTGATCCCGCGGTCAGGACCAAGAAAGTGTACTTCACGTACACCATCACACCGGAGCGTTCGCGCTTTTCGATCCGCGACGAGGGCGACGGGTTCGACTGGAGGGCGCGGCTCGACGCCAAGCGGGACGAGCCGGAACTGCACGGCATGGGCATGAAGATGGCCAGCATCTACGTGTCGAACCTCAGCTACAACGAGAAGGGCAACGAAGCCACCTTCGAGATGGAGCACCAGAAGAACGCCACGAACATGATCCCGGCGATCTTCGACGCCTCCCAGGAACTCGTGTTCGAGAACGGGCAACGCGTCTGCTCGGAAGGCGAGGAATCCGACTACCTCTATTACATCGTGTCGGGAATGCTCTACGTCTACGCGAAGGGGAAGCTGGTATCCTCGCTCTCGCCGGACGACATCTTCCTCGGCGAGATGAGTTTCCTGCTGTCCAACCGCCGTTCGGCGACCGTGGTTTCGCAGGGCAAGACGACGCTGATCCGGATCTCCAAGCAGGATTTCGTCAACCTGATCAGGGACAACCCGCACTACGGCATATTCCTCGCCCGTCTCCTGGCCCAGCGCCTGGCCCGGCTCAACCTGCGCATGTCCCGCCTCAATACCGAGTACCTGAAGTTGAAGACCGTCTGTGAGACGAACGATCTTATGCCTCGCGAGTGAGCGGGTACGCTCACTCGCGGCGATCAAGCCTGGCTTGATCGATTTCCCGTAATGCGCGGGTACGCTCACTCGCGTTATTGGAATCACATCCTGAAGGTTTCACCGAGATAGATCCGCCGCGCGAGTTCGGACGAGAGGATCACGTCGCGGTCGCCCGACACCAGGATTTCCCCACGGTTGATGATGTATGCCCGGTTGGTGATCTCGAGGGTGTCGCGGACGTTGTGGTCCGTGATCAGCACCCCGATGCCCCGGCTCGCGAGATGCCGCACGATGTTCTTGATCTCGCTCACCACGATCGGGTCGATGCCCGCGAAGGGTTCGTCGAGAAGCAGGAACTTGGGTTCGATGGCCAGCGCCCTCGCGATCTCCGTCCTCCGGCGCTCGCCTCCGGAGAGGGTGTAGGCGGGCTGCCTGCGGATGTGCTCGATGCCGAATTCGTCGAGAAGCTCCTCGAGTATCGCCTTCTTGGCCTTCATGTCGATGTCGGCCCGCGTCTCGAGCACGGCCCAGACGTTCTTCTCCACGGACAGCTTCCTGAAGATGGAAGGTTCCTGGGGAAGGTAGGTGATCCCGCGGCGCGCGCGCTTGTACATCGGCAGGCGGGAAATGTCCGAATTGTCCAGGTAGATCGAACCGCCATCGGGACGGATGAAGCCGACGACCATGTAGAACGCCGTCGTCTTGCCGGCGCCGTTCGGTCCGAGCAGGCCGACGATCTCGCCGGTCTTCATCGAAAAATCGATGCCGGCCACGGCTTCCGTGCGCCCGAAGCGCTTGCGCAGACCCGTGACCTCGAGAACGTTGAGCGATTCCGGGTGCGCGGCCTCCGCTTCCGCCGCGGATTCCTCGGGCGCCCGGGCTTCCTCGTCGATCCTGACGGCGTCTTCCGAACTCGCGGCAGTCTCGACGCCCCGCGACTCCCAGGGCTGCGCCTCATCCGCGGGCTTTCCGTCGCCCTGCGGAATGTCGCGGTCCGGCGGCGGGATGCCGGTCCCGTCGCTCATGGCTGGCCCGCCTCGCTGCCGCCTGGCGCATCGCCGGGAACCGGGGGCGCGGGCTCTGCGGGCGCTTCGCCCTTCGGTACGGCCGGGGGATCTTCCTTCGTCAGGGAACCGCGCACCGATCCCTTCATGACGATATCGTCCGTCTCGAGATCGACGATGATGATCTCGGCCGAGTAATCGTCGCCCTTCCACTTGACCCGGGGATCTCCCGAGAGCTCGAAGGATTTCCCGGCGCGGTCGTAGCGGGCGTATTCGGAGCGGCAGACCATGTCATCCTTGAGGACCCTGACCCCGATCCGTATCACGGCGATTTCGGTGCGTTCGTCATTCTCTATGTAGCCTCCCTTGATGACGAGCTTGTTCTTCTTGTCCTCCAGGGTGGAGAAACCCTCGAGCCGGCTCACCTTGTCCACGCGGTCGTAGTACAGGTTCTCGGTCATGAGCCGCATCCCGCGCTGTTCGTCGACGGCGGTGACCTGGCCCGTACACAGCGCAAAGCGGTAGTCCGTTCCGTAGAGTTCGATGCAGGCGGCCGTGATGACGGTCCCTCCGGACACGATCTTCGCACTGCCCTTCAGGATCGTCCGCTCCTTGCCCTTGGCACGGGTGCTGGTCATCGAATCGGCGGAAAAGGAAAACTGGTCGGCGGACGCGGCGACCGCAGAGGCGGACAGGACAAGCGCGAGGAACACGGCGGAAGCCTTCATTGGCCGACCCCGTAGATCGGTTCGAAATCAGCCCTGTTTCGGTGGCGGATCGACTCAGGCGATTCCGGAAGAACGGGGTCGGCAGCCGCCCCGGAAACGCCCGGAGCCGTTTCGCCGTCCGGCTCACCGGACGGATTCACCCCGGAAGCGTCGGGACTTGCCGGTTCCGGGGGACCGGCCTGGGCATCGGCGTCGGGTTGCTCGGCGGCATCCGGCGGCGGCGCAACGGAAGTTGCCGCGGCGGCTTCGGGAGGCGGCGTCCCGGCGGACGTTTCGCCGTCATCCGACTCGTTGACGATCACGGTCCCTTCCGCGTGCTCGCGGAACGAAACGGTCTTCGTGGCGGCGTCGACGGCGAATCCCGATCCCCGGATGACGGTGCCGTCGCTTCGGCGGATCGTCGTGAGCTGGTCGCGGCGGCCTTCGAGCCTGCGGGCTTCCTTCTTCCATTCGAGGGATTCCGTCTCCAGGGTGAGGTCGTCCCCGGGTGCGGAAAACACGAGACTGCCCGAGAGCTCGGCATTGCCGGAATCGACATGGTAGACGGCGGAATCCGCCCTTCCCTCGGCGACGATCTCCCCGGTGTCGCGATCGTACTCGATATAAGTCAGGGAATCCGCGCGGGTGCGTTTCGTCTTTTCGTAGATTTCGGCCTTTTCGGCGGTCAGCTTCATGACGGGGGCATCGCGCTCGGCGACGGTGTGCCGGTACTCGAAGAGGACGTAGTTCGGTACCTGCTCATCCAGCTCCTCGTCCATCGGCGAGCCGTAATCGAAGGAACAGGACGATCCTGCCGCGCCGAGGAGAAGGCAGAACGCGACGGCCTCCGGGCCGAACCCGCAGCGGGGCAGGGGCAGGCGGCGCGGACCGGCATTTCGGTCAGCCGCCGGCCGGTCATTTCCCGCCATACGCCGTGCACGCGCCGATGAATTTTGCGAACAGGGGACGCGGCGCCACCGGCCGCGACTTGAATTCAGGATGGAACTGGACGCCGACACCCCATGGATGATCGGGCCATTCGCAGGACTCGACGAGGCCGCCGTCGGGCGTGAGAGCGGAGATGCGCAGTCCGGCCTTTTCGAGGTCGGCCCTGAAGGCGTTCGAAAATTCATAACGGTGCCGGTGCCGTTCGTGGATGGATGCCGTCCCGTAGGCTTCGCGCACGCGCGTGCCTTCCTTGAGCACCGACTCGCTGCGCCCGAGCCGCATCGTCCCGCCGTAGTTCCTCACGTCGACCTGCTCTTCGAGGAGGCTGACGACCGGATGGGCGGTTTCCTGGTCGAATTCGGAAGAGTTGGCGTCAGCCCAGCCGAGGACGGTACGCGCGTACTCGATCACCAGGATCTGCATCCCGAGGCAGATGCCGAAGTACGGCATGCGGTTTTCCCGCGCCCACCGCGCGGCCCTGACCATCCCGAGGATCCCGCGCTGCCCGAAGCCGCCGGAGACGCGGGGCACCAGGGTGACATGCACCGATACGGCGTTTTCCTTGCCCGCCTCGTGGATGAGCTGGCGGGCGGCTTCGAGGAAGGGGATGGATTCCATGTCGCCCACCGTCCCCCCGATCTCGACGATCGTCACGTCGACCTCGGGGCTGTCGGCCACGGCGTTGGTGAACCTGGCGTAATTGCCGAGATCCAGATCGGTCTCCGCGCCGTCGTCGGTGACGTAGACCTCGCCGTGCTGGTAGGGATTCATCGTTCCCGCGTCCACGTTGAGGCAGGGGTCGATCTTCACCATGCGCACGGACAATCCGCGCGCCTCGAGGAGGCATCCCAAGGACGACGCGGTGACGCCCTTGCCCAATGAAGAGCATACCCCGCCCGTCACGAAAATGAGCTTCTTCATGGGAGTTCATTATCCTTCGTGAAGGGCGACCCGGTCAAGACGGAATAGGGACAAGTCGATTCCGTCCCCTTGTACCCGGTCGGCGCTGCAAGGTACCATGCACGAGTGGATTGGGACATCGAAAGGCGCGAACGGGACGGCTCCATCTATTTCACCATCAACTGGTCGCCATTCGCCAGGGCGGACAAGTACGACATCGTCCGGTCCGTCCCCTCGATCGGCGGCATCGTCGAGCTCTACTACATGGACAAGTCCAAAAAACTCAACCTGTTCTGCATCGTGCGCTCCTGGTACGGGGGCTTGCGTTCCACGCTCCGCGAGCATACCGACCCGGAGATCGAGCGCGATCCCTACCGCAGGGGCATACTTCTCGAGTGGAAGGACCACATCTGGTACCGCTGGTCCCATACCGAGTCGGCAACCGACATGGACGACATCCTTTTCTTCTTCATCGAAACCTACTCCCCGGGGTCGAAGGTCGTGACCCCGTCGGGACGCTACGAGTCGATCTTCCTCATCGAAAACGACGCCGGAAGGCTCATCACGATCTGACCCGCGCCTTCTTCCCCGACACCCTGCCTGCGATGCCGGGATCCCGTTCCGGTCCCGGCAATTCACCGGTAAACTCCCCGCCCCCATCGTCCGACACTCATAGGGAGGAGCCACAGGGACATGATACGCGGATGGTATACGGGCGCGAGTGGCATGAACGCCCAGCAGGTCAGGCTCGATGCCGTTTCGAACAACCTCGCCAACGTCGACACGGACGGGTACAAGCGCGAGGTCACGATCCACAAGGCTTTCGCCCAACTTCTCCTCCGGCGCACGGACGATGACGGCGTCTACCTCCACCCCATGGGCTCCGGGGACATGGCGCCCGTCATCGGCACGCTCGGCACCGGCGTCGAGACGAACGAACTGTTCGTGGAATTCGAGCAGGGTTCCCTCAAGCAGACCGAGAGCGATTTCGACTTCGCCCTGGACGGGACGGGCTTCCTCTGCGTCCGGACTCCCGACGGCGAGCGTTACACGAGGAACGGGTCCTTCGTCCTCGGCCGGGAAGGCTACCTCGAAACCAAGGAAGGCTTCCCCGTCCTGGGCGAGAACGGTCCCATCCGGGTCAAGGGCAACAACTTCCAGGTGGATAAGGCCGGCCGGGTCTGGGTGAACGCCCTGTACCAGGACGACGACCCGACGAAGCTCGTCGGCCGCGAGCAGAACTCGTGGGACGACACGGTGCTTCTCGACACGATGAAGGTCGTGGACTTCAAGAAACCGCGCTACCTGGCCAAGCAGGGTTCGAGCCTCTGGCGGACCACCGGGGAATCGGGGGAAGCCAGGCTCATGACGGCGGAACGGCCCCAGGTGATCCAGGGCTTCGTGGAAGCGTCCAACGTCAACCCGGTCCTGGAAATGGTACGGATGATCGAAGTCAACCGCGCGTACGAAGCCAACCAGAAGACGGTGCAGACCGAAGATTCGATGCTCGGCAAGCTCATCAACGAAGTGGTGAGAGTCTAGCTGGAGGAATAGATGGTACGTAGCCTTTGGACCGCCGCGAGCGGCATGATCGGCCAGCAGGCCAATATCGACACGATATCCAACAACCTCGCCAACGTGAACACATCCGGCTTCAAGCGGATGCGCGCGGATTTCGAGGATTTGATCTACCAAACCGTCCGCGTGGCCGGCACGCCGGCCACAGAGGACACGGTCGTGCCCGTGCCCGTCCAGATGGGCCACGGCGTCAGGCTCGCCGCAACCCAGCGGCAATTCACCCAGGGTGCGCTCCAGAACACCGAGAACATCTCGGACATCGCCATCCAGGGCGACGGGTTCTTCCGCGTCCTCACCTACGACGGCACCTTCGCGTACACGCGCGACGGTTCCTTCAAGATCGATTCCAACGGTCAGCTCGTGACCTCGAACGGGTACAAGCTCCTGCCGGAGGTCATCCTTCCGGAGAATTTCATCCCCGAGACGCTCTCCATCAGCCAGGATGGCCGCATCAACGTGAAAGTCCCGGGGCAGGAAGACCCGATCCTCGTGGGCCAGCTCGAGCTCTACCGTTTCCCCAACCCCGTCGGCCTCACCGCGGTCGGCGAAAACCTCTTCAAGCTCTCCAACGCCTCGGGCGATCCCATCCCCGGGCGCCCCGGGTACGACGGCATGGGCAAGACCGTGCACAAGTTCCTTGAGATGTCCAACGTGGCCATCGTCCGCGAGATGGTGAGCATGATCGTGGCCCAGCGCGCCTACGAGTTCAACTCGAAAGCCATCCAGACCAGCGACAACATGCTCGGCACCGCGACGCAACTGAAGCGCTGATCATGACCATGACCATGAACGCCGTCGACACCGGGACCCTGCAGTACTACAACCGCCCCTTGCGCGTGCCCTCGGCCGCCGCCGGAGTCCGGGGCAGCGGGGCACGCGTCGGCTCGACGTCAAAGATCGACACGGAATCGCCATTGTGGAAATCCTGCCAGGACTTCGAAGCCATCTTCATCAAGATGATGCTCAAGCAGATGAAGGCGACCGTGGATAAAGCGGGTCTCGTATCCGGCGGCTACGCCGAGGAAATCTTCGACGACATGCTCACCGACGAGTACGCGGGATCCATGTCGAAGAACGCGAAGTTCGGCCTTTCGGAATCCCTGTACCGCCAGCTCTCGTCCTGAAGCGCGCGTCACGCCCGCTTCGTTATTGGAAATACCGTCCCTGTCGTCGAAAAAAAGACAATAAAAAACCCCGCCGGAAGTGACGGGGTGATTCTCCGCATCCACGCGCGTGCGGCTACTCGTCGAGCAGGGTCCTGGCCTTCATGTCGATGCTGTTGAGCATCTTCGTCAACGCGTCCTTGTCCACGAGATCGATGAGCCTGGCTTCGACGAACTTGCGTGCCTCGTCCGAATAACTGCCCGCGCTGATGACATAACCCTTGCCGGCCTTGGTGTCCTTCAGGCTCGCGTGGAAATCGCGGACCATGAGCTCCCCGACGGTGCCGGAGGAGCGGATGAACCTGAACTCCACGATATCGGACCATTTCGTCGTCTCGATCTCGGCCAGGATATCCGCGTAGTCGTTGCGCTGCACGGCGATGTTCGTGATCTTGATCTTGGCTTTCGGGAAGAAGGTCATGACCACTTTCCGGCAGAGCGTGATGAAGTCGCTGGCCGGGGCCAGCAGGAAGGTCTGGAGGTTCCTGTTGGAATTCAGCTCGCGGTACTTGGAGAGCAGCGACGGCACGTCCTTGTAGTTGGGGTAGACTGACTGGATCTCGGCGAGGATCGTGACCGCCTTGGAGATCTCCTGGTCATGGAGGTACGCCGCGGAAAGCCGGTATTTGAGTTCTACCATCGTCTCGACCTTGATGTTGGGGTGCTTGAGGCCGATCTCGAGATCCATGATGGCTTTCTGGTACTGATGCTGGTTGAGGTGGATGGTCCCCGCGAAGAGCGCGGCGTTCGGCCCGAATTGCGGGTCCGCGCGCAGGTGGGTGAACACACGGATGGCCTGGTCCGCCTGCCCGAGCTCGTAGTAGCACTCGCCCAAGGCGAAGATGGCTTCCTTGTCGTCGGGGGCGACATCGAGAGCCCTGCGGATGGCGTTGAGCGAATCCCGGTACGCCTTGGTCTTGAACAGCGAGAGGCCGAGGTAGCGCAAGGCTCCCGCGTGATCCGGGTTCTGGGTCGCGGCCTGCTTCAGGAGCGCCACGGCCTTTTCATACTGGCGTTTCTGGAAATCCAGATAGCCGAGGTTGAAATTGACCTCGAAATTGTCCTGCTTGAACGTGTGCGCGACGAAAAGCGCGCGGTAGGCTTCCTCGAACTTGTCCAGCTTGATGGCCGTCACGCCGTAGCGCATATTGATCTCGAACTCGTCCATTTCGGGGTTGCCCGCGGAAATCTCCGACAGGAGGGCGTATGTGGAGCAGGCCTTTTCCCAGTTCTGTTCCGAGTAATAGAGCTCGCCGATGGACTGGAGCGCGATCGCGTCCTTGGGATTCTGCGCCAGCCGCCGGTTGGCTTCCTTGAGGATCTGGGCACGATCCTTGACCTTTACCTTCCTGTTCCTGGAATTGCCTTTCCGGGTCGGCGCCACGATCACGAAAAAACCTATCAGGAAGACGGTCATGAGGATTATGGAAACGATGACGATGGGCAGCAGGAAGGACATACCTTGGTGAAGATATCATTGTTCGCGGCGTACCGGGCTGTCAAGGTAAATGGGCGGGAAGGGAAGCCTGGGGATTTCAGAATTTGACGGTCACGGTGACGGCGATGATCACCGCCGCGGAACCCGGGAACAGCTCCGGATCCTCTTCATCGCCGTATTCGATGACCATGTCCGACCCGTACGCGAACGGCAGTCCGATGACGACATCGACGCGGCGCCAGGGCGACAGGGAAAGCCCGGGAGTCACCTGGCCGCTCGCCGAACCGAAATCGTGATCCCAGCGCACGCCCGCGTCCACGGACGATCCGCCGAGTTTCCGGAAAAGGACCGCCAGCGCGATGGCATGGCCCGGGTCGACGAAATCGGAAGATGCGAAACGATATTCACCGGCAAGACGGATGGACGGGTCGACGTGATCCCAGTAGAAGCCGCCGAGCGCCGCATACGCGGGCTCGTACGACGTCGACAGCCTGAGGACCGCGTCGCCGTAAAGGTCGAAGCCCCAGAGCGACGATTTGACCGTCGCGACGGCTTTTCCGCCCTCGACGGCCCGGTACAGGCCCCCAAGCGAGAATTCGGTCGTGCCGAACGCGATATCGGACATGAGCCCGACCGCGATTTCCCGAAGCGCGGCCTCGCCGGAATGCCACGCGGGTCTGTCGATGGCCACGAAGGACAGGCCGAGCCTGCCCACGGGCACGCCGGCTTTCACCGCCGCGCCCTCTTCGCTGTCCGCCACGAGGTTGCCGTCCTTGAAAAATCGCCCGGCTCCCCACGAGAGAACCTGCCGTCCCGCGCGGAAATAGACGACAGACGCAAGATCGTAGTCGAGAAACAGTTCTTTCGCGTAAGGGACGAAATCCGGGTATTCCGTGGTAAAAGCGCCGTGGACGCGCGTGATGCCGTCGGGTCTGACGTCGAACGCGAGGGTCGACGCGAAGGAACCGCCGCCGCCGGCGGTGAAACCGTCCAGTGCACCGCCATTCCAGGGCACCGTCTCCCAGCCGGCGGACGCGAGCGCTCTGGCTGAAACCGAGCCGCTCCACGCCAGGAGCTTGCCGCGCTCCAATTCATCGAGTACGGTGCCGGTCGGGACCTCGGCGACCACGTCATCAGGAGCGTCCGAAAACATGTCGTCGTCGATGGTCGTTTCGCCAGGTGCGGGTGCCTCTTCGCCGCCCGGGGAGGCTTCCGCAGGCGGCGCGGCGTCCTGGGCAGCGAGGAACGGCCCGAGGCAGGAAACGGCCAGGAGCGCGCCAAGCAGCCGGCGCGGCAGGAAACTCACTTTCCTACCTTTTCCAGGTACGCTTTCGAGTACACCGAATCCGGCACCGGCGCCAGCGAGGGCTTCGCGACCGAGATTTTCGTTTTTTCGCTCTGGAACTTCCCGTTGATGGTCTTGCCCCTGAGCGCGTCCACGAGGTAGATGTCCACGGGGACGAAGCGATCGCCGACCTTCTGGTAGGTCGGAATGGCGGTGGTGCGCATCAGCTGCCCCGAGAGGCTGTAATCCTCGCTCTTCCGCACGAGGTTGTCGTCGCTGATCCACACGCGCATCTTCGGGAAGGAGACTTCGTTGTTGTTGGCCCTGAGATCCAGCACCCAGCAGTCGAATTTTCCGAGTTTTTCGCGTTTCGATCCCGCGATATCGTAGTCGAGGGCCAGGGTCGAACGCGTGAAATCTGAGTTGCGCGCGTTCGAATTCTGGAAGCGTTCCTGCGAACTCGTGAAGGTGAACGAGCGGCCCACCGGGTCATAGAGCCAGAGGCTCCCGTCGATCTTCAGGTAGCCCTTCCCCTTGTCGGATTCCGGCTTCAGGATGAGTATGAGGTACTTGGACGCCTTGTCGCGCCGGAACATGGCCAGGGTCGTCACGCTCGTACCGACCCCGGGATTTTCCTGCATGACGGTATACTCGGCCGAGAAATCGCCGTCGAAGGAAACGAGGGCGTCGACCTTGGCGAGCAGGGCCTTGAAATCCGCCTGGGCCACGACCGCCTGGACGGCCGCGAACGCGCACAGGCAGGCAAGGGTTCGGACTCTCTTCACTGTCAACTCCTCAGCGCGTCGGCGGGTTCGATGGATGCCGCACTGGACGCGGGCCGCCACGCGGCGACCACCGCGGCAAGGCAGACGATGACCGCGTCGAGGGCGACGATCGCCGGTTCCAGGTCCCAGCGCAGGCGGTTCCGTTCCAGGAACATCTGGAAACCGGGCACCCCGGAAAGGTCGATCCCCGCGACGATCGAGAGCGCCGCCAAGCCGAGCGCGAAACCCGCGATGGAGCCCGCGATCCCGAGCCCCAGCGCCTCGTACAGGAAGATGGCCCGGACCGCCGGGCGTTGTATCCCGATGGCACGCATGGTGCCGATTTCACGGGTCCGCTCGAAGACGACGACGCGGTACGTATTGGAAATGCCGACCGTCACTATGATCACAAACACCCCGAGGAGGAAATACGTTACCGCCCGTATGGCGTCGAGGAAATCCTTCACTTCGTACAGGTGGGCGTCGAGGGTCAGGATCGCGTACTTCACGCCGGTCCAGTCCCTCTTCGCCTTGTACAGGTCATACACGTCCTTGCGGTGGATGACGGGGAACACGAGCAGGCCTTCGCGTTCCATGACGGCCCGTACCTTTTCCGCCGCCGCGGCGGGATCGATTCCCGGCTTGAGCCAGACGCCGACATCGGTGATCCCGGTCGGATGCAGTGTGAGCGTCGTGAGCTGGCCGATATCGCAGTAGGCCGTGTAGAAACCGAAGAGGCTGTTGTCGCGGAAAATGCCACGCAGGATGAAAACGCCGGTGTTTTTCTGCCCTCCAAAGCTTGTGAGCAGCACCATTATTTCGTCGCCGACCTTGGCGCCGAGCCGATTCGCGGTGGCTTCCGAGAGGATGATGCCCCCGTTTTCCGCCAGGCCGTCGGGCCTGCCCTCGACGAAGTCCATCGTGGCGAAACGCGGCCATTCCACGGCGAAATCGGTCCCTGTGATCCGTTTCTGCCTGATCATGGCTCCGCCGAAGAACACCGACCCCCCCGAATAGACATTGCCGCGGGGCACCACGAGGTCGGCGACTCCGAGCTCCATGACGGCATTCCTGATCGCCGGGAAATCCGGCACCGTTAAAAAATAATCAGGTCGGTTATGCCCGAGTATCGTGATGTCTCCGCCATAGTATGACTTGGCTTTCCGCCTGAGGCTGACCGTCATGCCCCCGCTCATACCCCCCAGAAGCGTGACGACGGCGAACCCGAGCGCGATCGCCGCGAAGAGCAGGCCGTAGCGGCGTTTCTGCCGCACAAGGTTCCTGAACGCGATCCGTGCGGTCATGCCGTCACTCGGCCGACAGCGCTGTCGTAGGCGCCAGTCTCATGATGAGGATAACGGGGTAGAGGCTCGCGGCCGCCCCCATGAGGACAGACAGGCCGACGTGGGACGCGACGAGGCCCGGCGTCACCAAAGGCCGGAGCTCGGTGGCGCCGAACAGGGTCACGAGCAGGGGGTTCCCCATCGGGATGCCGTGCATGCCCACGACCGCGGAGAGCACCAGGGCCGCAAGGATGCCGGCGACCCCGAAAACCGACGTTATCATCGTCGTCTCCGTCATGAAGAGCAGGCTGACAAAGCTCCTCGACGCGCCCAATGCCCGCATGGTGCCGATTTCCCTCGTGCGCTCGAGCGCGGTGATGACGAGCGAATTCATGATGATGACGACGGCGCCCGCCGCGACGATGCCGAAACCGGCGTCAAAGATAATGCCGAGCGCAAAGACGGCCAGGGTGCTCATCCCCGCCGCCGTCCGCCAGTCGATGATACCCGCCTCGTACCCGGTCTCATCGATACGCCGGGCCGCGCGGGAAGCCCACGCCTTCGCGTCGGTGCCGGGAACGAGGCGAACCAGGATGAAATGGCTGGCACCGCCTGCGATGCCGACGGGCCGTTCCGTCCTCTCGGCGACCTGCCGTTCGATGTCCTGCAGGTCCATGCCTGCGCCCTCCGACGCCACCGACCCTGCGGACTCCGTGCCGAACAGGTCATCGATCCCGCCCTCGAGCACCGACGGAGCCTGTCCTCCGGGTTCCCCCATGGCTGAACCGATGGTCACGGCCGCCATCGCCCTGGCGGTCTCCAGGTCGACGAGCGTGATGGCGTCGAGCGTTGCGTTCGGGGCAGCGTACTCCGAAATGCCGACGAGCGGGACTTCCCGGATCGCGAACCCGGTATCGGAGCCGGAAACGAGCTGGAAGACGTCGCCGGGTACTGGACGGTGCCCGCCTGCCTTCTCCGCGGCGTCAGCCATCGCCTTCGTAATCACGATCGCACTCTCGCCGTCGAGGATCGCGCGGCCCTCGACGATCTTGATGGAACCGAGCATGCGGAAGTAATCCGATCCCACGCCGAACACGGGTTTGGTGGACTTGTAGCCCTCCCACCTGACGCTCGCCGCGGCGGAAACCTGGTACGCCGAGCCGGCCACCGCCGGATCGGAATCGAGGATCGCCTTGATAGCCTCGGCCCCGGGCAGCACGGGCGTTTCCGAGTACTCGGCCAGCACCGGGTCGATGTTGCCGAAGAGCGAATACAGCTCACCGGTGCGCGCCCCGACGGCGAAGTCCCCGGTGAAACCGTCGATGTACATCCGGCGCTGGCCTCTCTCCGATCCATCTATGACCGCGTTGCCGACGAGCATGCAGCACAGGCCGATGGCCACGAGAATCCCGATCGTGAACGTTTTCCGGGGCGTCCGGACCAGGTTCCGGAACGCGAGCTTCAGGAGGAGTCTCATCGGCCCGCCCGCATGAACACCGTGAAGATGGTCTTGAAGAAGATCGAAACGTCGAGGAACACCGAGTAGTTCTTGATGTAATAGAGGTCGTACTGGAGTTTCTTGTACGTATCTTCCACCGAGGGGGAATGGTATTCCCCGGAAACCTGGTCCCAGCCGGTGATCCCCGGCTTCACCCGCAGGCGCTCGCGGTAGAAGGGGATCGCCTTTTCCAGCTCGATGGCGAGTTCGGGCCGCTCGGGACGGGGTCCCACGAAACTCATCTCGCCCATGAGGATGTTCAGCATCTGCGGGATCTCGTCGATCCGGGACTTGCGCATGAAATCCCCGAAGGCGGTCACGCGCGGGTCGTCCTTGCCGGTCGGCGCGAAATCGTTCAGGTCGGTCCTCATCGTCCTGAACTTGAGGATCGTGAACGGCTTGCCGAAGCGGCCGAGGCGCCGCTGCCGGAAGAGCACGGGCCCCTGGCTCCCGAGCTTGATGGCCAGGGCGACGAGCGGCCAGAACGGGAGGCTCAACAGCATGGCGGAGGTCGCGACGAGGATGTCCGTGACGCGTTTGGCGATGGCGTAGGGTCTGGTGCCGTTCCGATCCACCTTCTCGAGGAACCAGAGCTCGTCGATGTCGCCGATCGGGACCTTGCGGAGGAAGGACTCATAGAATTCGGGCAGGCCAAGGTAGCGGACCGGCCGGGCGAGTAGGCCGAAGACGGCCTTCCGTGCGTCTTCGTCGACGGCCGAGCTGCGGGCGATGATCACGAGACCGATGTCCCGGACGGCGGCTCGCTCCACGAACGCGTCGCGACCGGCGACGCATTCCGGGCCCGCGCACGACGGGGTCGCTCCGGAGGGATCGTACACGAGCCGCGCTTCGTACCCCATGTGGGGCCGCGCGGCCATTTCCGAGGCGAGCTCCGCGACGCCCGCGTTGTAGCCGACGAAAGCGACCCCGACCTTGGGAAGGAAGAACCGCCTGATCCGCGCGTAGGAAAAACGCCATGTCCAGACGATGATCGCGACGATGCCCGGAAAGACGGCCGAAGCGTCGCGGATGACATCGATCCCGCCGCAGACGACGCGGAGCAAGCCGAAGGACGCGAGCCCGGCGACCGCCGAGGCCACGATGAAATGCTTGAAAAATCGCGTGCCGTCGAAGGGATCGTCGACGACGTACAATCCTGCGGTATAGAAAACGAGCACCCACAGGGCGGCGATCCACGCGAACGCGAACGCGTTCGCCGCCCACGGTACGAGAGCCCGCTCCGCGCCTTCCCAGACGGCGAGAGCCAGGAAAAAACTCCCATAGAGAAGGACGATGTCGACGAGGAAGATGACGAACTGGTCGAGCCTTCGCGATATCATTGCCATGCCTGGAATTCCTGCGCGTGCCACTCTATCCGAACGCTCCTGGCCGTGCAAGCGGCGCAAGGTTGAAAACGGCGGTTGGCGATTGTTGGACTCGCCCGAAATCGGGCATGATGAACGGGCCATGAACATACGCGCGCTCCGTATTGCCATGCTCGTCCCGCTGCTCGCGTCCTGCGTCCACCGCATTCCCCGGGAACTGGGGCCGTCCCTTGACAGGACCGGTCTCCCGGGACGCGCCGCCCAGTCCGCGAGGATTGCCGCGCTGGAGGAAGCGTGGTCGGCATCCGGCTGCTCGGCCCTGTCCGGATCGACCGGCGGCATCGGTAACGGCGCGGTGAGCGCGGCATGGTGGGGCTTCGACTCCGCCGACGCGACGGAAAGCATCAGGGCCGCCATCGCTTCGGGCGCGGCGACGGTCTATGTACCCAACATGGGATCCCCATGGATCGTCTCGGGGACGATCGAGCTCCGCGGCGGGCTGGAGCTGATATTCGGAGAGGGCGTCGTCGTCCGGGCCGCCGAAGGGGCATTCCGTACATCCGGCGACTGCCTCTTCGAGGCGAACGGCGTCGGGGACCTGCGGGTGAGCGGCTATGGCGCGGCGTGGCGGATGAAGAAATCCGATTACCAGCGGCCGCCATACGAGCCTTCGCAGTGGCGGCACGCGCTGTCCCTGCGCGGAGTCTCGCGCGTCGAGATAGCCGGACTGGAAATTTCGTCCTCGGGCGGCGACGGGGTCTACGTCGGGACTTCGAACGGACCGGAAGGCAGGATACCCTGCGCCGATCTCGTCCTTCGCGACCTCATCCTCCTCGACCACCATCGCCAGGGCGTGAGCGTCATTTCCGCGGACCGCCTCCTCATCGAAGGCTGCGAGCTGCGGGGAACGGGCGGGGCGCTCCCGGGCGCGGGCATCGACTTCGAGCCCAACTCCCGGGACCCGGGTTTCAGGGACTGCGTCGTCCGCTCCTGCATCATCTCGGACAACCAGGGACCGGGCCTCCTGTTCTCGTTCGGCAGGCTCAAGCCCGACTCGGGCGAACAGACGATCCGCATCGAAACGACAATCGTCGACGACCATCCCGTCTCGCTCTACTTCAACGGCCTCGAAACGAAGCCGCGCGGGACGATCGTCTTCTCGGACTGCGTGTTCACGGGCCTGTGCATGACGCCCCCGTCCGAGGGCCTGGACCTGCGCTACGAAAATACGCGTCCGGATCCTGTTCCCGATCCCGATACTCCCTGAACCACGCCGTGAAAAGCCGCAGGCCCTCCGCGAGCCTCGTCGTCGGCTTCCAGCCGAAGTCGCGTTCCAGGTCTGCGACGTCGGCCTCGGTCGCGTACACGTCGCCCGGCTGCATCGGCAGGAAACGCTTGACCGCTTCCCGCCCGAGCGCCGTCTCGAGCTCCCGGATGAAGTCCAGGATCCGTTCGGGCCGGTTGTTGCCGATGTTGTAGATCCTGAAGGGCGCGCTCGAGGAAGCCGGATCGGGGCGCTCGGTCCGCCAAGCGGGATCACCGGCGGGAATCCGGTCGATGATCCTGACGATGCCTTCGACGATGTCGTCGATGTAGGTGAAATCCCGCAGCAGGTTCCCGTCGTTGTACACGTCGATCGGTTCGCCTGAAAGGATGGCCCTCGCGAAGCGGAAATAGGCCATGTCCGGCCGTCCCCACGGCCCGTAGACGGTGAAAAAGCGCAAGCCGGTCGTCGGCAGGGCGTACAGGTGGCTGTACACGTGAGCCATCAACTCGTCCGCGCGCTTGGTGGCCGCGTACATGCTGACCGGGTGGTCGACGCCCGCGTGTTCGCTGAACGGCCTCGTCGCGTTGAGGCCGTAAACGGAGGAGCTGGACGCAAAGGCCAGATGGGGTGTCTTCGCGGAACGGCAGCATTCGAGCACGTTGAGGAAGCCGAGGACGTTCGACTCGACGTAGGCGCGCGGATTCTCGATGCTGTACCGCACGCCGGCCTGCGCGGCCAGGCTGCAGACCCGGTCGAAGCGCATCCGCCCGAACAGATCCTCCAATCCGGCCCGGTCCTCGAGGGAGCAGCGCAGGAAGGTGAAACCCCGGTATCGGGAACTCGCGCAGGGACGGTTGGGTTCGGCGGCCTCGGCCCCGATGCCCAGCTCCGCGAGCCGGTCGAACTTGAGCGCCGGATCGTAGTAGCCGTTGATGGAATCGATCCCGACCACGTCGTCCCCCCGCTCGAGGAGCCTCCGGACGAGATGGAATCCTATGAACCCGGCCGCGCCGGTAACGAGATGCGTCACTGTCGTTCGCCTTTCAGGATTGGATTTTACCCGAGATCAGGTCGCCGGCCCCGACGCGGTCGCGGCATCCACGGCCTCGAGGTATTTCCCGATCACGATGCGCTCGTCGAAGCGCGTCTCTGCAAGCTTCCGGGAAGCCTCGCCCAGCGCCGCGCGTTCAGCCGGTGCAAGCTCCGCCATACGCGACATGACGGCTGCCAGGTCGGCGGGATCGCGGGGCCGGCACAGGAAGCCGTTTTCACCCTCGATCACCGGTTCGCGCGTACCCACGGAATCGGCAGCTATCACGGGTTTCCCCGATGCGATCGCCTCGAGGAGCGAACGGGGAACGCCCTCGCGGTAGTACGAGGGCAGGACGACGCAGTCGGCCGCCGTCAGAAATGGTCTCACGTCGTCCGTCGCACCGGGCGCGATCACGGTGCCGTCCGAAATCGCCGCGTCCAAAATGGCGGGATCGGCCGCGCCCGGTTCCCCGTCGGCTCGCTCCCCAAGGAGTACGATCCGGACTTCGGGCACGCGGGAACGCACGATGCGCGCGGCAGCGACGAGATCCTCGACCCCCTTGGCCTTGAGGAGCCTCCCGACAAAAAGGAAGGTGAACGGCCCGTCCGGCCGGGGCGCAGGTCGGAACCGTTCGAGGTCCACGCCGGAGCCCGGCAGCACTTCAACCCTCGCGGGATCGACGAAGCGGTGACCGACGAAAAGATCGCGGTCATCGGTGTTCTGGAAGAAAACGCGGCTGACGCGGGCGAGCGCGACGCGGTACGCGAGCCCGACGCAGCGCTGGAGAAGCCCGTCACGCTCGAAGATCGCGCCCAGGCCCGTGACGTTGTCGATCGCGGGAATGGCGAGCATCCTGGCGGCGAGCGAACCGTAGAGGTTGGGCTTGATCGTGTAATGCAGGGCGACCGACGGGTGAAGCTCGCGGTACGCCCGGATGAAATCAAGAAAGGTCCCGATATCCGCGGCGGGATTCCGGCCCCGCGGCTCGAGGCGGAGCTCGCGAAAGCCGAAGCCGGCCGCCACGATCCGCTCCGTGCAGCCGTCGCGGGGCGCCAGGACGACGACCTCGTAACCCCGTTCCCGGAGGGCTTCCAGCAAGGGCATCCTGAATTTCCACACGTACAGGGAAGTGTTGTACGCGAGAACGACCGGCCTCACGCGCCATTCCCTTTTCACCCCTTCCCTGCCTTCGCCGCAAGCTTCAGGACGACGAGGAGACAGCCGCCGCCGTAGATCCCGGCGTACGCGGCGACGACAAAGGGCAGAACGCCGGCGGCATAGGCTGCCGCGCTCGCGGGCACGAGGAGCCCGGTGATGCCGATGGCTTCGCTCAGGCGCTTTTCACCGGCCACCCCGGATCGGCCTTCTTCGGGCCGCAGGGCGCGATAGTTCTGGAACGTGGCGCGCATGAGCAGGTTGGCCGACGAGGCGATCGCCCCGAGCAGCACCCATCCGCCTCCGGCCCAGGGCAGGCGCAGCCCCGTGAGCGGGATGGCGGAACCGTTGGCGATTTCCGCCGCGATGCCGATCCCGAGAAGGAAGGTGGCATACGCCACGTAGCCGCCGAGCGCGTCGACCCATTCGCCCATCGGGTTCGGGCGCTTTACCATGCGTGCCATGTTCCCGTCGACGCAATCGAGGATGCCGAAGAGAAAAAACAGGGAGAACGCGGAATACACCGCGACAGGATGGGGAACGGCCAGGAGGACGAAACCGACGACGCAAAGGAACGCCGACGCGTAGGTCACGGCGTTCGGAGTCACACCGAGCGCCAGAAGCGCCCACGCCACCGGGAAAGAAAGCGGCCGGAGCACGAAGGTAGTCCACGGCCCGTCGGCCTTTCGCTTGTCAGCGGGAAGGGATGCGATGACGTCCCGCAGCGAGTGTTCTCCAGCCACGATCAAGCCCTCCCGCCCGAGATCTCGTCGATCGTCGATTCGAAGCGCGCGGACAGATCCCCGAGCTGGGAACGGTAACGCTCCCAGGCGGCGCGGGCGATCCGTTTCCTCTCGCCGTCGTTCGCGAGGTAGAATTCCGCCCTGCCCACGAGCTCGGCCGCGTCCCAGTCGAAGGGGACGTAGGTTTCACCGGGGATGAAGATATCCGGCCATGTTTCCAGATGCGACATGTCGGGTTTTAGGAGGAGCGCGCCGGAGATCACCGCCTCGAAATCGCGAAGGCAGAGTTCGCCCCACCCGAAGGGGCTGAGCACGATTTTGGACATGGTCATCTCCGCGTTGAAACGACGCTGCGAAACGGTCCCGGTGAGGAACTCCGGAACCCCTCGGATCCGCTCGAGGATCATCGCCCGCTGGTGCGCGATGGAAGGCCGCCCCGCGAGCGCGATGCGGGCATGGACGGGGAGGGTGCCCGGATTTCTGGCGACCGGGTCGGGAGGCAGGCGCTTGCCGGAATAGAACGGCCCCGCTGCCCTGAAGCCCAAGGCTATGGAGGCGACGACCCCGGCGCGTTGCCTGAGCTTGCCGCGGGGATAGTCGCCGATGCCGATGTTCCAGGACAGCCGGAGCTTGGCGAGCTGTTCCGGCCGCGACTCGACCTGACGCTCCCTTGCCCCGGGATCGACGACCTCGTACTTCCGGTGATACCAGTCGGAGTACAGTTCCTTGCCGTAGAGGGTTTTCCCGTACAAGGTGCGGTCGCGGAACAGGGCTTTCGAATAGAACAGGTCGACGAAAGGCAGAACCTCGAGCCGGGGAATGCCGCCGCCCGCGTCGTCGTGGAAAAAGGCGATCCGGTCGTATTTCTCGCGGAGCCGCCCCATGAGGCCGAGGTCGACGGCGTCCGGCTTGATGAAACGCCGGACCATCACAAGGACCCTGTTCCGGTCGCGCTCGAGGCACCATTCCGGGGACGCGGTGTACGTGAACCGGCCTTGGTCAGCCGCGAAAAGGAAGGGTTTCAGGGAATGGAAACACGCGATCCGGTCGTGGATGGCGAGAATGGTGATGCCGCTCATGGGATCCTTTCGCACGAACCTCCGCGAACGGCGGGTTTGCCCCCGCGGAACGCGCTTGCTTCCGGTCCGGGTGATCGTATATCATGCCCGCGATGGGCGACAAGACCGGCGCGCCGCGCATTGCGGTTTTCACGAAACCACTCGACAACTGGAAATCGGGATCCGGGCATCACCTCAACGAGATACTCGGGGCTGTTCTCGATCGCCACGCCGGACGCTTTGACTTCACCTTCATCCATTATGGACGGTGCGACAACCCGATCTATCGCCGGATCCGCGAACTCGTCGTTCCCCGCAACCCGATCCTCGCCGCCGCGACGCTGCGACGCGAGCGTTTCGATATAGTCCATTATTCCCCGCTCACGATCTACTCGCCGATAGCCGGCATATCCGGCAGGAAACTGGCGACGATGCACGGTGCGGAACAGCTCTGGGTGCCTCGCTTCTACGGCAAGCTCGAGCTCGCCCACGAGATCCTCGTAGTGCCCGTCCTGGCGAGGATGATGGACGCGATCGTGACGGTGTCGGAAACGAGCGCGAAATTCTTCGCGGAACGCTACCGCATCGATCCCCGGAAGATCGTCGTCTGCTACAACGGGCTATCCCCCCAATACCGGATCCTGGACGCCGCGGACATCACCGCGCCGGCACGATTCGGAATCCGGATCCCGTTCGCTTTCCACATCAGCAAGTTCTCCGAGCGCAAGAACCCCTGGACGCTCCTTGAATCGTTCGCCCGGTTTTCGAAGGACCGCACTGACGGCTTTTTACTCGTCTGCGCGGGCGGCGGCTGGGACAATCCCGCCGTGCGGGAACGCGTCGCCGCCCTCGGCATGGCGGACCGTTTCTTCGCACCCGGCTTCCTTCAGGAAGTCGACGTCGTCGAGTTCATGAACGCGGCCTCGTTCTTCGTGTTTCCCTCGTTGGCCGAGGGGTTCGGGATGCCGAACGTGGAAGCGATGGCCTGTGGCTGCCCCGTCATCACATCCAATGCCTGCGCGATCCCGGAGATCGTCGGCGACGCGGCGATCGTCGTCGATCCGCTCGACGCGACCGCGCTCGCGTCGGCCATGGAACGAATCGTGTCGGAACCCGGGTTGCGGGAAGCCCTGACGCGCAACGCGAAGGTCCGCCTGCCGCTGTTCTCGTGGGAGGCCGCAGCCGACCGCCTCATCGCGCTTTATTCGAAGCTCGCGGGCGCCTGAACCCGCGATCGGACGCGTCCCGGGGCCTTCCGCTTTCCCGTATCCGTCGTCATTCCAGCGATCAGCTTTTTTTCCGCAACGAGTATTTGACGTCCTCGAGCAGCTTGCGGTTGGCCGCCAGGAGGTCCGCGAGGAAAGCCGTCAGCATGGTCTGGAATCCCATCACGAGAAGGATGGACGCGAGGATCAGCGACTGCATGTGGCCGCCGCCGGAGCCGCCGAAGAGGTACACGAGGTAGCGGACGCCCAGGGCAAGCCCGGCCAGGAACACGAAACTCCCGATGCCCATGAAGAACGCGAACGGCTTGTAGATCACGAATATGCGGATCATCGTCCCGATCGAGCGCTTGATGTAGCTGGGAATGCTCCGCACCAGCCTCGACGGGCGAAGGTCCTCGTTCACGTGGATCGGGACCGAGACGATGGCCATGCCCATGCGGCCCGCCTGGATGATGCTTTCGAGCGTGTAGGTATAGTCGCTGTAGACGTTCAGGCGCATCGCGGCGTCCCTGCTCATCGCGCGGAATCCGCTCGGCGCGTCGGGGATGTCGGTCCTGCTCACCTTCCGGACCACCCAGCTCCCGAGCTTCTGGAGCGCCTTCTTGACCGGGGAGAAGTGGCGGATCCCGGAAATCGGACGCGCGCCGACGACGATGTCGGCCCTGCCCTCGAGGATCGGCGCAACGAGGGCCGGGATGTCGGCGGCCTCGTACTGGTTGTCGGCGTCCGTGTTCACGATGACGTCAGCGCCCAGCGCGATGCCCGCTTCGAGCCCCGCCGTGAAGCCGCGCGCCAGCCCGCGGTTCCGCCTGAAATCCACGACGTGGTCGACGCCGCATTTCCTGGCGATCTCCACGGTATCGTCGGTACTCCCGTCGTTCACGACGAGCCACTCCACGACGTCGAAGCCGGGCACCGACCGAGGCAGTTCCTTGAGCGCGAGAGCGAGCGTCCCCGCCTCATTGTAGCAGGGCATCTGAATGATCAGCTTTTTCATCCGGTTTCTCCGAATTCCGTCGTTCGAGCCTGTCCACGAAAGCGCCTATGACTTCCTGGTATCCTCAATGTCCGGCAAGATATTCATATGACGGTCTCGTCCGTGAACACCCGCTCGCAACCCAACGATAAGCCCCGCGGCCTACTCGTCATCCGGTTCATCATCCGGTTCATCATCCGTTCGGGCGCCTGTTCCGTCGAACGAATCGCCCGTCAGCCCGGGCAGCTCCGACGCCGGGATCTTCGCCATGCGGAATGGCAGGCGTATCACCGCCAGGTACTCGCCGGCGACACCGCTTGCTCCGGGGCGCGCGAGCATGCGGTAGGCGAGGCCGTCCAGGACGACATCCCGCGCGGCAGGAGGGCGACCTTTCTCGTAGGCCGCAAGATCAAGATAGTAACTCGTTGCGGTCATGATCGCCCCGCTGCCGCCGCCCCGCCCGGACGCCACGACGGGAACGCCGTCCCGGTACGCGCGGTTGATCTCGCGTCGGAAAGTTTCGTTGAGGACCAGCGGATGTTCGCCGGGATTGAAGGGGGAATGCACGTATTCGCGGATGCCCGACGGCAAGCCGGGCAGGGAAAACAGGACGGCCACGAGCACGGCCATCGCGCCCAGAAAGGCCACGAAAGGCCTCGCAGTCGCCAGCGAAGGCAGCTTCCGCGTACCGATCCCGAACCTGGCCGCCAGGTCCTCGATGCCATGCGCCAGCACGAGGAAAACGGGTGCGAGCACCGCGCTGAAATAACGGTTGATGAAGGCTTCCACCGGGGTGACGGGATGCAGGCTCTTCACGGCGATGGTAAGGAACAGGAAAAAGCTCAGGGTCCCGAGGATGAGCCCCTTGACCTTCCTGTCCGTTCGCTTGACCAGGAAAAAAACGGAGAATCCGGCGAACGCGGCGAAAGGAATGCTCCAGTATGCCTGGAGATATCTCGGGGAAAAACGCCGGAACAAGTCCCAGACATGCGGAACGGAGAACGAATCGGAACGGAAATGCTTCTGCAGGATTATCTCGAGTTCGCCGAATCTATATTCCGTAAGAATGGCGTACAAGCCGGTCTCCGCGAGGAACATGCCGAGAAGAACCCCGCCGAGCAGCAATGCGTGCCCCGGACGTTTCCGGCAGACGACGATGGCGAGCAGGAATCCCGGGACGAAGAACAGGTTGGTGATCTTGGTTTCATACGCGACGAAGATCCAGAATGCCATCCAGAGGAGCGGCCGGATCCCTGACCTGTCGCCGTCGAGATACTCGATGAAACACCACAGCGCCAGGAGGATGTAGGTGATCGAGAAGACCTCGGGACGCACCTGGCTGCCGGCCCGGATCATGTACGGGAACAGCACGAGGGCGAGGGCGGCCAGGAAACCCGTGATCTTCCCGCGCAGGCGCAGTCCGATCAGGTAGGCCAACAGCGCCTGCGCCATGCAGTTGAGTACGGGCATGAGGTAGTAGACGTTCGGGTGGCTGCCGAGCACGATCTGCGCCAGCGCCACGGGCAGGATCACCCCGTACCTCGTGGTGCGATGGGACAGCTCCGGGTAGGGAAGCGACCTGGCGATCGCCTTGGCCGATTGCCAGTAGTCGCGTTCGTCGACGCCCGTGTGGATCATCATGAGCGTACTCACCCTGAAAAACAAGGCGAAGAGCACGAGCGCGGCGATGATGAACCAGTCGTCGCGGGAGAGGGTCGATGGCTTCAAGGGCGCTTCCTCCGGGACGCCGCGGCGGCGACCGATTCCTGCATTTCCCGGATGTAGATGTCGGCGATGCGATCCCACGCGAATATCGCGGCAGCGGTTTCCACGCGGCGCCGATCGGGGGATGCGGCCTCGATGGCTGCAGCGAAGGCGTCCGCATCGCCCGGCGGCACGAGGACGCCCGTTTCGCCGGGGATCACGGCGTCGGGTATCCCGTCGAGTTCGGAAGCGATGGCCATGAGGCCCCGGGACGCGGCTTCCGTCAGCACGAGCCCGAAGCCTTCTACATCCCCCCGAACGGGAACGTTGGGCATGATGAACAATCGCGAGACGCGCAGAAGCCATTCCTTCGTTCCCTCGTCCACGGTTCCCAGGAGAAAAACCTTGCCGCCCGACCCGGTTTCGGCTATCGCCAGCCGGAGGTTCTCACGCTCCGGCCCGTCCCCGGCCATGAGGTAAACATAGGAATCGTCCAGTTTCGGCAGCACGTTCCGTATGAACCACTCATGGCCTTTTCGCCTGACCAGCCTGCCGACGGTGCACAGGATCTTCGCGTCTTTCGCCGCTCCGGGCAGGGCTACCGGACGCTCCGCGGGACGAGCGGCAACGTCCTCGAGATCGATCCCGTTGGGTATGACCGTGATCCTTTCGTCGGGGATACCTTTCTCGATACAGAGCTTGCGCGTGTTCCTGCTGATGCAGATCACCCGGTCCGCATCCCGCAGGCGCGGAACGACCGCAAGCCTGTAAAGCGGGTGGCCGTAGGTGACATCGAGGCCGTGCACGGTGATGGTCACGGCCGCCCTCGTGAACGCCCTGATGACCGGTATCAGCACCGAGAGCAGGCCATCGCCGAGATGGATGACGTCGTAGTGGCGGCCGTCCCGGATGATCCGCCAGGCGGCGGTGGCGAGAAAGATCGGCAACACCCTGTTTCCCCGTCTATTCGCGCACAGTGTGACGTCCGCCTTGCAGGACAGGGCTTCGTATAGCTCCTTCGAGTACTTTTCCATGCCGCCCTTGATCGGCGGATATTTTCTGGTGATGAAGAGGATTCTCATGCAACCGCCACCCCGCGGCCGAAAAGCCAGCGCCCGGCCAGGCATGCGCCAAGGAAGGCGAAGTCCATGAGCAGGGCGGCGGCCCTGAGCACGACGGCCGAGACGACCGCCAGTTCCACCGGCATCACCAGCGAGAGGAAAAGGACGATGAAGCCTTCCCTGACGCCCAGGCCGCTGGGCGCGAACAGCGCCAGGATGCCCAGGGTACCCGCGATGCTGATGCCGGCCGTCGTGAAGGCGAAAAGGGCCGGATCGAGGTCCGGCATGAAGGACCCGAGGGAGAAGAAGTAAGTGGCTCCCAGGAGCAGGTAACCCACGGAATAGAGGACGGTCATCTCTCCGACGGCCGTCCAGGTGACCGTGACGTTGTGATCGACGCTGCGTTTCATGATCTTGAGCAGCAGCGAAATCGCAAGGTTGAATACCGGCGGCAGCAGGGAAACGACGAGACCGAGTATCGCAAGGAGGGTCAGCAGCCGCAGGCCGTCGGGAAGCATCCCGAAGTGACCGTCGGCCAGGACGATCGCGAGGCTGATGATCAGCTGCGTGGCCATTTGGATCCCGGCCTCCAGGAACGACGTGACGCCGAGCTGCGACGCCGGGATGCCGAAACGCGACGCGAAGTGGATCTTCCCCGCGATCCAGGCGACCTTGCCGGGGATGTATCGGCCCATCCATGATTTCGCGTAGACGGCCAGCAGGTCCCAGCTCGGGCGCACGGCCGGATTCAGCCTGAAAAGCATCCGGATCCAGATGAACGTCGACAGGAAGAGGTACGCGACGCCCGCAGTGACGGACAGGAGCATGAACGCGGGACTGATCTTCACCCCCGCGACCTTCCCCCAATCCAGCCGGGAGACATATATCGCGCAAAACGCGACCACCGCGGCGATGAAGAGCAGGTTGATGATCAGGCGGACTCTGCGTGACACCGTTGCGCTCCATGAACTGTTCGAATCAGAAGGCGAACCACGGTTTCAGAACCGGCTAACGACCCGGTTGAGCGGCCTCTTCCAGACCGTCCAGTACAGCTCCCGCCTCCACCCGAAATTCCTGCACGATCGTTCCTTTTCAGCGGCGAGCCACTCGGGATCCACCGTGATCGGGTCATCCATCGCGGGCGTCCACGTACGGTGCCAGGAAAAAGCGATGCCCCGCTCGCGGCACGCGTCAGCCAGCGCGAGCGTCTGTTCTATCAGGGCCACGTGCTCGACGGGATCCGAGAACGAACGGTACCCGGGACGCATTTCATGATGCACTTCCTCGACTTCCGCGAAATGCTCGAACGCGGGCATGTAGAGACCATGTCCCGCCCCGATCAGCCGGATCTCGCCAGCCCCCATGAGTATCGCCATGTACATGGCTGTGTGGAGACAGGTACCGTGGCCGCCCCAGATTCCCGCGCGTCCTTCCATCGTCCTGCCGACCTTCCAGTGCGTGAACGCCGGATCCACCTCACCCCTGACGCCGGTCGGCGGATAGCTTACCATCCGGTGGAACCAGACTTCATCGAAATCTGCCAACAATCCGATGGTTTCTCTTGCAGTCTTCCCGTACATGGGCAGGGCGGCGATGAGGGGCTTCCTGGCGTAATCCGGATCGACGCCCACGAGGTGTTTCGAACGGTCGTACTCGCTCGAATACCGCCATGTCGCTCGTGGAAATTTATGATGCGCGAGGTGCAGCGTGATACTGATCTTGCCGTCGAGGAAATCGTCCGGGTACCCGGAAAGGGACGGGTCCGAACCGACGATCCAGATGGTTTCGCCCTTGTGCCTGTTCCGCAGCCCGTGCACGAACCGTTGATTGCGTCGTGAAATCATTCAAATCCGCCTTCGGGATCCACGACTGATGATTCGGTCATACAATCCGACGAGGCAGCGGGTAAGGATCGGCGTATCGTAGACGGCGGAGACGAACGCCCGTCCCGAATGTCCCATACGCTCCCTAAGAATCGGATTGCCGAGTAGCTCCCCGATCCGGAACGCAAGCGCAGCGGAGTCCCGCTCGGGGACGAGGAAACCCGTCTCTCCGTCGCGCACCCCGTCGGGAATCCCGTTGTGGAGCGTCGATACCACGGGCAAGCCTGACGCCTGCGCTTCCTGGAGGACGAGCCCCTGCCCTTCCATGTCGCCGTCGGCGGCGGTCACGCTCGCCAGCACGAACACGGAGGCTTCGCCGTACAGCGCGGCGACTTCGCGATCGTTCCGCGAACCGAGGAAGCGCACCGCCCCGGACACGCCGAGTTCCGAGGCCAAAGCCTCGAGGCGGCCGCGTTCGGGACCGTCCCCGGCCATGACATATTCGATGCCCGGAAAATCCTTCCGCAGGCGGGCGATTGCCTCGATGACGTAGCGATGCCCCTTCTTTTCCACGAGGCGCCCCACGGTGAGGATCCGCAGGGGCGACCTTGAGGCGAATGGCGTTTCGGGATGCTCTTCCATGCGAAGCCCGACGGGCAGGACCTCGATCCTGGACCCGGGACAACCGTTCGCCGCTACCTTGGACGCGGTAAACGCGGTGTTCGCGGTCACCAGGTCCGCGCGCTCGTACAAGGTACGGTACACGGCCTTCCCGTATCGGCGCGGGTAGCTGTTGATGTCCGACCCGTGGAAGCTCACGACGAGTCGGGCGGCCCTCCCCGCGTCCTTGAGGAATGCGCCGGTGAGGCCGTTCGGCCCGAAGTGGCAGTGGACGATATCGTACCTGCGGTCGCCGAACGCCTTCAGGAAGTGGAGCGTCTTCAGGTTCCTCGACGCGGTCGCATAACGCCCCGAAAGGGCGCGCAAGGCAGATGATGGGTCCATGGCGAAGCAGGTCGCGAACAACGCCGGGGCGCCGAGCACGCGCTTCCGGATCGACCGCGGAACGTCGGCGTAGATCGTCCGGTCCCCGAGGCCGTACCGGTCGGCCAAGGCGTGCGTCGGGCCCTTCGAGGGCCTGACCGCCGCATAGACATCCAGGTCGATGCCGGCGTCGATGAGCCCCGTCACCTGGTTCACGAGGAACTTCTCGGAGAGTTCCGGGAAGCCGTTCACGATCATGGCGACGTTCATCGCCCGGCCTTCCGGGCGTCGTTTTTCGTCGACAGGGCGAAGCGTTCCAGATCGGCTCGCTCGTACGCGTGGCCGGAGAAGGACACCGTCGGGCTGCCGGCCTCCAGGTCGAGAAGATCCTTCCCCGATGTCCTGAAACGATAGGGGATGCCCGATGCGGCGAGCGCGGTCGGCGCCAGGTCGGTCAGGACGGCCGCCTCGGTGGCTTCTCCAGCCCCTGCACCGGGCGCAAACACTATGCATGGCACGAATTCGAGCCGCCGGGAATCGTCGTGGACAGAAGCCCTCGGGAAGCTCCATTCCACGGAGGGAACATAGTATTCCGCATGGTCGCCGTAGAGGATGACGATGACATCGTCGAGCCGGGTTCCCATCCGCAGGAAGAAACGCTCCAGCGCCTTGTCCACGTAGGCCATCGAAAGGAGGTACCGGCGTTCGATATTCGACCCGACGTCGTCGAAGGACCTGTCCGCGTAGTACCCCGGAACGATGCGATAGGGACCATGGCTCGACATCGTGATGACGAAATAGAAGAACGGCTTTGTTGCCGCTTCGATCTTCCCTGCGACGAAATCAAGGACATCGTCGTCCTTCGCCCCCCACCCCGACTCGGGGAGCCTCATCTCGTCGCGCGACCAGTACGTTTCGAAGCCCATCGAAGCGAACGCGTCGCCACGGTTCCAGTACCGCGCGATATTCCCGTGGAAAGCCTCAACCGAATAGCCCTCTTCCCGGAAAAGCCTGGGCATGCTGTTCGGGTAGGCATAATCGGGGAGATTGAACGCGGCATAGGCGTCCAGGGGTTCCAGCGAGGTCATGGCCGAGAACTCGGTGTCAGAAGTTCCCCCGCCCTTGTGGTAGCTCAGCATGTAGGGAATGAACCTGCCGCGAGCGGACAGGGACCGGAGAAAGGGCATGACCGGCTTGCCCCCGTGGTCGGCCGCGATCGCATTCGCGTCGAGCGCTTCCACCTGGAGGAAGAGCACGCTCTTCCGGTATTTCCTTGCCGACCCCGCGACTTCCGGCAATTTTTCAGGCGACAACTGCCGTTCGTAATCGGCTTGCAGGAAAAAATCCGTGGCTTGCAGGGGCAGGAGGCCGAAGTTCGCGATGAACCTCGCCTTGTCGCTGCGGACAACCGTGACGTCGCCCGGGGCTATCTGTCTCGAGTACTTGTAACCGAACAGGAGCGCCAGCGCCGCCAGGGAACACGCAATTCCAGCATTCGCGAGCTTTCGTCCAATCGGCATGGGGAAACCCCGCACGAGCAGCAGGACGATGAACGGCAGGTCGATGACGTAGACGAGGAGCCTGGCGTCGAACGGCAGGGCGCCGCCGGTCACGAGCCCGGAAAACTCCCCCAGCAGGCGGAAAGCCTGACGGAAGCTCAGGTAGGTGTTGTAGTAATGGAAATATCCCGCGTTCACCGCCATGTAGGCAAGCTGGACGAGGTAGAAGCCGGCAAGCCACCGGCGCCGCGTCGCCAGGGTCAAGGTCACGAGCAGTTCCCACGACAGGGCCAGCAGGACGATGAACGCGACGTTGGAAAGCCTCGTGCCCCGCTGGACGAGATCCCGGTTGAAAATCACAAGCTTGGCGAAATTCGCGAAGAAGTAGGCTATTGCGGGGAGGAGACGGAGCCAGCCGACCGCAGGACTTGCGATAGGCTTTCCAGGTGCCGCGGGATCAGGCATCTTGTTCATGCAGCGGAGTCCTTGCAGGCAGTTCAGTATTACGACAAGCAAGCCATCAGCCCGAAAAATCAGGTATGGGCCCCGGATGCTTCCAGTCGATTTCGGACAATGAAATTCGGTGCCGATACCTGGATCGGTTCACTCGTGTCAGTAATTACGCTTGGCGGCATTATGCTAATAGGCGTAATTCTTGATAAACAGCCTGAAGAAGGGATCCCCGATGATGAACTGGTTTCCCGTTTTTTCGACGATACCGCTTTCGATGAGACCGGCAAGGGCCTTTTGCGTGGTCGAAACGGCTGAAAGCCTGTGTTTACTGGAATAGCCGGCGGAATATATGCCTTCACTGCCTGAAACCAGAGCCTTCAGAAGTTTTTTCTGCGCCGCGGAATGACGATCGAACAGCTCTGAATAATAATCGCTCTTGAGATCCAGGATACGGCCGGCACATTCGATTATGCTTTTTTCACTTACAACCGCAGGCGCCGGGATGGAATATTGCCATACTTCCGCGGCCAAAAGTTGAATGTAATAGGGGATGTTCCCCGCCTGATTTAAGAGAATCCCGGCCGTGGCATTGTCGATCTTTATTGCTGATTCAGCGAATCTTTTTTTCAGGTATGCTACCGACTCCCGTTCGGGAAGAAGATCGAGTTGCATCGACATGGCTGAATCATAGAAAGCCCGATTCTTGTTGTGGAACATATCGCTGAGCAAATGCGTACGACTTCCCAGAAAAAGGTAATTCACGTTGCGCTGTCTCTGTATTGTACTTCGCAGGAGACCCTCGAAGTTTTCGCCATTGAGCTTGACGATCTCCTGGAATTCGTCAAATACCATTATGAACTTTTTCTTCCCGCTCGCCAGACGCTCCGGCAATTCGAGTATCTCCTGAAGCGTTTTCTCGTTCACCTTGGCATCAATGAAATTTATCCGGAACTCAGGCGTCCCGGCAGGATCGAGCGACAGGCCGAGCCGTACTCCAGATAACAGTGCACCGACTTTCTTGACTGCCTTTTCCCAATTTCCCTGTTTGGCAAGGATACTCCTGGTGTACGCTTCGATAAAAGATTCCCGGGAGTAAACGGGCATGAAATCGAAATACACGCAGGTAAAACCCTTGCTTTCGAGTTCCTCGAGAGCGCGAAATACCAGTGAAGTCTTGCCGTATCGGCGTGGCGCCAACAGTACGATGTTATTCCCTCCCGAGAGTGTAGAAACTATCCTTTTGCATTCCTCGCTTCGATCGTAGAAATATTCGCCTCTGACGATGGTACCATATTTGAATGGATTCATAGTGTCTTCTCCCTCCGCCCTGTCACCTTGCCGTCATTATCATGACCCTGGTATCCTTGATCCTAGCAATTCCCGCATCACGGTTTCCCAGGCTTCCGCCCAATCGAAGAGGAAAGCCTTCCGCCGTTCCGCGCACAATGCCTTCAGGTGAGTGTAGAAGCCCGGCTCGCGGACGCAGCGCTCGATGCGGTCGGCGATGGCCATCGCGTCCATGGGCGGAAAGAGCAGGTCTTCGTGGACGAGCTGATCGGGGATTCCCCCGACGGCGCTGCCGATGACCGGCGTGCCGACATGGAGTGCCTCGAGCGTCGTGTCGGGATAGGAATCGAAGAGCGAGGGCACGACCATGAGGTCGGCGGCAGCGATCCTCTGAAATGGATCTGCTATCCGGCCTTCTAGCGATACGATTCCCGACAGCCCGCGCTCGTCAAAAAGCGCTTTGTACCGGGCACGGTCGGGCCCCGGCCCGACCAGTTCGAAGCGGATGCCGTTGACACCCCGTTCGGCGAGGAGGAGTATGGCATCGACGAGGTAGCGGACGCCTTTTCGCACGCCGAAAGTACCGACGAAAATCACGCGCCCGAGGGCCGTGCTCCGGTTCGTACCGGCATGTTCCGCGCGGAACCTGGGCGGACCGATGTTTCCCGGCACCACGGCCGCCCGCTCGGACGCCATGGGCGCGCGCGAAAGGAAATCGTTCCTGTCGTACGTGCTCTGGAACACCGCGAGGTCGGCGTTCCGCGCGATCATGCGCTCGTATCGTCGGTATTTCCGGAGTTCCCAGGTTGATCCGAGCCTGGCAGTCATTGACGTTCCATCCTCGGACAGTTTCATCATCGATTCGCGCACAGCATTGCTCCGATGCCCGAAGACCAGGGGGGTACCGAGTTTACGCTTCAAGAGCAGGGCTGCGAGGAAGTGCGTCTCTCCGTGGATGAGGATGCAATCGGGTTTGCCCGCGAGCGAGGCAATTTCGGCAAAATCGCGCCGAACGGCTTTCCTGAAAACCAGGGCGATCGGGACGATGCCACCCCGTACGTAGCGGGCTTCGATCCTGCGGACGGTCAAGTGTTCCGATTCGTACGCGAACTGCCTGTTGAGAACGACGACAACCCGGTTGCCGCGTTCCGCGAGCCCTTCCAGGAGTTCCAGGTAACGCCGGTGACCGCCGGTGCGGACCTCGTCGTTGAGGAAGATGCCGAGAATGGTCATGCCTCGCCTTCCCCGCCGGACGTCGCCTTTCTGACGAAATCGTACAAGGCTTGTACTTTCGGCTTCCAGTCAAGATGCGCCAGGGCGAAAGCGTGCATCGTTGCACCGGGATCACCCGCCGCGTATGCACCCTCGGCAAAGCGTACGATGGCATCGACATCGACCGGAGATTCATCGGCGGGCAGGCGCAGGGCATATGGCCAATCGGCGGGAATGTCGGGGTCTACGAAGGCATAGGCGAATGGAAGTCCATATGCCGCGTAGTCGCGGACCTTGAGAGGGCAAGCCTCGGCCAAGCCGTTCCGCAGGAGCGCAAGGCCGGCAATACCGACGTGGCATCGAACGTAGAGTTGCCGTGCGGCGGTGGGATCGAGGATACCATGCTCCTCGAAGCGGATGCGGGCGTGACCGGCAAAGCGCTGGAGGCCGGCATGCTGATCCTCGTCGAGCTTGCCTGCAAGGTTGACCACGAGCGGGCGGATGCCTGAATACCGCCTGAGTCCCGCGAGGAGGCGATCCAACCCCTGCCAGGACTGGAACGCGGCTGCCGCGAAAACGATCCGGATCGGTTCCACCGGTCCGAGGGATCGCGGCGGAGGCGGTTCAGCGGGAACGGAAACGCCGTTGGGAACGACTATGCCCGGCCTGCCCCCCGACTTGGCGATCTCGTTCCCCAGGATTTCACCGGTGACGGCGCTGATCCCCGCAACCATTCCCAGCGCCTTTCGGCTCCTTTGCAGGCTCACCGCCGCGAGAAATCTCCGCCCGAGCGTCGGCTTGAGAAGGAGTTCGGCGATCTCGTCCGTGTGATGCTCGGTGACGATGCGGGAACCCCAACGACGATACGTGATACCCTGGCCCAGGAACAGCTTTCCGAAGCGGATGACGAACGCGTCGTAGGCGGCTGGATCGAGATACGAGCCAATCAGGTCTTCATGCCCGAAAAGCATTGAATGGAGGAATCGAAGCCGTCCGGGCATGGTGGACTGCGCGCGCTTCCGGAACTTGAGATTCCCCTCGTCATGATCCTTGAAATCACTGCTGATCAGGTAGAAATCCATGGGGAGGCCCAGTTCGCGGGCGGCGGAAGCCTGCTCGCGCAACTTGCGGGTCACTCCCGGCTCGTCGATGAAATTGAGGTGGGCGATCCTGAAAGGTTTCACGCACCGTTCCCGCTTTTCGCGTCCGAACCTGTTTCCAGCACGGCGAGAATGCGTTCCCCGGCATCGCCCATGCCGTAAAGCGGCCGCCACCCGTCCATCGCCGAAACCGTCGTCAGTGCCGCAGCGATGGCGCCAGGATCAGCCCCCGCAAGCCTGTTCCAGCCGCTTTCCACCGTCTCCACCCACTCGGTCCGTTCGCGAAGCGTTACGCAGGGCTTGTGGAAGAAATATGCTTCCTTCTGGACTCCCCCGGAATCGGTTATGACCGTATCGCATGCTTCCTCCAGTTCGAGCATGTCGAAGTAGCCGACCGGTTCTATCGGCCGGACATGCGGCGGCAGGGTGATCCCGTGGAGATCGAGGAGCTTCCTCGTTCTCGGGTGGACGGGGAAGATCATCGGAATCCCGGCCGACCGCCTCAATCCTTCCATGATCCCGGACAGGCGTTCCCGGTCATCGGTGTTCTCCGCACGGTGGAGGGTCAGGAGACAAAACGGTTTGTCGATCCCCAGGCGTTTCAGGGCGCGCTCAGCCGCAGGTCGCACCGAGGCGATAGCCCGGTAGTGGAGCGATGCATCGTACATGACGTCGCCCACCAGCTTGATCCCCGGATGGTCGCTCGTCGGGGCAGCTGTCGCCTGGCCGTCCACCAGCCCTTCACGGGACAGGTTCTCGATCGCGGTTTCGGTCGGACAGAGAAGCCAGGTCGACAGGTGGTCGGCGACGATGCGGTTCTGCTCTTCCGGCATGCCCTTGTCCCGGCTTCGCAAGCCCGCTTCCACGTGGGCTACCGGGATATGGAGCTTTGCCGCGGCGAGGGCGCCGGCCAGTGTGGAATTCGTATCGCCGTACACGAGCACCACATCCGGCTTCCGCTCGATGAGGATCGCCTCGATCCCCGCGAGCATGTCGCCGGTCATCCGGCCATGGCTCCCGCCGCCGACGCCCAGGTTGACCTCGGGCTCTGGAATTCCCATCTCCCTGAAAAACAGGTTGGACATGTTGTCGTCCCAGTGCTGCCCCGTATGGACGAGAAATTCCGAGATGCGTTCGCGATAGGCCGCGGACCGGATCAACCGGCTTAAGACCGCGGCCTTGACGAACTGGGGTCTCGCCCCGACGACGGTGACGATGTGCATCACGGCTACAGCTTGAACACCTTGTCGCCTTCGATATGGACGCGCTTGACCGCGTTCCGCGTATCCACGACGAGCCTGGCCTTCGCGACGATGCGATCCACGTCGAAGCATTCATGGTTGGTCGTGATCACGACGCAATCGGCATCCGCGATCGCCTTGTCGGTGAGTTCGACACTGACATACCGGTGACCGTGTTCGTCCGTCGCTTCCGGTATATATGGGTCGTGGTAGAGCACGGTCGCGCCCTTGCGCGCCACCTGTTCCATCACGAGGAGGGCCGGGCTTTCACGCGCGTCATCGATGTCCGGTTTGTAGGCGACCCCGAGGAAGAGTATCATCGACCCATTCATCGCTTTTCCCTGACGGTTGAGGGCGTACATGATCTTGTTCATGATACGGTACGGCATCAGGTTATTGATATTGCCGGCGGCATTGATCATGGTCAGGTCGAAGTTGAAGCCCTTGGCGATATACTCGAGGTAGAAGGGATCGAGCGGTATGCAATGTCCTCCAATTCCCGGACCCGGGTAGAAAGCCTGGAAGCCGAACGGCTTGGACTTGGCCGCCTCGATGACTTCCCAGATATTGATATCCATCTTGCCGGCGAGCAATGCCAGCTCGTTGATAAGGGAAATGTTCACGAGGCGATAGGTATTCTCGAGTATCTTCACCATCTCCGCCGCCCGGGGAGAGCTTACGGGATACAGTTCCCGGATCGCCTTTCCGTACAGGGCCAGGGCGATCTTCTGCGCTTCATCCCCAAGGCCGCCGATCACCTTGGGAGTGTTTTCGGTCTTGTACTGCTTGTTGCCCGGGTCGACCCGCTCTGGGCTGAAACAGAGCCAGAAGTCTACCCCCTCCCTCATCCCGGACTCCCGCTCGATGATGGGCTTCATGAAGTCCTCGGTCGTCGTAGGGTAGGTCGTGCTCTCAAGGGAGATGAACGTGCCGCTTTTCATGCACTTGCCGATCTCTTCGCAGGACGCGGCGATGTAGCTCATGTCGGGTTTCTTGAACTTGTCCAATGGCGTCGGTACGCAGATGATGGCGGCGTCACACTCGCGAAGCCTGGTGAAGTCAGTCGTCGCCGAAAGTTTCCCGGATCCCACGACCGCGACAAAATCCTCGTCCCTGATGTCGCCGATATAATTCTTGCCCGCGTTGACGGCATCGGCCTTCTTGGTGCTTTTCTCGAAACCGAGAACTTCAATTCCTTTTTTAGCGAAGCTGACGGCCAGGGGGAGTCCCACGTAGCCGAGACCGATGATGCCGACCTTGACGCTGTCATTCTTGATTTTTTTCATGATTGAATCAAAATTACCCATACATACTCCCTTGTCTTCATCCAGCATCGCTTACCGTTACCCTATCCGTTATCTGGTGGAAAAAATCCTTGGACCATAGCTCCAGATCGGACGGAACGGGGACGAAACGCGAGACATCCTCCCGCGCGGCATCGATGTCGAGCCCTTCGATTTTCCCATGGAGCATCGCGCACGCATCCTTGGCCGTCATCGCTCCACTTGTCCATGAACCCGCCGTTTCCAGCCGACTCTGCAGGTAGTGAAGATCCATCGGTATGCCCCTTCCTACAAAAAACACCAGATCGTACCAGTCCCGACCCTTGACCCTATTCTTCCACGAACGAGCCAAGAGGGCGTGGAACTTGCTTGCAAACATGCTCGGCCCCGTATACGCACGCACTCCGATGGGGGACGGTTCGGTGAGGAGGCGAATCTCCGTTCCGAATCCTGCTGGCGGATCGACATCCGCTTCGAATTTTACACGTATCAGCCGGTTGGGTGCCGCTGAGGCGGACACCGAACCGGGAACGCCTATTACTATCAGCGCATTCCTTGTGTTCATCTTGAGGAAAGCCGACTCGACGGAAGTATCCTTGTCCCTGTGCTCCAGCTCCACATCCAGACCAAGGGCGGCGAGTTCCCGGCCTATTGCGTCGAAATACGGATCGAAACGGAATCCCTCATCCGGTCGCAAAAGCGAAAAATCGAGATCCTCCGAAAACCGGTCCAGCCCATACAGTAGTCGTAACGCCGTGCCTCCATAGAACGCGGCCTTCTCGAAAAATTTACCGCGCCACAGCCCTAGCAGCATGAATTCCTGCGCGACTTCCCGGAGGGCACGGTCGTATTCTTCGAAGCTCCGGGGATTCCTCCGGGCCACGAGGGTAGACAACGCATCAGTCAAAGCGATGACCTCCGCTTCAGGAAGGTAAAAAACGAGCGGACGGAAAGCTTCCCGCAATCTATTAAAACGGGATCCAAATGCGAGAAATCAAGGCGGGAAAAATCCGCTTCGTCTATCCTGAGATTCTCGAAGAGATGCTTTTCGATATCAGCCGGTTTCAAGCCCGGAGTCCGCAAGGCCAAAGTATCGATCAACGCTTTTTCAGGCGAACCGATGAAGAACCCGCGCCGGGTGTCCGCGGGCAAGTATACGATCCCGCATGAATACATTCGTTCCGGGAGGTGTTCGTACTCGAACCTTCCCAAGGGTGTATCGAATCGCTTGTGGCGCTGTGTGGTAACCGACGTAACGGTTTCCACCGCCTCGGGAATCAGACCGTGGAATCGCAGGGCATATTCCAGGGATACATAGGATGGCCCGTAGACCAGGTTGGCTAGCACTTCCTTCGAATACCAATCCCTGGGATCGTTGGTTACATAGAGCCCTTTTTTTACGCGGATCAATCCGCCCGAGCGGAGTAGACGGGTAACCCGATCACGGGGATACGAATATCCCGAAAGGGCCTGCATGAGGATAGAGTAATCAAGCTCCGGTAGTTCGAATCTCATATTTTAACCAGTATATCGATATTATATCGACATACTGGTTAAGATACAATGGTAGTCTACAGTTGTTTCAAGGTTTCGTTCGACTTTCCATACCGCTTCCCGCATTCGGGGCAGGCAAGATCATCGCCAAGTTTGACGCCGCAGCGGCACATCCAGCCTTTCATCCTTGCGGGATTCCCGTATACCATGGCGTAAGCGGGAACGTCCCTTGTCACCACGCTCCCCGCACCCACGAAACAATATTCGCCGAGGGTCGTTCCGCAGACTATGGTCGCGTTCGCGCCTATGGCGGCTCCCTTTTTCACGAGGGTTCGCAAGTATTCGTTCTTTCGCTCCACGAAAGCCCGCGGATGGATCACGTTCGTGAAGACGCAGGAGGGACCACAAAAAACATCGTCTTCAATGACGACGTCGTCGTAGATCGAGACGTTGTTCTGGACCTTGACGCTGTCTCCAAGAACGGCCTTGCTTCCCACATTCACGTTCTGGCCGATGGAGCAATTCTTCCCGATCCTGGCGCCGCCCATGATATGGGAAAAATGCCAGATTTTCGTGCCTATCCCTACGAGTGCACCTTCGTCCACGTAGGCAGATTCGTGCTTCCTGTAGTCGCCGTCCGAGCACGGGATGGTCAGTATCTCATTGGATTCCATAAATTCCTCTCAACGAGCATGCTTTTTCAGAATCACCCGCTCTCTTCAACCATGCTTCATCCTCTGACATACACTTCAATCCCGTAATTCCGGATTTCAGGGAGTATGCCCCAGCTCGATTCCTTGAGACGCTTCGTGTCGGCAACCAAAATATCCACTTCCGCGGATTCGCCCTCATCCAGCAGGGCTCGATATGTCAGGTTGGAGATCGATCGTTCGTTTTTCATGTCTTCTTTGATTATAAGGAAATCATAATCGCTTCCTGATTTTGCATCCCCATGAGCCTGGGATCCAAAAAGAATTACACGGTCGGCATCGGTCGCCTCCGAGATCAACTTGACCAACCGCGATAAGGTTGAATCATGATCCATTTCTTCCTTAATTATCATATATTCCTCCAAAAGACCCGGAAACCATTTTCTCTTTTTTTTCTTGAGGAAAACCGCAAACTCATCGCACAGATGTTGAAATCGATTTCTCGTTTATATCAATCAACCTTCTAAAAGAGTAAATAACTCACGTACTATTTTGGGATGTAATGTTTCTCCCCAGTGAAATGGCAATACCATGCGTACGTTATCGCGTTTGTATATTCGATGACTTCCCTTGCATCGGACAAGCACAAATCCGGCAGCCAGTAAGAGACGCTCCGCCTCGGCAGCGTCAAGTCCGGGAAGCTTAGACACCGGCAACCTCGTACGTCGTGGTATATACAGCGGAATTATCCAGCTGGGCGAGTTCGTCGGGATCGAGCGTCTCAAGGAATAAGTCGATTGCTTCCCGGATATTGGCATCGGCCTCTTCGAATGTAGTGCCTTGGGTCTGACAACCCGGAAGTTCAGGCGCGAACGCGAAAAATCCGAATGAATCGCGTTCTATGACAATCGAAATCTTCATGTGCCACCTCCTTCTATGCGTACGCTTTAAATATATCTATTTGTAGAATGCCGCTATCGCCTCACAGACACACTCGACTTCGTCGTCCCGCAGTTCCGGGTAGATCGGAAGCGCGAGTATCTCCCTGCATATCCTCTCCGCAACGGGGAAATCCCCCTCCCGGTAGCCGAGGTACGCGAAACATTTCTGCAGGTGAAGGGGAATCGGATAATAGATGGAGGTGCCGATCCCTTTCTCCTTGAGGAAGGCAGCCAGTTCGTCGCGCTTCGGAACGAGGATATTGTAAACGTAGGACACACCGCGACTGTCCGTGGTGAGCTTCGGAAACCTGATCCCTGGAATCCCGGAAAGGCGTTCGGTGTAGTGCGCCGCGATGCTTGCGCGGGCGGCTATCGCTTCCGTCGTCCGTTGGAGTTTTACGCGGAGAATCGCCGCCTGGATAGTGTCGAGTCGGGAGTTGTAGCCGATATAGTCATGATGATATTTTACCGAACTGCCATGGATTCGGTAACTCTTTATCTTCCTGTAAAGCTCTTCGTCGTCCGTAACCATGAGACCCGCATC
The DNA here is from genome assembly GCA_026398615.1 of Spirochaetota bacterium. Lineage (GTDB taxonomy): Bacteria > Spirochaetota > Spirochaetia > Treponematales > UBA12059 > JAPLSN01. Next base: position 4,923 of record JAPLSN010000034.1, on the reverse strand, counting down.
ACCGTACGCGCCGAGGGTCTTGGTCGGGAAGAAGGAATATATCCCGATATCGCCGATCGTGCCTGCTTTACGCCACGCCCCATCCACGAGGCTCTCCATGCTCCATGCTTCCGCGGCGTCTTCGAGAACCGCAAGGCCATGCGATCTCGCGAGGTCCATGACTCCCTGCATGGATGTCGGCTGGACGAAAAGATGCACGGGGATTATGCCCTTCGTATTCCTCGTCACGCGACGAGCGGCATCGGCAAGGTCCATCTCGAGCGTCTCCGCGTCCATGTCGACGAGCACGGGCTTCCCGCCGAGCCTGGCCACGCAACTCGTCGAGGCAAAGAAGGTGAAGGTAGGCGTAAGGATCTCCGCGCCGTCCCGGAAACCCAGGATGTCGGCCCCGATCACCAGTGCATCTGTCCCTGAAGCCACGCCGATGGCGTACGTGGCGCCAAGATAGGCGGCGGCTTCCTTTTCGAATTCCGCTACTTCGCCGCCGAGGATGAAGTCACCTCGAGCCATCACACCCGAGACTGCAGCGTCGAATTCAGCTTTATGCGCTTTATATTCCCTGGTGGAAGTGTAAAAAGGAACCTGCATAGGATTACCCCTGTTATTTAAAGATCTTGTCAGGATCGGCGGGCAGTACCGCTCCAATGTACTTTCGTTTGATTGCAATGGAAGATGTTCCGAAATTGATTAGCAGGCCTATGGTTTTCCCTGTCGCTTTCAGGTAATTGACGAGCTGGATTTCATGAGCTTTCACCAAGGCGTCGACCGCCTTGAGTTCGAGAATGACGCCGTTCTCGACCAGAATATCCGCATAAAACGATCCAACAACAGTGTTTTCATAGCGTACTTCTTATAGTGAGCCCATCTGTCAAGACAAATTCGTAAAGAAAATAAGGTGGATTCTCCTTTCTCTTGTTTCTATGCGGCAGAGCATAGTTGATTCTCTTTTCTCTGAAACTTACTCGCGTAGACTTCGTCCGGTGTCAGGTAATCGTGCGATTGGTGAAACCGCTCTCCGTTGTAGAAATCCATGTACCGCTTGATCCCGGCCTTCAGCTCGATCAGCGTCCCATAGTCGCTGAGGTAAATGTCTTCGTACTTCAAGGTCCTCCAGAAGCGCTCGATGTAGATATTGTCCAAGGCCCGATTAACGCCGTCCATACTGATCCGAATGCCATGCCCTTCGAGAACTGAGATGAAGGCATCGGACGTAAACTGGCAGCCTTGATCTGTATTGAAGATCGCCGGAATGCCGTAGATTGCGATCGCCTCCTCGAGCGCCGCTACGCAGAACTCCGCATCGAGCGTATTTGAAATACGCCACGCGAGTATCTTCCGTGAGAACAGGTCTATGATCGCCGCGAGGTACACATCGCATCCAGAGAGCTTGATATACGTGATGTCCGTAGCCCAGGCTTGATTTGGTAGCCATATTCCCTTGCCGCGCAAGAGGTACGGATACTTCTTGTGGTGCTTCGCCGCCATGCTCGTTCGCTTTCCCGGATAGATGGCCCGCAAACCAGCCCGCTTCATGATTCGTCGAACCTGTTTGCGAGTAACGCCAAGGTCCGCGAGCTCCCGGGCTACTTTGCGATAGCCGTAGAATGGGCGTCTCGCAAGAGTTTCCAGAATGGCTTTCAAGATTGCGAGCTCCCGGTCGTCTTCAGTCTGCTCCGGTTTATAGTAATAGGCGGATCTGCTGATACTCAGAATCTCGCATTGCTTTGCGATCGAGAGTTCAGGATGCTCAGGTTCTACAGTTTCGGCTCGCTCCCGTACAGTTGCCGGTACTTTTTTTTTAAGAACTCGTTCTCGACCTGGAGTTGGCCGATCTGTCTGAAAAGCGCGTCCGTCTTGCGCTCGGCTTCTTCGTTCGCCGTGTTTTCCTTCCCTGCCTTTTCAAAGAGCTGCGCAGCCTGCTCTATCAGCTGCTTCTTCCACTGCGCGACGAGATTCGGATGAACCTCGTACAGCTTGGATATTTCCTGGAGCGTCTTCTCAAGGCGACCTTCGCCTTGAAATCCTTGTCGTAGCGCTTTCTCATGGTGAAACTCTACTCCTCCTTCTTTGCTTTCTACAAGAAGGGATCGTCCACCTTATTCAGCCCTCCCAAGCTGTCCGATTTCTTGGGCTCAGCATATCTATGGGTAATTCCTCATCAGCCTGAAGCCCCTGACACCGAAGCTCCAGAATAAGAGCCTTCTTGTAGACACTTTCCAGGAATCCGGAACCGAGCGTATTGTATACCTTGAATGCGCAACCGATGATGCATTCAGTCAGTTTATCATCAACCATCCAGTTTCCCTACAAATGAAAAATGAGACAGGATAACAGGATGAATAGGATTTACATGATAAGAACTCAAGAATAAATTTATATCTTTACTTCCCTTCTTCCCCATCCTGTTGATCCTGCAAATCCTGTTATCCTGTCTTCTTTAATTTTGGATCTATCCTATTGATTTTCGAATTCCCCTGTCATTTCCATTGTTGAAAAATCAGTCGGTAGATCCACTGCCTTGCCAGTTTTTTGCGACTTGTAGATGGCGAGGATAATATCCAGAGCCTTCTTCCCGCGTTCGCCGGAGACAAGAGGTTCCCGCCCCTGCTCGATCGCATCGAGGAAATCGGCATAGAGCGCGGTATGCCCGAAACCATAGACGGAGGGAGGATCTTTTTCGTTCGGGTCGAGTACGACAGCCTCGGTATCGCCTTGAACTTCCGCATCAGCGAAACGCCAGGTTTCGATCTTGTTGACGGCAAGACCACCGATCACGGCGGAACCCTCCTCGCCGAAAAGTGAAAGCGTCTCGTTCAGGTTCGTCGGGTAGATGTCAGCCGAGCCTTCGATCATGCCGACAGCGCCACTTGCGAATTCGACTATCGCGGCACCGAAATCCTCCGCCTCGATCGGCCTGAGGTAGCGGTGCGTCGTCGCCTGCACGCGGACGGCATCCTCACCCATCATCCACTGGAGCAGGTCGATTCCGTGGGTACACTGGTTCATGAGAGTACCACCATCGAGTGCCCAGGTACCACGCCAGGGAGCCTCGGTGTAGTAGGACTCTCCCCGGTTCCAGCGCACCTGTACCATGCCGTGCAGCATGCGGCCAAACCTGCCGGCCTCGTAGGCTTTGCGGAGGCGCTGGACAGGAGTGTTGAAGCGGTTCTGGAAGCAGATGGCCAGCCTCTTCCCGGCTTTCTTCGCGGCCGCATTCATGTCCGCCGCGTCCTTCGTCGAGAGAGCCATGGGTTTTTCGCAGATGACGTGGGCTCCGGCTTCGAGGCAGTCGATCGCGATCTTCGCGTGGTATCCTGATTCCGTCGCTAAGGCGCAGATATCCGGCTTTTCTTTCGCGAGCGCCTCGATATAGTCGGCATACATCGCGACTTCTGCACCCGCGATTGCCTTGCGGTATTCCGAGGCCCTTGCATCAGTTCGCTCCGTCCTCGGATCACAGCAGGTAACCAGGCGGATCCTGTCCACATTCTGAATTACGGCTTCGATATGCTTGAAGGCGATTCTGCCGCAGCCGATGAGGGCGATTGTATGCATATGAACTCCCGTGAATTATTTTTCAATCAGTGACCGAACTATTTCATGTAATTTCTTCATCTGCGGTTCAGATGACAAGTCATGAGCACATTTATTAGCATTTTCTTTATACCGGAGAAGATCATCTCGCGTTAGTGATGATATCGCTTCTGCCATGGATTCAGCGGAAAAATCATCTGCGACAACCCCCAAATCAAATTTATTGACATAGTAGAGCATTTCAGGTGATGGACCTATCGCGACGGCAATTCGCCCTTGAATAAACTCAAAAAATTTATTTGGTAGTACATGTCTGAGATTAAATGTCAAAGGAGGGAAGAAAGCGAGTCCTATATCATATTGGTTGAGTGTTTCTGCCAGCTTTATCATTGGTACTGGTTGGCATATCCTTATTCTGGAGTTCCCATTGACAAGTTTTCTTAAATACTCACAATAATCAGAGTGATAATTTATGAAATAGAAATCAAGAGTATATTTTGGATCAAGATACGACATAATCTCAATCATCACTTCTATAGAACGAAGAGGATTCGCGACTCCATGATGTACAAGCCGAATATTTTTATCTTCTCTCATCGATGGCGCTTGTTCCCTATAATAGGGAGCATTGCAAATTACTTCAGGTTTATTGATGTTGAATGTTGAGGCGTATTTTGACGAGATTCCTTCCGATACGGTAATCATCGAGTCGCATTTTCGAAGGTACTTTCGGAGGATATAGAACGAATAATCTCTACTATGATTATGGACGATGCCAGAATATTGTTCGGGGGAATATTCATGTGCATCGAACAGGATCTTTGACATATGTCGACATCGCATGACGATAGACAAGCTGTCGATGTCGTTTGCAATTATTAGATCGTAGGATAGACCCGAAAGGAGTTTAATGGTATTGCGGTATCTAAGTCTGACCTCAAGCCATTCGCGTACGGAAAACAGAAATGGTAGTCTGCATAGAATCCGGTATGCAAACCAAACCAGTGCTTCACCCCGATGTCCGAGCCGAAAATCAATTTCAATTTCTCTGATTGATTTGTTGCATATATTGAGCGAAGCGAGATCCACAAATTCGATATCACTCCAAATCGATTTACCGCAGCTTGCGAGAATTACGTGATAGAATTGCTTTAGTGTTTCCACTTGGCGATTAACACGTGGATCTCGTACAATATCTGAGTTGGAATATATTAAAACGGATTTCATCAATAGCCCCTATTATGTTGATATTATAGTGAGCCCATCTGTCAAGACAAATTCGTAAAGAAAATAAGGTGGATTCTCCTTTCTCTTGTTTCTATGCGGCAGAGCATAGTTGATTCTCTTTTCTCTGAAACTTACTCGCGTAGACTTCGTCCGGTGTCAGGT